>NZ_VWNA01000001.1:600000-1200000 GCF_009600605.1 Segnochrobactrum spirostomi | reverse complement strand
CCGACCGCCGCGCTCGGGCCGCAGGAGACCGCCCAGGTCGGCGAGCTCATCAAGCAGCTCAAGGCCGAAGGCATCGGCATCTTCCTGATCTCCCACGATCTGCACGACGTGTTCGACCTCGCCGACCGCGTCACGGTGATGAAGAACGGCCGCGTCGTCGGCACCGCGCGCACCTCCGACGTCTCCCAGGACGAGGTGCTCGGCATGATCATCCTCGGCAAGTGCCCGCCCGGGGCCGTCGCCGGCCCCGGCGCCTTGTCGGATGCCGAAATCCATGCGGTGAAGGCGTCCTGATTCTCCGAACCTCCGGCCGCCGCATCGTCCGCCTTGCGGCAGGCCCCACTCCCGGCCCGAAGGCAGGTCCCGCCTTCGGGCCGATTTTTTTAAGGGGCGGGGGATTGCGGGCGGGTTGCGCGGCATGGCGCTGCCTTGCTCCACTCCTACCGGCGCAGGCCCCACCCTGACCGGCTCCGCCGGTCTGTCCCTCCCCCTGGCAGGGGAGGGACTCTCGAGGGCGAGCAGCTCGGCAAGGGTGTTCATCGCCGGCAGCGCCTCGGCCCAACTCCTCCCCTGCCAGGGGGAGGGGTGGCGCGCAGCGCCGGGGTGGGGTTACGCCACGGGCGAGACCTCCGCCATCCCGCCCAAACCCCGCGCCAATCTCCCCCTAGACGGCCGAAGGCTGCTCGGCGATAAACGCGTCAGCCTCAAGTCCTATAATATGAGGAATACTATGAGCCCCTGCCGTATCGGGATCGTCGGCCTCGGCAAGATCGCCGAGGATCAGCATGTGCCGGTGATCCTCAAGAACCCGGCCTTCGCGCTCGCCGCCGTCGCCAGCCAGCGCGGCCACGGCGTGACCGGCGTGCCGACCTTCCGCAGCCACGGCGAGATGTTCGCCGCAGTGCCGGAAATGAAGGCGGTCGCGATCTGCACGCCGCCGAAGGTGCGTCACGCCATCGCCCGCGAGGCCTTGGCGGCCGGGCTCGACGTCATGCTCGAGAAGCCGCCGGCGGCGACGCTGTCCGAGCTCGCCGATCTCGCAGCCTTCGCGGCGGAGCGCGGCCGGGTGCTCTTCACCACGTGGCATTCGCAATATAATCCGGCCGTCGAATGGGCCGCGGACGTGCTCAAGGGCCGGACCGTGCGCACCCTCGAGGTGACGTGGAAGGAGGATGTCCGCCGCTGGCATCCGGGCCAGGACTGGATCTGGCGCGCCGGCGGCTTCGGCGTGTTCGATCCCGGCATAAACGCCCTCTCGATCGTCACCCGCATCCTGCCGGCACCCGTGTTCGTCGAGACCGCGACCCTCGTCACGCCGGCGAACGCCGATGCGCCGATCGCCGCCGATCTCGTGTTCGCGAGTGCCGCCCCCGGCGCCGCGCGCCTCAATGCGGCGTTCGATTGGCGCCAGACCGGCGATCAGACCTGGACGATCCGCATCGAGACCGCGGAAGGTCAGGAACTGCTCCTCGAAAACGGCGGCGCCCGTCTCCTGATCGACGGCATGGTCACGGTGGACGAGCCGATGGCCGAATACGAGCGCATCTACGAGCACTTCGCCGCCCTCGTCGAAGGCCGCCGCTCGCACGTCGACGACGCGCCCCTGCGCCTCGTCGCCGATAGTTTCCTCATCGGCCGCCGGATCGAGACGGACGCCTTCCACTGGTGAGGGGTCGGGGGCGGCGCCCCCGATCAGCCCGCGAACGCCGCCTCCGTGTGGGCGAGCGCATACGCCCTGATATCGGCCGGCCAGTCCGCGATGAGGGTGGCGAGGCGGTCGCGGTCGCCGGCATAGAGGGCGCGCACCGCCTCTTCGAAGCCCGGCCGGTCGCCGCCGAGACCCGACAGGACGTGATAGAGGGCGTCGCGGGCCTGGCGCAGGGCTTCGGTGTCGGCCCCGGCGCGGCGCGCCTCGTCGACGAGGCGCCGCAGCGTGACCGAGGCGCCGCCGGGCTGCGCGGCAAGCCAATCCCAGTGGCGCGGCAGCAACGTCACCTCCCGCGCCACGACGCCGAGCTTCGGCCGCCCGCGGCCAGCGTTCCCCGCGGGGGCGGTGGCCGGCACCTCGCGCGGCGGACGCTCGACGAGGCCCCCGACCGGGTGCCAGTCCACGGTCCGGCCGGTGCCGTCTTCGAAGATCAGGAAGAGCTCGCCGCCGTTGCCGCGCGCGGCCAGCGCCGCTTTCACCGCGTCACGGTCCCCGGCGGCAACGCGGTCGTCGCCGGAAAAGGCGGTGAAGGTCTTCACGGTGTCGGTCATGGGCGGCAAATCCTCGATCGGGTGCCGTATTATTATCCGGGTGTAATTTTCTCGTCAATTCTATCCGGGTGATAAATCGCGCTCGTGGGCCCTCCCTCACCCGCTCGCAGGCACGGCGCCGATCTGCTGCAATACGCCGAGACGATCGACCTGCAACCATGCCCGGTCGAGCCGCCCGTCCCGGACGCGGTAGATCGCGATGCCATTCTGCGTGACGCGCCGCCCCGTCGCAGAGTGGCCCGCGAGCGGGCCTGCGTGCGTCGCTTCGAAGCTCCAGCGAACACAGACGCGGTCCGAGCATGCGAACAGATCCTCGATGACGAACATCAGATCGGGGAAGGCAGCGACCATTCGCTCCACCGTGCGGCGAAAGCCGCTCGGCCCGCGTTCGCCGTTCGCACCTTCGAAGTCCGGGGCGAGAAAGGTCGGCAGCGCATCGAGGTCGCGCCGGTTCAGGCAGTCTTCATAGAGGCCTCGGACCAGTGTCGCGTGCGTCGTCATGGGAAACACCTCGCTAAATTGACAACATATTGCCAATATCGGTTTTGACAATAAGTTGTCAATATGCGAGAGGAGTCGTGTCCGGGGCTCGTCGAGAGACCCAGGCGCGGCGGTACGGAGGTCGGCATGCGGACGCCGGAGGGCGAGGCGCTCAGTGGGATCGTCTGGCGGATTTTGCAGGTTGAGAGCCTGCTCGTCGAAATCGGCAACCGGCTCGCGGCGCCGTTCGGGCTCACCGCGGCCCGTTGGCAGGTGATGGGAAGCGTCCCGGCGGAGCCGCTGTCGGTGGCCGAGATCGCGCGCCGATTGTCGCTCGCGCGGCAAGGGGTTCAGCGGATCGCGGACGAACTCGTCGCCGACGGATTCGCCGCCTACGTCCCGAATCCGCACCACGCCCGGGCAAAACTGTTCGGCCTCACCCAGAAGGGGCGCGACAGCTATGCCGCCTTGATGAAGGAGCAGGCCGATTGGATGAACGGCCTCGCCGACGGCCTCGCCATCGGCGATCTCGCGGCGGCCCACCGCATCCTCGAGGCGCTGGAGACCCGCTTACGCCGGCAGACCGCGCCATAAGGCGTCACGATTCCGATCTGCCTCAACCCTTGAGGAAATCTGCGTCCTCGCGGATCTCGATCAGCGTCGGCAGGGGGAAATCGCCGGCGCGGGTGAGGGCGTCGGCGAGGGCGGCGCGGCTCTCGACCCGTTCGGCCGCGCAGCCGAAGCCCTTGGCGATGGCGACGAGGTCGGGAACGAGAAGATCGGTGCCGATCGGCGCGATCTGCCGGCCGCGCATATAATTGCGGATTTCGCCGTAGCCGTCGTTGTTCCACACCACGATGACGATCGCCGCGCGCGCCTCGACGGCGGCCGCGAGCTCGCCGATCGTGAAGAGGATGCCGCCGTCGCCGACGAGGACGACGACCGGCCGCTCTTTCGGCGTGCCGAGGCGTGCCCCGACGGCGGCCGGCACCGCATAACCGAGGGTGCCGTAGCCGGTGCTCGAATTGAAGAACGAGCGGGGGCTCTTCGGCCGGTAGAACTGGTTGGCGAAATAGACCGTCTGGGTCGAGTCGCCGACGATCACCGCATCGGGCAGGGCGGCGTCGATCGCCGCCATGACGCGCTCGTAGACGTCCGTGCCGGCGGGAAGCGCCCGGGCGCTCGCCTGGCGCAGGCCGGCGGCGCGGGTGGCGCCGTCTCCCCCGGTCGTCGCCGGTCCGAGGGCCGCGAGCAGGGCCTCCAACGTCGCGCCGGCATCGCCGACGAGCGGCACGTCGGCCGGGGAGGGCCGCGTCACCTGATCCGGATCGATGTCGATGCGCACGAGCGTGCCTGAGAAGGTGAACACCTCCGGCACCGGATACATCTCGGTCTCGCCGAACTCGGTGCCGACGGCGACGACCAAGTCGGCCGCTTCGAGCGCTGCCTTGAGCGGCGGGTTGGTGAGCAACTCGCCGGCGATCAGCGGATGCGCGGGCGGCAGCAGGCCCCGGGCGTTGATGGTGAGGATGGTCGGGGCATCGAGCCGCTCGGCGAAGGCGCGCACCGCCGCCGGGGCGCCGACCGCGCCGCCACCGACCACCAGCATCGGCCGCTTCGCCGCGCGGATCGCCTCGGCAGCCGCCGCGATGTCGGCGGACGGCGGCAGGGGGCGATGGGGCAGGGCGCGCGGGGTCCGGGGCAGGTGATCGGCCGGCATCGCGATCACGTCGACCGGGATCTCGATATAGACCGGCCGCGGACGGCCGCCGGCGAACAGGGCGAAGGCGCGGGCGACGATCTCCGGCAACTGGTCCGGGGAGAGCACGGTGTAGCTGAGCGCGCTGACGCCGCGGGCGAGGTCGCGCTGGGAGGGCAGTTCGTGGAGCCGCCCCTGGGCGCTGTTGAGTTCCGACCGGCTGATGCAGCTCGAGATCACCAGCATCGGGATCGAGTCGGCGTAGGACTGCCCCATCGCGGTGAGGATGTTGGTGAGGCCGGGGCCGGTGATGGTGAAGCACACGCCCGGCTTGCCGGTCACGCGGGCATAGCCGTCCGCCATGAAGCCGGCGCCCTGCTCGTGGCGGGGCGTGACGTGGCGGATCGTCGAACGAGACAACCCGCGATAGAGCTCCACATTGTGGACGCCCGGGATGCCGAAGACGACCTCGACCCCATAGGCTTCCAGAAGCTCGATCAGCACCTCGCCGCAGGTCGCCATGGGGGAGTTCCTTCTCTCGGATGGTCTGCTCTGGATTGTTGTTATGCGGTTTGCCGGACGGTCGCTTGTCGCCATCCGACGGACGTCAGAGAACCCGCTCCATAAAGAGGCTCAGCGGGTCCGGTCGGTATTCGCCGAAGGGCGGGCCTTCGCGGTAGCCGGCGGCGCGGTAGAGGCCGATCGCCTCCGGCTGCGCGATGCCGGTTTCGAGGCGCACCGCGGCGAGACCTTCGCCGCGCGCCGCGTCCTCGATCGCGGCGAGCAGGCGCCGGCCGATCTTCAGGCCGCGGGCGGCCGGATCGACATACATGCGCTTCAGCTCGCCGTAGCCCTCCGCCGAAAACACGCGAAGCGCCGCGCAGCCGAGCGCCGATCCCTCGCCGTTGCGGGCGACGAGAAAGCGGATGTTCGGCTGCGCCAGCGCCTCGATGTCGAGGAGATGGTTCGAATCCGGCGGATAGAGCGCCTCCAGATAAAGATCGAGCGCCTCGAGGAGGCGCACGATCTCCGGCTGACGCGGGCTCTCCGCCGCAATCGTCACGTCGCTCATGCGGCGGCGGTGAGGGCGTGCTCGAGCAGGTCCAGACCTTCGTCGATCACCGCGTCCGAGGCGGTGAGCGGCACGAGGATGCGGATGGTGTTCGCGTTGGTGCCGCACGAGAGCAGCACGAGGCCGTTCTCGTAGGCGCGCTTCACCACCGCCTTGGTCGCCTCGGCGTCCGGAGTGTCGGTGCCGCGCTCCTTGACGATGTCGAAGGCGATCATCGCGCCCGGGCCGCGGATCGCGGCGATCGGCAGAAGCTCGTTCTTGCGCTGGATCGCCTCGAGGCGGCCCTTGACGCGCGCGCCGAGGGCGTTGGCGCGGTCGAGCAGCTTCTCCTCGGCGATCACGTCGATCACCGCGAGCGCCGCGGCGCAGGCGAGCGGGTTGCCGGCATAGGTGCCGCCGAGGCCGCCCGGATCGGCCGCATCGACGACCGAGGCCTTGCCGACCACGCCCGAGAGCGGGAAGCCGCCCGCGAGGCTCTTCGCCACGCAGATCAGGTCCGGCTTCACGTCGTAATGCTCCATCGCGAACATCTTGCCGGTGCGGCCGAACCCGGTCTGCACTTCGTCGGCGATCAGCACGATGCCGTGGGTGTCGCAGATCTGGCGCAGGGCGCGCATCAGCTCCGGGGGAGCCGGATGGAAGCCGCCTTCGCCCTGCACCGGCTCGATGATGATCGCGGCGACGCGGCCCGGATCGATGTCGGCCTTGAACAGGAAGTTCAGGTAGCGGATCGAATCCTCGACGCTGACGTCGAGCTGCGGCACCGGGAACGGCACGTGCCAGATCTCGGGCAGCGCGGCGCCGAGGCCCTTCTTGTAGGGCACGACCTTGCCGGTCATGTTCATCGCGAGCACCGTGCGGCCGTGGAAGGCGCCGGTGAAGGCGATGATGCCGGTGCGGCCGGTGGCGGCGCGGGCGATCTTGATGGCGTTCTCGGTCGCCTCGGCGCCGGTCGTGAAGAACAGCGACTTGGCGTCGCCCTCGATCGGGGCGAGCGCGTTCAGCTTCTCGGCGAGCGCGATGTACGGCTCGTACATCAGCACCTGGAAGCAGGTGTGGGTGAAGTTCTCCATCTGCTCGCGCACCGCCGCCATCACCTTCGGATGGCGATGGCCGGTGTTGAGCACCGCGATGCCGCCGGCGAAATCGACATAGCGCCGGCCCTCGACGTCCCACACTTCCGCGTTCTCGGCGCGGGCGGCGGAAATCGGGGTGATGTGGCCGACGCCGCGCGCAACCGCCTTGGTACGCCGGGCCAGCAATTCAGCATTGGTCGTCATGTCTTTTCCTCGGGACGAAGCGGGTCCGACCGGAACATTCTCAGTCCGGCCCCATGGACGCAATTGCCTAGTTGGTACTCGATTGGTGTCTAAAAGGCACCATAGGGGAGGCCGCCGGCTCGCCGAACACGGTCGCGACCCACGCGCGCAGGGCACCAAGGTCCGGATCGCCCCAGCGGGCTGCCGGGGCGACGAGATAATAGCCGCCGAGGCGGACATCCGAAGGCACCACCTCGACGAGGGCGCCGGTCGCGATCTCCTCGCCGACGAGGGTCTCGATGGCGAGGGCGACGCCCTGGCCGAGCCGCGCGGCCTCCATGGCGAGATGGGCGTGCCAGAGCCGCGCGCCGCGCAGGGGCGGCACCCGTTCGAGCCCCGCCGCCTCGAACCAGCGCATCCATTGGTCCGTCGATTCCTCGTGCAGGAGCGGCATCGCGAGGAGATCGGCGGCGGTCCCGACATTCGGAAAGGCGGCGCGCAGAGCCGGGCTCGCGACCGGAAACAGCCGCGGCCGGGCGATCAGTTCAGAGCGTACGCCGTCGCGCCGGTCGGGTCCGTCGAGATAGGCGATCTCGGCGTCGGCTTCGCGGCGGTGCCAATCGGGTCGGGCGAGGGTCGGCTGCAACATGATCTCGCGGGCCGGCAGCAGCGCCTCGAGCTCAGGCAGGCGCGGCAGCAGGCGGCGGGCGGCGATGCCGGGGCCCGACCAGATCGAGAGCGTCGTCGGCGCGCCGGGTTTCAAGGCGGCGGTCGCCCGGGCGATCTGCTCGAAGGCGGCCTCGATCTGAGCGTGGAAACGGGCGCCGTCGGCGGTCAACACCAGCCGCCGCCCCCGGTTTCGAGGAGCTTGGTTCCGAGCCGCGCCTCCAGATGCCGGACGTGGCGGGACACCACGGTGTGGCTCACCGCGAGCTCCTCGCCGGCCGCGCGCACGCTGCCGGTCCGGCCGACGGCCTCGAAGGCGCGGAGCGCGACGAGAGGGGGCAGCGGGCGGGCCAGGGTTCGTCTCCTCGAAGAGATGGGTCGAGCCCGAAAAGGGGCGTTGCGGCAAGGCCTGTTGCGCAGGGGATCGCGTTACGGGATCATTCGGCGAATGCGGCTCCTCGGCAAGCCGGCTCGCGCGCAAAATCCGACCGCTTCGGAGGGCTCCGGCAGGATGCCTATGCTTGCGACGGGGCTCGTCGGCGAATAAGATACCGCTTGAATAGATTAATTCCGAACTGCCTCCCGATCGGCACTCCGAAGGCGACCCGATGAATGCTGTGGTACGGCCGTCCCTCGACGCGGTCGATGTGCGCGATGCGCTCGAGACGGACCCGAAGACCTTCCGCGAGGCGATGCGTCACCTCGCCGGCGGCGTCAACGTCATCACCGCCGGGCTCGGCGACGACCGGACGGGCCTGACCGCGACCTCCGTCAGTTCGCTGTCGGCCGAGCCGCCGACCCTGATCGTGTGCGTCAACCGGAGCGGATCGGCTTGGCCGGTGATCCAGCGCTACGGCCATTTCGGCGTCAACGTGCTCGGCCAGGAACATCGCCCGATCGCCGACCGGTTCGCCGGACGCGGCGGCTTCAAGGGCGTCGAGCGCTACGGCGTCGGCTCGTGGATATCGCTCACGACCGGCGTCAGCGTTCTCGAGGATGCGCTCGCGGCGTTCGATTGCGAACTCGAGGAGGCGATCGAGCGCCATTCCCACGCGATCCTGATCGGCCGGGTCAAAGCGGCGCGGTTCAGCGAGCAGCGTAACGCCCTGGTCTATTGGCACGGGGCTTATGCCGACATGATCCTCGATCCGCCGACAGACCCCCGTGCGGGCGAGGCGGGGTGACCCGAAGATTTTCATCACATCGAAGGGAACCGACGCTGTCGGAGACCGTTTAAGCCGATGCGCCTCAAAGCGGCGCGGGACAGGCTTGTGTACGGACTACCGCCGGAAATCTCGGCGTCCTGCCGCGCAGTTGGGGGCTCTGATGGTGAGCAGTGTTATCTCGGCGAAGCCGGTGATCGGCGCCGTATCTCTTGGCGATAGGTCGACCCGATGCTGACGAAGCCGTCCGCTGTCGGTGAGGCGACCCTGGGCGGGCACCGGATCTTCCTCGTCGAAGACGAGGCGCTGGTCCTCATGCTCCTTGAAGACATCTTGACGGACCTCGGCTGCACCATCGTCGGCCCCGCGTCGCGCCTCGCCGAGGCGCTCGCCATCGCCACCGATCCCACCGCGGCGATGGATGCGGCCGTGCTCGACGTCAACATCCGCGGCGAAGCGGTCTTCCCCGTCGCCGAAGCGTTGGCCGCGCGCGGCGTGCCGTTCGCCTTCGCCACCGGCTACGGCGCGGCCGGTCTTCCAGAACAGTGGCGAGACCGCCCGGTGCTGCCGAAGCCCTTCGATCAGGCCGACGTGGCGCGCGTCATCGCCCACGCGCTGGCGGGCACGGGCTCCGTCTAATCAAGAATCGTCTGACCGTAACCGGGCGAGCCGGGAGACCCCCGCTCAGCTCGCGTTGCGCCGCATCAGGCGCTGCGTGAAGCCGACGATGCGGTCGCACGCCTCGGCGAGCTGCGCCTCGTCGATGGTGAACGAGACGCGCACGAAGCCGCTCGCGCTCGGCCCGAACGGCGCCGCATCGAGCACGCTCACCCCCGTCTCGCGGAACAGGCTCCAGGCATAATCGAGGGCGCTGAGGCCCGTGCCGCGCACGTCGAGCAGGCAGAACATGCCGGCCTCGGGCGTCAGGCAGCGCACGCCGTCGAGCCCCGCGAGGGCCGACGCCACCAGATCGCGCCGCCGCCGGTAGATGTCGCGCATCGCGGCGGTGATCGCCGGGCTCTCCTTCACGGCGACGATCGCGGCTTCCTGGATGAAGCCGGGCAGGCCGTAGAGCATCGCGAGGGAGAGATTGTCGATGTGGTCGATGAGGGTCTTCGGGCCGACGACCCAGCCGATGCGCCAGCCGGTCATGGCGTGGGACTTCGACAGGCTCTCGATGGTGATGGTGCGCTCGCCCATGCCGGGCAGGGAGGCGAGCGAGATATGCTCGCGCTCGAACACGAGGCTCGAATAGACCTCGTCCACGATAACCCAGAGATTGCTCTCCTGGGCGATCGCCGCGATCGCCTCGAGCTCTTCCCGGGTCATCGCGACGCCGGTCGGGTTGCTCGGATTGGCGAACATGATCGCGCGGGTCCGCGGCGTGACTGCGCGCGCGATGAGGGCGGGATCGGGACGGAGGCCGTTCGACGCCGGCTGCGCGGCGGTGACGATGCGGGCGCCCGCGGCCCCGATGGTCGCCTCGTAGGTGAGGTACATCGGCTCCAGCACGACGACCTCGTCGCCCGGCTCGAACAGACATTGCGAAACCGAGAACAGGCCGTTCTGCGCGCCGGCGACGACGATGACGTTCTCGGCGGTGACCGCCTGCCCGGTGCGGCGGACATGCTCGGCGGCAATCGCCGCGCGCAGTTCGGGCCGGCCCGGAACGTCCGTATAATGGGTATCGCCGGCCTCGAGCGCCGCGACGGCGCGGGCCACGATCGGTTCGGGCGTGGCGAAATCGGGATCGCCGACGCTCAGGATGATGACGTCGCGCCCCGCCCGCTTCGCCTCCCAGGCGGCGCGATGGATATCCCACGCCGCAACCCCTTCTCCCGCGATCCGTTCGACGCGCGACGAATAGTGCATGGGATTTTTCCTTCTGTTTGGCGCAACGGCGCAACCGCCCGGGGGACCGTCCGTGGCGCGGGACCATACAGAAGGCGAGGCCGGATCGACAATCCGGTGCGTCCCGACGCCTCAGCGTGAGGCAGCGTCGATCTTCTCGGCGAGCCACGTCTTGATGAGGGACTGGTAGGGCACGTCTCGCTTGTTGGCAGCGACCTTGATCCGCTCTAGGAGGGCTGTCGGAAGTCGAAGGGAAATCGACGTCGACGATGGCTTCAAATTTGGCAGACGGACTCTTTCTGCTTTGCTCCAATCCACATAGTCGACCGAATCGTGGCTCTCCCAGAAAGCCCGCTCCTCAGCTTCGGACGTGAAGGTCGGTACGGATTTAGTCGGCTTCGCCATATTCTTTGCGCTCCCTTCGGCTCATGGGCCTCGCGGAAATCACGCGGATCTTCGTTGCATCCTCACGCAGCGTGAACGTGACCTGCAGCATGAGGCCCGCATCGGTCCTGCCCAGGGCCTGAATGCGGCGCTCCATGTTCGAATGGGCTACATCCGCCGCCAGAAGCAGGGGCTCGTTGAAAAAGATCTGCTCGGCTTCGGCTTGGCTCACGCCATGCTTGTCCGTGCTCTTCCGAGCGTTTCCCTCATCCCAATCGAAGCCGGAAATTCGGGTCCAATCGAACATCGGTGTATATTGTCACCATATACGGAAATCGCAATGCCGTAGCCCTGCGCGTCCTACGCCCCCAGCCGGTCCAGGGCATCGCCGCACTCGGTGGCAATGGAGGCGACGACCGCTGCGAGGGCGACGCGGGCCACCGGTCCTGCGGCGAGCTGGGTACCGTCTAGGGCCGTGACAGGGCAGACCAGGCGGACGCTGTTGGTCATGAAGACCTCGGACGCGCCGCGAAGCGTCGCGGGCTCGATCGTACGCGCCCGGACAGGGAGCCCGGCGATCGCGCCACGGTCGAGAAGGAGGGCGCGGATCGTGCCGGCGAGCACGCCGTCTTCGATCGCGGGCGTGGCGATCTCCCCGTCGATCACGGCAAAGATGTTCGCCATCGTGGTGGAGGCCACCGCGCCGCGGGTGTTGAGGAAGAGCCCGTCGTCGGCGCCGGCGCGCCGCGCCTCGGCCATGCCGAGCACACTGTCGAGATAAGCCAGTGGCTTCAGGCGCGAGAGCGGCGAGGTCTCGTTGCGGCGGGTCGTGAGCGTCGCCAGCCGAACCGGCGTGGCGGCAAATGCGGGCGTCCACGGCGCGAGCGCGGCGAAGGTCGTCGGGCGGGGGAGGGCGGCGGCGCGAGGCCGCGCGGACCGCTGCCACGCGTCACCGTCACGCGGACGACGCCCCGGCCGTCCTGGGTCCGAGCTGCCAGAGCCGCGACCGAATGTTCGGCGGCCGCCCTGTCGATCTCGAAGCCGAGGGTGCGGGCCCCCGCGGCGAGCCGTTCGAGATGATATCCGAGGCGGAACGGCGTCCCGCCGAAGACCGTGATCGTCTCGAACAGGCCGTCGGCGAGGAGAAGGCCGCGGTCGGCGAGATCGAACGGGGCCGTGGCGCCCTCGTACAGCGTGCCGTCGAGCCAGATCATCGGCGCCCCATCCCCCGTGCTATCGTGCCCCGTGTCACGCCGCGCGGCTCACGGCCGCTAGCCGCAGGAAATTGCCGAGGAGCGCGTAGCCGTGCTCCGTCACGATCGATTCGGGGTGGAATTGCACGCCGTAGGTCGGCGCGTGCCGGTGGGCGAGCCCCATGATCTCGCCTTCCTCCGAGCGCGCGGTGACCGCGAGCGGGCCGCTCTCCTCGTCGAGCTCGACGATGAGGGAATGGTAGCGACCGACCTGCATCGGCGACGGCAGCCCGGCGAAGACCCCTTCGCCCCGGTGGCGGATCGGCGAGGCCTGGCCGTGCAGCGGCCGCTGGGCCCGCTCGACCCGGCCGCCGAAGGCCTGGCCGATCGCCTGATGACCGAGGCAGATGCCGAGGATCGGCACGCGCCCGTTGAAGGCGGCGAGGATGTCGAGGCTCGCCCCCGCCTCGTTCGGCGTGCACGGGCCGGGCGACAGCACGATCGCCTCCGGCGCCCGCGCGGCGACGCCTGCGACGTCGATCGCGTCGTTGCGGACCACCTCGGTCGCGGCGCCGAGCTCGGTCAGGTAGCGGGCGATGTTGAAAACGAAGGAATCGTAATTGTCGACGACAAGGATCATGGCCGCCCCGTCGCGTCGAGCACCCGGCGCGCCTTGACGAGGGTTTCCTCGTATTCGTCGGCGGGATCGGAGAGCGCGGTGATCGCCCCGCCGGCCCAATAAACGGCCTCGCCGTCGGCGAGCGTCACCGTGCGGATCGCGATGTTGAGGTCCATCGCGCCGTCGAAGCCGAGATAGCCGATCGAGCCGCAATAGGGGCCGCGGGCGCGGCCTTCCATCTCGGTGATGATCTCCATCGCCCTCACCTTGGGGGCCCCGGTGATCGAGCCGCCGGGGAAGGCGGCGCGGATCAGATCGAGGCCGTCACGGCCGCTCTCGAGCCGGCCGGTCACGACCGAGACGAGATGGTGCACGGTCGCGTAGCTTTCCAGCCCGCAGAGCACCGGCACCTCGACCGAATGGGGCCGGCAGACGCGCGAGAGATCGTTGCGCAGGAGGTCGACGATCATCACGTTCTCGGCCCGGTCCTTGACCGAGGCTTCGAGGGCGGCGGCGCGGGCGCGATCCGTTTCGGGATCGGCCGAGCGCGGGGCGGTGCCTTTGATCGGCCGCGCCTCGACGCGGTCCGCTTCGAGCTTCACGAAGCGTTCCGGCGAGCTCGACGCGATGGCGAAGCGGCCGAAATCGAGGAAGGCCGCGAAGGTCGCGGGGTTGGCCGCGCGCAGGCGCCGATAGAGCGCCCACGGCGAGAAGCCGGCGGGAAGGGGCGCCGAGAAACGCTGGGCGATGTTGGTTTCGAAGATGTCGCCGGCGAGCACATATTCGATCGACCTCGCCACCTTGGCCTCGTAGGAGGCACGGCTTTCGTCCGCGCTCCAGGCCAGGGGCGGGGCGCTCTCCGGCCCCGACGGCGCCGGCGCGGCGAGCCGCGTCAGCACCGCATCCCGCCGGGCCGCGGCCCGGGCGGCCCGGGCGGCGGGCTCGGTTTCGGGGAAGCCGGTCGAGACGAGGACAGCCCGGCTCGTCTCGTGATCCCAGGCGATAACCCAATCATAGAGGCCGAACGCGGCGTCGGGCAGGCTACCGGCCCCGATCGGCGGAGCGGGCAGCCGCTCCAGCGCGCGGCCGAACTCATAGCCGAAGAAGCCGATCGCCCCGCCTTGGAACGGCGGCATCGCCGGGTCGGGCGGGGTGCGGAACGGCGCCAGGATGTCGCGCAACTGCGCCAGGGCATCGCCGGGCCGCGCGTCTCCGTCGATGTGGAGGATGCCGTCGCGAATCTCGACGAGGGCGAACGGGTCGGCCGTGAGATAGCTCCAGCGGCCGAGCGTCGGGTCTCGCATTGCGCTGTCGAGCAGAGCCGGCGTGCCGAGACCGCGCAGCCGCTCTGCCGCGTCGAGGACATCGAGCGGACCGAGGTCGGCGACGAGGGGAAGGGCGGCTTTCTGCAACAAGGGGCGCTCTGACACGACGATCATCCTCGCGTTGTCATAGAGCGGTTTGCGCTTCGAGCAAATCGGGACGGGTCGGCGTGCCGTTGTCTGCAGGCGACGCACGTCGGCTCCACCCTCAGTCGATCGCTCGGATTGGTTGATCGTTCGGACCCGCGATCTCCTGGAATTGAGTGGTGTGACGAGCGATCGGGGCTCATCGTTGCCGCTTCGAGCGGCTTTCGGATCGCCCGCCATGCCTGACGAGGTCCGTCCCCCTCTGTCCGTGGAGGACATTCTCTCCCATCCGCGATTCGACGCGGCGCGGGCGGCCTATGTGCGCGCCATGCTCGCGGCCCACGAGAACCAGCCGGCGCTGAATCGGCTGCTGATCGATGGCGGCACCGCGTTCATCTTCTTCGCCATCATCGTGATGCAGGCCGGCTTCCGGCCCGACAATCGCGCGACCTGGCCGACCGTCCAGAACCTCAAGCGCCAGATGGAGGGGCACGGCACCGCGAGCGCCCGCCGGGTGCACGACATCGTGCGGCGGCTCGCCGACATCGGCTATGTCGTGGCCTCGCGGGCCGAGAGCGACAAGCGGACCGCTCTGCTCGCGCCGTCCGAAAAGATGCTCGCCCACGATCGGATGATCCTCGCGGTCTATTTCACGCCGCTGCAGGTCATGCTGCCGGAGCCGGGCTATCCGGAGCCGATGCGCCACGACCCCGCCTTTCAGCAGATCGAGCGGAAGATCAGCGCCGCCTTCATGGGGCACGCCAACGGGTTCATCCTCGCCAACAAGACGGCGGCTTTCTTCCTGCCGCGGCATGCCGGCTTCATGATCCTGACGAAGCTGATCGATCTCGCGTTCCGAGAGGAGGCACGTAGCGGCGACGCGGGCGGACCGATCGAGGTGTCGTTCGCCGATTTGGGCCTGCGCTTCGGAACGTCGCGCACCCATGTGCGCAAGTTGCTTTCGGAGGCGCAGGCCGAGGGCCTCGTGCGTCTCGACGGTCCGCGCGTTGCGCTGACGCGGGCGTGCCGAGCGGGGTTCGACCGGTACCTCGCCGATACGATGGCGGGACACGACATGATCTACCGCCTCGCCTACGGGATCGCGCCCTTCGCCCCCGCTGCCGTCTCCGAGCCTGCTGCCGTGATGCGGCCGGTCATCGAACCCGCCGAGTAGATTTCCATTCTAAGTTGTCGGCGAAAAGTTCCCGCCGGCTCGGTCGAAAGCGGCTGGTCTCTCGGCTGCGTCTCGCTCATCATGGTCCGGTCATCACCTGCACCATGGATCAAACACCGGGGACAGCTCGTGTCGCGCGTGACCGCGCGCGGCTCGTCTTGAGAGGAATGACCGGCGCGGCAGGTCTATCCGCTGCGCGTGTCGCCCACAGCTCCGTCGATGATTTCCGTTTGACCGCGATCGGCGCGCCGGCGTGCGCGCGCATCCCTGCGTCCGATTGCTCCGTCCGCCGAATGCCGTTCGTCATCGAACCCGCGCCGGGATGACGGTGCGCAACCTCAATGAGGGAAATTAGATGGTACCTATCGTCGTCTCGCAGGACATTCCGCGCCTCCACGTTCAGGGTGCGAAGGACAAGTCGGTCAATTGGGTCGGCGCATTTGCCACCTGCGGCGGTCATGGCGCGGTGCAGTCTTCGACCATCGTCTACGAGATCAACCCGGGTGACCGGCTCGGCTGGCACACCGACGCCACCGAAGAGACGCAGTACATTCTCTCCGGCACCGGCGAACTTCTGATGGAGGACGGCACCCAGGCGATCGGTCCGGGCAGCGTCTTCGCGCTGCCGGCGAATGTCCGCCACGACATCGTCAACACCGGAACCGAAGTGCTGCACGCCGTCGCCTTCTTCGCCGCGGCGATGTTCACCCAGACCTTCGACGAGGTGATGCTGCCGCCGAACACACACGTCATCGGCACGCCCAATCGGGAAGGCTGAGCGATCATCGCCGGGCGCAGGTGGACGCTCCCGCCGGAACCATCCGGCCGGGAGCGCCACCCGTTATTGCAGGTTTCTCAAGGGGGTATCGCGATGAAGACGGGTTGCGCGATCGGCGCTGCACTGACGCTTATTATGGGATGTAACGGCGCTCTGGCGGAGGATGTCCCGGATTTGAAAGGGACTTGGATTCCGGCCAACGGCGCCCATCTCATCGATGGACCGAGCAAGCACCAGGCGAGCGGAACCACGCCTGTCCCGGGCGATGCGACGCTCCACCGTGACGCTTCGAAATTCGTGTTCCGGTTCGAAGGTCAGGAGGGGCGGACGTTCTGGGGGCATCATGCTTCGGCGAAAGTCACCGAGAAATTAATCGGGGTCCTGTCCGTGGACGAAAAGCACTTCGTCATGGCGGACGAAGATGGAACCTTCTCCGGAACGATCGTGGACGCCGATACGTTGGACTATTGCTACACCCACGTCACGCCGACGGACCGTGCCGTGGCGTGCGGGCAGTTGCTGCGGCAGAAGTAGGCGTCGGTCTGCCGTCCGCGGCGTGCTTGCCTCGCGCGGTAATTGTGCTGCGGGTCATCGCTCGGCCGCGCCGCCCCTCCCTTCTCCCCCTCGGGGAGAAGGTGCCCCGAAGGGGCGGATGAGGGGCTTTCTTATTGATATAAAATCGAATTATTGCATGTCTGGGCGCGTGACAAAGGCCCCTCATCCGGGCCTGTCGGCCCACCTTCTCCCCGCTTGCGGGGAGAAGGGAAGGGCGGAGAGGTCCGTTAAAGCAATAAAAGTTGCATCGGCGGTGCCTCTTACGTCCCCTCTGCAGGCGTCGTGAGCACTGCGATCGGAAAATCCTTCAGCAGCGAGGCGAGGGGGATGCGGCCTGCGGCGGGGAGGACCTGCCCGCTCAGGACATCGGTCAGCGGTGCTTCGCCGGCGGTCGCCGGCAGCACGAGCGCGGTGTCGCCCCAGGATTCCGCGGTCACCTGCGGCAGGTCCCCGGCGAGGAGACGGGCGGCGCGCAGGGGCATCACGACGACAGCCTCTTCCCGGCCGAGCCGCCGCGCGAAGGCGAGGGCGCGGCCGGCCTGGGCCCCCTCGATCATCAGCGGCTCGTAGGCGCCGCGCGCCCACAAAGCGGGGTTGGCGGTGCGGGCGCCGGCGAGCGCGGCGATCATCGCCTGCTTCACCCGGCCGTCGCGCCACGCCGCAAGGAGCTCGGTCGGGGTCGCGCCGGCCGCGAGCGCGTCGCGGCGGGCGTCGAAATCGACCGGACGTCGGTTGTCGGGATCGACGAGGCTGAAATCCCAGAACTCCGTGCCCTGATAGAGATCGGGCACGCCGGGCGTCGTCATCTTGAGCGCGGTCTGGATCAGGCTGTTGAGCGCGCCGGCGGGAGCGATCCTGGCGACGAAGTCGGCGAGCTCGGTGACGAAGTCGGCCCGCGCGAGGATGCGGGCGAGGAAATCCCCTGCGCCGCCTTCATAGTCCACGTTCGGGTCGGTCCACGAGGTGTGCCGCTTCGCCTCGCGCAACGCCTTGAGCTGCCAGGCTTCGACCCGCGCGCGCAGGGCTTCGATCGCGTGGCGGTCGGCCGGCGCGAGGCCGGTCGGCCAGAGGCCGATCAGCGTCTGGTAGAGCATAGCCTCGTCGACGCTGTCGGGCGCGGGGCCGGCTTTCGTGTCACGGCGCAGGTCGGCGTTGATGTTGCGCCAGCGGGCGAGCGCCGTGGCAAAGGCCTCCGGCACCTCGCTCAACACGGCAAGGCGGGCGCGGGCATCTTCGCCGCGCTTGTGATCGTGGGTCGCGGTGGCGAGGAGAGCGTCGGGGTAGTGCTGCGCCCGATCCGCGCCGAGCGCGTGGAACGCCGCGAGGTCGAGCGAGAAGCGGCCGGGATCGGCGCCGACATCGTTGCGGGCGAGCAATCGGCCGTAGCGGTAGAAGGCGGTGTCCTCGACCGATTTCGCCGCGATCGGCGAGGTGAGCTGCTGGAAGCGGGTGATGGCGCGC
Organism: Segnochrobactrum spirostomi; assembly: GCF_009600605.1. Lineage (GTDB taxonomy): Bacteria > Pseudomonadota > Alphaproteobacteria > Rhizobiales > Segnochrobactraceae > Segnochrobactrum > Segnochrobactrum spirostomi. The sequence goes on along the minus strand of NZ_VWNA01000001.1, from coordinate 1,181,978 downwards.
TCGCGTAGCTCCCGCTCGGCCGGCGGGAAGTCCTGCGGCGCCTGTCGGCCGAGGATGTCGGCAATGCGCTCGGCGACCTCCACGTCGGCGGGGCCGAGCCCGATCTTCGCCCCGGCGAGGGCCCGCGCGAGCACAGCCGCATCGTCGGGTCCGAAGCCGGCGGCCCCCGCATAGGTCCGATAAACGGGGAAGTGGACGACGATCTCGCCGAGCGCGCGGCGGATCGCCGGCAGCGTATGGTCGCGGGTCATCGGATCGAGCGCGGCGACGGCGGTGATGGCGCGAGCCGTTGCCTCCCATTCGGAGACGAAGCTCGTGGTCAACACCTCGCGCCGCGCCGTCAGGACCTCGTCCTCGAACGACACGGTGGCGCCGCGCATCTCGGCCCAAAGCGCGGTCAGCGGCGCCTCGCCCGCGGGATCGACCAGGAGGCCCGAGACGCGGTCGAGGAAGTCGTACCCGGTGGTGCCGTCGACCAGCCAGCCTTCGTCGAGGGATTCGTCGGCGGCGAGGATCTTCTCGACGAGGATGATTGCTGGCCCCTTGCCGAGCTCGGCCGGGCGCTTGTCAGAGAGAAGGGCGAGGCGCTGACGCAGCCGCCGGCAATAGCCGCGGGGATCGGCGAGGCCGTCCACGTGATCGATCCGCACGCCGTCGATCAGGCCGCGGGCATAGAGGTCGAAGGTGAGCGCGTGGACCGCCTCGAACACCTCCTCCCGTTCGACGCGGACGCCGACGAGGCCGTCGATCTCGAAGAAGCGCCGCCAATTGATCGCGTCGCGTGCGATGCGCCACCAGGCGAGGCGCCAGTTCTGCCGCGCGATCAGCGCATCGAGACGGCGGCGGCCCTCCGCGGTGTCGGGGGCATGGAGGGCGATGATCTCGTCGGGGCTGCGGCCGGCCGGGCGCTCGACGAGGGTGCTCTGGACGAGCGCGCTTTCGACGACGATGTCGTCGCCCGCCGGAGAGACGACGTCGATCCGCTCGACGGCGGCGACCGCCACCGCGTCCGGCCCCGACCCGCCCGCGACGAGGGCTTCCTGGTCGCGGGGCGCGATCGGAAAGGTGCGGTCGTGATAACGGACGCGGAAGCCCGCCGCTTGGTCCCACTCGAGCGCGAGTTCACCGTTTTCGAGGATCTCGCCATAGGGGCGGCCGAGCACGGGCAGGAGAACTTTGCCCCGCGTCGCCGGGTCGGCGGCCTCCCAATCGATGTCGAAGAACGTCGCGTAGCGGCTGTCCCGCCCGTTGGTGAGCACGTCCTCCCACCAGGTATTGCCGGGCAGGCCCATATGGTTCGGCACGATGTCGAGGAGGAGGCCCATGTTGCGGGCGCGCAGCGCCGCGACGAGGCGCTCGAGGGCGGGTTTGCCGCCGAGCTCCGGATTGATCCGGCCGTGATCGATCACGTCGTAGCCGTGGGTCGAGCCGGCCGTCGCCGTGGTGAGCGGCGAGGCATAAAGGTGGCTGATGCCGAGATCGGCATAATAATCGACGAGGGGCAGGGCGTCGTCGAGGGTGAAGCCGGCATGGAATTGCAGGCGGGCCGTGGCGCGGAACGGGATCATGCGGCGTCACCTCCGAGCCAGACGAGCGTGGTCCTGCCGTCGAGACCGCTGGCATCGGCGGCTCCGTCGCGGCTGGCGGCGAGCAGCCTCGCGCCGGCCGGTGGATCGAAAGCGATGCGGTCGGGTCCGAGATTCGTGGCGATCGTCAGCACTGTGCCGTCGCCGAGCCGCCAGCGGGCGCACACCGCCGCCTCCGAGAGCACGTCCGCGCCGAGCGCCCGGGCGCCCTCGAGGCGGGGCGCGATCTCCGCCGCCCTGAGCCCGGCGAGCTTCGCCACGAGTTCGGCGCGGCCCCGCCAAGCCTCGGGGGTCTCGCGCGCCAGCGCCGGACGGGAGGCCTCGAAGGTCTCGACGGCGTTCGGGTCGGGAATGCGGGAGCGGCCTTCCTCGCTCGCGAAGGCGGCGAAGCTTGCGAACTCCTTGCGGCGCCCCTCGCGCACCAGCGCGGCAAGCTCCTCGCCGTGGCTCGTGAAGAACAGGAACGGCGCTTTGGAACGCACCTCCTCGCCCATGAAGAGGAGCGGAATCTGCGGGGCGAGGAGATGCAGCGTCTGCGCAGCGTCGAGCGCGTCTTCCCGGGCGAGCGCGGTGAGGGGCTCGCCGAAGGCGCGGTTGCCGATCTGGTCGTGGTTCTGGAGGAACAGCACGAAGGCGGTCGGCGGCAGGTGGTCGCTCGGCTCGCCACGAGGCAGGCCGCCGCGGTGCGCGGAGGCCTGGCCCTGATAGACGAAGCCCTGGGTCAGAACCCGGGCCAGCGCCTTGGCCGGCTCTTCGGCATAGTCCGCATAATAGCCCTCGGTCTCGCCGGTCAGCAGGGTGTGGAGGACGTGGTGGCCGTCGTCGTTCCACTGGGCGTCGAAGCGCCCGGTCAGGAGGCCGGCCACGTTGTCGTCGTTCTCGAGCACCAGATGGACGTGGCGGTCGGGCTCGACGCCGGCGCGCACCCGGTCGGCGAGCTCTTCGAGGAAACCGCGGTCGGGGATCGCATGGACGGCGTCGAAGCGCAGCCCGTCGAAGCGGTACTCGTTGATCCAATAGAGTGCGTTGTCGATGAAATAATCGCGGACCGGCCGCTCAGCGAAGTTGATCGACGGTCCCCACGGGGTCATCACATCGATGTTGAAGAACGGCTCCGCGTAGGTCGAGATATAATTACCGTCCGGCCCGAAGTGATTGTAGACGACGTCGAGGAAGATCATCAGCCCGAGCTCGTGGGCGCGGTCCACGAGCGCTTTGAGATCGTCGGGCGTGCCGTAGCTCGATTGCGGCGCATAGGGCAGCACGCCGTCGTAGCCCCAGTTCCGGTCGCCGGGAAATTCGGCGATCGGCATCAGTTCGACGGCGGTGATGCCGATGTCGGCGAGTTGCGGCAGCCGTTCGGCGACGCCCCGATAGCCGCCGAAGAGGCCGGCATGGAGCTCATAGAGCACCGTCTCGCGCCAGGGGCGGCCTTTCCACGCGGGCAGGCGCCAGCGATAGGCGGTCGGATCGACGACGACGCTGTCGCCGTGGACGCCGCCGGACTGGGCGCGCGCGGCGGGATCCGGCACCGCGAGCTCGGGCGAGATCCGGTAGCGGTAGCGCGTGCCCGCGCCGCACGGCACGCGGGCCTCGAACCAGCCGTCGCCCGTCGGCAGCATCGCGACCGGCGCGCCGCCGGCGATCTCGACGGAGATCACCTCGCGGCTCGGGGCCCAGAGGCGGAAGAGGGTGGTTCCGTCCGCCTGCAGTTCGGCGCCGAACGACAAGGGTTGGCGGAACGTGCCCGCGGGGCTCGGGGTGAGTCGCGCGTGGTCGTTCATCGTCGGCTCCGCAGCAGCACCAGGGTTGGGAATGGTGCAACAACGAAGGCGCGGGGAGCGGGTTCCGCTCAGGGGACGCAATCTGCGGCGCACGCCCAAAGAAAAACGCCCGCCTTCCGGGGAAGGCGGGCGCTCGAAGCGGTGCCGTGGGGGTGGAGGCTCAGCCGTTGGTCTCGTCGGCCGGGTCGGCGAGCGAAGCGCTCGTCGCCTTGGCGGGCTTCGCAGGCTTTGCGGCCTTGGCCTTCTTCGAGGTCGCGGCCTTCGCCGCCGCCTTCTCGGAGGCATGAGCGGTGTCGAGCACGACGACCTTGGTGCCGATCTTCACCCGCGAGAACAGATCGACCGCGTCTTGGTTGATCATGCGGATGCAGCCCGAGGACACCGCGTGACCGACGGTCCAGGGCATGTTGGTGCCGTGGATGCGGTAATAGGTGTCCTGGTCGCCCTCGAACAGGTAGAGCGCGCGGGCGCCGAGCGGGTTGTCGAGGCCACCCGGCTTGCCGTCGCGGTACTTGGCGAGCTGGGGTTCGCGGTCGATCATCTCGGACGGCGGGGTCCAGGTCGGCCACTTGCGCTTCATGCGGATCACGGCGGTGCCGTGCCAGAGGAAGCCCTCGCGGCCGACGCCGACGCCGTAGCGGATCGCCTGGTTGCCGCCGAGCACCAGATAGAGGTAGCGGGCGCCCGGATCGACGACGATCGTGCCGGCCGGCTCCTTGGTGGGGTAATCGACCACCGCGCGGTAGAACTGAGGCGCGATGCGCTTCAGGTCCACGGCCGGGATGGTGACGTCCTTCTCTTCCTTGTCGACGACGATGGTGTCCTTCAGCGGCCCGTAGAGCTGCTGCGGCGTTTCGTCCTGCCAGGCGAAGTGCGGCGGGCCGAAGCCACCGCCGGTGGTGGTGCAGGCGGCGAGCGCCAGCGGAACACCAGCGAGGAAAGCGCGGCGGCTCATGGCGAGCGCGAGCGGCTCGGACTGATCGGAACGGCGCGGCAGCGGCAGAGCGCGCGCAAAGAACTTGGTCCCCATCTTCACTCCAACGGGCGAGGGAACGGTATGGTCGGGTGACGGCGGGTCGAGCCTGGCCGGCACCCGGGCGAGTCATCTGAACGGCAGGAGGGTTCCGTGTCTTCAAACTTGACAGTTCACGTCGTGCAAACGCGTGAATCGCGCAAGATCGAAGCCGCTCGCAAGGTCGTGATCGGCCCGTCGCCGGCAAGGTTCCTTGCAGCCCGTGGCCCCAGCGCCACAGGGCGAGCCGCGGCGAGCGCCACATCCCATCTCGCGGGGGCGTGGCGAGAGGCGCCGTGACAAAGGACCGAGCGATCCGCTAGACTGTTATCCATCATTCACGGCAACGGCTTTTTGGGTGAGCGTTCTCCTCTCCACTCCCCCGTCGACGTTTCTTGCGCCTTTGATTGTCGCGCTCGCGTTTCGCGTATCCGGTCCGGTCGGACCCGTCTTGCGTGCGGGCGGCCGTGCGCCTCGAACGGCGATCCGGTGAGCCAGACGCCGATGTCCCAGGACGGCCCGCCGCCGCACGAGATCGACCGCCATCCGCCGCAGGGGCCCGCGCGCGCGTCCGCAACGGGCCACGGCGGTCACCGGCTCTCCGATCTCATCGCCGACATTGCCGCCGAAGCGGAAGCCGCGGGCGGCTCGACGACGCTCGGCGCCTTCGTCGAGCGGCTCGGCGACCGCGCCTTCGCCGCGCTCCTCTTCATCTGCGGCATGCTCAACGTGATCGCGCTCGGCATTCCGGGCATCTCGACGATCCTCGGCGCGCCGATGATGGTCGCCGCCGTTCAGGTCATGATCGGGCGCGACTCCCTCTGGCTGCCGAAGGTGATCGCGCGCCGACCCATCGCCAACCCGGAACTCGCCAAGCTGTGCGCGCGGGTGCGACCGTGGATCCTCCGTGCCGAACGCTTTCTCCAGCCTCGCTTCGAGATTTTTGCGGCCGGCGCCGCCGAGCGCATCATCGGCGGGCTGTGCCTCCTGCTCTCCGCCCTGATCTTTCTGCCGATCCCGCTCGGCAACGCGCTGCCCGGCCTCGCGATCGCGCTTTATGCGCTGGCGATCCTGGAACGCGACGGCGTGTTTGCGCTGCTCGGCCTCGTCGTCACGGCGATCTCGCTCGTGGTGGTGTCGGGCGTCGTCTATGCGATCGGGATGGCCGCCGTTCTCTTCATCCGCTACGCCTTGAACCTGTGAGGATATGACGATGCCCCCGCGCACCGATCGTGCCGGTTTGACGCCCCCCGCCGACGCCCCTGCGCCGGTCGAGGAGGCCGAGCCGGCGTCCAAGGATCGACGAACCGGGGAGCGCCAGCGGCCCGTTCGGCGAACGGGCTCGGCTCTGGCGGCGACCATAGGGAGGTCGTGACGCCATGTTGTGGATCGATTTCCTCATTCTGATCGCCCTGATCGCCATCAACGCGTTCTTCGCGCTGTCGGAACTCGCAGTGGTCTCGTCCCGGCGCGGGCGGCTGGCGCAGATGGCGCTCGACGGCACCCGGGGCGCCAAGGCGGCCATCGCCCTGGTGGACGATCCGACCGGGTTCCTCTCCTCGGTGCAGATCGGCATCACCCTCGTCGCTATCCTGTCGGGCGCCTATGGCGAGGCCGCGTTCGCCGGCCCCATGGAAGAGCTGCTGAGCCCGATCCCGGTGATCGGCCCCTATGCCGGTCCGATCGCCTCGGGCGTCGTCGTCGCCGTGCTTGCGTACGTGTCGCTGATCGGCGGCGAACTGGTGCCGAAGCGCCTCGCGCTGACGAACCCCGAACGCTTCGCCTGTTTCGTCGCCGGGCCGATGACCGTGCTCGCCAAGATCGGCAAGCCGATCGTCTGGCTGCTGCGCAAGACGACGGAAGCGCTCCTCGCGCTCCTCGGAGCGAACTCCGAGGGTGAATCCCGGGTGACGGAAGAGGAGGTGAAGTCGCTCATCGCGGAGGGCACGGAGGCGGGCGTGTTCCATCCGGCCGAGCGGGAGATGATCGAGGGTGTGCTGCGCGTCTCCGACCGCACCGTGCGCTCGATCATGGTGGCGCGGCCCGACGTGATCTGGCTCGATCCCGACGACCCGCCGAGCGCCATCCTCGACGAAGTGCTGACGAGCGGGCACTCGCGCTTCCCGGTCTCGACCGGTGACATCGACGAGGTGATCGGCATCGTCCACGCCAAGGATCTCCTCCAGCAGATGCGCCTGCGCGGCGACGTCGATCTCAGGGCGGCGGTGCGCGAGCCGCTGTTCATCGGCGACCGCACGCCGATCCTGAAATTGATGGACAGCTTCCGCACCGCGAACGTCCACTTGGCCATCGTGGTGGACGAACACGGCACGTTCGAAGGCATCGTGACGCCCTCCGACATCCTGATCGCCATCGCCGGCGACATGCCCGAGGAGGCCGAGGAGGACCCGGACGCGGTGCAGCGTGAGGACGGCTCCTGGCTGCTCGACGGACGCATGAGCGTGGACGACGTGGAGCGTCTGCTCGGCGCGCGCAACATGCGCACCGATGCGGATTTCTCGACGCTCGCCGGCTTCGTCCTCGATCAGGTCCGCCACATTCCTGAAGCGGGCGAGTGGTTCGTCTGGAAATCCTGGCGCTTCGAGGTCGTCGATCTCGACGGGCGGCGCATCGACAAGGTGCTGGTCACCCGGCGCGACGACGAAACCTGAGGCAGCGCGATGACGTCATTTTCGGCAGCGGCTTCCGGCGGGGCGGCGGCGCGGTCCCGCCGCATCGTCGCCCTCGACGTGGCACGCGGCATCGCGCTCCTCGCGATGTTCGTCTACCACCTGTCGTTCGATCTGAGCTTCTACGGGTTCGTGCCGTGGAATGCGGGGCGCGATCTGGGCTTCGTCATCTTCGCCCGCACCATCGCCGGCAGCTTTCTCGCGATCAGCGGCGTCTCGCTGGTGCTGATGACGCAACGGGGGCTCAAGCCGAGGGTCTTCCTGCGCCGGCTCCTCGTCCTCGTCGCCGCCGCGGCGCTCGTCACGATCGTCACCGCGTTCGTCCTGCCGGACGCCATGATCCGATTCGGCATTCTCCACGCGATCGCGCTGACGAGCGTGCTCGCGCTGCCGTTCCTCCGCGCGCCGATCCCTGTGGTGCTCCTGGCCGCCGTCGCGGTCGTCGCCGCGCCGCATGTTCTGGCGAGCCCGATTTTCAACGGGATCGGCTGGGTCTGGCTCGGGCTGTCGACGGTGACGCGCTCGTCGATGGACTATGTGCCGATCCTGCCCTGGTTCGCGCCAGTGCTGGTCGGCATCGCCGCCGCGCGGCTCGCGCTGGCGCGCGGCCTCGTCGAGCGGATCGCGGCATGGCGGCCGCGCTGGCGGTTGCCGCGCGCGGTCGCTTTCCTCGGCCGGCACACGCTGCCGATCTACCTGATCCACCAGCCTATCTTCATCGGGATCATCGAGCTCGCGCTGATGCTCGGCGTGACGCCGCCGCAGCAGATCGCGGACTTTCAGTCGGCGTGCCGCCTCACCTGCGAGACTGCGGGCGCCGCGGCGGCGACCTGCACGGCCTATTGCAAGTGCACGGCGGACGGGATCGGCGACGCCGGGCTGTGGCGGGCCTATGCGGAGCGTCGCGCCGGCCCGGTCGAGCAGGGCAAGGTCGACGGCATCAGCGAGATGTGCCGCCGCAAGACCGTCCCGCCGCAGGATTCGTCCGCGCTCGACGGCATCAGCCCCTGACGGCAGGGCTGCCGGGAAGGCGCGCTCAGCCGCGCTTGACGAAGCGCAGCAGGGTGAACAGGCCGAGCGGCGCGACCGAGCACCGTTCGACGAGCTCGAGATCGTCGCGACCGAGGATGCGCTCGGCCGGCATCACCGGGTCCCAGCCGAGCTTGCGCGAGAACGGGATGAGGGCCCGCTCGATCGGCTTCCAGCCGCCACGGTCGGAGCGGAAATGGTTGACCGTGATGACGGACCCGCCGGGACGGGTGACCCGCACGAGCTCGTCCATCACCTTTTCCGGCTCCGGCACGGCGGAGACGAGATACATGCCGACCGCCACGTCGAAGGCGCCGTCGGGGAAGGTCAAGTTCCCGGCGTCCATCTCGAGCAGGCCTTCGACCGTCTTCAGGCGGTGCTGACGGACGCGCTCGGCGGCGCGTGCCAGCATCGCCTGGGAGAGGTCGATGCCGGTGATGCGCATGTGCGGCTCGTAGAGCGACAGCGCGAGCCCGGTGCCGACGCCCGCTTCGAGCACCCGACCGCCGATCGCGTTCGCCCGCGCGACCGCCATCTTGCGGCCGAAATGCATGGGGAGGCCGAACACCCGATCATAGACCGGCGCCCAGGTCGAATAGGCCGACAGGACGTGACCCGTGCTGAGCGTGCGCCGTGCGAGCGCGGCTCGCGCCTCGGACGAGGTGGGCGGCATGGCGTCTCCTGAATCAGCCCGCGAGCGGAAGATCGAGCGGGCGTTGGGTTCTGGTATCCCCAATCTTCGCGGCGGGCTGTTCGTTCCGGGCGATGAAGCCACCGCCGAGCACGCGGGCGCGCGCATCGGGACCGTCATAGAGCACACAGGCCTGGCCGGGCGCAACGCCGCGCTCGCCGCTCGCGAGATCGACCATCACCTGCCCGTCGGTGACATGCAGGTAGGCCGGGGAGGGCTCGCGGGTCGAGCGGACCCGTGCCCAGACCTCGCGATGGGCCGTCGCGGCCTCGGTGAGACTGCCGTCGCCGATCCAGTTCACGTCGCGCAGAACCACCCGGCGGGTCTCCAGCGCCTCGCGCGGGCCGACGATGACACGCTGGGTCGCCGGATCGAGCCCGACCACGAACAGCGGCTCGCCGAGGGCGATGCCGAGGCCGCGGCGCTGGCCGATGGTGTAGTGCACGATGCCCTGGTGGCGGCCGAGCACGCGGCCGTCGACATGGACGATGTCCCCGGCCTCGACGAAGCCGGGCCGCAGCCGCTCGATCACGTCGGCGTAGCGGCCGGTCGGGACGAAGCAGATGTCTTGACTGTCGGCCTTCTCCGCGACCACGAGGCCGCGCTCGCGGGCGAGGCGGCGGGTTTCGGTCTTGGAGATCTCGCCGAGCGGGAAGCGCACGAAGGCGAGCTGTTCGGCGGTGGTGGCGAACAGGAAATAGCTCTGGTCGCGGTCGGCGTCGGCGGGGCGGAACAGGCCCCATCCGTCAGCCGTGCGCCGCGTCGAAACATAATGACCGGTGACGAGCGCGGCGGCGCCGAGCTCGCGGGCCGTCTCGAGCAGGTCGTGGAACTTGACCGTCTGATTGCAGGAGATGCACGGCACCGGCGTCTCGCCGGCGAGGTAGCTGTCGGCGAACGGCGCGATCACGGCGTCGCGGAAGCGCGCCTCCATGTCGAGCACATAATGGGGCATACCGAGGCTGTCGGCGACCCGGCGGGCATCGCGGATGTCGCGCCCGGCGCAGCAGGCGCCGGCCCGGTGGGTGGCTTCGCCGTGGTCGTAGAGCTGAAGGGTGATGCCGACGACGTCGTAGCCGGCTTCCTTGACGAGCGCGGCGACCAGCGAGGAATCGACCCCGCCGGACATGGCAACGACCACCCGCTGCTCCGAGGGGCGGCCCGGAAGATCGAGATCGACCCGCATGGCTTCCTTGAATGACGAGAACGGCGCGGGACGAGAAAAAGTCCCAAGCCGGACGTCGCGCTTGGCTCGGTTGACGAAAGACGCCGTGATCGGGAGAACCCGGGCGGGCGCCGGCGGCATCTCCCATGCCGCCCCTGTCGGAGCCCGCCGAACGAGGGGGCGGGCGCCGATATTATAGGGAGCGCGGCCCCCGCGTCCAAGCCCCGTGCGCCCCTCTCTCTCGTTTCCCGGCGCGAAATCCGTGTAGCGGGGTGGCGGCGGCCCGTCAGTCCGAACCGTCACCGAAGGGCGTCGGCGTAAACGCTTCTTTCGTAAGTCTTCGTGCAAACATTCGCTCGTCTCGAGGTGTTTCTCGGGATGGTCGCGAGAGTCTCCGCAGGGTCGAAGGGTCCGCCGTTTAGGCGAATTTTAAGTCCCTGCCGCTTAAGCTTCCGGTCAACAGGTCGGATTGAGTGTGAGAGTACGATGACCGAACAGGTCCGTCCGAGAGTGCGTTACGTCATCGGTCCGGACGGCAGCCCGCTCACGGTGGCGGACCTGCCCCCCGGCAATACGCAGCGTTGGGTGATCCGCCGCAAGGCGGAGGTGGTCGCGGCCGTGCGCGGCGGTCTGTTGTCGCTCGAAGAAGCGTGCAGCCGCTATACTTTGACGATCGATGAATTTCTGTCCTGGCAGGCGCTGATCGACCGCCATGGCCTCGCGGGCCTCCGCGCGACCCGTATCCAGGAATATCGCGGCTGAGCCGCGCGCGACCTTTCCCGCGGCTTTTGCCATGTCCGAACCCTCCGCGCCGTCGACCGAGGGCGCCTACGTCCTGAGCGTGCCGATCGAGGGCATGACCGATCTGCCGCGCGACGTCCTCGCGTGCGTCGTGACCTATCTCGAGACGACCGAGCGGCCGGCGCCGGCGTCACCGGACCCCGAGATCACCTTCGAGCGGCTTCTCGGACGCGATCATGCCCGCTTCCACGCGCTTTTCCTCGCCGTCGGCACGCCTTGGCTCTGGACGGACCGGCTGCGCATGTCCGAAGCGGAGCAGATCGCCCGCCTCGACGCGCCCAACGTCTTCGCCTTCGCCGTGGTCCACGCGGGACGCGACATCGGCCTCGCGGAGATCGAGGCGGTGGAGGGCGATGTCGAGATCGTCTATTTCGGCCTTGCGGGGGATGCGACCGGACGCGGCCTCGGCCGGCGCACGATGAACGCCACCCTCGACCGGGCCTGGTCGCTGCCGCAAACGCGGCGGGTCTGGCTCCACACCTGCACCCTCGACCACCCGGCCGCGCTCGGCTTCTACGCGGCGATGGGCTTCCGACCCTATAAGCGCGCCGTCGAAATCTTCCGCGACCCGCGCGCGCTCGGTCTGCACCCGCCCGATGCCGGTCCGACCATCCCCCGCCTCTGAGGCTCAGGCGACGGCGAGGTCGCGGGAGGCGATCTCGACGATCTCCCCGGCCGGCTCCATGAGCCCGCGTTCGCGCATGGCGACCTGCCAGGCGCCCGGCTTACCGGCGATCTCGAACAGATTGTAGCGCGCGCCTTCGTGGCGGCCGTCGGGCACAGCGGAGGCGGAGGGCACGCCGATCACCGCCACCGGCCCGCGCGGGCCGGGGATGTGAGCGATGCTGGCGCGGTGGGTATGGCCGTGGAGCACGAGCTCGGCGCCGGCCTCGGCGATCGCGGCGCGGAAGCGGGTACCGCCGATGAGCCGCTTGTGCCAGGAGGTCACCCCGCGCAGCGGCGGATGGTGGATCATCACCACCCGGAAGACCCCCTCGCGGCCGAGGGCATGGAGCATCTCGGCGAGGCGGACGCTCTGGCCGTTCGAAAAGTGACCGGTCGCCATGAAAGGCCCGGTCGCCCGGGCGCTGGTGGTGCCAATGATCGCGACCGGGCCGCGGCGGCGCACATAGGGGAAGGTCGGCCGCCCGCCTTCGTGGCCGTCGCCCACCATGTGCGCCATCCAGAAGCGCGCCGCGCGCCCGGCCGCGCCGGGCACGTAGGCATCGTGGTTGCCCGGCACGACGCTGACGTCCTCGACCGGGCCGAGGGTCGCGAGCCAGCGCGCGGCCGGTTCGAATTCGCCGTGAAGCGCGAGGTTCACGAGGTCGCCGGTGACGGCGAGATGATCCGGCGCGCCCGCCTTGATGTCGGCGACGAGGAGATCGAGCGGGCGGTTGGTCAGGCGGACCGCGCGGTTGCGTCGCCAGTTGACGTAGCCGAGCACGCGCTTCGAGGCGAGCTCGACGAGGCGCGGATCGGGCAGCGGGCCGAGATGCGGATCGGACAGGTGGGCGAGGCGAAACATCGGGGCGGGCTCGGCGCCTTCATCGGGACCAGAGAACGTGCCTTATAGCGGACATCGCGATGTGGTTGCCAACGCACCGGGCCGAAAAGGGATGCCGGGCGCGCAAAAGGATCATGCCGACATCATGCCGATCGAACGCCTGAAGGAATTGGCCCGTCCGATGGTGCGTCGCGTGGTGCTGACGAGCGCTCTCGTCACCCGCGGCATGAGCCTCGGCGTGCGCGGCCTCGTCGTCGACGCCGAGGAGCGCGTCTTCCTGGTCCGGCATAGCTATCTGCCGGGCTTCTATCTGCCGGGCGGCGGCGTCGACCGCGGCGAGAGCACCGAGGACGCCCTCGTCCGTGAGCTCGCCGAGGAGGGCAACATCCGCGTCATCGGCCGGCCGCACCTCGCCGGGCTCTTCCTCAACGGGCCCCGTAGTCGCGACCACGTCGCGCTCTATGTGGTAAGGGCGTTCGAGCAGCCGGCCCCGCCGGCGGTTCCGAACCGCGAGATCCTCGAAGCGGCCTTCTTCCCCCGCGATCGCCTGCCCGACAGCACCACCCCCGCGACGCGGCGGCGCATCGCGGAGCACTTTGAAGGGGCGGCGTCGAGCCCGATATGGTGAAGGACGCCGGTTCGCTCCGGACGGATCGTGTTGTCGCGCGTCGAGCGCAAGGCTGAGGGGATATCATGGGCGGAGGCGTAACGGCCGAGCGCTGCGTTTGCGGAATGCCGAGCGATCGCTGCCGGATGCGGCGCGAGGCGGCGCAGGAGCGGGCGGCGATGCCCCCGGAGGGCCGTCGGCGCGACGGCGCCGGGCGCCGCATCGGCGTGCTCCTCGTCAATCTCGGGTCCCCGGCCGGGACCTCCTATTGGCCGATGCGCGCCTACCTCAAGGAATTCCTCTCCGACCGCCGCGTCATCGAAGTGCCGCGGGCGATCTGGTGGCTGATCCTGAACGGCATCATCCTGTCGGTCCGGCCCCAGAAATCGGGGAAGAACTACGCCTCGATCTGGAACAACGATCTCGACGAGGCGCCGCTGAAGACGATCACCCGCGCCCAGGCCGACGGTCTGACTGAACGCCTCGCGGACGGGTCGGACATCGTCGTGGACTGGGCGATGCGCTACGGTTGCCCCACCATCGAAAGCCGGATCGGCCGGCTGCTCGACCGCGGCTGCGATCGCGTGCTCGTCGTGCCGCTCTATCCCCAATATGCGGCGGCGACGACCGCGACCGTGAACGACGCGGTGTTCGGCGTGCTGAAGCGCCTGCGCTTCCAGCCGGCGCTGCGCACCGCCGCGCCGTGGCACGACGATCCCGTTTATATCGATGCGCTCGCCCGCTCGCTCGAACGCCATCTCGCCGGCCTCGATTTCGAGCCCGAAGTCGTGCTCGCCTCGTTCCACGGCGTGCCCCTCGAATATATCCAGAAGGGCGATCCCTACCGGCGCCAGTGCGAGGAGACGGTGCGCCTGTTGCGCGCCCGCCTCGGCTGGCCGGAAGAGCGGCTGATGCTCACCTTCCAGTCCCGCTTCGGCAAGGCCGAATGGCTCCAGCCCTATACCGACAAGACGGTGGAGCGGCTCGCCCGCGAAGGCGTCAAGCGGATGGCGGTGATGATGCCGGGCTTCGTCGCCGATTGCCTGGAGACGATCGAGGAGATCGGCGTCGAGAATGCCGAGATCTTCCGCCATGCCGGCGGCGAACGGTTCGCCGCAATCCCCTGTCTCAACGCCGACGAAGAGGGCATGGCGGTGATCGAGCGCGTGGTGCGCCGCGAGCTCGAAGGCTGGGTCGGCTGACCGCAAGGGCCGACCGCAAGGGTTGCTCCGGCGCGCGAAAGATCGGATCGATAAGGTGGCCGATTCGGGCGGCCTGCACTCCGGGCCATTGCGGCCCGGTTCGGCGGGCGCACGAGATGTGGGCTAGCCCGCGAGAGGAGATCGCCATGAACGTCACGGACAGGAACGTCGCGGGCGACATCGCAGGCCGGGCGACGGCCGCGTTCGAGGCGCCGACCATCGCCGACATCGAGGCTGCGGCGGCGCGGCTCGCCGGTGTCGCCTTCGAGACGCCGCTACTGCCGCTGCCGGATCTCTCGGCGATGCTCGGGGCCGACGTCTACGCCAAGCCCGAATGCCTTCAGCGCACCGGCTCGTTCAAGTTTCGCGGCGCTTTCAACCGTGTCTCCATGATTCCGGAGGCCGAGCGTGCGGCAGGCGTCGTCGCCTGCTCGTCCGGCAACCATGCCCAAGGCGTCGCGGCCGCTGCCGCGCTCTACGGCATCCCGGCGACGATCGTGATGCCGCGCGACGCGCCGGCGACGAAGATCGCCCGGACCCGGATGCTCGGCGCCGAGGTGGTGCTCTACGATCGCCAGACCGAGGATCGCGAGGCGATCGCCCGGGGATCGCCGGCGAGCGTGGTGCCACGTTCGTGCACCCCTACGACGATGCCGGCGTGATCGCGGGGCAGGGCACCGTGGGGCTCGAGATCGTCCGGCAGGCGCAGACCCGCGGCATCGAACCCGATACGCTGCTCACCCCCGCCTCGGGCGGCGGGCTCACCGCCGGCATCGCGATTGCCCTCCACGCGACGTTTCCGCTCGCCGATGTGCTGACCGTGGAGCCCGCGGGCTTCGACGACCACGCCCGCTCGCTCGAAGCGGGCGAACGGGTCGTCAACGAAAAGCTATCGGGCTCGATCTGCGACGCTCTCTTGTCGTCGTCGCCGGGCCATCGCACTTTCTCCATCAACCGCGACGAATTGACGGGCGGCCTGTCTGTGAGTGATGCGGAAGCGCTCGCTGCGGTCGCGTACGCGGCGCGGGAGATCAAGGTCGTGCTGGAACCCGGCGGGGCGGTGGCGCTCGCGGCGGCGTTGTCGAACAAGATCGACCTGCGCGGCCGGTGCGTCGTGCTGGTGCTTTCCGGCGGCAACATCGACCCCGCCTTGCTCGCCGAAGCCCTCGCGCTCTGACCGAGATCCGGGGGGCGCTCGGAGAGGTTCGTCGCCGCCGCCGACATTCGCCGCAAGGTGTGACCCGGCGGCGCTCGACGGGGCGTGCACGAGGCGATAAGAGCGGTTAACCGGTCTGCCAACAAGCGCGGGAGATTCGCCAGTAATGAGTAACGGCGTCGCCTTCGACATGCCCCGGCTGACGGTGGAAGCCGGCGAAGACGCGACGCTCGTGCGGGCGACCGGCGACTGGGTGCTGGGCATGGGGCGGCAGGCGGAAGCCGCGGTCGAGGCGGTCGACGTGCCGCGGGAGCGCCCGGTCCGTATCGACGTCAGCGCGATCGGCGGGTTCGATACGAGCGGCGCCTGGCTGTTGCACCGGCTTCGCGCCGGCCTCGAATTTTACGGCCTCAAAGCCTCGATCGTCGGCTTGTCCGAGAATCGCCGCCAGCTCATCGGCGAGGTCGAGACCCATACGCCGGTGCCGTGGGTGCCGGAGCGGCATCGCTTCTCCGTCATCCGCATGCTGGAGAAGATTGGGCATCGCACCGTGATGATCGGCCAGGACGCCGCCGCGGTGACGAACGTGCTCGGTGCCTTCGCGATCGGATTCGCCGGGTCGCTGATCGGGCGCTCGCGGCTGCGGCTGCCCTCGATCGTGGCGAATTTCGAACGCACCGGCCTCGGGGCCGTGCCGATCATGACGCTGATGTCGTTCCTGGTCGGCGGCATCATCGCCCAGCAGGGCGCGCGCTATCTGAGCCGCTTCGGTGCCGACATCTACGTGATCGACCTCGCCGGCGTGCTCGTGCTGCGCGAACTCGGCGTGCTTCTGACCGCGATCATGTTCGCCGGCCGCTCCGGCAGCGCCTTCACCGCCGAGATCGGCTCGATGAAGATGCGCGAGGAGATCGACGCGCTGAGCGTGATCGGCGTCAGCCCCATCAACATCCTCATCATCCCGCGCCTGATCGCGCTGATGCTCGCGCTTCCCGTCCTGACCTTCATCTCCGACCTGGCTGCCCTCGCCGGCGCCGGCATGGTGGTGTGGTTCTATCTCGGCATTCCGCCGCAGACCTTCATCTCCCACCTCCAGGATGCGATCGACATCCCCACCTTCATGGTCGGTATCGTCAAGGCGCCGTTCATGGCCTTGATCATCGGCCTCATCGCCTGCGTCGAAGGCATGAAGGTCGGCGGCAGCACCGAATCGCTCGGTCGCCAGACCACGACCTCCGTCGTGAAGTCGATCTTCATGGTGATCGTCGTCGACGGCATCTTCGCCATGTTCTTCGCGGCAATCGGGGTATGACGATGGCCGATGTTGGGGCGAGCGATCCGAGAAGGGCCGATCCGGCGCCGCAAGGCGGCGAGCGGGAGGTCGTCATCAGCGCGCGCGGCGTCACCGTCGCGTTCGGGACGCAGGTGGTGTTGAAGGACCTCGACCTCGACATCTATCGCGGCGAGGTGCTCGGCTTCGTCGGCGGCTCCGGCACCGGCAAGTCGGTGCTGATGCGCACCATCCTCGGCCTGACGCCCAAGCAGGCCGGTACCATCGAAGTGTTGGGGCAGGATCTCGATAAGATCAGCGATCAGGCCCACCGCCAGATCGAGCGGCGCTGGGGCGTGCTGTTCCAGATGGGCGCGCTGTTCTCCTCGCTCACCGTGAAGCAGAACGTCCAGATGCCGATGCGGGAGCACCTCAAGCTCAGCCCGCAATTGATGGACGAGCTCGCGCTCCTCAAGGTGGAACTCGTGGGCCTGCCGCGCACCGCGGCGGACAAGTATCCCTCCGAGCTCTCGGGCGGTATGGTGAAGCGTGCGGCGCTCGCTCGCGCTCTGTCACTCGATCCCGAAATCCTGTTCCTCGATGAGCCGACATCGGGTCTCGATCCGATCGGCGCCGCCGATTTCGATGACTTGATCAGAAAGCTCAGAGATACCTTGGGCTTGACCGTCTACATGGTGACCCACGACCTCGACAGCCTCTATTCCATATGCGATCGGATAGCGGTGCTCGGAGAGAAGCGGGTCTTGGTGGCGGGAACGCTCGACGACATGCTGAATTTCGACCACCCTTGGGTCCGCTCCTATTTCCACGGCGTCCGGGGTGGTCGGCTGTTCAAGGCTGTGCACGCGAAAGCGTCCAACGAGTCCCCCGCGAAGGGCTCCGACTGAGAGGCTCGCATGGAGACCCGCGCCCAATATGTCACGATCGGCGTTTTCGTCCTTCTCGTGCTCGCGGCCGCGTTCGGGTTCGTCTATTGGCTCTACCGCGCCCAGGACAATTCTGCGCGCGTGCCGATCGACATCGTGTTCCCGGGCTCGGTGACCGGCCTCTCGACCGGCGGTTCCGTCTTTTTCAACGGCATCCGCATCGGTCAGGTCGGCAGCATCTATTTCGCCAAGGACGGTTCGCCGACCGTGGTCGCCCAGGCGCTCGTCGACCCGACGGCGCCGCTGAAGAAGGACGTCCGGGCGACCCTCGGCTTCCAGGGGCTGACCGGCGTCGCCTACCTCCAGCTCAGCGGCGGCAGCACGGATGAACCCTCGCTGTTCGATCTGCCTAACGGTCAGACGCCGAAGATCTATGCCGACCGTTCGGCCTTCGAAGACATCCTCGAAGGGGCGCGCGAGACGCTGAAGAAGGCCGACGACGCGATGGCGACGGTCAGCCAGATCATCAAGCAGAATGGACCGCAGGTTTCCGCGACGATCCAGAACGTTCAGAAATTCTCCGGCGCGCTCGCCGACAATTCCGACCAGATCGCCAAGTTCATGCAGGAGGCCGGCCGCGTCGCCGACACGCTGTCCGGACTGTCGAGCCGGCTGACCGGGGTCGTCGATCGCGTCCAGGTGCTCGTCAACGAGGTGAAGCCGGAAGACGTCGACGTGATCGTCGGCAACACCCGCAAATTCACCGACACCCTCGCCAATGTCGGTGGCCAGATCGATCAAGTGGTCGATCAGGTCAAGGGGGCGGCGACCGACCTCAAGAGCTTCACCGAGGGCCTCAACAGCACGCTCGACGACGTGCGTGCGGTGGTGAAGGCGGTGCCGGCGGAGGACGTGAAGCGCGTCGTCGCCAACGTCACCAAGCTCTCCGACACCCTCGCCGGCAGCAGCGAGCAGATCTCGGGCCTGATCTCCAACGCCCGCGAGGCGGCCGGCAACATCGACAAGGTCGCCCAACTCGTCATCGATCGCTCGAAGTCGGTCGATGAATTCGTGGCGAGCGCCACCTCGATGGTGCGTAAGATCGACACGCTCGCCGCCGATCTCCAGCCGTCTGCGAACAATCTCCAGCGCATCCTTGCTGCCATCGGGTCGGACAAGGTCCGCTCCATCGTGGACAACGTGCAGTCGCTCACCGGCACCCTCGCCGGCCGCGGCGGCGACATCGACCGGGCGATCACCGACGTCCAGAAGGCGGCCGACTCGGCCCGGGTGTTCGCCGATAGCCTCGCCGCCCAGCGCGGCAAGGTGGACGAGGTGGCGAACGAGGCCCAGCAGATGGTGGCGAAGCTCAACGCCGCCGCCGACAAGGTCCCGGTCATCCTCGACAAGGTCGATGCGATGGTCGAGGGCGACGGCAAGGGCCTGATCGCCGAGGCGACCGGCGCCGCCCGTTCGATCCGTCAGGTGGCGGAGACCATTCAGACCACGCTGCCGGGGATCATGAGCGGGATCTCGCGGTTCTCCGGCAACGGCCTCAACGACCTGACCGGGGCCATCAACCAGCTTCGCCAGACGCTGTCCACGATCCAGGTCGCGGTGCAGAGTCTCGAGCGCAATCCCAACCGGCTGCTCTTCGGCGGGTCCGATCAGCCGGTGTACAGCCCCCAGCGGCGCTGAAATCGAGAGGCGGCCGGATGATGACGGAAGCTCGAACGGGAGCGGCTTGGACCGCAGGGCAGGGGACGCTCGCGCGCACCCTCCGCGCCGCGGCGGCGGTGGCGCTCGTCGGCCTGATGGCAGCCTGCGCCTCGACCGGCACCAAGGCGCTCTACGACCTCTCCGCCGTCGCCAGCGTGCCGGCGCCGGCGAACCACAAGGCGAGCAGCGCCCAGGTCCTCGTGCCCGCGCCGCGCGCCCTGCGCGCGCTCGCGACCGATTCGATCGCGGTGAAGTCGGGCGCGGCGGCGATCTCCTATTATCCGAACGTGCTGTGGGCGGACCAACTGCCGAACGTGCTGCAATCGCGCGTCGTCGAATCGTTCGAACGCTCCGGCCGCATCCATGCCGTCGGCTTCCCCGGCGAGGGGCTTCTCATCAACTATCAGATCCCGATCGAGATCCGGGATTTCGAGCTGGTCAGCGGTGCCCACTCTCGCGGCGTCGTCGAGCTTTCGGTGAAGATCCTGAACGACGCCAACGGCCGGGTGGTCGCGAGCCGGGTGTTCCGTGCCGAGGTGCCCACCTCGAGCGACACGGCGCCGGCGGCCGTCAAGGCGCTCAACGCGGCGCTCCAGCAGGTCCTGAACGAACTGGTGCCCTGGGTCGATCAGTCGATCTGAGCGCCCGCTCTCGCGGGGTGCGGCAAAGCGTCGTTCGTGCGCGGGCGCAAGGTCTGCGAACCGCAGGGCTGTAAAAGAGGCCTGCTGGCGCCATCGCGCCGGCCCGACCGGCGGACGCAGGGGCGCGCCGACGGATTTTCGTCTGATGAGGTTTCGATGACCGCGCGCAATTTCGCCTTCCTCACCCGTCTCGCCGACGCCGCGGGGACCGTGATCCTGCCGCACTTCCGGTCGGCGCTCGCCGCCGACAACAAGGCGGGGCACGGCGCCTACGATCCCGTCACAGTGGCGGACCGCGGGGCGGAACAGACGATTCGGGCGATGATCGCCGCGGCCTTTCCGGAGGACGGCATCTACGGCGAGGAGTTCGGCATCGAGCGCGCCGACGCCGACCATGTCTGGATCATCGATCCGATCGACGGCACGCGCGCTTTCCTCGCCGGTCTGCCGCTGTGGGGCGTTCTCGTCGGCCTCGTCTCGCACGGCAAGCCGACGCTCGGCATGATGGCGCAGCCCTATACCGGCGAACTCTTCGTCGGCGACGGCGGCAGCGCGCACTTCCACAAGGACGGCTCCACCCACACCCTGCATTCGCGTAAGGGACGCCCGCTCTCCGAGGCGCTGATGATGTCGACCTCGCCGCGCCTCTTCAAGGCGAGCACCGGCGATCTGGAGGCGTTCGAGCGGGTGGCGGGCGCGGCGCGCGACGTCCGCTTCGGCGGCGATTGCTACGCCTACGCGATGGTGGCGGCCGGCAACGTCGACATCGTCGTCGAAGCCGGCCTGCAACCCTACGACATCGCCGGCTTGGTGCCGATCATCGAAGGCGCCGGCGGCGTCGTGACCACCTGGGACGGCGGCCCGGCCCACAATGGCGGCCGCATCGTGGCGGCGGGCTCGCCCGAGCTCCATGCCGAGGCGCTGAAGCTCCTCGTCGCCTGACGGCCTTCTCAGGCGCCGCGGACGCGCTCCGCGGCGACCGGGCGAACCCGGAGCTCGATCCAGTTGCGGATCTCGGCGAGGCGCTCCGCCTCGTCGGTGATCATCCGGTCGAGACCCCACGGCCAGGCGATGTCGCGGCGCGACGGGTCGGCGGCGAGCGTCCGGTAATCCGCGATCATGCGGTCGAGCAGCCCCTCGTCGTGGAGATAGCCCTCGCCGAGGAGGATCGGCCGGTAGCGGTCGAGCACGCCCGCGATGTCGGTCAGGTCGTATTCCGGGTGATATTGGACACCCCAGAACGTGCCGCCGTCATAGGTGATCTCGGCCGCCTGGACGTCCGAGACGGCGTTCGTCGCCGTCACCACCATCCCCTCCGCCAGGGTCTCGACCTCGTCCATGTGGACGCACGGAGCGTCGAACGTCTCCGGGCGGCCGTCGTGCAGGCCGTGGCCGCGTCCGGCCTCGGTGAGGCGGATGGCGCGGGCGATGCCGACCTCGCGGCCCTTCGGGTTCGCGCGTACGCTGCCGCCGGCGGCCACGGTCGCGACCTGCAGCCCCCAGCACGAGCCGAAGAACGGCACCTTCGCGGCGAAGACCGCGCGGGCGAACTCGATCTGCGAGGTGCAGGCGTCGTCCGGCTTGTAGACGTTCAGCGCCGAGCCGGTGATCGCGATACCGTCATAGGACTCGAGCCCCGCGCCGGGGATGTTGGCGCCGGGATCGGCGGGGAAGACGATGTCGACCGTCGCATCCGGCGCGAGCTTGCGCAGCACGTCCGCATAGCCTTGGGACGGCGTGCGTCCGGTCAGCGCGCGGACCCGCTCGCGGTGGCTTTCGACATTGCCCTCGGCGACGAGGAGACGGAGACCCATGATCGAGGCCTTTTTTCTCTGTTGGAGCACGGCGGGGAGGGGGCCGGGGTGGCTTGCGCCGCCGTGGGGACGTTCGCGGGAAGGGTTAGGAGAACCGCCGCTTGGGTGGAAGGGCGCCGTTTCCACGGGGCGCGGTGCGGCGGAACGAAAAATCCCCCGGCGGGCGGCCGGGGGATCGGTAGACGTGGCCGAGGCCGATGAAGCGTGCGCTCAGGCGGACGTCGCCGCCATCGCCGGGGCGCGGTCCGCATAGATGTAGAGCGGGCGCGCCTTGCCGTCGACGACCTCGGGCGAGATCACAACTTCCTTGACCCCTTCGAGGCCCGGCAGCTCGTACATGGTGTCGAGCAGGATCTGCTCCATGATCGAACGCAGGCCGCGGGCGCCGGTCTTGCGCTCGATGGCGCGCCGCGCGATGGCGCCGAGGGCGTCCTCGTGGAAGCTGAGGCTGACCCCCTCCATCTCGAACAGGCGGTGATATTGCTTCACCAGCGCGTTCTTCGGCTCGGAGAGGATGCGCACCAGCGCCGGCTCGTCGAGATCCTCGAGCGTCGCGATCACCGGGAGACGGCCGACGAATTCGGGGATCAGCCCGAACTTCAGCAGATCCTCCGGCTCCACCTCGCGGAAGAGTTCGCCGGTGCGGCGATCTTCCGGAGCGAGCACGCGGGCCTTGAAGCCGATCGAGGTCTTGCGGCCGCGGTCGGAGATGATCTTCTCGAGGCCGGCGAACGCGCCGCCGCAGATGAAGAGGATGTTGGTGGTATCGACCTGCAGGAATTCCTGCTGGGGATGCTTGCGGCCGCCCTGCGGGGGCACGCTCGCCACCGTGCCTTCCATGATCTTCAGAAGCGCCTGCTGGACGCCTTCGCCCGACACGTCGCGGGTGATCGAGGGGTTGTCCGACTTGCGCGAAATCTTGTCGACCTCGTCGATGTAGACGATGCCGCGCTGCGCCCGCTCGACGTTGTAGTCGGCCGACTGGAGCAGCTTCAGGATGATGTTCTCGACGTCCTCGCCGACATAGCCGGCCTCGGTCAGGGTCGTCGCGTCGGCCATGGTGAACGGCACGTCGAGGATGCGGGCGAGCGTCTGCGCGAGCAGCGTCTTGCCGCAGCCGGTCGGGCCGATCAGCAGGATGTTCGACTTCGACAGCTCGACGTCGTTGTTCTTGCTGGCGTGGTTGAGGCGCTTGTAGTGGTTGTGGACGGCGACCGACAGCACCTTTTTCGCCTGGTCCTGGCCGATCACGTAATCGTCGAGCACCTTGCGGATCTCGGAGGGGCTCGGGATGCCGTCGCCCGACTTCACCAGCGAGGACTTGTTCTCCTCGCGGATGATGTCCATGCAGAGTTCGACGCACTCGTCGCAGATGAACACCGTCGGACCGGCGATCAGCTTGCGCACCTCATGCTGGCTCTTTCCGCAGAAGGAGCAGTAGAGGGTGTTCTTGGTGTCGCTGCCGCTGACCTTGCTCATACTTTCATCCTCGTGCCCGGCAGCCGCCGGACCGCGCCCGACACCTCCGGTCTCGAGACGGCCCCGCTCCTTCTGAGCGCGACACGCCCCCGATTGCGACTGCGTCCCCTGCGACGCCATCGCCCGAGTCCGCCCCGCCCGGGAGCGGGACAACGTCGAATCCCAGCCTCGAACGCAATGCAAGCACGCGATTCGAAGCGATACAAGCGAGCCGGCGAACTTTACCCGGCGAAACCTTCGCCGGCCTGTAGGCCCCGCTCGGGCCGATTCCGACCACCGGAGCCGACCACCGACTGAAATTCGCTGCCGACTTGGACCGTTCTGCGGCAAAGGCCGCAGCCGGTGCCCGGCCGTCCGCTCAGGCCGCCGGGGCGACCGCCTCGAGCGAACTGCGATCCTGCAGCACGCGGTCGATCAGGCCGAACGACTGGGCAACCTCGGGCGTCATGAAGTTGTCGCGCTCGAGCGCGGCTTCGATGGCGTTGAGGTCCTGCCCGGTGTGGCGATGGTAGATCTCGTTGAGACGGCGCTTCAGCGCCAGAATCTCCTGGGCGTGCAGCATGATGTCCGCCGCCTGGCCGCGGAAACCGCCCGACGGCTGGTGGACCATGATGCGCGCGTTCGGCAGCGCAAAGCGCATGCCCTTCTCGCCGGCGGCGAGCAGGAGCGAGCCCATCGACGCCGCCTGACCGATGCACAGCGTCGAGACCGCCGGCCGGATGAAGCGCATGGTGTCGTAGATCGCGAGGCCGGACGTCACCAGGCCGCCCGGCGAATTGATGTAGAGCGCGATTTCCTTGGTCGGATTTTCCGCCTCGAGGAACAGGAGCTGCGCCGAAACCAGCGTCGCCACCGTGTCCTCGATCGGACCGGTCACGAAGATGATCCGCTCCTTCAAAAGGCGCGAGAAGATGTCGTAGGCGCGCTCGCCCCGACTCGTCTGTTCGACCACCATCGGCACGAGCGTGCTCATGTAGGTGTCGATGGGATCTCTCATGGGACGTCCTTAATTCCTGGCAACCGCTGCGGCCGAGGACGCCTGCCGGTTGGATCAACCGGCCCGTTCCCCCCGACCGGGAACGCTCGCGGCCCGAACTGCCGCTCGTCCGTCATATAGGACAATGATTGCGGCACCGGAAGACCACCTCTCCGTGGTGCCGCAAGCTTCGGAACGGCGCCCACCGGAAATGCGAAACCGGGCGGAGCCGCAAGGCCCCGCCCGGTCGGATTGCGGCCGTGCCCGAAAATCAGGCGGCTTCGGCTTCCGTCTCTTCCGGATCGGCGAGCAGCTCTTCCTTGCTCACCGTCTTATCGGTGACGGTCGCGAGCTCGAGGACATAGTCCACGACCTTGTCCTCGTAGATCGGCGCACGCACGGCGGCGAGCGCCTGCGGGTTCTTGCGGTAATAGTCGATGACCTCGCGCTCCTGGCCGGGGAAGCGCATCATTTCGCGCTGCAGGGCGCGCTGCACTTCCTCGTCGGTAACTTCGAGGCTGTTCGACTCGCCGATGTGCGACAACAGGAGGCCGAGGCGGACGCGGCGCTCGGCAATCTTGCGGTACTCGGCCTTGGACTCTTCCTCGGTCGTCTCTTCGTCGGCGAAGGTCCGGCCCGAGCGCTCCATGTCGGTGGTGAGCTGGCGCCAGATGCCGTCGAACTCGGTCTCAAGCAGGAGCTCGGGCACGACGAAGTGGTGCATCTCGTCGAGTGCGTCGAGGAGGGCGCGCTTCACCTTCTGCCGGCTGGCACCCTGGTAGCGTGCGGCGAGCTGGCTGCGGACGGCGTCCTTCAGGGCGTCGAGCGAGGCGAGGCCGACCTTGGACGCGAGGTCGTCGTCGATCGCGACGGTGCCGGGAGCGGCGACCGCCTGCACCTTGACGTCGAACACGGCTTCCTTACCGGCGAGGGTGTCGACCGGGTAATCCTCGGGGAAGGTCACGGTGACCTTGGTGTCGTCGCCGGCCTTGGCGCCGACGAGCTGCGGCTCGAAGCCCGGTATGAAGCGGTTGGAGCCGATCACGAGATCGACGCCCTCGGCGCTGCCGCCCTCGAAGGGCACGCCGTCCACGGACCCGACGAAGTCGATGGTGATCTGGTCGCCGTCGGCGGCCGGGCCGTCCTTCGCCTCGAACGGGCGGACGCTTTCGGCGATCTTCTGGAGTTCGCCGTCGACCTCTTCGTCCGACACCTCGGCGACGGGACGCTCGATCGCGATGGAACGAAGGTCGCCGACGGTGATTTCCGGCAGCACCTCGTAGCGCATCGTGAAGCTGAGATCGGCCTCACCGTTGACGATCGCCTCGACTTTGCTCTCGTCGATGTCGACGGCCGGCTGCAGCGCGGGCTTGTCGCCGCGGTCCGCGACCGCCTGGCGCACGCTCTCGGTCACCAAGTCGTTGATGATCTCGCCCATCGCGGTGCGACCGTACATGCGGCGCAGGTGGCCGGTCGGCACCTTGCCGGGACGGAAGCCGTTGATGCGCACCCGATCTTTCAGGTCTGCGAGATAGGCGTCGAGCTTGGCCGCGATGTCGGCGGCCGGGATGACGACATCGAGCTCGCGCTTCAGGCCGTCGGACAGGGTCTCGGTGACGTTCATGGATCCGTATTCTTCTCGTGCACTGTTCGGGAATGCGACGCGGCGATAACGCCCCGCGCGCGGCAACGCAAGGCTCGTCTCGTCTTCGGTGTCCCCGTCTGCCGCCGTGCGCGGGCGTCCAACGTGGACCGAAGCGGACGATGGCCCGTGTCTTCGGCGCCGGGTCTTCGGCCGTCTCTCGGCCGCGAACCTGGTGCGGGCGGAGGGACTCGAACCCCCAAAGCTTGCGCCACTGGAACCTAAATCCAGCGTGTCTACCAATTCCACCACGCCCGCGATGGCCCCCCGCCGGCGGCGCCTCGCGCCAAGCGCGGACGAGCCCGCCGGCGCCAGCCGGGGCGCGGCATTCTATATCATCGGCGGTGGCGACCCGGAAGCGAAAATGGCGCCCGCGCTCACGCCGTGTCGGCGACCAGTTTGGCGATGACGCCGCGCACCGCCGGGGCGAGATCCTCGGCGATGAGACCAGGCCCGACCGCGTCCCCCGCGGCGCCGTGGACCCAGACCGCCATCGCCGCCGCCTCGAACGCGGGCATGCCTTGCGCGACGAGGCCGCCGATGAGACCCGACAGGACGTCGCCCGAGCCGGCGGTCGCGAGCCAGGGCGGGGCGTTCTCGTTGATGGCGAGCCGGCCGTCGGGGGCGGCGACGACGGTATCGGCGCCCTTCAGCACGATCACCGCGCCGGAGCGGGCGGCGGCCATGCGGGCGCGGTCCGTCTTCGGCAGGGCGGGATCGGCGGCGAGGTCGGGAAAGAGGCGGGCGAACTCGCCGGCGTGGGGCGTCATCACCGTGGCGCGCAGACGGCCGGCGATGCGGGCGAACAGGGCGGCCGGGTCGTCGCGGTGCGCGGTCAGTGCGTCGGCGTCGAGCACGACGCCGCGCTCGCCGGCGAGCACCGTGGCGACGAGCGCCCGGGTGTCCGCATCGGCGCCGAGGCCGGGGCCGATGACGACGCTGTTGAAGCGCCGGTCGGCCAGGAAGGAGTCGAGCCCCGCCGCACCTTCGAAGCCGCGCACCATCACGGCGGTGAGGTGGGCGGCGTTGATCGCCACGGCGTCGGGCGGCGCGGCGACAGTGACGAGGCCGGCCCCGACCCGGAGCGCCGCCCCGGCGGCGAGGCGCGCCGCACCTGTCGCGTGGGCGGGGCCTGACACCACGACGGCATGGCCCCGATCATATTTGTGGCCGTCCGCCCGCGGTGCCGACCAATGGGCGCGCCACAGTGCGGGGGCATTGGCGAAGGCGGACGGGCCGATCGCGGCGAGCACGTCGTCGGAGATGCCGATCTCGACGGCGCGGACGCGGCCGCAATGGGCGCGGCCGGGGTAGAGCAGGTGGCCCGGCTTACGCCGGAAGAAGGTGATGGTGATCGCGGCCGCGATGGCGGTGCCGAGGATCGCGCCGGTCTTGCCGCTGATGCCGGAGGGCAGGTCCACGGCGACGATCAGAGCGCCGCTTGCATTGGCGGCATCGACGAGGGAGGCCGCTATGCCGCCGAGCGGGCGGTCGAGGCCGGCACCGAACAAGGCGTCGACGATGACATCCGCGTCGCGGACCCCGTCGGGTGAGGCCGGCTCGACGGCGCCGCGCCAGCCGCCGGCGGCGATCGCGGCATCGCCTTTCAGCACCTCACGCGTGCCGAGCAGCATCAGCCGGACGCGGTAGCCGCGGTCGGCGAGCACCCGGGCGGCGACGAAGCCGTCGCCGCCGTTGTTGCCCGGCCCGGCGAGCACGAGCACCCGGCGACCGAGGGGAATTCGGTTGGCGACGGCGTCGGCGACGGCGTAGCCCGCCGCCTCCATGAGGGCGAATCCCGGGATGCCGCTTTCGATCGTGAGGCGGTCGGCGCGGCCCATTTCCTCGGGCGTGAGAAGCTCATGCATCGGAATGCCTACCTTGTAATCAATATGCCTAAATTATCATCGAATAGCGTGCATGACAGAGTCGCACCCGGTGCGCTTTGCTCGTTCGTGCGCCATCTCGCCCCAAAAGGAGTCGGTCGTCGTCGCCCGCGCGTGCCCTATGGCAGGGCTGGGTCTCGCCGTGATTTCGCATCGGGGCCTCCCCGGGCTGGCACGACCCATGCATGTGAGCGTGGCATCCGCCGATTTGAGCGGATTGTCGGCGATCCCGCCGACGGATCCGTTTGCTGCGCGAGGAGGCGATGAAGAAGATCGAGGCGATCATTAAACCCTTCAAGCTCGACGAGGTGAAGGAGGCGCTGCAGGAGGTCGGGCTCCAGGGCATCACGGTAACCGAGGCGAAGGGCTTTGGCCGTCAGAAGGGCCACACCGAACTCTATCGCGGCGCGGAATATGTCGTCGACTTTTTGCCCAAGGTGAAGGTCGAGGTCGTGATCGGCGACGAGATGGTCGAGAAGGCCATCGAGGCCATTCGCAACGCAGCGGCCACGGGCCGCATCGGCGACGGGAAGATCTTCGTGTCGAATGTCGAGGAGGCGATCCGCATCCGCACCGGCGAGACCGGCAACGACGCGATCTGATTTCCTCCCCGCCTCGACCCCGATCCGACCCCCGTCGCTTCCACCAACCCGAACGATTTTCCCGATAGGCCGCACGGGCGGCCGTTTCCCAAGGAAAGAACGCGATGAGCACCGCGAATGACGTCCTGAAGCAGATCAAGGATCAGGACATCAAATTTGTCGACCTGCGTTTCACCGATCCGCGCGGCAAGATGCAGCATCTCACGATGGATTCCCGTGAGGTGAACGACGACATGTTCGCCGACGGCGTGGCGTTCGACGGCTCGTCGATCGCCGGCTGGAAGGCGATCAACGAATCCGACATGACGCTGATCCTCGACGCCGAGACCGCGCAGATCGATCCGTTCTTCGCTCAGTCCACGCTCGCGATCTTCTGCGACATCGTCGATCCGATCTCGGGCGAGCTCTACAACCGCGATCCGCGCGGCACGGCCAAGAAGGCCGAGGCCTACGTGAAGGCCAGCGGCGTGGGCGACACCGTCTATTTCGGCCCGGAGCCGGAATTCTTCGTGTTCGACGACGTCCGCTTCTCGGCGACCCCGTTCAACACGGGCTACCTGGTCGACTCGACCGAGCTGCCGTCCAACACCTACACCGAGTACGAGACCGGCAACCTCGGTCACCGCACCCGCACCAAGGGCGGCTACTTCCCGGTTCCGCCGGTTGATTCCGCGCAGGACCTGCGTTCCGAGATGCTCTCGGTCCTCGGTGAGTTCGGCGTCACCGTCGAGAAGCATCACCATGAGGTCGCCTCGGCCCAGCACGAACTCGGCATCAAGTTCGCCAAGCTCGTGAAGAGCGCCGACAACGTGCAGCTCTACAAGTACGTCGTGCATCAGGTCGCCAATGCCTACGGCAAGACCGCGACCTTCATGCCGAAGCCGATCTTCGGTGACAACGGCTCGGGCATGCACTGCCACCAGTCGATCTGGAAGGACGGCAAGCCGGTGTTCGCCGGCAACCTCTACGCCGACCTCTCGGAGACCTGCCTGTTCTATATCGGCGGCATCCTGAAGCACGCCAAGGCGATCAACGCCTTCACCAACCCGACGACGAACTCCTACAAGCGTCTCGTCCCGGGCTACGAGGCTCCGGTGCTGCTCGCCTATTCGGCCCGCAACCGCTCGGCCTCCTGCCGCATCCCGTTCGCCACCTCGCCGAAGGCGAAGCGCATGGAGATCCGCTTCCCCGATCCGCTGGCGAACCCCTATCTCGGCTTCTCGGCGATGCTGATGGCCGGCCTCGATGGCATCAAGAACAAGATCCATCCGGGCGAGCCGATGGACAAGAACCTCTACGACCTGCCGCCGGAAGAGCTGAAGCAGATCCCGACGGTGGCCGGTTCGCTGCGCGAGGCGCTCGCCTCGCTCAACGCCGACCGCGAGTTCCTCAAGGCCGGCGGCGTGTTCGACGACGATCAGATCGATGCCTACATCGAGCTGAAGATGGAAGAGAACATGAAGTACGAGCTGACCCCGCACCCGGTCGAGTACGACATGTACTACTCGTCCTGAGCCGCGGCTCTCGGTCTCGGCCTTTCGACGGGGCGCCTTCGGGCGCCCCGTTTCGTTTGTGAGGCCGCGCGGGGTGGGCTTTGGCGGGAGGGGCGCGGCCGGTGTCCCGTTTCGCGAGGTCGGGCGGTCTGGGGAAGCCTTCGCGTGGCTTTCGAAACGCATCACAATGCTTAGCCGGCGCTTGACAGCCGGCTAAAGCGTGGCATGCTGGAACCGTAGTCGAACGGAAGGAGGTCTATGAAAATGACTCCACCGGAGCAAATGAACCCGTCAGGCGGAAGCGAGTGACGCTGAGCCGGTCGACGGAACTTCTGAAAATTAGACTATCTGAACCCTCTTCATCCTTCTCGCTGCTTTGGAACGGAGGATCGTTTTCGAAGACGCGGTTTCATAAACCGTGACAAGGAAGGTGAACGGAATAAAGATCAATCTTGATCTTGATCTGGGCTGATCCGGCGTTCAGGACCGTGCCGCTCCACCCGTGCCCCTGCGCACACTGAGGAGCGAAGCCGCCGACGCTTCAACCTCGAGAGCCCAACCAGATGGACCCCGCTGCCGACCCCCGGCGCGGGGTCTTTCTGTTTGGACCGCGGTCCGGGGCTCGGCGTGCGCCGGGGGGATTGTGGCTGGCTAGGAGAGCGGAGGGGAATAGACGCGGAGGCGCCGCAGCATCCGTTGCAGCAGCATCCGTTGCAATTGTGCCTCTCGGCGCGTGCCGGCCCGCCTGCGTCACCAGGCCCTGGGTTGCCGGCACGAGGCCGGCAATGACGACGGAGAGGGACGTGGGCTTCGCGCGAAGTGTGTCGGCGGCCGCGTCGGTCGGCGGCTCGGCGGCGACGACTCTCGGCGCGCCATGGCTGCCGGACGGTCACGGGACCCCTCACGGCGTCACCGCGGCTTGGAGCGCCGTTCGTGTCGCCGCCGCCCCGAGTTCAGGGGCCGCGCTTGCCGCCGAGCCCCAGGTCTCGAACGCTGCGCAGCCGGGCCGGAGCCGCCGCCCGCGGCCGAGCCCCGCGGTGGACAAGGTCGCCGCCGTGGTCCCCGCTCCTTGACACCCAAGGGGGTGGGCGCCACCTAATCGCACATGACCCCGGTTCGGTCTTCTGCAGCATGCCACTCCGAAAGTCCGGGTGCTGCGGGAGACCGCGGCAAAGCGGCTCTTCGGCCACGTTCGGTTTGGCTTCCTTCCGTCTCGTTCCCGCCTTCCTGCTGCTTCGTTCGCAACTCACAATTCCCCGGTGGTCCGATGGCCCGGTTCGTGCTTGCTTCCTGATGGGGCGAACCGGTCACGGTTCAGAAAAGGACGGTCCTATGACCTCGACCGAAAAGCGACAGGCGGGCGCGGGCGGCACCGAAGTGGTGCCGGTTCTGCCGCTGCGCGACATCGTCGTCTTCCCGCACATGATCGTGCCGCTCTTCGTTGGCCGCGAGAAGTCGATCCGCGCCCTCGAGGAGGTGATGCGGAACGACAAGCAGATCCTGCTCGCGACCCAGCAGAACGCCACCGACGACGATCCCGAGCCGAGCGCGATCTTCACCGTCGGCACCATGGCGACCGTGCTGCAGCTCCTCAAGCTGCCGGACGGTACCGTAAAGGTGCTCGTCGAGGGCGGCTCGCGCGCCGAGATCGTACGCTTCAGCGACCGTTCCGATCTCTATGAGGCCGAGATCACTCTGGTGCCGGACGGCGTCGACGATCCCGTCGAGGTCGAGGCGCTGGCGCGTTCGGTCATCTCGGAGTTCGACAACTACGTCAAGCTCAACAAGAAGGTCTCGCCGGACGTCGTCGGCGCGGTCGGTCAGATCGAGGATTATTCCAAGCTCGCCGACACCGTCGCCTCGCACCTCGCCGTCAAGATCACCGAGAAGCAGGCGATCCTCGCCACGCCCTCGGTGTCCGAGCGGCTCGAGAAGGTGCTCGGCATGATGGAGAGCGAAATCTCCGTCCTGCAGGTGGAGAAGCGCATCCGCTCGCGCGTCAAGCGCCAGATGGAGAAGACCCAGCGCGAGTACTACCTCAACGAGCAGATGAAGGCGATCCAGAAGGAGCTGGGCGACGGCGAGGAGGGCAAGGACGAAGTCGCCGAGCTCGAAGGCCGCATCCGCAAGACCAAGCTCACCAAGGAAGCCCGCGAGCGCGCGCTCGCCGAGGTCAAGAAGCTCCGGCAGATGTCTCCGATGTCCGCCGAAGCCACCGTCGTGCGCAATTATCTCGACTGGCTGCTCGGCATCCCGTGGGGCAAGCGCTCCCGCGTGAAGAACGATCTCGGCTATGCCGAGGAGGTTCTCGACTCCGATCATTACGGCCTCGACAAGGTCAAGGAGCGGATCATCGAATATCTCGCGGTGCAGAGCCGCGCGAACAAGCTGAAGGGTCCGATCCTGTGCCTCGTCGGCCCCCCGGGCGTCGGCAAGACCTCGCTCGGCAAGTCGATCGCCAAGGCCACCGGCCGCGAGTTCGTCCGCATGTCGCTCGGCGGCGTGCGCGACGAGGCGGAGATCCGCGGTCACCGGCGCACCTATATCGGCTCGATGCCCGGCAAGGTCATCCAGTCGATGCGCAAGGCGAAGAAGTCAAACCCGCTCTTCCTGCTCGACGAGATCGACAAGATGGGCATGGACTTCCGCGGCGATCCGTCGTCGGCGCTGCTCGAGGTGCTCGATCCCGAGCAGAACCAGGCGTTCATGGACCACTATCTGGAGGTCGAGTACGACCTCTCGAACGTGATGTTCGTGACGACGGCGAACACCTTGAACATCCCCGCGCCGCTGATGGATCGGATGGAGATCATCCGCATCGCCGGCTACACCGAGGACGAGAAGGTCGAGATCGCCCGCAAGCACCTGTTGCCGAAGGCCGAGCGCGACCACGGGCTG
Source organism: Segnochrobactrum spirostomi (assembly GCF_009600605.1). Classification (GTDB taxonomy): domain Bacteria; phylum Pseudomonadota; class Alphaproteobacteria; order Rhizobiales; family Segnochrobactraceae; genus Segnochrobactrum; species Segnochrobactrum spirostomi. The sequence continues at coordinate 1,149,441 of NZ_VWNA01000001.1, read as the reverse complement.
GCGCCCAAGGAGTTCTCGGTCGACGACGAGGCGCTGCGCACCGTCATCCGCCGCTATACGCGGGAGGCGGGCGTCCGCAACCTGGAGCGCGAGCTCGCGACGCTCGCCCGTAAGGCGGTGCGCGACATCGTCGGCGGGGCGAAGCTGAAGGCCAGCAAGAAGGCGGGTGCCACCGCCAAGCCGGTGAAGTCCGTCAAGGTCACCGCCGCCAATCTCGAGGATTTCCTCGGTGTGCCGCGCTATCGCTTCGGCGAGGCGGAGGAGGAGGATCAGGTCGGCGTCGTCACGGGTCTGGCGTGGACCGAGGTGGGGGGCGAACTGCTCACCATCGAAGGCGTCATGATGCCCGGCAAGGGCAAGATGACGGTCACCGGCAACCTGCGCGACGTGATGAAGGAATCGATCTCGGCAGCGGCCTCCTATGTCCGCTCGCGGGCCGTCGATTTCGGCATAGAGCCGCCGCTGTTCGACCGGCGCGACATCCACGTCCACGTGCCGGAAGGCGCGACGCCGAAGGACGGTCCGTCCGCCGGCATCGCGATGGCGACCGCGGTCATCTCCGTGATGACCGGGATCCCGGTCCGGAGCGACATCGCCATGACCGGCGAGATCACCCTGCGCGGCCGGGTGCTGCCGATCGGCGGCCTCAAGGAGAAACTGCTCGCGGCACTGCGCGGCGGCCTCAAGACCGTGCTCATCCCGGAGGAAAACGCCAAGGATCTGGCGGAGATTCCGGACAACGTTAAGAGCGGTCTCGAGATCGTTCCTGTCGCGCGGATGGACGATGTGGTGGCTCGGGCGCTGGTCCGGGTGCCGCAGGCGATCACCTGGGAACCCGATGCGGCGGCCGAGCGCCGGCCCGCGACGGCCGACGAGGACGCGGCGGGCATCACCGCCCACTGACGGTTGCGATCGTCCCCCGATTTGGGCTGGAAAGCCGCGGAAATCTAGGATTTCCGCGGCTTTCTTACTTGCGTTCGCCAAAAAATCCGCGCACGAAGATCGGCGGCGCATCGCCCGGCCGCCAAAAGGTGGCGGGCGCCGTCGGTTTGCAACTTCCGCGAACGAAAACAAAGGTGATGGAATGACGAAGGTCAAAGCGAATCGGATCAGCAAGGCCGAACTGACCTCGGCCGTGGCTGAGGCGGCGGGCCTGACCAAGACGGATGCTCAGAAGGCGGTCGATGCCACCTTCGAAGCGATCGTCGATTCCCTGAAGAAGGGCGAAGAGGTTCGTATCGTCGGCTTCGGTTCGTTCGCCGTGAGCCACCGCGCCGCCTCCAGCGGCCGCGATCCGCGCACCGGCAACTCCATCGAGATTCCGGCTGCGAACATTCCGAAGTTCCGCGCCGGCAAGCCCCTGAAGGACGCCGTCAATAGCTGACGTCCTTCGGGGGGGCGCCCCGAGGGCGCCGGCCTTGAGACAAGACCCCGCAGCGCCGCCGGCACGCGGGGTCTTTTGTTTTCGGAACCTGCATTCGGTCAAAAAGGGGCGCGCGCGTCCGGCCGTGTGCGCGATGCGACGCTCCGCCCCATCGCGCACGTCGGGGAGGATATTCGCGAAGCGCAGCGCTAGAAGAGAGGACGCTGGTGGGCGGTGAGGGATTCGAACCCCCGACCCTCTGGGTGTAAACCAGATGCTCTAACCAGCTGAGCTAACCGCCCCGTCGGGTTGCAACGCATAACACTCTGTGGCGTTCATGCAAGCGCAGCCCTCAAAGAAGGATGTCGAGCATGAAAGTGTTCTCCCGTTTGTCCACCGCCGCCCCGAGCCGTCGGCTCGTGCTCGCCTCGCTCGTCGCCGGCACCATGGCCATCGGCGCGGTTGCCGTGCAGGCCGCCGAGCCGGCGATGAAGCCCTCGGGCACCATCTCCATCGATCAGACCCAGTTCGGCTTCATCCTCAGCGGCCAGGTCGGCGGCGGCAAGCTCAAGTACGGCGATCTCACCTATCCGTTCTCGATCGGCGGCCTCGGTCTCGGCACCGTCGGCTATTCCAGCGTCGAGGCGGTTGGCACCGTCTATGACCTGCACAACATCAAGGACTTCTCCGGCCTCTACGGAACCCTGACGACGGGCGCCTCGGCCGGCAGCAAGGGCAGCGGCGAGATCCTGCTGCGCAACGACAAGGGCGTCTCGATCCGCCTGCACACCAAGCAGCAGGGCCTGTCCCTGACCGCCGGCGGCAGCGGCGTCACCATCACGCTGAAGTAAGAACCGCGATCCGGCCGGGGACGACGTTCCCGGTCCGCGCTTGCGGCCACGGTACCGGCCTCGTCCCGGGGCTGGCGCGACGCTCGCTGAATTCCTATCTGAAGGCGGGGCGGAAATCCTTGACGGATGGCCGGCCCGCCTTGCGTTCTGCGGCGTCTCCCCCTATAGACACCGCCATTCCACACGCGGGACCGGGTTGCGCGGCCGATTGGCCGTCCGCCCTCCGGTGCTCCTGAGCGAGCCAATCCCGCGGAGGCCAACCGGAAAAGGAGTAACAGAGCCATGGCTCTGCCCGATTTCACTATGCGCCAGCTCCTCGAAGCCGGCGTGCACTTCGGCCACCAGACCCACCGCTGGAACCCGAAGATGGCCCCCTTCCTGTTCGGGGTCCGCAACAACGTTCACATCATCGACCTCGCCCAGAGCGTGCCGATGCTGCACCAGGCCCTTAAGGCCGTCAGCGACACGGTGGCGAACGGCGGTCGCGTGCTGCTCGTCGGCACCAAGCGCCAGGCCCAGGAAGCGGTGGCGGATTCGGCTCGCCGTTCGGCCCAGTATTTCGTCAACGCCCGTTGGCTTGGCGGCATGCTGACCAACTGGAAGACGATCTCGCTGTCGATCGCCCGCCTGCGCAAGCTCGAGGAGCTGCTCTCCGGTGATCAGCAAGGCCTGACCAAGAAGGAGCGCCTGAACCTCTCGCGTGAGCGCGAGAAGCTCGAGCGCAACCTCGGCGGCATCAAGGAGATGGGCGGCGTTCCCGACCTCATCTTCGTGATCGACACCAACCGCGAGAAGATCGCGGTCGAGGAGGCGCGCCGCCTCGGCATTCCGGTCGTCGCGATCCTCGATTCGAACTGCGATCCGGACGGCATCACCTATCCGGTGCCCGGCAACGACGACGCCGGCCGCGCGATCACCCTCTATTGCGATCTGATCGCCCGCGCCGCGATCGACGGCCTGCTGCGCGCCCAGGGCTCGCTCGGCGTCGATGTCGGCGAGTTGGAAGAGATCATCGAAGAGCCGGCTCTCGACGAAGTGCCGGCTGAGGAAGCCGAGGTCGTCGCCGGCTGAGGCTCCGTCCCGGAGGGCCTCGTCCTCCGGGCTCGACTTTCCGATTTGATTCGCGCATGAAGAGCGCGCCCGGCTCGACGCCGCGGCGCGCTTGCGTGCGACCTCGATTTGCCTCGCCGCTGCCGGACCCGACACGAGGTCGGTGCACGGGGAGGGGATCGAGACGGCACCCGCAGCGGCCTGCGTCAGCGAGGCGTTGGTTGCGCGGTGGCCGAACACCGCGCCGGTTTTCGACGACGGCGGAGAGCGTCATTCCGCTGTCGGGAGAGCCCGGCAGGTTTCCGGCGGGAGCCGTCCGGCGACAGGCCGCGACGCGGGTCCCGAACACGCTGACACGAAAGTTAACGAGGCGATCCATGAGCATTTCCGCGCAGATGGTGAAGGAGCTCCGCGAGAAGACCGGCGCGGGCATGATGGACTGCAAGGCGGCCCTGACCGAAACCAGCGGCGACATGGAGGCCGCGGTCGATTGGCTGCGTAAGAAGGGGCTGTCCAAGGCCGCCAAGAAGGCCGGCCGCGTGGCGGCCGAGGGCCTCGTCGGCGTCGCCGCCGGCGGCACCGTCGCCGCGGTGGTCGAGCTCAATTCCGAGACCGACTTCGTGGCCCGCAATCCGGCCTTCCAGCAACTCGTTTCCAGCGTTGCCGCCGTGGCCCTGACGGTCGACGGCGATCGCGACGCGACCGCCGGCGCCGCCTATCCGGGCAAGGGTCACTCGGTCGAGGACGAACTGAAGGAAGCCATCGCCACCATCGGCGAGAACATGAACCTGCGCCGCTCGACCGCGCTCAAGGTCGGTCAGGGCGTGGTCGCGACCTATGTCCACAGCGCCACGGCCGACGGTCTCGGCAAGATCGGCGTGCTCGTCGCGCTCGAGTCCTCCGCCGATCCGGCGGTGCTCACCGAGATCGGCCGCAAGGTCGCGATGCACGTCGCCGCCACGAGCCCGCTCGCGCTGACCGCCGAGGAGATCCCCGAAGCGGAAGCCGCGCGCGAGCGTGCGGTCTACGCCGACCAGGCGCGCCAGTCGGGCAAGCCCGAGAACATCATCGAGAAGATGGTCGAGGGCCGCATGCGCAAGTTCTACGAGGAGGTCACCCTCCTGAAGCAGGCCTTCGTGCTCGACCCCGATAAGACCGTCGAGCAGGCCGTCGAGGCGGTTGCCAAGGACGCCGGCGCGCCGATCAAGGTGACCGGCTTCGTGCGCTACGCGCTCGGCGAGGGCATCGAGAAGGAGACCTCGGACTTCGCTGCCGAGGTCGCGGCCGCGGCCGGCCACTGAACGCTCGGGGATCGGGAGGAGAGCCTCCCGATCCCCTCGAATTTCTCCGATCCCTCCCGTCGAGAGACTGCGATGCCGCCTGTGCCCGATGCCTCGTCTGCGAAATTGAGCTGGAAGCGCGTTCTGTTGAAGCTCTCCGGCGAGGCTCTGATGGGGGACAAGGGCTTCGGCATCGACAACAAGGTCATCGACCGGCTCGCCGGCGAGATCGATCAGGCGGTCAAGCTCGGCGCTGAAGTCGGCGTCGTCGTGGGCGGCGGCAATTTCGTGCGCGGCGCCCGGCTTGCGGCCGGCGGCACCAACCGCGTCGCCGGCGACCACATGGGCATGCTCGCCACCGTCATGAACTGCCTCGCGCTTCATGACGCGCTCGCCCGGCGCGGCCTGCCCGCGCGGGTCCTGTCGGCGGTCGCCGTTCCGGCGATCTGCGAGACCTTCACCCAGCGCGCCGCCCTCGAATATATGGCCCAGGGCCACGTCGTCCTGTTTGCCGGCGGCACGGGCAATCCGTTCTTCACCACCGATTCCGGCGCCGCCCTGCGCGCGGCCGAGATGGGCTGCGACGCGCTCCTCAAGGGCACCAACGTCGACGGCATCTATTCCGCCGATCCGCGCCTTGAGCCGGATGCCGTGCGCTACGACCGCATCACCCACCAGGAGGTGCTGGCCCGCGGCCTCGCGGTGATGGACGCCGCGGCGATCGCTCTTGCTCGCGACAACGCCATTCCTGTAATCGTGTTTTCGATCCAGGAAGAAGGTGAATTCATCGAGGTCCTGCAAGGGGGCGGCCGCGCCACGGTCGTGGCCGACTGACGCCGCAGATTTCCGCGGACGGGACCGACCTTCGAGACGATTAAGAGGAATATCATGGCGAGCGCGCTCAATCTCGACGACCTGAAGCGGCGGATGCAGGGAGCCGTCGGCGTCCTCAAGAGCGAACTTGCCGGCCTGCGCACAGGTCGCGCCTCGGCGAGCATGGTCGAGCCGATCACCGTCGACATCTACGGCGCGACGATGCCGCTCAACCAGCTTGCGACGATCAGCGTGCCTGAGCCGCGGATGATCTCCGTGCAGGTGTGGGATCGCTCGACCGCCGGCGCGGTCGAGCGGGCGATCCGCGAATCGAACCTCGGCCTCAACCCGATCGTCGAGGGTCAGGTGATGCGCATCCCGATTCCGGAGCTCAACGCCGAGCGCCGCCAGGAGCTCATCAAGGTCGCTCACAAATATGCCGAGCAGGCCCGTGTCTCGATCCGCCACGTGCGCCGTGACGGCATGGAGCTTCTCAAGAAGCTCGAGAAGGACGGCGATGTCGGCCAGGACGAGAGCCGCTCGCTCTCGGACCGCGTCCAGAAGCTGACCGACGAGGCGATCACCGACGTCGACCAGATGCTCGCCCACAAGGAACAGGAAATCAGCCAGGTCTGAGGTCCGGTTCAGCGTTTACCGCCGGCCGAGCGCGGCGTAGCGTCGCGAGATGGCATGGCGCACCGCCGGGGTGACGGGATGGCGGGCGCGCGGTTGGGAGAGGCTCGATCTATGGCGGTGACGCGGATGCCGGAGGCCATCCAGAGCGCGGCGACGCCCGACGTCGGCACGCCCTCGCGCCCTGTTCCCCCGCGGCACGTCGCGATCATCATGGACGGCAACGGGCGCTGGGCGAAGGAGCGGGGGCTTCCGCGCCGCGAGGGCCACCGCCGCGGCGTCGAAGCGGTGCGCCGCAGCGTGCGCTGCGCGAGCGAGCGCGGCATCGGCTTTCTCACCCTGTTCAGCTTCTCGTCCGAGAATTGGAGCCGGCCGCCGGACGAGGTGGCCTATCTCCTGTCGCTGCTGCGCCTGTTCATCCGCAAGGATCTGATCGAGCTGCACCAGGCGAACGTGAAGGTGCGGATCATCGGCGAACGCGACAGCCTCCAGCCCGATCTGGTGCGTCTCCTCGCCGAAGCGGAGACGATGACCGCCGCCAACACGGGTCTGACCCTCGTCATCGCGTTCAACTACGGCGCCCGTAACGAGATCGCCCGTGCCGCGCGCCGGATCGCCGAGGCCGTCGCCGCGGGGACGCTGGCGCCCGCCGAGATCGACGAGACGACCATCTCGGCCCATCTCGACACCGCCGGCATTCCCGATCCGGATCTCGTCATCCGCACCAGCGGTGAGCAGCGGATCTCGAATTTCCTCCTCTGGCAGTGCGCCTATTCCGAGTTCGTCTTCTTGCCCGCGCGCTGGCCGGACTTCGACGAGCTCGCGTTCGACCGCGCGGTCGCGGATTTCTGCGAACGGGACCGGCGCTTCGGAGGCCTTTCCGCGCGGACCGGGGCGTGACCCCGCCCGCGGAGCAGGCGGGGCAGGCGCCTCCGCCATCGGACGAGCGCGCCGACCGTCGGGCCGCGCGCGTTGCCGAGCGTCGCCGCGAACTGCGCCTCCGTATCATCTCGTCGCTGGTCCTCGGCCCGTCCGCGATGGTGCTCGCCTGGGTCGGCGGGCCGATCTTCGCGGTGGCCGTGTTCTCCGCCGGCATCGTCGTGCTGCGCGAATGGTGGAACATCACCCTCGCCGGGACGGACCGCTGGGCGGAGCGAATCGGTGCTGCCGCGATCGTCGTGGCGGGCGCCGCCGTGATCCTGGGGCATGGTCCGCTCGGTCTTGCCATCATTTTCCTCGGGGCCCTTTTGACCGGAGCGGTCGCGGCGGCGCGGCGGCGGCGGATGGATTTCGGCTGGGCGGCCGGCGGTGTGCTTTATGCCGGCCTCGCCGCAGTCGCGTCGGTCGGCGTCCGCGACGGGGTGGACGGCCGCTTCGCGCTCTTTCTCCTCTTTGCGATCGTATGGGGATCGGACGTGGCGGCCTTCGTCGGCGGACGCACCTTCGGAGGCCCCAAGCTGTGGCCCGCCATCTCCCCGAAGAAGACATGGTCGGGTGCCGCGTCCGGCGTGGCGGGCGCCGTCGCCTCGGCGCTGGCGATCGGGGCCATTGCCGGCCACGCGCCGTCGTTCGCGCTCGCCGGCCTTGCGGCCTTGCTCTCGGTCGTCTCGCAATATGGCGATCTCTTCGAGAGCGGCATTAAGCGGCGGTTCGGGGTCAAGGATAGCGGCCACATCATCCCCGGCCACGGCGGCCTGATGGACCGACTCGACAGCTTCATGGCGGCGAGCGTCGCGGCCTATCTGATGGCGCTGATTCTGTCGGGGCTGTTCTGAGGCCGTTCCGCTGGATCTCACCCCCGGTTTCGCCCATATGCTCGCCGCAAAGACGGCCTATTTGCTCTGCTTGATGGGTGCGCGCCGGGCTCGGCGCGCCAGGAAATCGGGATGGCGACATGCAATTGATCGGTGATCTCGGGCTTCAGCTCGGGTCGGGCATCCTCGGCTACGTCGTCCCGTTCCTGTTCGTGCTCACCATCGTGGTGTTCTTCCACGAGCTCGGCCATTTCCTCGTCGCCCGCTGGTGCGGCGTGAAGATCGACGCCTTCTCGATCGGCTTCGGGCCTGAGGTCATCGGGCGGAACGACCGCCATGGCACCCGCTGGCGGCTCTCCGCCATCCCGCTCGGCGGCTACGTGAAGTTCGCCGGCGATGAGAACGCGGCGAGCGTTCCCGATCGCGCCGCGATCGCGGCGATGAGCGATGCCGACCGCAAGACCCTGTTCGCGGCGAAGCCGGTCTGGCAGCGCGCGGCGGTCGTCGCCGCGGGGCCGATCGCGAACTTCATCCTGGCGATCGCGATCTTCGCGATTCTCCTGACCCTGTTCGGCCGCCCCGTGACCGAGGCGCGCGTCGACGGGCTCGAGCCGGGGGGCGCCGCGGCGGCCGCCGGGTTCGAAGTCGGCGACGTGGTGGTCTCGATCGACGGCACCGCCATCAAGTCGTTCACCGACCTCCAGCGCATGGTCGCCGACAGCCCCGGCGAGGCACTCACCGTGGTGGTCCGCCGCGCCGCGGGGGACGCGACCCTCTCCGTGACGCCCCGGCTGCAGGAGATGAAGGACCGCTTCGGGAACGTCCAGAAAGTCGGCGTGCTCGGCATTCGCCGCGATATCGCAAGCGGGCAGGTGACCCTGCAGCGCTACTCCTTCCCGGAAGCGGTCGCGGAAGGGGCCAGCCAGACCTGGTACGTGATCAGCCGTACGCTTGAGTACGTTGTCCACGTCTTTAACGGCCGGGAATCGGCCGACCAGCTCGGCGGCACCATCCGCATGGCGCAGATCTCGGGCCAGGTGGCGCAGGACGGCATCGTGGCGCTGCTCAATCTCGCCGCCGTCTTCTCCGTGTCGATCGGGCTCCTCAATCTCTTCCCGATTCCCATGCTCGACGGCGGTCATCTCGTCTTCTACGCGTTCGAGGCGGTCCTGCGCCGCCCCTTGAGCGCGCGCGCTCAGGACGTCGGATTCAGAATCGGTCTCGCGCTCGTGCTCGCGCTCATGGTGTTCGCCACCTGGAACGACATCGTCCATCTGACCCGGCAGTTTTCCGCCTCCTGACGGGGCGGGGTTGACCGTCGACCGTGCTCGCGGCAAGCATCCGGGCCTCGCTCCGCTCCCCGCGGAGCCCGCCTCGGACGGCGTGACAGATCGGCAACGGCGTTGGGCGATTTGTTCATCATTGCTGGGGCATCGTCTTGCTTGGCATAGGAAAGCCTGCGATACCTCGCCGTGGCGTACGAGATCGCGGCACGCCGTGCGAACGGCGTTTCCCTGATACGGACTGGAGAGGGCCGAAAGACCCCATGCGTTTGTTCCCTGTCTTTCTGAGGCGCTTGAGCCTCGCCGTCGCCCTCTCCGCTGCTGCGGTCGGAATCATTCCGGTCGTGGCTCCTGCCGGACTCACGGCGGCTTACGCGGATACCATCAGCAAAATCGAAGTCACGGGCTCGACCCGTGTCGATGCAGAGACGGTTAGGGCCTACCTCACCATCAAACCGGGCCGTCCCTACACGGCCTCGGACGTGGACGAGTCGATCAAGGCTCTCTACGCGACCGGCCTGTTCAAGGACGTGAAGATCAGCCGTCAGGGCGGTGCCCTGGTGGTCAACGTCGTCGAGAACCCGATCATCAATCAGATCCAGTTCGAGGGGAACAAGCGCCTCTCCGACGAGACGCTGACCGGGACGATCGATTCCAAGTCGCGTTCGACGCTCACCACCGCCAAGGTGCAGAGCGACGTTCAGCGCATCCTCGATGCCTACCGGGCGATCGGACGCTACCGCGCCACGGTGACTCCGAAGATCATCGATCTGCCGCAGAACCGCGTGAACCTCGTCTTCGAAATCAACGAGGGCGACAAGACCGGCGTGTCCAAGATCACGTTCGTCGGCAATCACGCCTTCTCCGACAGCCGCCTTCTCACGGTCATCCGGACCCGCGAGACCGGTCTGCTCGGTTTCATGCGGACGACCGACACCTATGATCCGGATCGGCTCGCTGCCGACCAGGAGCTGCTGCGTCAGTTCTATTACAATCACGGCTACGCCGACTTCCGCCTCATCTCGGCGACCGCGGACCTCGACCGCGAGCGCAACACCTTCTTCATCACCTTCACGATGGAAGAGGGGCCGCAATATCACTATGGCGACGTCAACGTCGAAAGCTCGGTGCAGTCGCTCGACGCCAAGCAGCTCGAGAGGGTCGTCCTGACCCACAAGGGCGGCGTCTATGACGCATCGGAGATCGAGAAGACGGTCGAGGCTCTGACGGTGGCTGCGTCTTCGCAGGGCTATGCCTTTGCCCAGGTCCGGCCCCGTGGCGATCGGAACTTCGACAACCACACGATCGCGATCACCTATTCGGTCGACGAAGGCGCCAAGGCCTATGTCGAGCGCATCGACATTCACGGCAACACCCGCACACGGGATTATGTCATCCGCCGTGAGTTCGATCTCTCGGAAGGTGACGCCTATAACCGTGTGCTGGTCGATCGGGCCCAGCGTCGCCTCAACAATCTCGGCTTCTTCAAGACCGTGAACATCACGACCGAGCCCGGCAGCGCGCCGGACCGCGTGATCATCAACGTCCAGGTCGAAGAGCAGCCGACGGGTGAGATCTCCTTCGGTATCGGTTACTCGACGACCGATGGTGTGATTGGTGACGTCTCCATCTCCGAGAAGAACTTCCTTGGCCGCGGTCAATATCTGAAGATCTCGCTCGGCGGCGGTTCCAACACCCAGAACTTCATCTTCTCCTTCACCGAGCCGTATTTCCTCGGTCGACGGATCGCCGCTGGCTTCGATGTCTTCTATAACAACTACGAGCAGACCAGCTATCGCGAGTATGCTCAGAAGCAGATTGGTGGCGACGTCCGCTTCAACTTCCCGATCACGGAAGAGTTCAACGTCGGCGTCTATTATCGCCTCGTCCACTCCGACGTGACGGTGCCGAACAACGGCTACATCGCCTCTGCGATCGTGCTGGCCCAGGGTAAGACGCTCACCTCGCTCGTCGGTGGCACGCTCACCTACAACAAGCTCGACAACAACCTGAACCCGCAGGACGGCTACTTCGCCCGCTTCACCCAAGAGTTCGCCGGTCTCGGCGGCGACGTGAAGTACCTGAAGAGCAAGGTTGAGGCGAAGTACTACCACTCGCTCTACGCCGACTGGAGCCTGCTCGGCATGGTGCGCGGCGAAGGCGGTCTCATCAACGGGGTCAACCAGAACCTGAACGTCACGCAGCAGATCTTCGTCGGTGGCGATCTGATCCGCGGCTTCCAGGACAACGGTATCGGCCCGCGTGACTACAACACGGGTGACGCGCTCGGCGGTAAGTACTACTTCGCGGTCTCTGCGGAAGCCCAGGCTCCGTTCCCCTACCTGCCGCAGGAACTCGGCCTCACGCTGGCCGCCTTCTCCGACGCGGGTTCGCTCTGGGGTGTCAGCTCGGGCATCAACGGCGCCTGCGCCTATCCGACCGGCACGATCGGTGCCAACGGAGACATCGTCTGCTCGCCGGCGCCGCTCACGGTGGTCGAAGGCGACAACATGTCCCTGCGCTGGACGGCTGGTTTCGGCGTCCGCTGGCAGTCGCCGTTCGGACCGCTGCGGGCGGACTTCGCCTGGCCGATCAAGCAGGAGACCTTCGACAAGACCGAAGTCTTCCGGCTCAGCGGCGGCACCCAGTTCTGATCGAAAACGAGCCGGCGGCGCGGTCCGAGGACCGCGCCGCCGGTCTCAATTCGGGTGATTTCCCAAGGTGGGCGCGAAAGCGGTCACCTTTTTTTATTGCGTGATCAGGCCCGCCGTGCGATCCGGGCCTGAACGGTGTGCGCCGCCTTCCCGTGCCGTCGCGGGGGCAGCGTCCGACCGCCGGAGCGCCTCAGATTCCGACCATGTCCGATCCTCTCTTCTTTCCCGTGCCGACGCCGCTGACGCTCGCTCGTATCGCCGAGATCGGACGGGGCAAGCTCGTGCGCGGCGAACCGAATGCGGTGATCGCCCGCGTCGCGCCGCTCGACGAGGCGGGTCCGGGTGACCTGAGCTTCATCGACAATCCGCGCTATCTGCCGCTCGTGGCGACGACCAAGGCTTCGGCCCTGGTCTGTGCCCCGAAGTTCACCGTGCGCATCCCGGACGAGATCGCGGTCGTCGAATCGGGCCAAGCCTATCGCGCCGTGGCCCTCGTGATGGCCATGCTCTATCCGCAGGCGATGCGGCCGGTGGGCGTGGGCTTCGGCGGTGGTATTTCGCCTGCGGCGCATGTCGATCCGTCCGCCCGCCTGGAGCCCGGAGTCGTCGTCGAGCCCGGTGCCGTAATCGGCCCGGACGTCGAGATCGGGGCCGGCACCATCATCGCCGCGACCGCCGTGATCGCCCACGGGGTGCGGATCGGCCGGGATTGCGCCATCGGCCCCGGCGCGACGCTTCAGCACGCCTTGATCGGCAACCGCGTCATCATCCATCCGGGCGTGCGCATCGGTCAGGACGGGTTCGGCTTCGCCATGGGCCCGGCGGCCATCTCAAGGTGCCGCAGATCGGGCGCGTCGTGATCCAGGACGACGTGGAGATCGGCGCCAACACCACAATCGATCGGGGTGCCAACCGCGACACCGTCGTGGGCGAGGGCACCAAGATCGACAACCAGGTCCAGATCGGCCACAACGTGGTCATCGGCCGGCATTGCGTGATCATCTCGCAGGTCGGCATCTCCGGCAGCACGGTGCTTGAGGATTATGCGGTGCTCGCCGGCAAGGTCGGCCTCTCCGGCCACCTGAGAATCGGCATGGGCGCTCAGGTCGGCGGCGGCAGCAACGTCGCCGACGATGTGCCGGCCGGCGAACGCTGGATCGGCACGCCGGCCAAGCCGGTCCGGCAATTTGTCATGGAGCAGAGAGCGCTGACTGCCCTCGCCAAGAGGCGACAGGCTGCGGGCGGCGCAGACGATGAGGAACCGACACGGTGACGACCGAGGAAGATGCTGCCCTGAAGCAGCCGCCCGCTGAGGCAACCGCGGCGACGCGTACGCTGCAGAGCGCCGACATTCTGAGCATCCTGAAGATGCTGCCCCACCGCTATCCGTTCCTGATGGTGGACCGCATCATCGACATGGACGGCGACGATTCGTGCATCGGGCTCAAGAACGTCACCTACAACGAGCCGCACTTCATGGGGCACTTTCCGGGTCAGCCGGTCATGCCCGGCGTGCTCCTGATCGAGGGTATGGCCCAGACCGCCGGCGCGCTCTGCGTCGCCGCCCGCATCGCCAAGGAATCGCCCAGCATCGTCTATCTGATGACGATCGACGCCGCGAAGTTCCGCAAGCCGGTCGTGCCGGGTGACACCGTGGAATATCACGTCCGCAAGGTCCGCAATCGCGGCAATATCTGGAAGTTCCACTGCGAGGCGATGGTCGCCGGCGCGAAGGTCGCCGAGGCGGACATCAGCGCCATGTTGGTGGACGAATGAGCACGGCCGCAAGCGGCGGAGAGGGTTCGATCGTGGCGCCTGGAATCGATGCGAGTGCGGTGATCCACCCGACCGCGATCGTGCACGAGGGCGCCCGGGTTGGCGCGAACGTGCGGATCGGGCCCTATTCGATCATCGGTCCCCATGTGAGCCTCGGCGACGACGTCATCATCGAGGCGCACGTGATTGTGGACGGCCACACCGAAATCGGTGCGCGCTGTCAGATCTACCCGTTCGCGGCGATCGGCCTGCCGCCGCAGGATCGCAAATTCCGCGGCGAGGCGAGCCGGCTGACCATCGGCACCGATACGGTGCTCCGGGAATATGTGACGATCAACCCGGGCACCGAGGGCGGCGGCGGCGTCACCGTGATCGGCGACCGATGCCTGATCCTCACCCACGCCCACGTCGCCCACGATTGCCACCTCGGCACCGGCGTTCTCCTCGTGAACAACGTGATGCTCGCGGGCCATGTGACGATCGGGGACTATGCGAGCCTCGGTGGCGGCTCCGCCGTCCACCAGTTCGTCCGCATCGGTGCCTATTCGTTCCTCGGCGGTCTGGCGGGTCTCGGCAACGACCTCATCCCGTTCGGCATGGCGGTCGGAAACCGCGCGGCGCTTTGCGGCCTCAACATCGTCGGCCTCAAGCGGCACGGCTTCGCGCGTGAGGAAATCTACGCCCTGCGGCGCGCGTATCGGCGCCTGTTCGGCGAGGACGGCACGCTGGCCGAGCGCACCGCTGCGGTTGCCGCGGAATTCTCCGAGCCTTCGGTGCAGCGGGTGGTGAGCTTCCTCAAGGAAGGCGGCGACCGCTCCGTGTGCATCCCGGAGATCGGGGCCCGTCCGCTGCCGACCGAGGACTGACGCCCGATGATCCTGCGCGTGGGGCGTGGCGCGCCGGCGGAGATCGCGGCGAAAGGGACTGGCGGGCCGGAGGCTGCGGCGCGTGGACCGCTCGCCGTCGTGGCGGGCGGTGGTGGCATCCCGGCCGAGCTCGTCGCCGACGTGCGCGCGACGGGGCGTCCGGTTGTCCTGATCGGCATTCGCGGCGAGGGCGAGCCGAGCCTCCTCGACCCGCTCGGCGCCGATTGGGTCGATTGGGGGCAGGTGGGACGCCTGTTCGAACTCATCGAGCGCGGCGGCTGCAAGGAGGTGATCCTGATCGGATCGATCTCCAAGCGACCCGATTTCCGGTCGATCGTCGGCGATCTCGGAACGCTGCGCCGGTTGCCGCGCATCCTCGCGGCGCTCGTCGGCGGCGACGACAGCGTGCTGACCCGCGTCATCCGCATCTTCGAGCAGGAAGACCTCACGGTCGTCGGCGTGCCGGACGTGGCGCCCGTCCTCCTCGCCGGTGCCGGCACGCTCGGCCGCCAGGCCCCGTCGGCCGACGCGATGACGGCGATCGCGACCGCGGCCGGCGTGATCGAGGCGCTGAGCCCGCACGATGTCGGACAGGCGGCGGTGGCCTTGTTCCGGCGCACCGTCGCCATCGAAGGCGCCGAAGGCACCGACGGCATGCTCGAGCGCGTCGCGGCCTTGCGCGCCTCCGGCCGCATCGCCGGTTACGAGAAGGCCTCCGCGCTCGTGAAGCGCATGAAGACGCGCCAAGACACGCGCGCCGACCTGCCGACGATCGGCCCGGCGACCGTCGAGCGGGCCGCCGCGGCCGGGCTCGCCGGAATTGCGATCGAGAGCGGGCACGTCATCGTCGCCGCCCGCGCCAAGACCATCGCGGCGGCCGACGCGGCCGGCCTCTTTCTCTATGGTTTCTCGCCGGCGGATCTCGCCCAAGCGGCCACCCGGTCCTGAGCCGACCGGGCGGTTGCGGCCTGACCGCGGCCTTGGAGGTGCAGATGAGCACGACCCTGCCGGATGCTGCGCCTCTCAAGGTCTTCGTCGTCGCCGGCGAGGATTCGGGCGATCAGCTCGGGGCCGCCCTGATGCGCGCGCTGCCGGCGGCCGCCGGCCGTCCCATTGCCCTTTCCGGTATGGGGGGCGAGCGGCTCGCCCAGGTCGGCCTCGCGCCGCTCTTCCCGCTCTCCGACATCGCGGTGATCGGCTTCGACGAGGTGGTGCGCCGCCTGCCGACCCTGATCCGCCGCATCCGCGAGACGGCGGAGGCCGCGATCGCCGCCGATCCCGACATCGTCGTGATCGTGGACAGCCCCGATTTCACCCACCGGGTCGCGAAGCGCATCCGGGCGGTGCGCCCGGACCTTCCGATCGTCGATTATGTGAGCCCCACGGTGTGGGCGTGGCGGCCGGGCCGGGCGAAGAAGATGGCGCGCTATGTCGACCATCTCCTCGCCATCCTGCCGTTCGAACCGGAGGTGCACCGCCGCCTCGAGGGGCCTGCCTGCACCTATGTCGGCCATCCGCTGATCGATCATCTCCATGAGCTGCGCCCGGCGCCGGGCGAGCGCCGCCCGCTCGGCGACGGGCCGCCGGTGGTGCTGATCCTGCCCGGCAGCCGCCGTCACGAGATCTCGAGCCTGCTCGTCGATTTCGGCAAGGCGTTGGCGCGGCTCGCCGAGAAGGTCGGGCCGGTCGAGGCGCTGTTGCCCGCCGTGCCCCATCTCGCCGACCGCATCGAGGCGGATGTCGCGACGTGGCCGGTGAAGCCGCGCGTGATCCGCGCGCTCGACGACAAGCGCGCCGCCTTCCGCCGGGCTCACGTCGCCCTTGCGGCCTCCGGCACGGTGTCCCTGGAACTCGCGCTCGCCGGCGTTCCGATGGCGATCGCCTACCGGCTCGACGGCTTCTATCGGCTGGTGAAGCACCTCAACCGCGTGGTGAAGATCGCGCAGGTCACTTCCATGGTGCTACCGAACATCATCCTCGGCGAAAACGTCGTGCCGGAATTTCTCGACGACGAGGCGAACCCCGAGGCGCTCGCGACCTGCGTCGCCGCACTCCTCCACGACGGCCCGGAGCGCCGCCGCCAGTGCGACGCGTTCCGCCGGCTCGACGCGCTGATGGCCCTCGAAGGCGGCCGCAGCCCGAGCGAGCGCGCGGCTGAGGTCGTCGCGACCGTCGCCCGCGAGCGGGTGCGCGGATCGCGAGGGTAGAGCGAGAACCCGATCGCGGGATCAGCGTCCGCTCCTTGTATGCGTTGCTCATTTGAGCTACATGACGATTGTCACGGAGGCTCAACATGGCGACCACCGCATTTGTGCGCGCCCGGATCGACGAGGATGTGAAGGAAGAGGCCGAGGCCGTCCTGAGCTATTTCGGTCTGACCCTTTCCGATGCCATTCGGCTGACCCTGACCCGGGTGGCCCGGGATAAAGCGCTTCCCCTGGAATTGAAGATTCCCAACGCCGAGACACAGGCCGCTATCGCCGAATCTCGCGCGATGATGGCCGCGAGGCAGGCGCGCTTTGCTGAGGGACAGGACTTGATCGATGCCCTCGACAAGAAGGCCCGCTGACGAAAAGCGGGCATCGCTTCCGCGGTCGTCGGATTTCACAAGGCAATTCAAGAAGGATTGGGAACGGCTGTCGCGCTCGGGTCGCTTCGATATGGCGCGCCTGAAAGAGGTGATGCTGTTGCTGATCGCAAACGACGCCCCGCTCGGCCCCGAATGGTTCGACCATCCGTTGAAGGGCGAATGGGGCGATCATCGGGAATGCCATATCGGGGGAGATTTTCTCCTGATCTACGAGATCGATGGAAGCCAGATTCAGTTCGTGCGCGCGGGCACGCACGCGGAACTATTCGAATGATCTGAAGGAACTCTCAGACTCACGAAAACAAAACGGGCCGCCCTGAGGGCGGCCCGTCGTCGTTTCGACCCTTGTGCACCGCTCAGCGGCGCTGGGAGATCGGCGAATAATCGCGCTGGCCGGCGCCGGTGAAGAGCTGGCGCGGACGGCCGATCTTCTGCGACGGATCCTCCACCATCTCCTTCCACTGGGCGATCCAGCCGACCGTGCGCGCGAGCGCGAACAGCACGGTGAACATGGTCGTCGGGAAGCCCAGCGCGCGCAGCGTGATGCCCGAATAGAAGTCGATGTTCGGATAGAGCTTCTTCTCGACGAAATATTCGTCGTGGAGGGCGATCTTCTCGAGTTCGAGGGCGACCTGGAGGAGCGGGTCGTCGCGCAGACCGAGCTCGCCGAGCACCTCGTGGCAGGTCTTCTGCATGATGCGGGCGCGCGGATCGTAGTTCTTGTAGACCCGGTGACCGAAGCCCATCAGACGGAACGGATCGTTCTTGTCCTTGGCGCGGGCGATGAATTCCGGGATGCGATCGACCGTGCCGATCTCCTGCAGCATGTTGAGCGCCGCCTCGTTGGCGCCGCCGTGGGCGGGACCCCAGAGGCAGGCGATGCCGGCGGCGATACACGCGAACGGATTGGCGCCCGACGAGCCGGCGAGGCGGACCGTCGAGGTCGAGGCGTTCTGCTCGTGATCGGCGTGCAGGATGAAGATGCGGTCCATCGCCCGGGCAAGCACCGGGTTGACCTTGTATTCCTCGGCCGGCACCGCGAAGCACATGTGCAGGAAGTTCGAGGAATAGTCGTATTCGTTGCGCGGATAAATGAACGGCTGGCCGATATGGTACTTGTAGGCCATGGCCGCGATCGTCGGCATCTTCGCGATCATGCGCAGCGAGGCGATCATGCGCTGCTGCGGATCGGAGATGTCGGTCGAGTCGTGGTAGAAGGCCGACAGGGCGCCGACCACGCCGACCATGACGGCCATCGGATGGGCGTCGCGGCGGAAGCCGGAGAAGAAGCGCGACATCTGTTCGTGGATCATCGTGTGATAGGTCACACGGTTCACGAAGTCGGCCTTCTGGGCCGGGGTCGGCAGCTCGCCGTAGAGCAGAAGGTAGCAGGTCTCGAGGAAGTCGCCGTGCTCGGCGATCTGTTCGATCGGGTAGCCCCGATAGAGCAGCACGCCCTTGTCGCCGTCGATATAGGTGATGTGCGACTCGCAGGAGGCGGTCGAGGTGAAGCCGGGATCGTAGGTGAAGTGCCCGGTCTGGGCATAAAGCTTCGAAATATCGATCACATCCGGACCGATCGTGCCGGCCTTCACCGGGAAATCCCAGCTCTTGTCGCCGATGGTCAATGTGGCGGTCTTATCGCTCATCAGACACCCCTGTGAACACACGGTTCCGCGGAGCTCCGCCGCGGACCCGGCCGGTTTGGGAGTACCGGTCGCGATCGTTGCCGATCCTGGGCCCCATGACGGCGTTTTCCGTCGACCGGGAGGAAGGGGCGTTCAGGCGAGGACGGAACCTGCGTTTGGGTAGCCCATATTAACGGGTGCCGCAAGGCGGCCCGCCTTCGACGAAGGGTGAGCCGGCGCACCGCTTCGCTGCGTCGCAGCGAAGCGGCGGGCTTTGCCGGCGAACCGGGCGATCAGGCGGTCTGATCGGCGATGCGGGCGAGGCTCTCCTCGCGCCCCAGCACGGCGAGGACGTCGAAGATGCCGGGCGACGTGGTGCGGCCCGTGAGGGCGGCGCGCAGCGGCTGAGCGGCCTTGCCGAGCTTCAGGCCGTTCGCCTCGGCGAAGGTGCGCACCGCCGCCTCGGTCGTCTCCACGGACCACGGCTCAGCCGCCTTCAGAACCGCGAAGAGGCCGGACAGCGTGCGCCGTGCGTCGTCGTCGAGCAGCGCGGAGGCCTTGTCGTCGAGGGGGAGGGGACGCTCCGCCCAGAGATAGCTGGCATTGTCGAGAAGCTCGTTGAGCGTCTTGGCGCGCTCCTTGAGGCCCGGCAGGGCCTCCCGAATCTGGCCCTTCAGCCGGGCGTCGAGCCGCTCGACGAGGGCCGGGCCGCCCTCGAGATAAGGCAGCGTCGCGAGGAAGATCTCGAACAACTCGTCGTCCGGCGTCGCCCGGAGATAATGGCCGTTGAGATTCTCGAGCTTGGCGAAGTCGAACCGCGAGGGCGACCGGCCGATACCGGCGAGATCGAACCATTCGGTCATCTCCTCGGTCGACATGATGTCCTTGTCGCCGTGGCTCCAGCCGAGGCGGACGAGATAATTGCGCATCGCGGCCGGCAGGTAGCCCATCGCCCGGTAGGCGTCGACGCCGAGGGCGCCGTGGCGCTTCGAGAGCTTGGCGCCGTCTGGCCCGTGGATCAGCGGGATGTGCGACATCACCGGCACCCGCCAGCCGAGCGCGTTGTAGAGAACCGTCTGGCGCGCGGCGTTGGTCAGATGGTCGTCGCCGCGGATGATGTGGGTGATGTCCATGTCGTGGTCGTCGACGACGACCGAGAGCATGTAGGTCGGTGTGCCGTCCGAGCGCAGGATGACGAAATCGTCGAGATCCTTGTTCGGAAACACGACGTGCCCCTGGACCTGATCGTCGACCGCCGTCTCGCCGTCGAGCGGCGACTTGATGCGGATCACGGGCTTCACACCCGGCCTTGCCTCGGACGGATCGCGGTCCCGCCAGCGGCCGTCATAGCGCGGCGGACGGCCTTCGGCGCGGGCCTGCTCGCGCATCTCGTTCAGCTCTTCGGGCGTCGCATAGCAATAATAGGCCCGACCGGCGGCGACGAGGCCCTCGGCGACCTCGCGGTGGCGGGCGGCGCGGGCGAACTGGAACACCGGCTCGCCTTCCCAGGTGATGCCGAGCCACCGGAGCCCGTCCAGGATCGCGTCGATCGCCGCGTCGGTGGAGCGCTCGCGATCGGTATCCTCGATGCGCAGAAGCATCGTGCCGCCGGTGTGGCGGGCATAGAGCCAATTGAACAGCGCCGTGCGCGCTCCTCCGATGTGGAGGAAGCCGGTCGGCGACGGGGCGAAGCGCGTGATGACGGTCTCGGTCATCCTGTTCCTCGACGGCTGAGGTCCGGGCGCACCCGGACCGGAACGACAACGATCGGGCACGGCCCCGGACGACCGCGCGGACGCGGGCGGCACCGGGAACGGACCGGATGGGCTTTGCCCGCCGATGCCGCGGCAGTTCGGCGACGGGATTTCCGGACGCCGCCTCGGGGGCTCGCGCGGAAACCCGCTTAAAGGCGGGCGCGCGCTGCTGTAGCATGGCAGCGGGCCGGACCAAAGACGAACCGTGCGGCAGGTTCGTGACGCAGCCGATGAGCGGCTGATCGGGTCTCGGTTGGGCGGGGCTGACCACCATGGCCGAGCGCGGACGAGGGCTCGGAGCCCGCACGCGCGGCGATCCGCCCCGCGTGACCGATCTCGACGCCCTGGACTTTGGCGAGGCTGGGTTTTCGCCACCGTCAGAGCCGTACCATGGGGACGGCGAACGGGCCGGCCGGGGCGGGTGGGCCGCATCGCTCGCCGGGCGGGCCGGGGACTGGCTCGGGACCTCCCTCGACATCGATCTCGCCGCCGGGCGCGGCTTCCTCTGGATCCCCGTCGCGGGCGCCTCCGGCATCGTGCTCTATTTCGCGCTGCCGGCCGAGCCCTCGCTGATCGCGCTCGCCCTCGCCGCGGCGGGGTGCGCCGGCGCTGCCGTCGCGCTGCGCGCCGGGTCTGCCGGCGGCCATTGGGCCGCGGTGCTCGCCGCGGCTTTCTTCCTCGGGGCGCTCGCCGCGAAGATCGAGACGGAGCGTGCCGCCGCGCCGGTTCTGGCGCGCGAAGCGACGCTGCGCCTCACCGGCTTCGTCGCCGATCGCGACCTGCGGCCGGGCGGGCGCGTCCGGCTGGTGATCGAGGCCGTGCGCCTCGACCGTGTCGCGCCGGCGCGCACGCCGCGCCGCGTGCGGGTGACGGCGGTGGCCTCCGCGGCGGTCCTTCGGGTCGGCGACGGGGTGCGGCTCCTGGTGCGCCTCTCCCCGCCGGCCGGGCCCGACGCGCCGGGAAGCTACGATGCGGCACGCGACCTCTACCTCGCCGGGATCGGCGCGACGGGCTTCGTCTACGGTCGGCCCGAGCAGGTCGATCTCGGCCCGCCACCGGCCCGGCTCCGGCTCGCCGCGGCGATCGCCGAGATGCGGGAGACGCTCGCGGCGCGCATCCGTGCCGCGCTGCCCGGCGCGCCCGGCGAGATCGCTGTCGCGCTCATTGCCGGCGAGCGAGGAGGCATCGATCCGGCGATCGAGGACTCCATGCGGGCGAGCGGGCTCACCCACGTCCTCTCGATCTCCGGCCTCCACATGACCCTCGTCGCCGGCACCATTCTCGCCGTGCTGCGGGCGGGGATGGCCGCGGTGCCCGGGCTCGCCTTGCGGCGGCCCATCAAGGCCTGGGCGGCGCTTGCCGCGCTCCCCGCCGCGGCCTTCTACATGGTGCTCGCCGGCAGCGATCCGGCGACCGAGCGCTCGTTCGTGATGATCGCGATCGCGCTCCTCGCGGTCGCGCTCGGACGCCCGGCGCTCACCTTGCGCACGGTCGCGCTCGCCGCCTTGGCGGTGATGGCGGCGCGGCCCTCGTCCGTTCTCAATGCCGGCTTCCAGATGTCGTTCGCGGCCGTGATCGCCCTCGTTGCTGCTTTCGAGGCGATCGCCGCGCGGCGCCGCCGGCAGGACGACGCGGAGGCG
The DNA here is from genome assembly GCF_009600605.1 of Segnochrobactrum spirostomi. Taxonomy (GTDB): domain Bacteria; phylum Pseudomonadota; class Alphaproteobacteria; order Rhizobiales; family Segnochrobactraceae; genus Segnochrobactrum; species Segnochrobactrum spirostomi. The sequence continues at coordinate 1,127,506 of NZ_VWNA01000001.1, read as the reverse complement.
CCGTCCTGGCTCGGCGCGGTGGTGAGCCTCGGGCCGGGCAGCGGCGCGGCCGCGAAGGGGGTTCGCTTCGTCGTGCTCTGGGGCTTCGGCCTCGTCGCGACCTCGCTCCTCGCCGGCCTCGCCTCCGGTCCGATCGCGGCCTACCACTTTCACCGCGCGGCGCCGCTCAGCCTCGTCGCCAATCTCGCCGCCGCGCCGGTGATCTCCCTCGTGATCATGCCGGCGGCGGTGCTCTCCGTCGTCGCCATGCCGTTCGGCCTCGAATCGTTGCCGCTCGCGGCGATGGGGGCCGGGATCGAGATCATGGTCGCGATCTCCGACAGGGTGGCGGCCTGGACCGGCGACATGGGCCGCGTCGGCTATGTGCCGCTCGCCGGCGTGCTCGCGCTCGTCGCTGCGTTATTGTGGGCCGCGCTCACGATCGCACCGTGGCGCCGCCTCGCCCTCGTCCCGGCGAGCCTGGCCTTGATCCTGTTCGTCACGGCCCGCCCGCCCGATCTCTGGGTCGCCGCGGACGGCCGCATGCTCGCATGGCGGAATGGCCCGGGTCGGCTTGCCGTCGTTGCGCCGGAGCGTCGGGGCGAACGGCCGCTCTCTACCTGGCTCGCGATGGCCGGCGATCCGCGCCTTCCGCGGGACAAGAGCCTCGTCGCGGCGGCCCGCTGCGGCCCCGTGCGCTGCACGCTCGATGTGCCGAGACGCGAGGGCTCCCCGGTTGCTTCCAAGGGGTCCGGCCAACAGACGGATGTGACAATGCCAGAATTCGCGGGCACGCCGGACGCCGCGCGCGCGCTCCGGATCGTCCTCCTGCGCAATCCCGCCGGCGGCGGCGTCGCCTGCGCGGACGCGGATATCGTCGTCACGCCGTTTGCCCGTCCGCCCGATTGCCGGACCGCGATCGTCGTCGACGGGCCTATGCTCGCCCGCGGCGGTGCCCTCGCGATCCGGGTCGACAACACGGCCGATCCGCCCCGCATCCTCGCCGTCCTGACGTCACGCACGATAGGGCGACCTTGGACGTCGCCGACATCATCCGCCCTCGCAGAGCGCGGCAGGCGCGAGTCAAGCGAACCGGCGCCCGCACCGTGACCGTGCGGCGCCTCATCTGCGTCCGCGCAACATCACCGCGGTTCCCATTGTTCTGCCACGCACCCGACCGGCACGCTCTTGCTTGCGAGGGCGCGGCCGCAAGCCAGCGTCCGCGTTCGATATGTGGTTGTGTCTCAACGCCCGCCGCGTGCATCGCCGGGCGCGACGGACGTCACCTCGCACCACGCCGAGGCTGCTTCCGCGTCCGCCCGAACTGCCCTCCGGCGTCTCAACCCAGCCGGCCGGCCGGTCTCGTAATGACGGTGGTCCGACCGCCCTCAGTACCGCCGAAGCAACGCGACCAGCTTGCCCTGAATGCGCACGCGGTCCGGCCCGAAGATTCGGGTCTCATAGGCCGGGTTCGCCGCCTCGAGGGCGATGGACGCGCCTTTCTTGCGCAGGCGTTTCAGCGTCGCTTCCGCGTCGTCGACGAGGGCGACCACGATGTCGCCGGTGTCCGCCGTCTCGCCGCGGCGGATGACGACGGTGTCGCCGTCGAGAATGCCCGCCTCGATCATCGAATCGCCGCGCACTTCGAGAGCGAAATGATCGCCCGGCGGCAGCATCTCGATCGGCACGGGGATCGAATGGCTCTGGCTCTGGATCGCCTCGATCGGTACGCCCGCCGCGATGCGGCCCATCACCGGCACGTCGATCGAGGTGCGCTCCTCCGCGACGGGCCGCGGCGGCGGCTCCGGCGCGCGGCCGCGGGACCCCTCGATGACGCTCGGGGCGAACCCGCGGGATCTCGGGGCCGCGAGACTCGGGGCCACGGATTCGGGCAGCCGCACCACCTCGAGCGCACGCGCCCGGTTCGGCAGGCGGCGCAGGAAGCCGCGCTCCTCGAGCGCCGTGATGAGGCGGTGGATGCCGGACTTGGAGCGCAGATCGAGCGCGTCCTTCATCTCCTCGAAGGAGGGCGGCACGCCGCTCTCCTTGAGCCGCTCGTGAATGAACATCAGGAGCTCGTGTTGCTTGCGCGTGAGCATCGTTCCCTCGAGCGGCCCCCGGCCGAATCTCGTGTACAAACCGCGAACAAACGCTATCCGTTCTAGTTGTGTTCCGCAATGGTTAAATTGCCGTTGCGGAACGAGGCGGTTCGGCCGGGAAAGTGTGGGGTCGGGTGCACAAAGAAAAAGCCCTCCCGCAGGGGAGGGCTTCGGTCTCGGCCGTTGGTGCCGGGCAGTCGATCGGATCAGACGATCCGGGGATCGGCCGTCATCGGTCTCACCAAGCGGACATCTTGGCTTCGAGGTTCTGGGCGATCTTTTCGAGGAAGCCCGTCGTGGAGAGCCACGACTGGGTGTCGCCGACGAGGAGGGCGAGGTCCTTGGTCATCGCGCCGGCCTCGACGGTCTCGACGCACACCGCTTCCAGGGTCTCGGCGAAGCGCTTCAGATCGGCGTTGTCGTCGAGCTTGGCGCGGTGCAGGAGGCCGCGGGTCCAGGCGAAGATCGAGGCCATCGAGTTGGTCGAGGTCTCCTCGCCGCGCTGGTGCTGGCGGTAGTGGCGGGTCACCGTGCCGTGGGCCGCCTCGGCCTCGACGGTCTTGCCGTCCGGCGTCATCAGCACGGAGGTCATCAGGCCGAGCGAGCCGTAGCCCTGGGCGACGGTGTCGGACTGGACGTCGCCGTCATAGTTCTTGCAGGCCCAGACATAGCCGCCCGACCACTTCAGGCTCGACGCCACCATGTCGTCGATCAGGCGGTGCTCGTAATGGATGCCGGCCGCCTTGAACGCCTCGGCGAACTCGGCGTCGTAGATCTCCTGGAACAGATCCTTGAAGCGGCCGTCATAGGCCTTGAGGATGGTGTTCTTGGTCGAGAGATAAACCGGGTACTTGCGCTGCAGGCCGTAATTGAGCGAGGCGCGGGCGAAGTCGCGGATCGAATCGTCGAGGTTGTACATCGCGAGCGCGACGCCGGAGCCGGGGAAGTTGAACACCTCCCGCTCGATCTTGGTGCCGTCCTCGCCGACGAAGGTGAGGGTGAGCTTGCCCTTGCCCGGCACCTTGAAGTCGGTCGCCTTGTACTGGTCGCCGAAGGCGTGGCGGCCGACGACGATCGGCTGGGTCCAGCCGGGTACGAGGCGCGGCACGTTGCGGCAGATGATCGGCTCGCGGAAGATCACGCCGCCGAGGATGTTGCGGATCGTGCCGTTCGGGGACTTCCACATCTCCTTGAGGCCGAATTCCTTCACCCGCGCCTCGTCGGGTGTGATGGTGGCGCACTTCACGCCGACGCCGACCCGCTTGATCGCTTCCGCCGCGTCCACCGTCACCTTGTCGTTGGTGGCGTCGCGGTGCTCGATGCCGAGATCGTAATATTCGAGCGGCACGTCGAGGTAGGGGTGGATCAGCTTGTCCTTGATGTGCTGCCAGATGATGCGGGTCATCTCGTCGCCGTCGAGTTCGACGACCGGGTTGGCGACCTTGATCTTGGACATGGGCGATGGCCTCTCGGGAGGAATGTCGGGACGGATGGTGCGCGCTGCGCGGCAGGGAGGTGCCGGGCGCGGGCTCGCTGAGCCCGCCGCTCGTCAAGGCGGGGCTATAGCACTCTCGGCGGGCAGGGGCAAAGGTCGGGGCGGACGCAATAAGCCTCGACCCGGCTTGCTTCGATCACGCTTGCCTCACCCCGCCTTGCCTCAGCCGGCCTTGCCTCAGCTCGCCTTGCCCTCGCCGCCGCCGAGGACGCGCTGGGTCAGCACGGCGGACGGGATGGTCGGGTTCATCGGGTGGACCCGCTTGAGGAGGTGCCAGCCGACATAGAGGAGGATGGCGAGCACCGGGATCGACGCCACGGTGAAGGTTCCGTGGGGATAATCGAACGCCATCAGCACGAGCACGCCGGCGAGGAAGGCGAGGGTGATCCAGGTGGTGAAGGGGGCGCCCGGCATGCGGAAGGAGACGGGCTCCGCCTCGCCGCGCTTGATCGCCGCCCGCAGGCGGAGCTGGCAGACCAGGATGAAGGCCCAGGTCGACAGGATGCCGAGCGAGGCGATGTTGATGACGAGCTCGAACACGCTCGCCGGGACGAGATAATTGAGCACGACGCCGATGGCGTAGATCGAGACCGTCACCATGATGCCGGCGAACGGCACGGAATGGGCGTTGAGCTTGGCGAGCACCGGCGGGGCCGAGCCGCCCATGGCGAGGGAACGCAGCACCCGGCCGGTCGAATAGAGCCCGGAATTGAGGCTCGACAGTGCCGCGGTCAGCACCACGACATTCATGGCCGAGCCGATGCCGGGCACGCCGAGCGCCTTGAACAAGGTGACGAACGGGCTCTCCGAACCGCTGTAGGCGCTCCACGGCAGCAGGCAGACGAGCAGGATGACGGAGCCGACATAGAACAGCGCGATGCGCCAGATCACGCCGTTGACCGCCTTCGGCAGCACGGTGCGGACGTCCTTGCACTCGCCGGCGGCGATGCCGATGAGCTCGACGCCGGCATAGGCGAACACCACGCCCTGAACCAGCACCAGCGCCGGCAGCATGCCGTGGGGGAAGAAGCCGCCGTGGTTGGTGATGAGCGTGAAGCCGGTGTGATAGCCCTCGAGCCCGATGCCGAGGCTGAGGAGCACCGTGCCGACGATGAGGAAAAGGCTCAGCGCGCCGACCTTCACCACCGCGAACCAGAATTCCATCTCGCCGAAATATTTGACGTTGATGAGATTGAGGGCCGTGACGAGGCACATCGCGATGAGGGCGAACACCCATTGGGGTACCTCACCGAAGGCGCTCCAATAATGCATGTAGAGGGCGACGGCGGTGATATCGACGATGCCGGCCATCGCCCAATTCAGGAAATAGAGCCAGCCGGCGACATAGGACGCGCCTTCGCCAAGGAATTCGCGAGCATAGGAGACGAAGCTGCCGCTGCTCGGGCGATGCATGACGAGCTCGCCGAGGGCCCGCAGGATCAGGAACGCGAACACGCCGCAGACGAGATAGACGATGGCGAGCGACGGGCCGGTCTGCTGAAGCCGCGCGCCGGCGCCGAGGAAGAGGCCGGTGCCGATGGCGCCGCCGATCGCGATCATCTGCACCTGGCGGCGGCTCAGCCCGTGATGCAGCCCGTGATCGTGGGAGGCGAGCCAAGCCTTCTTGTCGAAGGCGCTGACGTCGACATTCTCGTCCGGGCTGAGCGAGCCGTCGGCGTTGGAGGACGCCGGAACGCCGTTCGTGGAAACAGTCATCAAATTCCCCCAAGCCTCGTAAGCACCACCGCCGAGCGCGCCCCCAGTCGGCGACCTCGCGTACACAACACCGCCAGCATGGGGAGGAGCCTTTGGCGCGCCAAGCCTTTTTCTTGGAACGGGCGTGCTTTTGTGGTCGGTGTGAGTGGACAAATCGGTCGCGGGGTGGCTTTAGCCTGGACGACACGCCCGGCCGGCCCGCCCGCGCCGCCGCCGGGACCGATCCGAACCGCGAGCCATGACCGAAAAATCCGATCTTTCCCTGCTTCCGCCGCCCGTCGTCGTCCTGGTGGAGATCCAACTCGCCGAGAATATCGGCACGGCGATCCGCGCCATGGCGAATTTCGGCCTGCCCGAGCTTCGGCTGGTCGCCCCGCGCGACGGCTGGCCGAACGAGCGCGGGCTCGCCGCGGCGTCCCGCTCGGAACTGGTGCTCGAATCGATCCGCGTTTTCGACACCCTCGAGGCGGCGATCGCCGATTGCGGGCTCGTGTTCGCGACGACCGCCCGCTCGCGTGACATGGCGAAGCCGGTCGTCGGGCCTGAGGAGGCGGCGGGGCGCACCGCCGTCGCCGGCCGCGCCGGCACCCGCACGGCGATCCTGTTCGGGCGCGAACGGGTCGGGCTCGACAACGACGAGGTGGCACTGTCGGACGCCATCCTGACCCTGCCGGTCGATCCGCGCTTCTCCTCCCTCAACATCGCCCAGGCGGTTCTGATCGTCGCCTATGAATGGCGGCGGCTCGCGACCGGCGGGGCGCTGCCCTTCGCGGCCTACGAATCCTCCGGCACGGCGAGCAAGGAGGAGCTCCTCGGCCTGATGGAGCACATCGAGGGCTCGCTCGACGACGCGTCCTATTTCCGCCCGGTCGAGAAGCGGCCGGTGATGGTGCGGGCGTTGCGCGGCATCTTCCAGAAGATGGCGCTGACGTCACAGGAGGTGCGGACGCTGCGCGGCGTCGTCGCCGCGCTCGAAGGCCGCTCGACCCGGCCGACGCGGCAGCGCGGCCCGGCCCGGACGCCGCCGAAGCGCAGAGGGGTCATGCCGAGCGCTCCGCCGGAGACGCCGAGCGAGGGCTGATCGAAAGGGCCGTCGGCGCGGCCGGCGCAGCGCGCCTCAGAACCTGCCGTCAGAGCCCACCGTCTTGCGCGGCCTGACGCCCACCGACCGGGGCGGCGAACAGGCCGCGGGCGAGATACCAGACGAGCGCGCCCAGCACGAGCGCGCCGCCGACGAGCGCGAGCAGGCTCGGCCGTTCTCCGAAGGCGAGCCAGACCCAGGTCGGTCCCAGGATCACGTCGAGGAGGGCGATCAGCCCGGCCTCGCTGGAGGGCATGCGGCGGCTGCCGGTCAGGAAAAGAAGATAGGCGAGGCCGGTGGTGATCGAGCCGAAGGCGGCGAGGATCACCAGATCATGCAGGTTCGGAAGCCCCTGCACGCCGGCGAAGGGCCACGCCATGGCGGCGCAGAGGAGACCGCCGACCGCGTTGATCGGCGCCATCGGCATGCCGCGATAGCGCCGCGCCATGACGACCAAGACGGCGAAGGTCGCGGTCATCACGAACGAAGCGAAGCTGCCAGCGATATCCTCGCCCTTGGCAGCGCCGCCCGCCATCACCACGACGCCGGCGAGCGCGATGCAACTCGCGATGACGACTCGCCGTTCCGGGCGCTCCCGCACCCAGACGAAGGCGACGCCCGCGGCGAGGAACGGCACCGTCGCGTAGACGATCATGACGTTGGCGACGGTCGTGAGCTTGAGCGCCACCACGAAGGCGAGCATCGACACGGCGGAGAGCGGCACGGCGACGAGGAAGCCGATCCGGCCGATCGAGGCGATCGCCTGCGGCGCCCTGCGGCCGTGCTCGCCGAGGATGATGAGAAACAGCGAGAGGGCACCGAACAGCGCGCGCCAGACCTGGATGGTGGCGAGGTCGAGATCGAGGGAGCGCATGAAGAGCCCGGCCGAGCTCCACATGAGCGTGGCCATCGTCACCAGCGCGACACCGACGAGATAGGAGCGGGAACGGACCAAGGCGGGCTCGCAGGCTGGGAGTTCGGGCGGGCGGGAGAGTGCGCTGGGATCGGCCGTGGCGTGTGAAACGCACCGGCCGGGTTTCGGTGTCCCACCCTGTCATCTCTCGCGCGCCCCGGCGAGAGCGCCTGCCGACATCGTCCTGTCAGGAGGCGACGCCGGCGCGGCGTCCCGTCAGCGGCTCGCCGCGAGGTGGACGCCGAGCCCGACCAGGATCGCGCCCATCACGGCGTCGATGGGGCGGCGCACCCGGGCATAGAGGCTGCGCACCCGCTTGGCCGAGAACATGTAGGCGACGAGGGTGAACCAGCCGCCGGCGACCAAGGCGACGATGGCGAGCGTCGCCCCCTGCACCCAGAGCGGGGCGCCGACCGGCAGCACGGTGACGAACAGGCTGCCGAAGAAGGCCGCCGATTTCGGGTTGGTCAGGCCGACGAGGAGACCGATGCGCGGCGCGAAGCGGGTGTCGCCCTCGACCGCTTCGACGGTGAGGGCGCCGTAGGATTTCCGCGCCGAGAGCAGGAGCTTGGCGCCGAGATAAATCAGATAGAGCGCGCCGACGACGCGGATCGCCTCGTAGAGCCACGAGATGCGCACGAGGAGGACGCCGAGCCCGAACATCGCGAGCGAGGCCCACACCACGCAGGCCGCCGCGACGCCGAGCGCGACCCCGAGGCCGCGCCGCCGGCTCGCCAGCGCATGCGAGGTGACCGCGATGAAGTCCGGCCCCGGGCTGATGCAGGCGAGCAGAAGCACGGCGGCGAGGGTGAGCAATTGCGGCAGGTAGGACATCGGCGGATCCGGCTCAGGGAGGGCGGTCGGGACGCTGCGCAGGCGGCGCGCGCCTCTCGTCCCTGCATCCCGCCGCACGGCGAAGAAATCAAGGTGGGGCCGTTGTCATCGCGAGGCGCCGCCGTTCAATCCGGCGTCAAGCGGGGGCTGCGCGGCAGGAGCTCGGCGAGCAGCGGGTTCGGAAAGCGCCGGGTCTGGACGATGGCGTAGAACGTCTCGGTCACGTCGGGAATGCGGCAATGCTCGACCAGGACGCCGGAATCGAGCTCGTCGCGCACGACGATCGGCGGCACCAGCGCGACGCCCTCCCGTTCGCGGGCGAGGAGGCGGAGCATCGCCATGTCGTCGACCTCGGCGAGGATCACGGGCCGGACGCCGGCGAGATCGAGGACGTGGTCGAAGGCGACGCGGATCGCGCTGTCGAGGCTCGGCAACAGGACCGGCTCGGTCTTCAGGTCCTCGGGGAAGCGGAACGGCCGCCCGTCCGCGCGCGGACGGCCGACCAGGCTGACGGGCTGTTCGTCGATCAGGTGGTTGCGCAGCGCCGAGCGCGCGTCCCGCGGGGCCGCGCCGTTCGACAGCACCACGTCGATGGCGTGGGCTTCGATCTGGGCGAGGAGATCGCGCATGTTGCCCGAGCGCAGCACGAGCTCGACGTCCGGGCGGCCGACGAGGGGGCGCAGGAACTCGAGCTGGAAATTGCGCGACAAAGTCGGCAGCGCGCCGACCCGGAGAACCTGGCGGCGCGCGACCGGCCGGCCTTGGAGCGTGCTGACGAGCTCGTCGCCGGCCTTGAAGACGGTGTCGGCATAATCGAGCGCGATGCGGCCGGCCTCGGTGAGGACGAGCTTCTTGCCGGTGCGCTCGAACAGGGGATGGCCGATGCGCGCCTCGAGCTTCTGGATCTGCACTGACAGCGCCGATTGGGAGAGATGCAGCCGCTCGGCCGCCCGCGTCAGGCTGCCCTCGTGGGCGACGGCCCAGAAATAGCGCAGGTGGTTGTAGTTGAGCTCGGCCATATCGTTCTCTTAAAGCGAACGATATCTCCTAAACAATGAATTTTTATAAGCGAACGCGCTTGGCTACGAAGCCCTTCGACCGAGGTTCGTCGAAGGGGAAAGCCCGTGCCGATCCACATCCTGCCCTTGCTGGCGCCGATCCCGCTCCTCATCGCCGCGATCCCCTGCTTCGCCGATCCCGCGCCGCGGCCGAAGCGAAGCCCGAAGATCGCCGAGGTGGCGACGCTCGTCACGCTCGCCCTCGCGCTGGCGGCCATCGTCGGCCTCTTCGTCACCGGGTCCGGGGCGAGCCCGCTTCTCGGGTTCTGGGGTGTCGGCCTCTCGGTGCGGGCCGACATCGTCAGCCTGACGATGCTCCTCCTCGTCGCCTTCATCGGCTGGATCGTGGTGCGGTTCGCCGGGACCTATCTCGACGGTGAGGCGCGGCAGGGACCGTTCCTGGGGAACCTCTGCCTGACGCTCGCCGCGGTCCTTCTCCTCGTCACCGCGGGCAACGTCGTGCAGCTTCTCGGCGCCTGGATCGCGACGAGCCTCTTCCTGCACCGGCTTCTCCTGTTCTATCCCGGCCGCGTCGCCGCACGCCGGGCCGCGCGCAAGAAATTCCTCGTCGCCCGCGCCGGCGACGTCGCCCTCGCTCTCGCGGTGGGCCTTCTGATCCACGCCTACGGCACGACCGACATCGGCGCCATGCTCGCCGCCGCCCGCGAAGGGCAGGGCGGCGGCGCGGCGGTCGCGGCGGCCGCCTTCCTCGCGGTGGCGGCGGGCCTCAAGTCCGCGCAGTTCCCGACCCACGGCTGGCTGACCGAGGTGATGGAAGCGCCGACGCCCGTCTCGGCCCTGCTCCATGCCGGCGTCGTCAATGCGGGCGGCTTCCTCATCATCCGCTTCGCCGACGTGATGCTGCTGTCGCCGGCGACGCTCGCCGGGCTCGTCATGGTCGGCGGCTTCACGGCCCTGTTCGGCAGCCTCGTGATGCTGACCCAGCCGGCGGTCAAGACCTCGCTCGCCTGGTCCACGATCGCCCAGATGGGCTTCATGATCCTCGAATGCGGGCTCGCGCTGTTTCCGCTCGCGCTCCTGCACGTCGTCGCCCACTCGCTCTACAAGGCGCACTCCTTCCTCGCCTCGGGCGGCGCGGTGGAACGCGTCGCGGCGACCCGCCGCCCCGGGCCGGTCGCCATTCCCGATGCCGGTGCCGTCGGCCGGGCCTTCGTCGCGGCTTTGGTGCTCTATGTCGCCGTCGGCCTCGCGTTCGGCCTCCAGCACAAGTCGCCCCAGGCGCTCGCGCTCGGCGCCATCCTGATCTTCGGCGTCGCCTACATGCTCGCCCAGGGCTTCGCCGACGCCGCGCCGTGGGCGCTGACCCGCCGCACCGCGCTCTACGCGGTGGCGACCTCCGTCGGCTATTTCGCGCTCCAGACCGCGGCGGCGACCGTCACCGCGGGCGTGCTGCCGTCGCCGCCACCGCCCGGCCCCCTCGAGGATGCGCTGATCCTCCTCGTCGTCGTGAGCTTCGGCCTCGTCGCCGTCGTCCAGGCGATGTTCCCCCTGTGGGCCGATCACCCGGCCGCGGCGGGGTTCCGCGTCCATCTCTCGAACGGCTTCTACGTCAATGCGGTGTTCGACCGGCTGATCGGCGGCTGGTCGACGCGTGGCCTCACCTGATCGAACCGGAGCTCCCTCGATGTCCTACATGTTCGATGCGCCGCTCTCGATCACCCGGGCGGTTCGTGAAGCGGCCGACGAGGCGGCGCGGGCGATCCCGCCGCTGTGGCTGCTCGCCGCGAATGTCGCGGTCAATCCCTTCCTCGGCCAGGCCGGGGAGCCGCTCGCTCAGGCGGCAGCACGGCTCGCCCGGGCCGCCGGCATCGCGGTGACGATGCCGCGGGCTTGGTACCGCGACAGGATCAGTGCCGGCGCGATCACGCCGGCCGATCTCGCCGCGGCCTGGGCCGCCGCGCCTGCCGCGCTGCGGCCCGCCGACCTCGCCGTGTTGCAGGCGGCGATCGCCACCGACACGCCGGAACCGCAAGCGCTGCCGACGGTCGCCGACCTCGCCGCCGCCGTCTCCGGCATCGATTGGCCGGGCCTCATCGCCGAACGGCTCGGTGCGTTCGCCGCCGGCCAGTTTGACGAGGGGCAGGCGCTCTGGGCGGCACCGCGGGGCAAGGGGGTGTACGCCGCGTGGCGGGCCGTCGCCACCCACGACCTCACCCCCGAGATCGCCGGCCTCAAGGGCTTCGCGCTCCATGTCTTCGAGGCGCCGGAGGATGCCGGGGCGGCGGCGGTGCGGGCGAGCGACCGGCTCGGCCTCGAAGAGGCCGCCCTCGGTTCGGTCTACCACCGGCTCCTGTCGACGCTCGGCGGCTGGGCCCAATATGCCCGCTACCGGCTGTTCGAGGCCGAACTCGGCGGTGGCAGCGACGCGGCGCTCACCGATCTGCTCGCGGTCCGGCTGGTCTGGGAGGAGGCGCTGTTCGTGCACTACGAGGCGGCGATCGCCGAGGCGTGGGCGCGGGCGCGGGCGGCCCATGCTGCGCCGATCGCGCCGACGCCGGACCTCGTCGTCGACGCGATCCTCCAGGAGGCGGCCGAGCGCGCCGCCCAGCGGGGCCTCGCCGCGGCGTTCCCCGGAAATGCCCCTGCGGCCGCGGCGGCACCCGCGAGGCCCGCGCTTCAGGCGGCCTTCTGCATCGACGTCAGGTCGGAGGTCATGCGGCGGGCGCTCGAAAGCCTCGATCCCGGTATCGAGACCCTCGGCTTCGCCGGCTTCTTCGGCCTCGGCACGGCGCACCGGCGCTTCGCGTCGGATCTCGTGGAGCGGCGGCTGCCGGTTCTCCTCGAACCCGGCCTGTTCACCTGCGCCGGCACGGCGGCGGACGCGGGCGCTGACCGGGCGGCGCGCATCAAGGCGCGGGCGAAGCGGGCCTGGGGGCGCTTCAAGCTCGCGGCGGTCTCCTCGTTCGCCTTCGTGGAGGCGACCGGGCCGATCTATGCCGGCAAGCTTCTCGGTGATGCTCTGCACTGCAAGCACGCGCCGCCCGCGGCCGGTCCCGCGCCGCGCTTCGCCCTCGATCCGGGCCTCGACGCGCGGATCGCCGCGGCCGAGACGGTGCTTCGGGCGATGTCGCTGACCGAGCGGTTCGCGCCGCTCGTCCTCCTCCTCGGTCACGGCGCCGACGTGGTCAACAATCCGCACGCGAGCGCGCTCCAGTGCGGCGCCTGCGGCGGCTATTCGGGCGAGGTCAACGCGCGGCTTCTCGCCGGGCTCTTGAACGACGACGCGGTGCGGAGCGGGCTCTTGGAGAAAGGCATCGCCATTCCCGCCGACACGCGCTTCGTCGCCGGCCTGCACGACACCACGACGGACCGCGTCACCCTCTACCGGTTCGACGCGCCCGCCGGCACCGCCCTCGGCCGGGGTGCCGGTGCCGCACAGGCCGCCCCGACCGGGCCTTCCGCCGGCGATCTCGCCCGCGCGGAAGCCTGGCTCGCGGCGGCCGGCGAGATCGCCCGGGCCGAGCGCGCCGTGCGGCTGCCCGGCGCGACGGATGCCGACGCGGTCGCCGCGCGGAGCCGGGATTGGGCGCAGACCCGCCCCGAATGGGGCCTCGCCGGCTGCCAGGCCTTCGTCGCGGCGCCGCGGTCGCGGACGATCGACCGCAACCTGGAAGGCCGGGTCTTCCTGCATGATTATGTGTGGGCGCGGGACGTCGACTTCCGGGTCTTGGAGCTCATCCTGACCGCGCCGGTGGTGGTCGCGAGCTGGATCAGCTTGCAATATTACGGCTCGGCGGTCGCCCCGGCGGCGTTCGGCGGCGGCAACAAGCTCCTCCACAACGTCACCGGCGGCGTGGGTGTCGTCGAGGGCAACGGCGGGACCTTACGCGGTGGCCTGCCGTGGCAATCGGTGCACGACGGCGAGCGCTTCGTCCACGACCCCTTGCGCCTCTCGGTCCTCATCGAGGCCCCGCGCGAGGCGATCCTCGCCGTCCTCGCCCGCCATTCCGGGGTGCGCGCTTTGTTCGACAACCGCTGGCTCCACCTCTTCGCCCTCGACGACACCGGCCGCATGGCCTGGCGCTACGAACCGGGCCTGGCGTGGTCGGTGGTGGGGGAGGGGAGCGGGTTGGGGTGACGGGGGCGGGGTTCAGCCGGACCGGCTTATGCGCTCAAGAGCCAAGAGAAGATGAAAGTGAGGGGCGATATATGAAAGTCGCTTTCTCAATTTGACGTCTATTGTTGAATCAGGGCTTTGCTGGGTTTCCGCGGTCAATGGATCTGCCTGCGATGGGCATAATCCGCGAGGGTTGGGTCCCTTGTCGGTGCGGCAATGCCGATCCGCGGCGGCGGGCGGGATGGTTTCGTGCGTGCGCTGCATGCATGTCGGGGGGAGGCGAAGATGTGTACTGCATGTGACTGGGCGCCCTTTTTCGAGGCCTTTGGTCGAAGCCGGGCCGTGAGCCGGCGTTCGGTGCTGCGGGCAGGTGCGGCAATGACGGCTGCGGCGGCTCTGGCGCCCGGCTTCATTGCAACGGATGCGCGCGCCGAGGAGGCCACGGCGGTCCCTGACGGCCCTGCGGATTTCGTATTCCATAACGGTCCCGTCTACACCGTGGGCGGTCCCGCGCCATGGGCGGACGCGGTCGCGGTGCGCGGCAATACCATCATCCATGTCGGTGATGAGGCCGCCGCCAGGGCGATGGCCGGCCCGAAGACGCAGTTCGTCGACCTTAAGGGGCGGCTGCTGATGCCTGGCTTCGTCGAGGGCCACACCCACCCCTTCCTGGGCGCCTTTATGACGTCGGGCCTCGATCTCCAGCTCGCCAATCTCGCCGAGGTGCTGGCGGCAATAAAGCAATATGCCCAGGATAACCCGACCGGCCCGATCCGGGGCTTCGGCTGGCGCGTCGACATGTTCCCGCCGGAGGGGCCGAACCGGGCCGAGCTCGATGCAATCCTTCCGGACCGGCCGGCCTTCTTCTTCGCCATTGACGGCCACAGCCTATGGGCGAACTCCAAGGCGCTGGAGATGGAGGGTGTCAGCCGCGACACGCCCGATCCCATTCCGCGCTTCAGCTATTACGCGCGCGATCAGAAGGGCGATCCGACCGGCTACGTGCTGGAAACGAACGCGGTGCTGAGTCTCGTCAATGCAGTCGAGCCGATCTCCGCCCAGGCCATGGGCCGGCTGCTGGAGGCCTGGCTCCCGAAGGCCGCCGCTGCAGGCATCACGACCGTCTTCGATGCCGGCGTTCCCCCGGTCGGCAGCGACCAGGGCGCGATCATCGAGCTCTATGTCGATGCCGAGAAGCGGGGCAAGCTGCCGTTCCGCGTATCCGCCTCCTATTCCGTGAAATCGCTGCCAATCGACAACGTCGTTGCGGAGATGACCGCGCTCAACAAGCGCATCGCCACCGAGCTCGTGCATGTCGATATCGTCAAGATCGTCGGCGACGGGTCGCAGGGTGGCTATACGGCGTGGCTGCTCGAACCCTATGCCGACATGCCGAACTCCACCGGTGGCTCCCCCTTTACCGAGGCGCAGTGGCACCAGTTGATCGCCATGGTGGACGCAGCCGGATTCGATCTGCATATCCACGCCTGCGGTGAGCGGACGGCCCGCGTCGCGCTGGATGGCATAGAAAAAGCCATCGCGGCGAACCCGCCGCGCGATCGCCGGAACGCCATCGCGCATCTGGTCTATGTCGACGATAGCGACAACCCCCGCTTCGCCAAGCTGAACGTAACCGCCCAGTTCTCTGCTTATTGGTCGTCCGCTGACCCGGATACGCTGGAGAACATGATGGCGCGCTATGGCGAGCCCCGCGCCAGCAACATGTACCGCACCAAGACGATCCTCAATCAGGGCGGCCGCGTCTCCTTCGGCACCGACTGGCCGGCGGCGGGCTATTTCTCCACTTATGAGCCGTTGAAGTCGATTCAGGTCGGCGTCACCCGCCAACTCGTCGGCCTGAAGGACGCACCGGTCCTGAGCCCGGCGAATGAGCGCCTGACAGTGGAGGAGGCGATCCACGCCAACACCATGGGCGCCGCCTATCAATTGCGGATGGACAAGGACGTGGGCTCGATCGAAGTCGGCAAGCGCGCCGATCTCATCGTCCTCAGCCAGAACATCCTCGCGATCGACCCGCACGAGATCCACAAGACCAAGGTCGAGATGGGGATGATGAACGGGATTGTCCGGCATCAGGCGTGAGGCCTCCCCGTATGTCCCGAGCGCTGCCGTTCTCGCCGAACTGGCCGGAGCTTAGAGAGAAATCGAAGTTCTTCGGGCGACTGCGAAGGCAGAGCCCGAAGAACCCGTCGAATCCCTCGCTCTGGATCTTGCGATAGTCTGCTCGGCACCGCAAAGCCCAACGACGTCGACCCGCAGGCCTGGCTCGCAGACGTGCCCGCTCGCATCGCCGACACGCCGCAAAGCAGGCTGGCCGATCTCGTCCCGTGGAACTGGAAGGTGCAATCTGCAAGACTTGCGGCAGAGCTACGCCGATCGCATCGCCCGATCACGATCCAGCTCGATGACTGGCAGCCCGTCATCTGGCGGCGCGCCGAGGTGCCGCTGACAGCAACGCTCAATGCCTTGCATGACGTCATCCAGGCGGCAATGACGTTCGACGACTATCACCTGTTCGAGTTCCGCGCCGACGGAAAGCGCTACGCCATTCCCGATCCCGAATGGCACAGCCTGCGCGACAGAACCTACTCGGCGAAGACGATGCGGCTCGGAACGCTGGTCGATCGCGGCATCACGCAACTGGCCTACACCTACGACTTCGGTGACGACTGGCGGCACACGATCACCATCGAGGCAATCGCCGACGCCGATCCCGCTGTCGCGTATCCCCACACCATCGACGGTGCCGGTCGCGCCCCGCCCGAAGATGTGGGCGGCATCCCCGGCTTCGAACTGTTCCTCGACGCCATCGCCGATCCCAAGCACGAGCAGCATCGCGAACTCTAACGCTGGCACGGCCGTCCGTTCGATCCTGCACATGCTGATGAAGACGAAATGCAGCCCCGGATGAAAAAGCTCGCCAGACGCCGCGCTCTCGGCAAGGCCGACTTCGAGAAAAGCCACAGTCCGCCACGCAGATGATCCGAGGCGGCCGCAGTCCTCGCCGGAAGCTTACATTGTCCCTTGTGTCGTACGCGGCGACGCGTAAGGTTCGGCATCCACTTTGGGGATGGAGCTGTCGTATGAAGAAGAAACTGATTATTACCGCCAGCGCCATTGCGCTGTCGATCACGCATGCCGTGCTGCCCGTTGCCGGGCCACATGCCGCCTTTGCCGCTTCGCAAGCGGCGCACGGTCTGCCGAAGCCGGCGATTTCGCGGGCTCTGGGCGCTCTCCTCATGCCGATCAATGCGAAGGTCGCGAAGGTTTTCAAGCTCGACAAGTCCGCCCACGGCCTGCTCGTCGTTTCCGTGAAGCCAGGCGGCGCGGCGGACAGGCAGGGAATCAAGCCGGGCGATGTTCTGGTCGAGATCGGCGGGCACAAGGTGAAGAAGCCCATCGATGTCGATATCGCGGTGCGCCGCGGTCTGAAGACCGGCAATTCGAACTACAATTTCGATATCGACCGTGCTGGCGCCGTCGTCGCGGTGGCGGCGGTCATCACGCTCGAAAGCTACAATGAGACCTATTCGGTCTCCGAAGTCTCGACCTGGGAAGCGACGACGACCGAAGAAAGCTCGTTCTCCTACTCCGAATATGTCTCGGAAGAGACCGCCGAGATCGAGAGCGCCTATACGAGCGAGGAATCGGCTGTGGAGGAATCCGTTTCGCACGAGGAAACATCGAGCGAGGAATCGGCGTCGGACGAAACGTCGAGCGATGAGTCGGCAACGTCCGAGGACAGTTCAGACGAGAGTGCATCCGATGACAGCGATGCAGGCGATGAGTCGGCAACGTCCGAGGACAGTTCGGACGACAGTGTATCCGATGACAGCGATGCAGGCGATGAGTCGGCAACGTCCGAGGACAGTTCAGACGACAGTGTATCCGATGACAGTTCTTCGGACGATGGCGGCTCAGGGGACGACGGCGGCTCAGGGGACGACGGCGGTGCCGACGGCGGAGGCGACGACTGATTCCCGACACGATGCCGACCGGCGATCAGGCTGGTCGGCCTTTTGACGATGCCCGCGCGCTGCCCGCCCGACCATGTCGAGGGGGCGCGCCTTTGGGGTCAGATCACCAGATTGGCGAGGATCTCGGATGTCGCGGGCCGGAACGAGGGGCGCCTGAAGGCGCTCCAGCTCGTCATGCGAGGCGGCGCCGAGCTTGTTCTTGAGAGTTTCGCGGTCGTCGAGCGTGTAGCCAGACACCCCTAGCGGGATGCCTGTGCGGCCTTGATATAGGGCACGAGGTCAGTTGCTTCGATTTCGCCGCGAACGAACGCCTCGAAAATATGATCTATGTCAGGATCAGGCTCGATGCCTTCGAGGCGGTTCGTATGGTGGGCCTTGCGCACGAGCTCCGCGTAGTCCGGCTCCCTATCCCGCAGGAAATCATCCGAAAAGAGAAGGTCCTGATAGAGCTGATAGATCGCCCTCGGTTTGGACACGCGCCTTTTGGGCGTCGGAACGCTCGGAGCCATCTCCTCGCCGGCATCGCGACGCGCGGCGGCGAGCTTCTCTTGCATTTGCGCTACGGCGCCGGCGAGAAGTCGCACTGCCTCTCGGCGATCGGGGCCGAGCGGGATGCGCAGTTCCGTGCGGTTCTGGAGGTGAGGGCGGAGGGACTTCGGGATCGTCAGCCGCGCGAAGAAGCGACCGTTTCGATTGAGGAGATGTCGCAGCGCTCCCGCCATCAGATGGCCCCGCTTCGTTACGCACTTTGTCACAGCAGAATGGGTGCAGCCCCCCTGGTTGCCAACGCGTTCAGCGATCTCGAGGGGAAAAGATGGTGCTGCGAGAGAGGATTGAAATCTCTCATACGTCAATAAAATCAATACCTTATTGGCGTCATTGTAACGTCGAAATGGACGCAGCTTTGGACGCCGACGGCGACGCTATGCGGTCTTTCGGAGCCACCGTGAGCCGCCTGAAGGTGCTCTCATGCGAATCACGGACCTCTTGCCGGTGATGAAGTCCCGTCGCGGGCTAATCAACCTTGCGGGCCGACGCCTTCAGGCATGCGCATTGGAAGCCGCCACCGCGTTTCGACAATCAGTTAGGCCGCTTCCTGTTGGCGCTTGAGGCGTTCGGACGGGCCATCTATCTTCGATCCCGGAGGTGAGCCGTCATCGCTTTCCGGTGGGGACCGGGCCGAAGCCCGATCCCCTTTCACTGAGCTGATCGTTAGGGTAAGGCGCCAACCAAACAGCCTGATTTTCAGCTTGATCCTCCGGATTTTCAAACGGCTCACCTCCGCATCCCTGATCGCGTTCATCGTCGGAGGCGCGCCATGGCACGGAGAGGCAAGACCTTGAGCGCGTTCCAGCCTGGGCGGGGCTACACCAAAGAGGATTG
Organism: Segnochrobactrum spirostomi; assembly: GCF_009600605.1. Lineage (GTDB taxonomy): Bacteria > Pseudomonadota > Alphaproteobacteria > Rhizobiales > Segnochrobactraceae > Segnochrobactrum > Segnochrobactrum spirostomi. Next base: position 1,108,872 of record NZ_VWNA01000001.1, on the reverse strand, counting down.
GGACGACGTCGACAGCCCGGAGCTGACGGACGAGGAGCTCGCGACTGGGCGCCCCTTCGCCGAAGCGTTTCCGGAGCTCGCCGCGACGATACGTCGGCGCCGCGCAGCCCGAGGACCTTCCGAACCGCCAGATGGCGTTTGACAGTGCCACGGTCTTCCCTGTGCACCATTCATGAACCCGAATGTGACTGTTAGAGTCTCGCTTAGACCGCTTCGCGCGGGTTTATGATTTTGATCTGCTCTGCCATCTCGTCCGCAGCCATTTGTAGATCGTAACAGGACTGCATGTTCATGAATCACTGCAGGTCAACATTGAAAAGCGCCCGATAAGTAGGGCGATACTTGCATTAATGCCCTGTCGCCCATGGCAGATTTCGTTGATCCGGCTGCGTGGCACCCCGATAGCTTTCGCTACCGCATAGACCGACAGCCCATTGGGTTCGAAGAAATCTTCCTTGAGAATGATGCCCGGATGGGTCAGGGGAATATTGCGAGGCATCTGTCCGCTCCTCAATGATAATCGCACAATTCGACGTCGAAGGCGTTGCCGTCCTTCCAGATGAAGCACCTGCGCCATTGATCGTTCACTCGAACGGAGTGCTAGCCCGCCGATCGGCGGAAAGCGCTTCCAGATGGTTCACAGGCGGTACGCGCAGATCCTCCAGTCTCGTGACTGTATGGATCAGAAAGAGCTTCCGACTTGCGCGCTTGAGCACGTCCACCGGCACGCCGCGAGCTAGCTCGCCATCGTGAACCTGCTTCGTGCGCCGGTTCTCGAAGCCCTTTGTCATTCACTAAACGTACTTAAAAATGGTACGCCGCGCCAAGCAACTGACTGGCCTGTGTCGCAGATGCGAGCCGCCGTCGGAAATGCTGGATGCGAATCGGAGATCGGTTCTCAAGCGCTGGTTGGCCCCGTTCGTTGAAACCCTCGAGCATAAACGCGGAACGAGACGAGATATGTCCAGCGTATATCGCAGGTCCGGTGGGTCCAGGCGACGGCATTGTGCTTACAAAAACGACGGAGCGGCGATCGGCCAGGCGAGGCGTGAGGCAGCTTGCGCCTCCTCAATGGTGCGGTTAAATCTGGGCCGGCAAATGGCGGTGCTGTAAGTTCAGTTTCCCGTCGTTCGGCAAAGCGTCGCCGCCCTGACAGGACATGCTATTAATGACAGCCGCGACAGAGATCCCTACATACATGAATTACGTCATGCGAGGATTGCATTACTCCTGCGTAACACATGCGAATTGTGGTTGTCATGATGTGAAGACCTATCGGACGTTTGGGGTGCCGGCATGTCACGACTGACGGACCTGATCGCGCGGGCCAAGGCCAGGGACAGCGCGCTGGGGGAGGAGCTTGAGCGGGAATTCAAGGCGCTGGCGTCGCGGCGTGCGTTTGGGCTTAACTTCGAGCGGCACCGGCCGGAAAGCGTGGAATTGCCCGGGCGGCCTGTACGGCGGGGCGACAAGGTCCGCGTCCTGCCGCCCCGCGGCTCAACCCAGCGTGGGGATCCGCGACTGTGGCGGGTGACCCGGATTGACGGCGATGGGGAAGCGCGGGTGGCACAGGTCGCGCTGATCGACGCCGACACAAGCGAAGTGGCCGAAGTGGCAGTCGCCGATCTGGTTGTGGTGGCCGAGTTCCGCGACTTCATCTACCCCGGCCTGGTTAGCACGGGTGGCGTGACGCGTGGTGGCGACAAGCCGTTCCATACCGTGATCAACGGTGAGAATTTCCATGTGCTTGAGGCGCTGACCTACACCCATCGGGGCAAGATCGACGCCATCTATATCGACCCGCCCTACAACACTGGGGCACGTGACTGGAAATACAACAACGACTACGTGGAGGGCGAGGATCTCTACCGGCACAGTAAGTGGCTGGCAATGATGGAACGTCGCCTATCAGTAGCAAAAGAGCTACTGAATCCAAATGACTCAGTGCTGATTGTCACTATCGACGAAAAGGAATATCTCAGGCTAGGATTGTTATTAGAGCAGATTCTTCCTGAAGCTCAAATCGAAATGATCACCAGCGTGATCAGCGCGAAGGGCGTGGCTCGGTTCGGTCAGTTTTCACGAGTCGAAGAGTTCATTTTTTTTGTAAGAATTGGTGAATCTACCGTCCAGCTCGGCGAACAAAACATGCTGGATGAATCGCGTTCGGCAACGGCGCAGATCGGAAAAAGCATTGATTGGCTTGGACTTCGTCGCCGGGAGCCAACGGCGAAGCGCGGAGCGCGACCTAATCAATTCTACCCGATCTTTGTTGATACAGAAACCGGTTTTATTCGGGATATTGGTGAGCCGATCACGGATGAAGTTGACCGAATGAGGGTAGAAGTCCCGAAGGGAACCGTCGCTGTATGGCCATTGAGGCCGAACGGGGGCGAGGGTCTATGGGGTATTACGCCTGAAACTGCGAAACGATATCTCAAAGATGGATATATCCGCTCTCGCAACTACAAGCCCGAGATTAAGCAGGCTTCTATCCACTATCTACCCGGGGGGACGGTGAGCGCCATTCAAGATGGTCAAATCGACGTTGTTGGCCGCGATCCGGACGGTGCAGTCCAAGCTATCTACCGCGAACGTAAAGGGGTGATCCCAAAGCGGGTATGGAACATGGCGTCACACAATGCAGAAAATGGCGGATCGCTAATCCTGTCCAAGCTGCTTCCGGACCGCCGCTTCCCCTTCCCGAAATCCCTCTACGCCGTTGAGGATGCCCTGCGCTTCTTCGTTGCAGACAAGCCCAACGCCATCATCCTCGACTTCTTCGCCGGCTCCGGCACCACTGCTCATGCCGTCATGCGGCTGAACCGCCAGGACGGCGGGCGACGGCAGTGCATCTCGGTCACCAACAACGAGGTGGCGGCCGACGAGCAGGCGGCCCTGCTCAAGGCGGGCCTGCGCCCGGGCGATCCGGACTGGGAGAAGTGGGGCATCTGCGACTACATCACCAAGCCGAGGATTGCCGCCGCCATTACCGGCGAGACCCCGGAGGGAGAGGGCATAAAGGGCAATTACAAGTTTACCGACGAATTCCCGATGGCCGAGGGGTTCGAGGAAAACGCCGAGTTCTTCACCCTGACCTATGAATCCCATGTCGCCGTCGGCGCGAACTACGCCTTCCAGCGCATCGCCCCCTTGCTGTGGATGCGGGCGGGCTCAGAGGGGCACCGTATCGATGAACTTCCCACCCAGGGATGGGAGGTTGCCGATACCTATGGCCTGTTGGTCGATCTGGACCGCGCTGGCACCTTCTGCGAGGCCATGGCCGCGCGGGACGGCGTCCGCGTCGCCTATGTGGTGACCGATGACGACCGCCGTTTCCAGGCCGTAGCCCGCGCGCTGCCGGAGGGGGTCGAGCCGGTGCGGCTCTACGAGTCCTACCTGTCCAATTTCCGCTTTTCGATGGGCCGCTGAGCCATGAAGTTCACACTCAAGGACTATCAGGAAGAGGCCGTCGGCAAGGTTCTGGTGAACCTCAAGAAGGCGTCGAGGCGTTGGCGCGAGGATGGCGACAAGCATGCCTTCTCGCTGACGGCGACGACGGGTGCGGGCAAAACCGTCATGGCGGCAGCCGTGTTCGAGGCGCTTTTCCACGGTGATGACAACTACGACATCGAGCCCGATCCGGGCGCCGTCGCGATCTGGTTCAGCGACGACCCCTCGCTGAACGAGCAGTCCCGTTACCGCCTGCTTCAGGCGGCGGACCGGTTGTCGATCTCGGACCTGGTGGTGGTGCAAAACACCTTCCAGCGGGAAGCGCTGGAGCCGGGGAAGATTTATTTCCTGAACACGCAGAAGCTGAGCAAGTCGAGTCTGCTCGTGCGCGGGCGAGAGACGGATGAGGAGGCCGATGCGAATGCGCCGCCATTGCCAATGCCGGACAGCCGATCTTGGACGATCTGGGATACGATCCAGAACACCATCGATGACCCGGCACTGACGCTCTATCTCGTGCTCGACGAGGCGCATCGCGGAATGCGTGCGGCAACAGGCGTTGGCGAAAAGACCACCATCGTCAAGCGTTTGATCAACGGATCGGGTTCTGTGCCGGGCATCCCAGTCGTCTGGGGCATCTCAGCCACGGTCGAGCGGTTCAACGCGGCGATGGCCGACATGCGGGGGGCGCGACCCTGCCTCACGTCATCGTGGATTCGGCCAAGGTGCAGGCGTCCGGTCTCCTGAAGGACACGATCATCCTCGACGTGCCGAAGGAAGCTGGTCAGTTCGACACCGTGCTGGTGCGCCGTGGCACCGACAAGCTGAAGGAAATTTCGGCTGCCTGGGCGGCCTATGGCGCGCAGCAGAGCGATGCCGGGGTGGTTCTGCCCCTCATGGTGCTGCAGGTGCCAAATGCGCCGGATCACAATGACATCGGCAAGGCACTCGATACGATCTTCACCCACTGGCAGGACCTGCCAGAGGATGCGGTAGCGCATGTGTTCGGCGAACACTCGACCCAGACCTTCGGCCGCCACAGCGTGCCCTACATCTCGCCCGAACGGGTGCAGGACTCGAGTTGGGTCCGGGTTCTGATCGCCAAGGACGCCATCAGCACGGGATGGGACTGTCCACGTGCCGAAGTCATGGTCTCGTTCCGGCCTGCTCGGGACAAGACGCACATTACCCAACTTCTGGGGCGGATGGTGCGCACGCCGCTTGCACGACGGATCCCGGGCAACGACCGACTGAACTCAGTGGACTGCCTGTTGCCGTTTTTTGACGAGGCGTCAGTCAAGGACGTCGCGAAGGCGCTGATGTCCGGCGGGGACGGTGGCGAGGAGCTTCCCGGCCGCCGCGTGCTGATCAACCCGGTTGAGTTGAAACCGAACCCTCATATTCCCGAGGGGGTCTGGGACAAGCTGCTTTCGTTGCCCTCACAGACGCTGCCCAAGCGCAATGCCCGCCCGATCAAGCGGCTGACATCACTGGCACATGAGCTGGCAGTGGATGGCCTGCTGGCCGATGCCGGCAAGCTGGCTCACGCCGAGATGCACAAGATTCTGAATGGCATCCGCGTGCGCTACAAGGCCGAGATAGAGGCTGCTCGCACGTCGGTGATGACGGTCGAGGGCAAGAGCATTAAGGCCGACCTGAAGGGCGGCGCGATGACATTCGACGACTTCCTAGAGGAGGCGGACTACGCCGTCATCGAGGATGCCTACCGCCGCGCTGGGCGGGTGATAAGCCCCGATCTCGCGACGACATACAGCGCTTATCTTGCCCGGCATGAAAGCGACCCGGGCGATATGGAAACGGCGCTCATGGAAGCGCATGTCAGCATCGCTGCCTTGGGCCTGGTCCCACAGGTTCGCGAAACGCTCGAGGCGGATGCGGAGAAGCTGGCCAACCAGTGGCTAAACCGGTTCCGGGTCGAGATCAAAAATCTGTCTGACGAACGGCAAGATATCTATCGCCAGATCAGGGAGATGAGCGCCAATCCGATGGAGGTGGACCTTGCTCGCCCCACATCATGGATACAGGCGACCACGATCCGGGAGGCGAATGGGGCCGAAACCCCTCTCCCTACCTTCGAGAAGCACCTTCTTTGCGACGAACGCGGCCTGTTCCCCGAGGACTTCAACTCCTGGGAAGGCGAAGTCGTCCGGGCCGAGCTCGGGCGGATCGGCATGGTTGCTTGGTACCGCAACCCGTCGCGGGCGAGCCAGGACTCGCTGGGCATCATCTATGATGACGGTGGCGAGCCTAAGATCGTGCGACCGGATTTCGTCTTCTTCGTCCAACAGAGCGACGGGACATTCACAGCGGACATTGTTGATCCGCACGGCATTCAGTTTGGTGACGCAATTCCAAAGCTGAAAGGGCTCGCCCAGTATGCAGAACGCTTCGGCCGTCATTATCGCCGGATAGATGCCGTTGCGAAGATCGGCGACGCATTCCGCGTCCTCGATCTGAAGGAGTCCAAAACGCGTACAGCGGTGTTCACCGCTGCATCAATCAGGACGCTGTATGAAGGTGCAGATGCATCAGATTACTTGATCAATCAATCTCGTTCTTAATTCGTGCGCTGCAAGCCACGTCCACGTTGCCGAAAAGAGATGCGACGTTCGCTCCTTGTTCTGAGCTATGCCGACTCTGTTCCGACCCCCGCGGCCCACTACCCTTGGGACGCCGGCAGTTGGGACTGAACCCTATCCTTGGATCAGGCGCCCAGGTCCCGCGGGTGGCCCTATCCTTGGAACAGGAGCCGAGAGATCCCGGCATCCTGTCCTTGGGAGGCGATGGTCAGTAGCTCACCTTGATGAACTTGACCGTACCGGGCGGTAGATCGCGCTTGGCGGCGTACATCGATCCAGGCCGTATGATGATGGTGTCGCCAACGATCGAGACGCAGTCCACGAGATTGTAGACGTTGTGATGCAGGTAGGTGCCGCAATAGAGCTTCGGCTGACCCTTGGGCGCCACACGATCGTTGATGAGCTTCTGCCCCGCCGTGAAGGTGTAACGGCTAATCATACCGTCACTGAAGTCGATCGTGCGCGTGAACTCGATGGCGTCATATTCGCCATTTTTCGGCGCGACACGCTCCGGGACGCTCTCGCATCCCGCAAGCGCCATGGCGATCATCCCCGATACGATCGCCGCGTAGGCACGTTTCATCCATCCCTCATTCGCTGCGGAAATTCTCAAGGTAGTAGCGATAGCACACCTCGAGGAGCTCCTTGTTCGACATCCCCCGGCTTACCGCCTCCAATTTGAACGTGCGATGGAATTCTACCGGCACCTTGAAGTTTAGATCCTTCCAGCCGGACCTGGGAATAGGGGACTCGTTCGTCGGCTCGTCGCTCGGCGGCGTTGGCTCAGGCGGAGCGGAGGAGCGTCTCGCTGTGGGATTCTTCGATGGAGGCGCCGTGATACTGTCGAAGAGGTAGAGCGACGCCGCACCGGCACCCAGCGCGGCAATCTTCAAACAGGACTTCAGCATCATCGCCCTCCGGGTCGCTGCGGTCTCTGACGGCAAGGGTCCACCGGGATGGTGAGACCAAGATTGCGCCTTGAAAAAAACTCTCGAAAATTCAGAGCGCTCTGGGGTCTAGCTTCGCGGATTTTTCTAGGACTTCGTCTTTGCGCGTTTTGCCCTGCTTCGGCGCGAACGGAGCGCAATCTCTTACGGGATCACTCAACGCCTTCCTCGATGATCTCATTCGCGTCGAGCTCCTCGTCGAGCGAGCCGTCGTCGGGCACTCCCGCGAGACCATCATCCGGGGTGTCATCCCAATCACAGCCATCGGTCTTCTGCCCTCGGCGGATGGCGTCTTCCTCCTCGTCCGTGAGGCAGTGAATCCTGAGGTCCGGGAGATCGTCGTGCATCTCCATCTTGTCGAGCCCCAGCGCGCGCTTCTTGAGGTCGTGGAGCCTCTCCAGCCCGGCGGCGGCAAGGGAGAGCCCCTTGATCGCTGAGGCGGCTTTGAGGGCCTGGGAGGGGTCCTCCTGGGCTACCTTGAGCTGCGCCATGATGAGTTGCTCGACCACGGTCGCGTTTGCGTAGGCGGTTTCCGCAATGTCTTTGGCGCGGCGCACTTTGAGGTCGCGGTCCCCGAGTTCCTCCCGGAGCACCTCCTCACGCACAGCGGTTGCCATCATAGAAGCGCGCTCTCCCTTGCGGATGCCATGCTTCTGGAAATGGTTCTGGAGCGCTCGACGACTGACGCCATAGCGCTCTGACAACTCCGAAAGAACGACGTCTCCAGCAAGCCAGAGGGCTTCGATCTCTGCCCACTGAGCCGATGTGAGGCGAACGTAACGGCGAGACGTTTCGGGTGAATGAGAGTCCGTCATGACCACTTACCCCAATCCGGGTTGCGCGCGATGCGCTGAGCTTCACTTTCAGCGCTCTCCAACTTTTCGACGCGCTCAACGATCCGTCGGACGTTGTCCTTCGTCCAACGCGCATTGCGCGGGGTTCGAAAGCCCAAGCTGTTGAGCCCCTCTGCGATCTCGGCGTGCGTCGTCTTGCCGGAAGCCTTGAGCTGGCGGATCACTGGCAGGAGCTCCTGTGCGCGCTCGGTCGCCGCGTGAGCGTTTGCAGCGGCTCCGTTGATCTGTGCGACTTCGAGGTTCCGAGGGTTTCCGAGCTTACGCCCCTGCTGACGTCGAAGCTGAAGAGCCTCCCTTGTCGTCATCCGAAGCACTTCCGTTTCCTTTTGAGCTCGGGCAGCTTCGCCGAGAATAGTGGCGCTCGGGGCATGCTCTCCAGACTTCGCACTGATGAGCTTCAATGTCCCATCCTCAATGTACTTTTTTAGAGTATCATAATTTCGCGCAAAACGCGATAACTCATCGACGATGATCGGCATTCCCGTCTTCCTGGAATATTCGATTGCCTCGCGCAAAATGGCTCGGCTGCTCTCGCTAGAGCCAAACGCTGAAGCCTGCTCCCGAAAGACCTTCTCGATCTTAAAGCCTGCGTGCTTCGCGTACTCATCGATGCGCGTTCGCTGTAGATCGAGCCCGTGCCCTTCCTTCTCCTGCTTGGAAGTCGAGACGCGAAGCAGGGCGATAGCAGGGATCAGGCGAGGCTTCCGTGCGGACATGACTAAACGATTCCCTTATGAGTTGTGCGCAGGCGAGCGTTGATAAATCAGAGGCTTATGGACCCTTTAGAGGTGCCCTTTAGGGATGTGCAGGGGATTGCAGCTCTCTCGCGTGAGACCACCCTTTAGAGATGCGCAGGCCTGATCTCCGCGGCCGACGGCGGACATTTCCGTCATGCGGATCGCTGCCCTTTGCTCTTCGGCGTGGGCTTATCCGAAGACGTGTCGTCGCGCTTTGTGAGGCGCGCGAGCGTGCTCCGCGATGCACCAGTGGCGGCGACGATGCTGTTCCAGCTCTGCCCCGACCTCAGCATCTTCACGATCGCGGCGTTGCGATCGGTGTTCTCGGGCCTGCCCTTATATCGCCCGTCCGCCTTGGCTTTCTCGATGCCTTGTTCCTGGCGTCGGCGCCGGTCCTCGTAGTCCTTGCGTGCGATGGCGGCGAGCATGTCGAGGAGCATGCTGTTGAGCGCATCGAACATACGGCTCGTGAAATCCTCGTCCCCTCCGCGCATCATCATGTGCGAGGTCGGGAGATCGAGAGCGACGACCTTGACGTGACGCTTCCGGATTTCCTCCTTGAGCCGTTCCCAATCCGCAGCCGACAACCGGCTCAGGCGGTCGACCTGCTCGATCAGCAGCACGTCCCCCGGAGCACAATCGCCCAGGAGCCGGAACAGCTCGGGACGCGCGAGGCTCGCGCCACTTTCGTTCTCGACATAGGTCGCTGCGATCTTGAGGTCGCGCTCGGCTGCGAACGCCTCCAACTCGGCGCGGGCTCGATTGGCGTCCTGCTCTTTGGTGGAGGCTCGGAGGTAAGCTCGGACGAACATGTCTGCGACTCTGGTTCGTTTTGAATGGTTCGATTTAATACGGTTCGTTTTGAGTGGTCAATCGCATTTTATCGAACCAGAGCGGGGCAGGTTCGGCAGGGGTATACCCATATGATGCATTGCCGACGGGCGCCGATCGGTGTGGTCGGGCTGGCGTATGGGCGCAGAAAGCCGTGGCACTCACAGTGCGTCTCCTTTGCTCATGATCGGGGCGCGGTTCGCTGTTAGCGGGACTTCTCGTCGTCGCCGAGGTCGTAGAATGGGAAGCGTGAGATCGCTTCGTACTTCGCCTTCAGCGTGACATCGCCGTAGCTATCGCCTGCCGTCTTCGCTGCGTGCCCCTGAATGGCATCCAGCACGCGATCCGATATTCCCATTTCCCGGCCCACTGTCTTGAAACGGTGACGCCAGCCGTGGTTCGGACTGACGCCCTGGGGGACAAGGCCCGAGGAGCGAAGCCACTCGCTGATGCGACCAGCAGTGGTGGTGGAGCCGCTCCGCGGGTTCCTGCGGTGCCCATCTGTATGAAATAGCGGTCCGAGGTCGCGATGTTCGAGATAATCGACCAATCCGGAAAAAATTATCTGAGGGTGCAGGGGGACGTCACGGTAGCCGCCTGCCTTCACCGTTCCGGCGGCGGGTGTGATCCGCATGATGTGCATGTCGCCCTCGGTGCGGAAGTCCTCCTTTCGCAACTGGGTGATCTCGGTGATACGGGCGCCGGTGAAGGCGCAGAGGAGCGGAGCCCAGCGCTTTGCGGCGACGGTCTCAGGAGCCTCTCTCGTCGCGGGATTGCTCGAATGTGCGGGCTTGTAGCGCAGGGTCGCCCGGAGGATCCTCGTCGCCTCCTCATCGGTGAAGCCCTGCTCCCGTTCCAGCGCCTTCTTCGGCACGTGCTGGCGGACCTTCTCCGCCACGTTCGTCTCTATGCGATCGTTCTCGGTTGCCCACTTTAGGACGGTGCGCACGGAAGCAAGATAGACGTCGGAGACGGTCTTCGCGGACAGCGTCTTCAAGCACTCGTCACGCCATGCAAGCAGGTTCTTTTTCGTGAGCCGGCGCGCGTCGTCGTGGCCCACGAACTTCACAAGGTTGGCGAAAACGGGTGTCCACCGGGCCTCGGCGCCACGCCCCTTTCCGATCGCCTTTCGGCTCCGAAGATATTCGTTCAGGAGCCCTTGCAGCGAGACGGGAGGCCTCTCCTCCGGCATGTCCCTACCAGCGATCAGCAAGGGATGGGAGGTGGTGCCGGTGAAGCTGCCTTGCTCACGCTCGTTAATCCGCGCGAGCACCTCCAACTCCATCTGGCAGAGCTCGCGAGCCAACGTACGCCATTCGGGCGTGCCACTCTGCGGCGGCTGGTAGCCGTGGGCTTTGAGGGTCTTGATGAAGACGCCGATCAGCTTCTCCAGCTCGTCGTCGTCGAGACGACCGGCTGCCCCAGCCTTCAAAGGCGTAATCAGGGTGTCGCTGGACCCGAGCTCCGCGTAGTCCGGCTCCCTATCCCGCAGGAAATCATCCGAAAAGAGAAGGTCCTGATATAGCTGATAGATCGCCCTCGGTTTGGGCACGCGCATTTTGGGCGTCGGAACGCTCGGAGCCGTCTCTTCGCCGGCAGCGCGACGCGCGGCTGCGAGCTTCTCTTGCATTTGCGCTACGGCGCCGGCGAGAAGCCGCACAGCCTCTCGGCGATCGGGGCCGAGCGGGATGCGCAGTTCCGTGTGGTTCTGGAGGTGAGGACGGAGGGGCTTCGGGATCGTCAGCCGCGCGAAAAAGCGACCGTTTCGATTGAGGAGATGTCGCAGCGCTCCCGCCATCAAATGCCCCCGCTTTGTTACGCACTTTGTAACAGCAGAATGGGCGCAACCCCTTGGTTGTCAATGCGTTCAGGGATTTCAACGGGATAGGATGGTGCTGCGAGAGAGGATTGAACTCTCGACCTCTCCCTTACCAAGGGAGTGCTCTACCACTGAGCTACCGCAGCAAGCGGCCGGCGCGGCGCGAAGGTCGCGGCGCGGGCGGGAACGGGCGCCTTGTGCCATAGGCGTCCGGGGAGCGCAAGCGCCTCTTTCTCGGCAGCGCCCTTGCCCTGTGGACGAGGAAGGGGCCATCGACGGCGACGCGGTCGCTGGCCAGGGGATCACAGGTCGTCTGTCGTCTTCACCGAGATAGGCCGCCGAAGGCTCGCGATGCTGCGGCGACAAGCGGCCCGTTCGTCGGCCCCTTTCATCGCGTCCTATCGGCCGCAAGCGACGGCGAGAGCGGCGGGCCGTGCGGATGCCCACCGCTGCCCGCCGCCCCACCTGGGCGCCGTCCTTAGCCGCCTGGCTTTACAGACAGACCTGGGGGGCGCCGTTGGCGACGAGGGATTGCCAGTTGGGGCCGAGCGCCGTGCGGGCGGAGATTGCGTTGCCGCTGCCGGGCTCGCCGGTGTGGAACATGCGGATCTGGATGTCCTGGCCGTAATTGCCGACGGCGGTCGGCGGGTTCGGGGTGTAGGTCGTCTCGGTCGAGACGCTCTTGCCGCCGCTGCCGTTCTTCTTGACCGTCTTGGTCGTCGTGAAGGTGCCGGGCTGCGGGATGTATTGCACCGTGTCGCTGCTCTGGGTGCGCACGACGATGTAGCTGTCGTAGCCGGCGCGCAGCGTCGTGATCGCCGCCGTCTGCGCCGCGATCGCGGCCGCCTTGGCGCTTCCGCAATCGGGATCGGCGCTCGTCTTGATGAGGACTTCGTTGTTCGACAGCGGGACGGCTTCGCTCGTGGCGCAGGCGGCGAGCAAAAGGGCCGTCAGAACGATCGGCGCACGCTTCATGTTGGGGGCTCCGGACGCAGCAATGTGCTTTCCGTGCCAGACCTTAGCAAGCGTGTCGAGGCGGCATGTCGCCTCCGTGAGCCTGGGCGAGGGGATGTCCGCTAAGGGAGGCGCGCGCCGAGCCGGGGCCGGCGCGTCCTCGCGCCGTCAGCCGCGGCGGCGGGCGGGGAGCAGGGCGCCGAGGCTCGTCGCGGCGATGCCGATCCAGAACAAATCGGGCGAATAGCGGCGGATGCCGAGAAAATGGTCGCCGCGGCAGAGCGCCTGGGCGAGCGAGCAGAGGTCCGAGGTGCCGACGAGGCACGGTGCAGCCTCGCCGACGCTCAAGGCCGCGCTGCCGACCACCTGGGAATAGACCACCCACCACCACGCCGCCGCCGTTGCGAGAGCGAGCAGGCCGAGCGCGATCAGGCCGGCGGGGAGCGGCGGCCGGCGCCGCGCGAGGCCGGCCAAGGGCCGTGCCACGCCGGGCGGCGGAGCCTCGGAACGCAGCACGCTGGCGAGGGCGCTCCGCCATCGATCGAATGCGCGGCCCTGGGCTCGTGCTGTCCCGTCGGGCGCCGTCGAACCGGCGATGTCGCGGATCTCCTCAGACATCGTCGCGGATCCCGAGCCGGGCGAGCACTTCGGCGCGCAGGTGGACGAGGTCCGCATCGTCGCGCCGGCGCGGATGCGGCTTGTCGACCGTGAGCTCGGCGACGATGCGGGCCGGACGGTCGGAGAAGACGATGACGCGGTCGGCGAGGAGCAGCGCCTCTTCGACGTCGTGGGTGACGAGGAGGGCGGTGAAGCCGACCTTGCGCCACAGCGCGAGGAGCTCGTTCTGCATCGCGAGGCGGGTGAGCGAATCGAGCTTGCCGAACGGTTCGTCGAGCAGGAGGAGCCGCGGGTCGTTGACGAGGGCACGGGCGATCGCCACGCGCTGCGCCATGCCGCCGGAGAGCTGGTGCGGGTAGGCGTTGGCGAAGGCTTCGAGGCGGACGAGCGCCAGGGCCTCGTCGACCCGGTGGCGCAAGGCCGGCAGGAGGCCGCGAGCCTCGAGCCCCGTCGCCACGTTCTTCCAAACGGTGCGCCAGGGAAACAGCGTCGGGTCCTGGAAGACGAGCAGGCGCGAAGGATCGGGCGCGGTGATCGGGGCGCCGTCCTCGTTCAGCGTTCCAGCGCGGGGAAAGTCGAGCCCGGCGGCGAGGCGCAGCAGCGTGGACTTGCCGCATCCGGACGGTCCGAGCAGGGCGACGAAGGCGCCGGGCTCGACGCTCAGGCTGACCCGGTCGAGCACCTTGAGCTCGCGACCGTCGAGATCGAAATGATGCGAGACGTTGCGGATGTCGAGCGCGATCGGCCGACCCAGGGCGGCGGGCGTCGCGATCGCGCTTTCGGCGAGGGCGGCCATCACAGGATCCCCTTCTGCCAGGACAAGAGCCGGTCGCGGCCGACGAACAGGAGCTTCACGATCCCCGAGCAGAGCACCGCCATGATGATCAGGGCGGCATAGACGCTCGCATAGGCCGAATAGGAGGTCATGAACTGGATGTACCAGCCGAGCCCGTATTTGGCGCCCAGCATCTCGGCGACGACGAGCACGGCGAAGGAATAATAAAGTCCCATGAAAAGGCCGACGAACACGTTCGGCAGCGCGGCGGGAATGGCGACCTTGAGGACCAGGAAGCGGTCGTTGGCACCGAGCGTGCGGGCGACGTCGTAGAACGCGCGGTTGACCGCGCCGACGCCCGAGGCGGTCAGGATCGCGACCGGAATGCCGCCGGCGAGCGCGACGATGAAGACGCTCGCGGCGAACGTCGTCGGGAAGAAGAAGAAGGTGCAGGGGATCCACGCCGTCGCCGGCACCGGGCCGATGAGCTTGAGGATCGGCATGCCCCAATAGGCGAAGCGCCGCGACCAGCCGAGCCCGACGCCGACGACGAACCCGACGAGGATGCCGGAGCCGAACCCGATCGCCCACAGCCGCAGCGTATAGGCGATGCAGATGAGAAGGCGCGGCGCGTCGGAGACATAGACGTTGAGGAGCCCCTGGGGCGGGGAGAAGAACGGCTTCGGCAGCCAGCCGAGCTTCGCCGTGGTGAGCTCCCACAGCGCGAACCAGAGGCCGAGCGCGACGAGCCACGGGCCGTAATGGACGAGGAGGCGCCCGGCGCGCCCGAGCCGCTGGACCGTGAAGGCGAGCGCGAGCAGGAGGACGGCGCCGATCCCGGTGATCCAGGCGAACAAGAGCGTACTGCCCCAGCGCACCACGTCCGGGAAGGCGGCGGTGACGGCGGCGGTGAGCGCCCACGTCGCCGCGGCGGCGAGCCCCGTCCGCCACACCCCGTCCAAGGCGGGCGCGGCGGCGCCTGCCGCCCCCGCCCGCACCGCTCCGCTCGCGTCGCTCATCGGCTCAGCTCGCGAGGATGTTGATGGTGGAGGAACGGGCGAGCGCCGCGGCGTCGGTCCCCGGCTCGATCACCTTGGTGAGCTTGAGATCCTCGATCGAGGCCTGGACCTGATCGATCAGCGCCTGCCCGACCGGATGGTCGTGGAAGACCATGCTGGCGAGGTCCTGGGTCAGTTCCTCGGCCGTGAGGCCGCCGGGCTTCAGGTTCTCGGCATACCAGGCGGCGACCTCGTCGGGATGGTTCGCCGTGTATTCGTGGATCTCGAGATTGGCCTCGGCGACGCGGCGCAGGGCGTCGCGGTTCGATTCGAGGAAGGGGCCGTTGGCGCCGAGCACGCAGCAGACGCGGTTCTGATAGACGCCGGTCTGGGTGTCCGCGACCTTCACGAAATCGAACTTGCGCTCGATGAGGAAGGCCCAGGGGTCCATGTGGGCGGCGATGTCGGCGTCGCCGCGGTTGACCGCCTCGCCGACGAGATCGAACGGCACCACCTTCCAGGTGACGTCCTGCTCGGGGTCGATGCCGGCCTTGGCGAGCGTCACCGAGAAGGCGATCTTCGGCGGCGAACCGGGATCCCAGGTCGCGATGGTCTTGCCCTTGACGTCCTCGATCTTGGTGACGTTGGAAGCCTTGGAGGCGAGCAGGCGCTGGCAGCCGCCGTGGGAGCCGACGAACAGCTTGACGTCGAAGCCCTGTTCGAGGGGCTTCAGCCAATCGAGCAGGAGGCCGGCGCCGGCATCGGCCTTGTTGGTGGCGAGCGCCTGGATCAGCGTCTGGCCGCTGGCGCCCTGGTAGAACAGTTCGACGTCGACATTGTGCTTCGCATAGAAGCCGCGGGCGAGGCCGAAGCCGAGCGGCGAGTGGCAGGCCGCGACTTCCGTCCAGGCGAGACGCACCTTCGGGGCGTTGCCGGCGATCGCGTAGCGCACCCCGCGGGTGCCCGCGAGGCCGATGCCGGCGGCCGCGACGCCGGCGAGCCCGGCCGTCTTCAGAATGGTGCGCCGCGAGATGCCGCCGGTCGCAGCACCGGCGGACGTGGTCGTGGAATCGGTCTTCGGGTTCTCGACGCTCATGGCAGCCCCGCAGGCGAACGACAGGAAATGGGATCGGGCGCGGTCCCGAGCGACCGCATCGCCTACAAGTCTAACGGGAGTCGTGATGCTATCAAGGTAAACTATCAAAAATATATACTATTGTGATTATGGAAATGGGATGCGTTTGCTCGCCCGAGGCCGATCTTGAGGCGCGGCGGCGAAAGGGCCGGTTCCCGCGCTTTCTCCGGCGGCCGGTGCGGCGACATCGGCGCTAGGCGGCGAGGCAGCGGGGGCGAGGATACGTCTGCGACGCCGCCGGCGACGGCGCGCCAGGGTTGAACGCCGAGTTTGAAAATTCATTCCGCTTGGGCGCCGTCGTGCGGGCATGAAACTGCGCGAACGCCCCCTCCAAGCCCACTCCGGCGCCCTTCCGGCTCCCGCCCTCCCGTTCCATGCTGATGCCAATGGAGAGCGACGCGGTGATCGCGCCGGGCCGGCCAGCCGCCGACGAGAGCGGCTCAAACGGGTCCCAGACGTCCGAGCGCGCGGCGTCCCGAGCGGAGGAGGCTTGGTCATGAGCAGAGCGACGAACCTTGCGGAGCGGACGGACGAAGCGGCGGCGCTCGGGCTGCCCGTGCTCGATTTCTCCCGGTTCGATGCCGGCCCCGCGGAACGCGCCGCGTTCCTCGAAGATCTGCGCGCCGCGGCGCGGGACTACGGCTTCTTCTATCTCGTCGGCCACGGCATTCCGGCCGCGCTCGAGGCCGACGTCGTGGCGGCGTCGCGCCGCTTCTTCGCCCTGCCGCAGGCGGACAAGCTCGCGATCGAGATGGTGAATTCGCCACATTTTCGCGGCTACACGCGGGCCGGCTTCGAGCTCACCCGCGGCCGGCGCGACTGGCGCGAGCAGTTCGACGTCAACACCGAGCGCGCCGCCCGCGAGATCGGGCCGGACACCCCGCCGTGGGCGCGGCTCCAAGGGCCGAACCAGTGGCCGGCGGCGCTGCCCGACCTGAAGCCGGTCGTGCTCGCGTGGCAGAAGGCGGCGACGGACGTGGCGATCCGCCTCCTCAAGGCCTTCGCGATCGCCCTCGATCAGCCGGAAAACGTCTTCGAGCCGATCTATGCCGGCTCACCGAACCAGCACATCAAGCTGATCCGCTATCCCGGCCGCGACGCCACGGACGACGACCAGGGCGTCGGCGCCCACAAGGATTCGGGCTTCCTCACGCTGCTCCTCCAGGATGTCGAGCCCGGCCTCGAGGTCGAGACCGACACCGGCTGGGTCGGGGCGCCGCCGCTCAAGGGTAGCTTCATCGTCAACATCGGCGAGATTCTCGAGATGGCCTCGAACGGCTATCTCCGCGCGACGGTGCACCGGGTCGTGACGCCGCCGGCCGGCCACGACCGGCTCTCGGTCGCCTTCTTCCTCGGCGCCGATCACGACGCGACGGTGCCGCTTCTGGAGCTGCCGCCGGCGCGTGCCGCCGAGGCCAAGGGGCCGGCGCGCGATCCCGACAACCCGCTCTTCTACGAAGTCGGCCGCAATTATCTCAAAGGGCGCCTGCGCTCCCATCCCGACGTCGCGCGCCGCCATTATGCCGACCTCGTCTCGACCCCGGACGACGCGGTCGCCTCCTCCGGCTATTGAGCCGCCCCCTCGTTCCCAGACAGCCCGCCTCCTCGGACAGCCAGATACGGAGACAGACGATGCCGATCGAAACCGCCCGTCCCGAAACCCTCGCTTTGCACGGCGGCTCTTGGCGCGCCGACCCGACCACGGGCGCGGTCGCCGTGCCGATCTACCAGACGACGTCCTACCAGTTCCAGGACACCGGCCACGCCGAGCGGCTGTTCGCGCTCGAGGAACTCGGCCACATCTACACCCGCGTCTCGAATCCGACCCAGGAAGCCCTTGAGACGCGGCTCGCCGCGCTCGAAGGCGGCGCCGCGGCGCTCGCGGTCTCGTCGGGCCAGGCGGCGTCGGCCTATGCGCTCCTGAACCTCGCCCGCACCGGCGACAACGTGGTGTCTTCGACCGACCTCTATGGCGGCACCTGGGCCCTGTTCGCGGCGACGCTGAAGCGCTTCGGCGTCGAGGTGCGCTTCGTTGATCCGGCCGATCCGGAGAATTTCCGCCGCGCGACCGACGAGCGCACGCGGGCCTATTATGCCGAGACGCTGCCGAACCCGAAGCTCGAGCTCTTTCCGATCCAGGAGGTCGCCGATATCGGCCGTCCGCTCGGCATTCCGCTCATCGTCGACAACACCGCGGCGCCGCTGACGGTGCGGCCGTTCGAGCACGGCGCTGCGGTCGTCGTCTACTCGGCGACGAAATATATCGGCGGCCACGGCACCTCGATCGGCGGCGTCATCATCGACGGCGGCAACTTCCCGTGGGAGGAGCATCCCGAGCGCCAGCCGCTCCTGCACGAGCCCGATCCGAGCTATCACGGTGCGGTCTGGGTCGAGGCCGTGAAGCCGCTCGGACCGATCGCCTACGCGATCCGCGCCCGGGTGACGCTGCTGCGCGATCTCGGTGCCGCGGTCGCCCCGTTCAACGCCTTCCAGTTCATTCAGGGCCTGGAGACGCTGCCGCTGCGCATCCGCCAGCACAACGAGAACGCCATCAAGGTGGCGGAATTCCTCAAGGCCCATCCGAAGGTCGCGCGGGTCATCTTCCCGGGCTTCGCGACCGGCGAGGCGAAGCGGCGCGCCGACACCTATCTGCGCGGCGGCTACGGCGCGCTGGTCGGCTTCGAACTCAAGGCGGGGAAAGAGGCCGGGCGCAACTTCATCAACGCGCTGAAGCTGCTCTACCACGTCGCCAATATCGGGGATGCGCGCTCCCTCGCCATCCATCCGGCGACGACCACCCATTCCCAGTTGACCGGCGAGGAACAACTCGCGACCGGCGTCACGCCCGGCTACGTGCGGCTGTCGGTCGGGATCGAGCATCCCGACGACATCATCACCGATCTCGCCCAGGCGCTGGAGGCCTCCGACGTGGAGTTGCTCGCCGCCGCCGAGTGAGGCGACGGCGTCTCCGATTTCAGCCTGTCGCGGCCGCTCAGATCATCTCGAGCGGCCGCTTTTTGCGCGGCGCGTGGAAGGCGCGCTCGATGGTGTCGAGGTCGCCCGCATCGAGGGCGATCTCCACGGCAGCGCGGTTCTGGCGGACATGATCGAGGGTCGCGGCCTTCGGGATCGCGACGACGCCGGGCTGCTTCAGCACCCAGGCGAGGGCGATCTGGGCCGGCGTCGCGCCGTGATGGGCGGCGATCCGTATCAGATCCGGATGGTCGAGCAGGCGGCCCTGTTCGATCGGGGAATAGGCCATCACCGGCATCTGGACGTCCCGGCACCACGGCAACAGGTCGTATTCGACGCCGCGGCGGTTCAGGTTGTAGAGCACCTGGTTGGTCGCCACAGCGTCGCCGTCGCTCACCTCGAACAATTCCTCCATGTCCTCGGTGTCGAAATTGCTGACGCCCCAATAGCGAATCTTGCCGGCGGCCTTCAGGCTCTCGAAGGCTTCGACCGTCTCGGCGAGCGGAACCGAGCCGCGCCAATGCAACAGGTAGATGTCGAGATGGTCGGTCCCGAGCCGACGCAGGCTGCGCTCGCAGGAGGCGACGGTGCGCGAGCGTGAGGCGTTGGTCGGCAGGACCTTGCTGACGAGGGTGACGGCGTCGCGGCGCCCGGCGATCGCTTCGCCCACGACCTCCTCAGCGCCGCCGTTGCCGTACATCTCCGCGGTGTCGATGAGGCCGATGCCGAGATCGAGGCCGAGCTTCAGGGCATCGACTTCCGTTGCCCGCCGTCCGCGATCCTCTCCCATGCCCCAGGTTCCTTGTCCGAGCACCGGCAGCGGCGTCCCGTCGGGAAGCGGCGTCGTCGGTAAGGGGTCGGGCATCGGTCCTGGTCTCCGTTTCAGGGCATTCGGCCGGCAGATGTCCGGCCATGGGGTGCATATGGTGCGCTTACGCGCGCCCCCCGCAGACTTAAGCACTCTTGCGCAGAACGGAAGGGGTCATCCCGCGTCCGTTATCGTCGACAATCGAGCGCGGCGACCAATTCCGAAGATACATAATGCGGCCCGTCGAACAGGAAGCGCGGATAATCGCCGTAGGCGGCGATCTGCGGCTTCAATTCTTGCGGCGTCGCTGCGCGAAAGCCGCCTCCGACCTTGGGGCGGAAGGCCTCGACGATGAGCGCGAAGCGGGCGGCGCCGAGCCGGGCGGACAGCACGTCGGCATAATGGGCGGCGACCTTCGGCGTGCGGGCATAGACGCCGACGCCGTCCTGAAAGAACACGCCGATATCCTTGGGCAGCCAGCTCTCCAGCCAGTCCGCGAGCGCCACGGGGCCGATGTTGCGCCCGTCATAGACGCTGATCCAGAGCGGCCGCGGCAAGGGCGCCAGCAGGGCGGCGAGCTTCGGCGCCTCTACCCAAGTCGGATCGACTTCGGCGGGGAAATAATAGCCCTTCACGTAGAGCGGAACCGGCTGAGCGGCGATCTTGGCCGCGACCTCGGCCGAGAGCGCCGCCAACTGCGCCACGTCGCGCCGGGATGCCGCTTCGGAGAAATCCCCGGCGAGGCCGAGCACGACCGTCTTCGCCCACGGCTCGGCGGCGATCCGCGTCCAATTCGGCTGCGGCTGGAACCACGGAACTCCGGGCACCGGGAGGAGGGCCTCTCCGTCGATCACGCTCCATTGGATGAGAAGCGTGTCGGCCCCGAGCTTCTGCCAATCCCCGTGCGGATCGATGGTGGCCCGGTCGGGCTGCCAGACGATGCCGGTGACGCAGGCGCTTCCGCCGCCACGGCCGAACCAGGCGAGGCCGCCCGCCAGCGCGGCGACGGCGAGGCCGGCGCCGATCATCGCGAGCGTTCGCCGGCGGATGCGACGTGGCGCGGCGGTCTCTTGCTCCTTCGGCGGCTCCACCGGCCGGCCTCCGCTCAATAAGCGAGCGTGACGCCCGCGAACACGCCGCGAGCATTGTCGCCGCCGGCGATCTTGAAGCGATATTGCACGCTGACGTCGAGATAGGAGCGCGGCGCGTGATAGGTGTCGCTGTTGAACCACAGCCGGCCGGAGATGCCCGGCCCGGCGCCGACCGCGCCCGGCGTCGCGAGCACGGTGTCGTAGCCGCCGCCGAGGGCAGCGAACGGCGTCACCACGAGCCCATCGGCGATGCCGTCGAGCCGGTAGCTGCGCCCGACGCGCCCCTCGAAGGAGAGCACCGTCTCCGGGGTCTCGAAATAGCGGTCGGCCTCGCCGTAGACCTGCCACATCATCCAGGCCGGCACGTCGACGCGCAGGTCCGTGCCCTGTCCCGCCGAATAGGCGGCGCGCACGAGATAATCGTTGCGGGCGTCGTCGCCGATGGCCCACAGGCGCGATGCCTCGAGCACCAGATTGATGCCGCCGAGCGGCTTCCAGCGGGCGCCGGCATAGGTCTGTATCGTCCCGGCACCGGTCGGTCCGCCGTTCTCATCGTAGGTCGTCTCGAAGACGCGCCCGAACAGTTCGACGAGGCTGCCGTTCTGGTAACCGATCTCCGGCGGGCGCCAATAGAGCTCGGTGCCGACCTGGGCGATGCGATCGACCGAATGGGCGCCGGAGGCCGGCACCGTGCCGAGCGTCGTGCTCGTCGGGGTGCTGGGCATGACGCCGACCGCCCCGTAGGTCACCGAGGCATAGGCGCCCCAGGTGCGGTCCATGTCGGAGATCTTCCGCCGCACGTCGAAGCGCGCCTGAGGCGAGAGGTCGGTCTCGCCGGCGGCGGCGGCATCGAGCCCGGCCTTGAAATAGCCGAGGGCGGCGGTGTTCTGGCCGAGCCGCGCCGCATTGTAGCCGGCGTCGAGATCGGCGCGGGGCGGCAGCGTTCCGTCCGCCTTGGCTTTGGCGAAGGCGGTGGCGGCGGCGCGGTCGTCGCCGACCTGGAGCGCCGTGTAGGCGAGGTCGACGGGCGCGGCGGCGGCGAGCGCGCCGGTCGCCATGGCACTCGCGAAGGTCGATTTGGCCGCCGTCTTGTCACCCATGGCATCGAGGGCCGAGATCTCGCTGCTCACCATCAGGGCACGGGTCGCCGGGCTCGGCGCGACCGTCGAGGCGGTGCGGAAGGCGACGGAGGCTTCGGCCGGACGGTCGAGCGCGAGGAGAGCGAAGCCGCGCCGGGATGCGATGTCGTAGCTCGTCTCGTTGCGATAGGGCGCGATGGCGGCGAGCGCCCGCTCGGGCTCCTTCGCGGCGAGCGCCGCATCGGCGAGGGCGAGACGCAGGCCGCGCACGCTCGCCTGAGCCGGCCGGTGCGCCAGCGCGGCGGCAAAGTCATTGGCCGCCGCGTCGGAGCGGCCGAGGCGCTGCTCGGCATAGCCGCGCGCCGCGAACAGACGTGGATCGGGGCCGGCCGCCTTCAGCGCGGCACTCGCGGCCTCGATCGCCGCGGGGGTGCGCCCGGCGCTCGACAGCGCTTGAACCAGGAGAAGCCGATAGTCGCGGTTCGCCGGCTCGAGCCGCACCGCCTCGGCAGCGGAGGCGGCGGCCTTGGCGTAGGCCTTCGCCTTCATCGCCGCAAAGCCCGCCTGGGCGGCATCGAAGCCGGGCGGCGGCGGAACGGGCTTCGGCGCGTTCAGCGCGGCCTCGGCGTTGGTCAGAAGCGTCTCGTATTCCGCATTGTCGGGCTGATAACCGAGCGCCCGGCGTGCGGCGGCGACGGCGCCGGCATAATCGCCCGCGGCATAGGCTTTGTAGCCCGCGGACGCCGCCTCGTAGGCGAGCGAGGCCGGGGAGGGCGGCGGCGGATGGAGCTTGGCGTCGATCTGGGCGAGTTCGGCGGCGATCTCGGGATCGGTGTCGCCCGCCGCGATGAAGCCCTGCGCGGTCCTCGCCGCCTCCGCGAGGTCGCCGTTGCCGGCGAGCGCGTAGACGAGGAGGCGCTTGAGGCGGGTGACGTCGGGGCGCTGGCGCAGCGCCTCGCGGACCTCCGCGATGGCGGTCGGATAATCCTTGCGGTCGAAGGCGGCGAAGGCCGCCTGGGCGTGGGCTGCGGCCGGGCCCGAGAGCGGGATCTCGACCGCGTCCGCCTGGGCGAAGGCCGGCGCGGCGGGCAGCCCGGCCATCAGGCCGAGGGCGACCGGCACGATCATGGCCGAGCGCGAGAGGCCCTTGCGTGGCGACGTCATTCCCCGGCCTCCTTGCGCAGTGCTTGCTGGATGTCGAGCGCCTCCTGCACCGCCTCGCGCGAGACGACGCCCGAGGCGACGAGGAAGTCGCCGATGAGGCCGTCCTGGTGTGGCAGGTAGCGCCCCAGGGCTTCCGACAGCGCCTTGCGGCGGACGAGCCGGCGTTCGAGCAGGATGTCACCGAGCAGCGGCACCGTGCGCGCCGCCGTCATCTCATGGAGCCGCGGGCCACCGCGCAGCAGGCGGAGGCCGGCGGCGATCTCCCCCTCGCGGGCGATGAAGAAGGTCGGCGGAGTCTTGAGTGCCGCTTCGATCGCGGTGCGGCCCTCGTCGTCCAGCGGCGAGGCGACGGCGATGCAGACCTTGTCATGGGGGCCATGCCGGAAGGGGAGCGCGCGCCAGCGGATGCAGACGTCGATCGGCACCGCATCCCCCGCCGCCTTCACCTGCTCTTCGGTGAGGTGGACGCGGGGCAAGTCGGCCTGGAAGGAGATCGCCTCGGCGAGCGTCTCCTCGTCGAGGCCGTGGCTCACCAGGAGGCGGCCGAGCGGGACTTCGGTCGATCGCTGTTCGGCGAGCGCCCGGTCCACCTCTTCCGCTGGGATCGCCCGCCACGAGACGAGAAGTTCGCCGAGCCGCCCACGGCGGGCGCCGAGGGCTTCGGCTGAAGGATAGGAATGCGCGGTCTTGTCCCAGACCACCGGCGTGCCGAGAAATATGTTGGACAGGAAGACCTTCCAGGCGCGGGCGGCGGCCATGAAGTTGATGGCGTTGCCGACGATCATCCGCGGCACCGAAAGAAGGCCGTGCTCCCAGCCATAGAGCCGGTTCACGAAATAGATGCGCTGGACGATGCGCAGAAGGAAGGCGATCCCGTTTGCGGCGAGGAGCAGGCGCAGCCAGGGATCGAACGTGAAGATCGACGGGAAGCGAGTCGCCAGGATGCCCATGTGGGCGAGGAAGAAGAAGAGAACGAGCTGGAAGGCGATCAAATAGGCAGCCGCGGTCACGAACGAGGCGATGATGCCCTTGCGGTCGCGGAACAGCAGATATTTGACCGCGAGCGAACCGCCCCAGCCGATCTGGCTCCAGCTCTGCAGGCCGATGCCCAGCGTCCAGCGCGCCTTCTGCCGGTAGGCCGCGCGAAAGGTGTCGGGAAAGAACTCGCGCACGCAGAGCGGCGCGGTGATGATCTTGTCCTTGATGGGACCATAGCCGAACCAGGTCCGCCGCTTGACCTCGAACTGGACGGGGAAGCGGCAGAACACCGATTTCATGCCCATCGCACCGAGCCGGGCGCCGATGTCGTAATCCTCGGTCAGGCTGTCGGTGTTGAAGGGCTGATTGTCGGTCTGCGCGGCGAGGCCCAGCATCGCGCGACGTGAAAAGCAGGTGCCGACGCCGGCCGACGGCACGGTCCGCGACATGCTCTCGCGGACCACGAGGTCCTTGGCGTGCCACTCGGCGAACTCGTCCATGTAGGTGCCGGCGACGAGTTCGGTCCAATCGCGCTCGAGCGACATCACCGGGATCTGGATCAGATCCTTGCGCGGCAGCAGATAGTTGAAGAAGCGCAGTTCCACCGGATGGAGAATGTCCTCGCTGTCGTGGAGGACGATGCCGGCGAAGGGAACCCCTGCGTTCTTCTCGTGGAGCACGATCGCCTGCACCACCCAATTCAGGCAATCCGCCTTGCAGGTCGGGCCGTCATGGGGAACTTCCACGCGCACGAGCTGCCGGTAGCGCACCTTCATTCGCTCGACCTCGGCGATGGTCTGCGGGTCGTTCACATAGGTTCCGACGAAGACCACATAGTTCGCGTAGTCGAGGGTCGCGACCATGTTTTCGAGCATCTGCGCGATGACGTCATATTCCTGCCAAGCAGGAACCATGATCGCCATCGGCTGCTCCGGTCGGTCGTATAGCTGCGAGACCGTGAGCGGCTTGTAGCGCCGCCGCACGGTGACGGCGCGATACGCCTCCCGGGACCAGAACCAGGCGTCCGTGAACAGGTCGTCCAGGCTCGAGATCAGGATCAGGAAGGCGCAGATCGCCGTCGCGAACTCGAGCCCGCGATAATAATGAGCGAACCAATAGGGCCAGTAGTCCCCCATCTGTTAGCCGCGGCGATTGCGCACGAAGGCTGCCCGCGCGAACAGAAGCAGGATCAGCACCACCACCGTCGCGATGAGCGGGACGCCCCAATCGCCGCGGTCCTGCCAGAGGCGCGATATGGTCCAGCCGCTTTCGATCGGCTGTGCGGGGCGCGTCGCGGCCGGATCGAGGCTGTCGATCTCGGCGACCGTTCCCGCGTCCGAGAGGACCGCGATATCGCCCTTCGCAAGCCGCACCGGTCCGTCGAACACCGGGCCACGGGCACCGACCTGACGGTAGAGGAGCCCGGGAACATCGCCCGGCACCGCCTGGATCACGCCGAGGCGATCGAGTCCCTCCACGTCATAAAGCGGCGATTTCGGATCGGACCCGAGAACGAGATGACCGTCCGTCACCGTCGCGCTGCGGTCCTTCGGAAGCGGCAGATCGACGTCGAGGGCGAGGAACGGTGCGTCGGGCATCGCGCTTGCGACCGTGCCGCCGTCGGTCCCGTTGACGAGCGTCAGCGACGCCCGCCGCGGGGACAGGCCCGCCCCGTCGGCGAGGCGGACCACGGAGGCGAGCGTCTCGGGGGCGTCGGTCAGATAGCGGGTCGGCAGCAGGAGCTTGCTCGCCCCAGCCAGGCGGGGCACCACGCCGAGGAAGTTCGGCGTCGGTTTCGCGGGAGACAGCGTCATCTTGCTGCTCGGCAGCACCGTCACCGGATAGGCCTGCGGACAGCGGTCGCTCACCGGCTGCCGGGTGAACGTCACCCGCAGAACGTTGGTGGGATGAAGCGCATAATCCGGAATGTCGGCGCTCACCCGCTCGGGATGCCCGTCGGCGTAAAGCCGCTTCGCACCGATCAGGTAATCGTTGAGGAACACGGAAACGATCGGGTCATACGGTGTGGCGTTCGGCGCCGCCGAGACGTCGAGATCGAGGCTCGTCGGGACTTTTCCATCGGTCGAGAGATCGGAGAGGGCGAACGCGGCGCTCCAATCGCTGCTCGCCAGCACGTCGATCGAATCGGCCGTGGTGCTGAGGCCGGTCAACGAGACGCTGTCGCCCTTGTTGCGGGGGATCTCGGCGGACTGGACGCGGAGCGACCGCGCCACCGCGAGCTGGCGCCAGAACGCCGAGAAGATCGCATCGGCCTTGCCGGCAGCGGCCGGGGCGATGGCGATCAGCGGACGGCCGCCGAGCATCGCGAGGCCGATCTCGTCCGGCGCGGCCGGGCCGGCGGCGAGGCTGTCCGCGCTCTTGCGCAACGTCTCGAACGCGGCGGCGGCATCAGCGCCATGCGGTGCGATCTCGGCCGCCAGCGCATCGAGAGCGCTGCCGATTTGCACGGTTAACGCGGGATCGGCGACCGCGATGTCGGCGAGCGTGCCACCGTTGAGGAGCAGATAGGCGCCGACCTCGGCCGGGTTGGCGAGCTTGTGCGGTCCCGGTCCCGAGAGCGCGGCGAAAGCCGGAACGCCTGCGAGGGCGCCCGGGATGGCCGCGCCACCCGGAGCCACCGTGTCCCCGACGGCCGGCAGCGCGACGAAGAGCGGCCGCTTGCCGGCGCGCTCCAGCGCGACGCCGACGCGCCAGGCGGCGTCGTAGGCTTCCGCCCCGAGTGCACGGCCGGCGATCAGCACCGATGCGGCGCTGGGGATCGCGGTCCAGGCGGTGAGGAGGTCGCGGACCGCGGCCGGGTCGTAGCGATAGGTGAAGCGCGTCGAGGGATCGATCTTGACGACGTTGCCGGTCGCCAGCGTGTCGCCGCACAAGGCGGCGTCGGTGGCCGACAGCCACGAAGCGCCGAGCCGCACGAAGCCACTCTTGCGCGGCGCGCCGTCGACGCCGACGTCGACCTTGAAGGTGCCGCTTGCCAGATCGGGCGAGCGTCCAGCCACCGGATAGCCGTCGATCGACAGCACGAACGTTGCGCCGCCGCCGGCCGCTTTGAGATAATCGGCGCCAAGCGAGAGGGTTGCGTCGTCGATCGCGACGTTGGCCGGGACCGGAAGATAAAGCTCCCGGCGCGCATCAATGGGGCTCAGGAGCACCGGACCGTTGAAGCCGAGATCGCTCAGCGTGACCGTGCGCGTCACGGCGCGATCGGTCTGCAGCGTGCGCAGGGCGGCGGCGATATCACCGTCATCGGCGAGCGCGGGCGTGGCCGCGAAGGCCGACAGGACGCAGGCGAGGCTGGCGGCGAGGCGTCGCGTTCCCTGCGCGCGAAGGGAACTCATCCCATGATGGCCCGACGCAGGGGTCAAAATCGGATCGCTATGGGGTTGGGCGTGCATGGGGGCTGAACTCTGAACTGGGAACCTACGCAGCGTTGCGGGGGAAGCAGGAGCATTCGCGAGCGGTGCGACGCGTGTGCTCATCGCGGCGTGTCGGATGAAGGGGGAAGATGGCCATCGCATCGGATCAGGCCTCCTCGCGGGTGGGGGCGAACTCATCGACTGGCTCGCCCTGCAGGGCGGCGGCGATGCGGGCGCTCGCCTTGCCGTCGCCGTAGGGATTGGCAGCGTGGGCGAACCGGCGATAGAGCGCTTCGTCGTCCCACAAATCGGAAACGGCGCGGACAATCCGGTCGGCATCGGTGCCGACCAAACGGACGGTGCCGGCCTCCACCGCCTCCGGGCGCTCGGTGACGTCGCGCATCACGAGCACCGGCTTGCCGAGCGCCGGCGCCTCTTCCTGGACGCCGCCGGAATCGGTCAGGATCGCGTGGGCGCGCGTCATCAGGCCGACGAAGGGCAGATAATCGAGCGGCTCGATCAGATGCACGTTGCCGCGGCCGGACAAGGCGCTGCGGACGGGATCGTTGACGTTCGGATTGAGGTGAACCGGATAGACGATGTCGATGTCCGACCGGTCGGCCAAGCGGGCGAGCGCCTCGCAGATCCCCTCGAAGCCGGCCCCGAAATTCTCGCGGCGATGGCCCGTGACGAGAAGGACGCGTCGGCCCGGCTCCAGGAAGGCGAAGCGCTCGGCGAGGCGCGCCGACAAGGCGGCATCGGCCGCGATGCGGTCGCGCGTCGCGAGCAGCGCATCGATTACCGTGTTGCCGGTCACGATCACGCGGCCCGACAGCCGCTCGCCCGCGAGATTGCGGGCCGAGAGGGGCGTCGGGGCGAACAGGAGGTCGGCGGCGACGTCGACGATGCGGCGGTTGAACTCCTCCGGCCAGGGACGGGCGAGATCGTAGGTGCGCAGTCCCGCCTCGACGTGGCCCACCGGAATGCCGCGGTGGAACGCCGCGACGCTCGCCGCCATCGCGGTCGTGGTGTCGCCGTGAACGAGCACGCGGTCGGGGGAGGCCGCCGTCAGCACCTCGTCGAGGCCGGCGATCGCACGGGCCGACAAGCCGTTCAAGGTCTGGTTCGGCACCATCAAATCGAGGTCGTAATCCGGCTCGATCGCGAACAGCTCGAGCACCTGGTCGAGCATCTGCCGGTGCTGGCCGGTGACGCAGACGAGGGACGTGATCCCCGGCGCCCCGGCGAGGGCCTGCACCACAGGCGCCATTTTGATGGCTTCCGGCCTAGTGCCGAAGATGGAGAGAACTCTCAGAGCCAATGTGCGCCCCCCCGCTGCGGCCAGCGACGTTGCGCGCCGTCCAGGTGGGGGCGCAGTTTGCATCACGACGCCGATGGCTGAGCTCCCCCGAGTCTCCGATCACGGCGCATCCCGCGTCGTCCCGAAGCGTTGGGGCGCGCGAGTTATGGTTAACGGATACTTGATCGCCGTCTGATTCGCATCAAATGCCGACATCACGGGCAGCGTTAGCCCTTCGGTATCGGTGGGCTAGAGTGGATACGGTAGCGTTTTATTTTTTGCGGCGCGCACCCGAAAGCCTAAAGAATCGCAGGCGCTTGCGCGCGTGAATGGCTTTACCGGCTACGCACTTGGCGTGCCCGATCCCGCCGCCGCCGCGAGGACGGAGCCTCCGGCGGCGGCGGATAGGCGGAAGCCTTCGATCAAGCCGCCAGACCCTTGGTGAGGTCGAGGGCCTGCTTCTCGAATAGGCGGCGATAGATGCCGTCCTCGCGGGCGACCAGGGTCGCGTGATCGCCTTCTTCGACGACCCGCCCGCGGTCGAACACCAGCAGCCGATCGAGGGCGCGCACCGTCGAGAGGCGGTGGGCGATGACGATCGTGGTGCGGCCGGCCATCAGCCGCTCCATCGCCTCCTGGATCGCCGCTTCCGATTCCGAATCGAGGCTCGAGGTGGCCTCGTCCAGGATCAGGATCGGCGCGTCCGAGAGGAAGGCACGGGCGATCGCCACCCGCTGCCGCTCGCCGCCGGAGAGCTTCACGCCGCGCTCGCCGACGAGCGTGGCGTAGCCCTTCGGAAGCCGACCGATGAACTCCGCCGCGTTGGCGAGCCGCGCCGCCGCCTCGATCTCGGCCATCGAGGCGCCGGGCCGGGCATAGGCGATGTTGTCCGCGAGCGAGCGGTGGAACAGGATCGGCTCCTGCTGCACGATCGCGATCTGCGCCCGAAGATCGGCCTGCGGCATGTCGGCGATGTCGCGGCCGTCGATGGTGATGCGCCCGCCGGTCACGTCATAAAGCCGCTGCACGAGCTTCACGAACGTGGTCTTGCCCGAACCGGAATGACCGACCAGGCCGACCCGCTCGCCGCCGGCGATCGCGACCGAGAAGTCGCGATAGAGCGGCGTCGCATGCCCACCATAATGGAAGGTCACGGCCTCGAAGGCGATGCGGCCCTCGGTGAAGCGGTGCGGCATCGCATCCGGGCGATCCTGCACGCCGAGCGGATGAGCGGCGATCTCCACGAGCTCCTCCATGTCGTTCACCGAGCGCTGCAGGTTACGGATGTGCATGGAGACGTCCTGCAGGTAGCCGGAGATCACGAAATAGGTCGTGAGCACGTAGGTGACGTCGCCCGGCGTCGCGCGGCCTTCCCACCACAGCCAGAGCACGGTGCCGATGGTCACCGCGCGCAGCACGATGAGCGTCAGGATCTGCGTCGAGCCGCTGTAGGTGCCGCGCACCCAGGTTCGCCGCGTGCGCGACCGCCACTTGGCGACGACCTTGGCGAGACGCGCGTCCTCGCGGGCCTCGGCGCCGAACGCCTTGACCACCGCGTTGCAGCTCACCGCGTCGGCGAGCGCACCGCCGAGCCGGGTGTCCCATTGGTTGGCGAGGCTCGCGATCGGCGCGACCCAGCCGACCGTGAGGGCGATCGTCAGGGCCATGTAGAGGATCGACCCGCCGCCGACGACCAGGCCCATCACCGGCCAATAGGAGCCGAGAATGAGCGAGGAGGCGACGAGGACCGTCAGCGACGGCAGCAGCGCGACAAGCAGCGTGTCGTTGAGGAGATCGACCGCCCAGATGCCGCGGGTGATCTTGCGCACCGTCGAGCCGGCGAAGGCGTTGGCGTGCCAGTCGGTCGAGAAGCGCTGGACGCGCTGGAACGCCTCGGCGGTCAGATCGCTCATCGTCCTTAAGGTGAAGCGCGTCACCGCCAGGAACAGGCAATGGCGCATCGCCAGCATGATGAAGCCGAGCCCGACGATGGCGGCGAACGCCCACAAGGCGGCATCCCGCCCGGCGATGCGGTCGGTGGCGCCGAGCGTCATCGCGTCGACGAGGCGGCCGGCGAAGACGGGCAGGACCACGTCCGCGACGGTCGAGATCATGACGGCGCCGATGATCGTCGCCAGCACCAGGGGCTGGCGCGCCCAGTGGCGGAAGGTGAAGCCGAGCACGGTGCGCATGGCGCCGGCGCGGCCGCGGAAATGACGGAGAACCATGACGATGTCCGCCGGCCTCCACGGCACGGCGGTCCCTTCGGATGGCGCGCGCGTCGCCTCGTCGGGCCGCGCGCGAAGAAATGGAAATAAGGAACGGCGACCGCCGAACGGCGGCCTTGCGGTCCATGATCTTCAGGGGGAGAGAACGACGCCCGCTCCGCTGTGCGCGGTTCCTCTGCCGGCTCGAGCCGCTCAGGCGGTCCTTGGGGCCGGGACGCAGGCTCGGCCGGCTACGGCTTCGAACGACGGCTTCGAGCCCGAGGGCATGAACAGGGCCGTGTCGAGAGGCGTAACGCCGAGAGAGGCGATTCCAAGCATATCTGTCATGCCGAGCCTCCCTCGCCCGCGTGTTGAAGAAGCGTCACCGTAGCGAAGCTCGGGCGAAATGCCAACCGCACCGGGACACGGAGCCTCGCGAGTGTGGCGTAAGCGCAACGCCGGCGGTCACGGCCGGCCGGCGCGCCCGCTCATTCCGCGACGACGGCACCGCATCGTTGCGAGGTTCTGGCGTCGGCCGAACCGGGGCGTTATGTGTGCCGGCACGGGAGGCGAGGGCCATGGCGGATCGGCGCGGAGAGACGGAAGCGGAGCGCAAGGCGCGGCTCGCGGCGGCGCTCAGGGCGAACCTGCGCCGTCGCAAGGAGCACGACCGTGCCGTCGCCGCGTCCGCGGTGCCGAGCGACCAAGCTACTGTGACCGCCCCCTCCGGCGACCCATCCGACGAGACCAGCCGATGACCCATTCCGAGCCCGCGCCGACCGTCTGGCGCGCCCGCGTGACGACGCCCGCCTTCGCGAGCTCGCAGGTGCTGCACGAGCGCGTGCAGGCCGTCTTCGAGGAGGACGGCTATCCCGTCACCCTGTTCGAGGAGTTCGACGGGGGCCCGTGGACGGTCGAGGTGCTCTTTTTCGACGGCACGCCGGAGGAGGCGCGCACCCGGCTCGCCGAGTCCCTCGGCGCGGAAGGCGAGGGGCTCTCCGTCAGTGTCGAGGCGCTGCCCGAGCGCAATTGGGTGGAGGCGAGTCTCGAAGGGCTGGCACCGGTGGAGATCGGCCGCTTCGCCGTCCACGGCCGCCACGACCGCGGCAAGATCACCCGTGCGGTGCCGATCGAGATCGATGCCGGGCTCGCCTTCGGCACCGGCCACCATGCGACCACCGTCGGCTGCCTCGCGGCGATCGAGGCCCGGCTGCGGCGCGGTCCGGTCCGCAAGCCGCTCGATCTCGGCACGGGCACGGGTGTGCTCGCGATCGCGATGACCAAGATGCAGCGGGTGCCGGTGCTCGCGACCGACATCGATCCGGTCGCGGTCGCGGTGGCGGAGGAGAATGCCCGGCTCAACGGCGTCGCCCCGTGGATCGCTTTCCGCGTCGCCGCCGGTATGGACGACCGCCGCCTCAAGGCCGGCGGCTTCGACTTCGTGGTGGCGAACATCCTGGCGCGGCCCCTGATGGCGATCGCGCCGAAGCTCTGCCGCGCGCTCGCCCCCCGCGCCACCGTGGTGCTCTCGGGCCTCAGGCTCGAGGACGGGCGGCGGGTCATCGCGACCTATGTCGGCCAGGGCCTCGAACTCGTTCACCGTGACCCGCGCGGTCGCTGGCTCACGCTCACCTTCGAGCGCCGCCCGCGCTGGTGAGGGCTCGCCCGCGTCAGCGGGCGACCATCCCGACCGGAACCGGCAGGCCGAGGCGGTGGAAATCCGCCGCGAGCGCTTCGGGGCTCGTGAAGACGAGGCCGTGGAAGCCGCAATCGCGCGCCGCGGCGACGTTGTCGGGAACATCGTCCACGAACACGGCGGTCTCGGGGGCGATGGCGTAGCGCTCGGCGAGGAGGCGGAAGATCGCCGGGTCCGGCTTCATCATCTTCTCGTAGCCGGACACCACGATGCCGCGGAAATGGTCGAAGAAGGCGAAGCGGTCGCGGGTTTCGTCGAACACCTCAGCCGGGAAATTGGTCAGCGCATAGAGGGGCACCCCGGCGCCGGCGAGCGTCTCCAGAATGCCCACCGTGCCTTCGATGGCATGCGGGATGGTTTCGACGAAGCGGTGGCGGTAGGCGCGGATCAGCGCCTCGTGCTCGGGAAAAAGGGCGATGCGTTCCTGAAGCGCCTCCTCCCAGCTCCGCCCGCCGTCGAGCTGGCGGTGCCAGTCGAGCGGCACCACGGTCTCCAGGAAGCGGACGATCTCGCTCTCCTCCGCGATCAGCGTCCGGTAGGGCAGGCTGCGGTCCCAATGGAGCAGCACGTTGCCGAGATCGAACACGACGGTCGTCGGCCGCGCGGCGGAGGACGAAGACGGCACGCTGGTCATGAAGGCATCTCCGGAGGAACGCTGCCCTCTCCTACACCACCGGCGTGCTCTTGGACTACAGGAGCGATCCCGTCGCGCACGGGCCCGACTGGGACATAGGCGCGGTCACGACGGCCAATAGAGGTGCCGCTTGCACGCCGGTAGACCATTGCGCGCAATTGCCGGTGACACACAGGTCAGGATGCGATCTTGAGTATTGTGATCGGCAAGGTGACGATATCTGCCCGGCGTGCGTTTCGACAGCGCGAAGCAGCAGGCGCGAGCCAGCCGCGCCGATCCGGGGGATGGGCCGCTCGGACCGAGGCATTCAGCCTTGGCTGTCGAACGGCGTGTACGCGATGTGGCTTTGGCCGTTGAGCGTCACGCTTAGAATAGAAAAGACCCGGAGGCGCTGGCTGCTAACCCTCCGGGTCCAATTCACTATCTAAGCGAAACGACGGCGGGCGCGCTCAACGCCCGCCGTCACTCCGTGATGTTACTATCCGGCGCCCCGAATTCAAGTCCCGCCGGCACAGCGATGTCCGGGTAGCCGAACCCTCAGCCGTGGGGCGGCAGGATGCCTTCCGGCAGGCGGCCGGTGCTGAACAGGATGGTGCGCTCGTCGCTGATGCGTTGCGTCACCGGATCGATCTTGGCGCACCAGGCGATGACGCCGCACTTGGTATCGGCGAGCCGAGCGGCGCCACGCAGGGCGGAGCCTTCGGAGATGCAGCGGATGACCGGATCGGCGAGGATCGTGCCGCGCGGCCCCTCACGGAAGGACTGCACCGCGTAGACCATCTCCGGCACCGGGGCTGGGCGGCGATTGAGCGTCATAGCAACCGGAGAAGGACTCTGGAACATTGGTTCGACCATGGCTCGACGCCGTCTCATTTGTGCCGGTGGGTACCGGACGTCGAGCCGACGGCTCGTCCCCGCACACCGCTTTTCATGTTCTCAATAGCAGCGGTGCGTTGCGAAGTGGTTTAGAGCGGCCGGGAAAATGAGGCGATCGCCCCGCCCGCTCAGAGGCCGAATTCGGCCTTTTCCTCATCGCTCCACTGCACGAAGGGGCGGCGCGACAGGCTCGCATTGTCGAAGCGCCGGTCGTGGCTGACCTCGCGGCCGAGCCAAGACGGCAGCAGCACGGCCTCCGCCGCCTCCTCGCTCGGGCATTCGACCTCGGCGAAGACGAGCCCCGCATTGTCGCCCGAGAAGACGTCGACCGTCCACGGCGCGGCATCCACGGGCACATCGTGCCGGACTTTCTCGATCACCCCGTCCTCGCAGAGCTTCAGGAGGTCCTCGGCGTCGGCAACGGGGATCGCATATTCGAACTCGGGACGCGTCAGGCCGTCGGTCTTGCCCTTGATCGTCACGAAGGCCTCGTCGCCGGCGATACGGAGGCGCACGATCGCGCTCGCCGAGCGGGCGAGATAGCCCTGTCGGATCGGGGTGGAGCCTGCCGATTCAGCCTGCCACCCGTCGCCCACCACCAGGAATTTGCGTTCGATCTCGACGGCCATTCTCACCTCCTGAAGCCTTATCCGCGCCCGATATAGGGCATCTCGGTCGCCATGATCGTGACGAACGGAACATTCGCCGAGAGCGGCAGCTCGGCCATATGCAGCACCATGTCGGCGACGTGGGCGACGTCGAAGACGGGCTCGACGCGGATCGAGCCGTCGGCCTGACGGACGCCGTCCCGCATCACCGCCGTCATGTCGGTCGCGGTGTTGCCGATGTCGATCTGGCCGCAGGCGATGTCGAAGCCGCGGCCGTCGAGCGCGGTCGCCCGGGTGAGCCCGGTGATGGCGTGCTTCGTCGCCGTATAGGGCGTCGAAAACGGCCGCGGTACGTGGGCCGAGATCGAGCCGTTGTTGATGATCCGCCCGCCGCGCGGGGATTGCGCCTTCATCTGGCGCACCGCCGCCTGGGTGCAGAGGAAGGGGCCGGTGAGGTTGGTGTCGACCGCCGTGCGCCACTCTGCGTAGGAGAGCTCCTCGATCGGCACCGCGCGGGTGAACAGCCCGGCATTGTTGAACAGAACGTCGAGCCGGCCGAACCGCGCGACCGTCGCTGCGAACAGCGCCGTCACCGCCGTGGGATCGGTCACGTCGGTCGGCACGACGAGGCTGCGGTCCTCGGCCCCAGGCACGCTCGCCGCCGTCTCCCGCAGCGGTGCCTCGCGCCGGCCCGCGAGGGCGACGCGGTAGCCGTGCGCGAGGAAGCGTGCCGCCACGGCGCGGCCGATGCCGCTGCCGGCGCCGGTCACGATCGCGACCTTTCCCTCTCCGCTCATGCCGTGCTCCTCCCGATCCGCGCGCTCCGCCCCGCCGAAGGCTATAATCCCCTCATGTGCGGGCGAATCATCCAATATCGCGGCGCAAAAGCCTATGCCGAACTGCTCGGCCTCGATATCGAGGACGCGGCGCTGCCGAACGCGCCGGCGCGCTACAACGCCACGCCCGGCCAGGACCTCGTCGCCTTCCGCCGCCACCCGGAGAGCGGTCGCATCGTCCCTTCGCTGCTGCGCTGGGGGCTGATCCCCCATTGGGCGAAGGACCCGGCGATCGCGTGGCGTCTCATCAACGCGCGCAGCGAGACGGTGGCGCGGCTCCCCGCCTTCCGGTCCGCCTTTGCGGCGGGACGCTTGTGCGTCGTGCCGGTCGACGGCTTCTATGAATGGCGCCGCGAGGGCAAGGCGAAGCAGCCATTCGCGATCGCCCGGGCGGACCGCCGCCCCTTCGCGCTCGCCGGGCTCTGGGAGAATTGGCACGAGCCCGACGGCGAATGGCGGCGCACCTTCACC
The DNA here is from genome assembly GCF_009600605.1 of Segnochrobactrum spirostomi. Classification (GTDB taxonomy): domain Bacteria; phylum Pseudomonadota; class Alphaproteobacteria; order Rhizobiales; family Segnochrobactraceae; genus Segnochrobactrum; species Segnochrobactrum spirostomi. Next base: position 1,073,053 of record NZ_VWNA01000001.1, on the reverse strand, counting down.
GTGCTGACCTGCGCCGCGAACGGGATGATGGCGCCCCTCCACGACCGTATGCCGGTCATCCTCGCAGACGCCGACGTGCCGCGTTGGCTCGCGGGCGACGGCGCCGATCGCCTGATGGTGCCCTGCGCCGACGACGTGCTCGAAGCGTGGCCGGTGTCGCCCCGGGTCAATTCGGGCCGCGAGGACGATGCGGACCTGATGGCGCCGGTCGCCGCCTGAGCCGGAGGCCAGGCCCGAAAAAGAAAAGGCCGCGGCAGGGCGCGGCCTTCTCGAATGATTGTGCGGTCGGCGTGGCGTGCCGGCTCAGACTTCGTTCGCCGGAGCGGACTGGAGCTGGGCGAAGTTGGCGATCCCGATCGCCTCGATCAGCGAGGTCTGGGTCTCGAGCCAATCGACGTGGCCTTCCTCGTCGCGCAGGATCTCCTCGATGAGTTCCATCGAGACATAATCGCCCTTGTCGCGGGCGAGCGCGCGGGCCTCGCGGTAGAGCTTCACCGCCTCGTATTCGGCCTCGAGATCGTTCTTCACGACCTCTTCGAGGTTGGCGGCGACCTTGAGGGTCGGGATCACCTGGAGGTCCGGCTGGCCTTCGAGGAAGATGATGCGCTTCATCAGCTTCGTCGCGTGCTCCATCTCCTCCAGCGCCTCTTCGTACTCCTTCTTGGCGTAGCGGGTGTGGCCCCAGTGGCTGAGCCAGGTCGAGTGCAGCCAGAACTGGTTGAAGGCGGCATGCTCGTGGCGGAGCGCGCGGTTGAGAATGTCGATGACGTCCTTGTCGCCCTTCACGATGATCTCCTCGTTTCGTCGTGGCGTCCCGCGCCGCGAGTCGGGCACAGGGACAAAGTCTTAAGGGCGCGCGTCCCGTCGCGCCGTCGCGCGCCGGTGCGGGTCAACGCTCGGCGCGTGTGTTCGATGCCCTCAGCTTAAAGCCGCTCCAATTCGCATTTGCAAGGCTCGACGAGGTGGCGCCTCGTCTCACCCGCCCGAGATCAGCGTCTCCGATAGACGGTTGTGCCGTTCGACGAGGACGGGGAGGTCGATCGTCGTCGGCCGTCCCTCCCGCACGACGACGCGGCCGTCGATCACGGTGAGGGCGGCGCGGGCGGGCGCGCAGAAGAGCAGGGCGCCGACGGGATCGCTCAGCGCGCCGGCGAAGGCGAGATCGCGGAGGTCGAAGGCGGCGAAGTCGGCCGACATGCCGGGTGCGAGGTGGCCGATATCGTCGCGCCCGAGCACTCGGGCGCCGCCGCGCGTGGCGATCTCCAGGGCCTCGCGGGCGGTGAGCGCGCTCGGCCCGTACCCGACCCTTTGAAGCAGCAGTGCCTGCCGCGCCTCGGCGAGGAGATGGCCGGAATCGTTCGAGGCCGAGCCGTCGACGCCGAGGCCGACCGGAACACCCTCGCAGCGCATCGTCCGGATCGGCGCGATGCCCGAAGCGAGACGCATGTTGGAGCAGGGGCAATGGGCGACGCCGGTGCCGGTGCGGCCGAACAGCTTGATGCCCGCCTCGCCGAGCTTCACGCAGTGGGCGTGCCAGACGTCCGGCCCGACCCAGCCGAGATCCTCGGCATATTCGGCCGGCGTCAGGCCGAAGCGCTCGCGGCTGTAGGCGACGTCGTTGTCGTTCTCCGCAAGGTGGGTGTGCATCGACACGCCGTAGGCGCGGGCGAGGTGGGCGGTCTCGCGCATCAGGTCGCGGCTGACCGAGAAGGGCGAGCAGGGCGCCGCGACGATGCGGGTCATCGCGTGGCGAGCGGGATCGTGGAACGCCTCGATGACCCGGCGCGTATCGGCGAGGATGTCGGCCTCCTTCTCCACCAGCGCGTCGGGCGGTAGCCCGCCGTCGCTCTCGCCGACGCTCATGGCCCCGCGGCTCGCGTGGAATCGCATGCCGACCTCGCGGGCGGCCGCGATCGAATCGTCGAGCCGGCAGCCGTTCGGGAAGACGTAGAGGTGGTCGCTCGTCGTGGTGCAGCCCGAGAGCATCAGTTCGGCCATCGCCGTCTTGGTCGAGACCGCGATCATCTCCGGGGTGAGCCGTCCCCAGATCGGGTAGAGCGTCTTCAGCCAGCCGAACAATTCGGCGTCCGCGGCGGCCGGCACCGCGCGGGTGAGGCTCTGGTACATATGATGGTGGGTATTGACGAGGCCGGGCACCACGACGTGGCCGCCGAGATCGATCACCTCGTCCGCCGTCTCCGGCAGCGTCCCGCTCGGGCCGACCGCGACGATCCGGTTGTCCTCCACATAGAGGCCGCCGCCGCGAATCTCGCGGCGATCGTCGTCCATGGTGACGAGCACGGCGGCGTTGCGGGCGAGGAGGGTCTTCGGCATGGCGCGATCCCGGTCAGGGTGGGAAAAGGGACGTCGATTGCGCCCCATGCGGCGACCCGCGCGCTTGCGCAGGGTCCGTCGCGCACGATAGGCCATCCTTTGGGGTTTCGCAGCGGCCATGCTCTTCCCGGCGGGCCGGGTGCGGCGACGAGCGACGATGGCAAGGAGGGCGGGGCGGTGATGGCGGATTCGAGGCACGCCTTCGTCACGGATTTCGGACACCGGCGGCGGGCCTGCGGGGCCTGCACGGAGTGCGACGTGCGTGATCTCGCCGTGTGCGCCGCGCTCGACGAGGACGAACTGAGCGCCCTCGAGAGCATCATGTCCACGGTGACGATCGAGGCGAACACGGTTCTCGTCACCGAGGGCGATCCCCTGAAGCGGGTCTACACGTTGACGGCCGGCATGCTGCGGCTCTCGACGCTGCTGCCGGACGGGCGCCGGCAGATCGTCGGCTTCCTCATGCCGGGCGATTTTCTCGGCCTCGCCGACGAAGACACCTATTCCCAGACCGCCGAGGCGGTGGCGCCGTCGCGGCTCTGCTCGTTCCAATCGGCGCGCATGTCGGAACTGGTCGAGCGCTTCCCTCGCCTCAAGGACCGCCTCCACGGCATGACGCGTCAGGCGCTGCGGCAGGCACGCGACAGCCAGATCATCCTCGGCCGCCTCGCCCCGGTCGAAAAGCTCGCCTCGTTCCTCATCGCCATCGCCCGCCGGGCGGAGGCGCGGGAGAAGACGGCGGACGTCGTCGCCCTGCCGATGACGCGCATCGACATTGCCGATTATCTCGGGCTCACCATTGAAACGGTGAGCCGCTCCTTCACCAAGCTCAAGGCGCAAGGGGTGATCCGTCTGGCGGCGCCGCACCTCGTCGAGATCGTCGATCGGCGCGCGCTCGAGGCCGTCGCCGGCATCGCCTTCTCGTGAGTGGCGCGCGGTCTGCCCCGCCTCGACAGGACGTCGGGACGCGGTAGGCTGGACGTCCGCGCCGAAGGACTGGGCGCGATGCGCGTTTGGAGGGGCCATGACGGATCGTGACGGAGCGGCAGACGGCGGAGCGCTCGCCGAGTTCGGCGCCTTCCTCGACGCCCTTCGGGCCGCGCTCGCCGCCCGCGCCGGAGGAGACGCGGCGCGCGATGCCGCGTGGCGCCGGGTCGATGCGGGGCTCGCCGCGCCCCCGCAGACGCTTCGCGATCGCTCCCCCGCGCGCCAGCCCGCCTGCGACCATCTCGCTGCGTCCATCGCGGGGCTCGCCACGGCCGAGGCGGACGTGCGGCGCCTCGGCGACGCCTTCGCGGCCCTCGATTCGCGCCTCGACTGGGCGGGTCCCAACGAGCGGCGGGCGACGCCGGAGCTGAACGTCGCCTATGCCGACGTGACCTTGGTCGGGCCGCGTGGCCTCGTGCCGAGCGAGGTCGTCGAGATCGGCGTGTCGCTGATGGCGCCGAACACCACCTATCCGGATCACCAGCACCCGCCCGAGGAGATCTACATCGCCCTGTCGCCCGGCGAATGGCGCCAGGAGGCGCGGCCGTGGCACGAGCCGGGGGTAGGCGGACTGGTCTTCAATCCGGCCGGCATCGTCCATGCGATGCGCTCGGGCCCGGCCCCGTTCCTCGCGGTCTGGTGCCTGCCGCTGCCGTAAACCCTAGTGTAAGCGCGAGCCCTGGAGCGAACCGTGGAAGGTGGATGTCTGTGCGGCGCAGTGCGCTACGCCTTTGATGGCGAACCCCTCAGCAGTGGCATCTGTTATTGCGAGACCTGCCGGCGGGCCGCCTCGGCGCCACGGCTCCCCTTTGTCGGCGTGCGATCCGCAGGCTTCCGCTTCATCCGCGGCCTGCCGGTCGATTACACGTCCTCACCGGGCGTCACTCGTAGCTTCTGCGGTCGATGCGGATCGCCTTTGACCTATCGCCCGGACGACAGCCCGGACGAACTCGACGTGATGACGGTAAGCCTCGACGATCCGAACGCGGTGGCACCGACCTTCCATGTCTGGACGAGCGAAGCGCTCGATTGGGACGACATCGCGGGGCCGCCGACACGCTACCCGCGTTCCCGCAACGGCTGAGACGCGCCCGCAGCATACGGATCGCAATCCCGGCCGTTACCCTGAGCTGCGCGCCGCCGGGTGATGCGAAAAGGCCACGCCGGGGGCCAAGTTAGGGCCGTTCCAATCCCGTTGATTGAGATCAAGGTGCCCTTGTTTCCGCCTGCTTAAGTCGAGCCATTGCCGGCATACCGTCCGGCTCGAAGCGAGGCGGATCTCTCCATGATCGACTTCACCGTGGTGGACCTGTCGCGCCTGCAATTCGCGGCGACAGCTCTATACCACTTCCTCTTCGTGCCCCTCACCTTGGGGCTTTCCTTCCTGCTCGCCATCATGGAGAGCGTTTACGTCATGACGGGCCGGGACATCTGGCGCCGCATGACGCTCTTCTGGGGCACCCTGTTCGGCATCAACTTCGCCATGGGTGTGGCGACCGGCATCGTGATGGAGTTCCAGTTCGGCATGAACTGGGCCTATTACAGCCATTATGTCGGCGACATCTTCGGTGCGCCGCTCGCCATCGAAGGGCTGATGGCCTTCTTCCTGGAAGCGACCTTCATCGGCATCTTCTTCTTCGGCTGGGATCGCCTGCCGAAGGTCGGCCATCTGGCCGTCACCTGGCTCGTCGCGCTCGGCGCGAACTTCTCGGCCCTCTGGATCCTGATCGCCAACGGCTGGATGCAGAACCCGGTCGGCGCGGTGTTCAATCCCGACACCATGCGCATGGAAGTCGTCGACTTCGCCGCGGTGATCTTCAACCCGGTCGCCCAGGCCAAGTTCGTCCACACCGTGAGCGCCGGCTACGTCACCGGCTCGATCTTCGTGATGGCGATCAGCGCTTATTTCCTGCTCAAGGGTAAGCACAAGGACCTCGCCAAGCGCTCGATGGCGGTGGCCGCGAGCTTCGGCCTCGCCTCTTCGCTGTCGGTCGTCGTCCTCGGCGACGAGAGCGGCTACCTCGCGACCGAACATCAGAAGATGAAGATCGCGGCGATGGAATCGATGTGGCAGACCGAGCCGGCGCCGGCCGATCTCAACGTCGTCGCCTGGCCGAATCAGGCCGAGCACCGCAACGACGGCGAGCTCAAGGTTCCCTATCTCCTCGGCCTCATCGCCACCCGTTCGATCTCGACCCCGCTGCCCGGCATCACCGAGCTCGTGGGCCGCGCCGAGCACAACATCCGCGACGGCATCACCGCCTATACGGCGTTGCAGGAAATCCGGGCCAACCCGAACAACCAGGCGGCGCGCAACGTGTTCGCCCAGTCCTGGCACAATCTCGGCTACGGCCTGCTCCTGAAGCGCTATGTCGACAAGATCGACCAGGCGACGGATGCCCAGATCACCCAGGCGGCGTGGGATACCGTGCCCTCCGTGACTCCGCTGTTCTGGAGCTTCCGGATCATGGTCGGGCTCGGCTTCTACTTCATCCTCTTCTTCGCCGTCGCCTTCTACCTCTCGGCGCGGGGCCAGATCGGCAACAGCCGCCTGCTCCTGAAGATCGCCCTCTACAGCCTGCCGCTGCCCTGGGTCGCGGTGGAGGTGGGGTGGCTCGTCGCCGAGTACGGCCGTCAGCCCTGGATCATCGAGGGCGTGCTGCCGACCTTCTACGCGGCGTCCGGCCTGACCATGGTCGATCTCGCGATCAGCCTCGGCTTCTTCCTCATCCTCTACACCACCCTCGCGATCATCGAGGTCTTCCTTCTGGTCAAGGTCATCAAGCATGGCCCGGCCGAAGGAAATCCGCTGAGCCCCTCGTTCCCCGCTTCGCCGCACCTGCCGGTCGGCGCGGCCGCCGGACCCGAGCGCTGAGCGCGGCCACAGGCAAGGACCAACACCATGAGTATTCCTCTCGACTATGAAACCCTGCGCCTGATCTGGTGGCTGCTGCTCGGCATCCTGCTCATCGGGTTCGCATTGTTCGGCGGTCTCGATCTCGGCGTCGGGGCGCTACTCCCCTTCGCCGCCCGCACCGACGACGAGCGGCGCCTCTTGCTCAACCTCATCGGCCCCACCTGGGAAGGCAACCAGGTGTGGCTGGTGCTCGGCGGCGGCGCCATCTTTGCCGCCTGGCCGGCCCTCTACGCCGTCTCCTTCTCGGGCTTCTATCTCGCGATGATCGCGATCCTGCTCGCGCTGATCTTGCGGCCGGTCGGCTTCAAGTTCCGCGGCAAGGTCGCCGACCCGACCTGGCGGTCGATCTGGGACTGGGCGCTGTTCATCGGCGGCTTCGTTCCGGCTCTGATCTTCGGCGTGGCGGTCGGCAACGTGCTGCGCGGCGTGCCGTTCACCTTCGACGACACCCTGCGTCCGATCTACACCGGCACCTTCTTCGGCCTGCTCAACCCGTTCTCGCTTGTCTGCGGTCTCATCAGCCTCGGTATGCTCGTCGTGCACGGCGCGGTGGTCATCGCGGCCCGCGTGTCGGGACCGGTGGCCGATCGGGCCCGGGCCTATGGCAAGATCGCGGCGCTTCTCGTGATCGTGCTGTTCGCCCTCGCCGGCGTGTGGGTCGCCTACGGCCTCGACGGCTACGTCGTGACGAGCGTCCAGGCGGTCGACGGTCCGTCGAACCCGCTCGGCAAGACCGCGGTGGCCCAGGCCGGTGCCTGGCTCGCCAACTACCACAGCCACGGCTGGATGCTGATCGCCCCGGTGCTCGGCTTCCTCGGCGCCATCATCGCCTGGGTCGGTCTCGGCCAGAAGGGCATGAAGCTCGCGCTGCTCGGTTCGAGCCTGTCGATCTTCGGCATCATCTCGACCGCCGGCCTGTCGCTGTTCCCCTTCCTGCTGCCGTCCTCGCTCGATCCCAAGTCGAGCCTGACGGTGTGGGATACCTCGTCGAGCCACCTGACGCTGTGGATCATGCTGATCGCGACCTGCATCTTCCTGCCGATCGTGCTCGCCTACACCGCCGTGGTCTACCGCGTCATGCGCGGCCCGGTGAACGCGGCTTCGATCAGCCGCAACCCCAACGCCTACTGAGAGGAACTAGGGTCATGTGGTACTTCTCCTGGATCCTCGGCATCGGCCTCGCCTGCGCCTTTTCGATCCTCAATGCGATGTGGTTCGAACTGCGCCAGGACGGACCGAACGGCGCGTCGAAAGACGCGCCGCCCTCAGGGGCGCAGGGCACCGGCCCGCGGGCCGTGCGATGAGCGACGAGGCCCTGGTGCGGCGCTATGCCGGCCGCGCCGTTCCCCGCTACACCTCCTACCCGACGGCCGCGGAATTCACCGCGGCCGTAGGGCCCCAGGACCACGCGCGCTGGCTCGGCCGGCTTGATCCGGCCGAACCCATCTCCCTCTACGTCCACGTCCCCTATTGCCGGGCGCTCTGCCATTATTGCGGGTGCCACGCCAAGATGGCGATCCGCGAGGACGTCTTCGCCGCCTACCGGCAGCGCATCGAGACCGAGATCGAACTCGTCTCGCGCCATCTGCCGGGCCGGCTCAAGGTCGCCCGTCTGCATTGGGGCGGCGGCACGCCGACCATCCTCGGCGGCGAGGCGCTCGCCTCGATCGTCGAGACGCTCGGCCGCCACTTCGCCTTCGAGGCGGATTTCGAGCACGCGATCGAACTTGATCCGCGCCGCCTCGACCGTCCGCTCGCCGAAAGCCTCGCGGCGCTCGGCATCAACCGGGCGAGCTTCGGCGTCCAGGATCTCGATCCGTTCGTCCAGAAGGCGATCGGCCGGGTCCAGCCGTTGCCGGTGGTGACGCGCGGCATCGATCACCTCCATGCCGTCGGCATCAACTGCATCAATCTCGATCTGATGTACGGGCTTCCCGGTCAGACCGAGGAGTCGATCGAGAAGACCTGCCAGACGGTGATCGATCTCGATCCCGACCGGGTCGCGGTCTACGGCTACGCCCACATGCCGGCCCGCCGGCGCAACCAGCGTCTGATCGACCCGGCCTCGCTGCCGGGCGCCGAGCAGCGCTTCGCCCAGGCGCAGATGGTGGCGGCGATCTTCGCAGCCGCCGGCTATGTCCAGATCGGCATCGACCATTATGCCCGGCCGGACGACAGCCTCGCCAAAGCGGTCTCCGTGGGACGCCTGCACCGCAACTTCCAGGGCTACACCGACGACGACCGCCCGACCCTGATCGGCTTCGGCTCATCGGCGATCTCGCGGCTCGCGGACGGTTATGTGCAAAACATCACCGGCAATACGGCCTACGCCCACAAGATCGATGCCGGCGAAATGCCGACCGCACGCGGCCATCGCTTCGTCGGCGACGACCTCGTCCGCGCCCGCATCATCGAGGCGCTGATGTGCGACTTCAAAGTGGATCTGCACGCGGTCGCGGCCGGGCGGGACTATGCCGACGAACTGGCGCTGCTGCGCCCGCTCGCGGCGGATGGCCTTGTCCAGGTCAACGGCGCGCGCGTCGAGGTGACCGAGATCGGCCGCCCCTTCGTGCGCCTCGTCGCCGCGGTGTTCGACCAGTTCCGCGCCATCGAACCCACGCGGTTCAGCCGCGCGGTGTGAGGCAATCTCGCATCTTTGCCGGCATAGCGTAGATGCAGAGAAACGGAAACTTGATAGAGTTGAGGGCGCGTGCTGCCCTCAACTCTTAATCGATGTGTCCCGATGAAGCGCCTCGTCGCAGCAATTTTCGCTCTCCTGTCATGCCCGGTTTCCGCCATGGCACAAGATAGCGAGACGATTGCAGTCTGCTCGGAATCGGGCGGCTATGCGTACTATTTTGAGGGAGGTGCGGTTCCGCCGGGACAGGGCGGCTGGCGGCCCGACACCATCAAAAGCGGATCAATAACGTTAGTTCGCCAAGCGAACGGCACTTTTGACGTCATAATAGGTGACGCCGCTGCGCCACGTAGCGCCAGTTCGATGGGTGGCAGAATCATTCCGCTTCCATCTGCTGGAGGCAAGATTGTTCTATTAGTTGTTTATGATGGCGTTACGGAGCAGTATATATTTGATATTGCCTCTTCCAAGCATGAGGTTATTTGGACTAGCGCTCGATATGGTGGCCTTATAGATAAGGCCGCAGTATTTCACGCCAGTTGCCGCTGAAGGGGTCCGATCGATCTTGGGCAGGTGATCTTCATCCGCTGTTGCGCAGGCCCGCGGCGACGCCGTTGATCGAAATGAGGATGCCGCGCTGGGCCTTGTCGTCCACGGCCCCGCTGCGCCAGCGGCGTAAGAGCTCGACCTGGAGATGGTTGAGCGGCGTGATGTAGGCCGAGCGATGGGTGATCGAGCGGGCGAGCGCCGGGCTGTCGGCGAGCCGCTTCGCCTCGCCGGTGATCGCCTCGAGCGCCTTCACCACGCGGTGCCACTCCGCCTCGATTTCCCCGAAGATGCGCTCGGCGAGCGCCCGGTCCGGCACCAAGTCGGCATAGCGGCGCGCGACGCCGAGGTCGGCCTTGGCGAGCACCATGTCCATGTTGGACAGCGTGGTGCGGAAGAACGGCCACTCCGCGCCCATGTGCTTCAGAAGCGGCAGCCGGTCGGCCGGGCCGTCGGCGAGGAACCCTTCGACCGCGCTGCCGAAGCCGAACCAGCCGGGCAGGGCGACGCGGCTCTGGCCCCACGAGAACGACCACGGGATGGCGCGCAGATCCTCGATCCGCCGGTTGGCGCGCCGCGAGGCGGGGCGCGAGCCGATGTTGAGCTCGGCGATCTCGGCGATCGGCGTCGCGGTGAAGAAATAATCGGTGAAGCCGTCGGTCTCGTAGACGAGCGTGCGGTAGGCCTTCATCGAGCGCGCCGAGAGGTCGGCCGCGGCCTCCAGGAATTCCGGCGGCGCGCGCTCCTCGCGGGTGAGCAGGGTCGCCTCGATGGCGGCGGCCATCAGCGTCTCGAGATTGCGCTTGCCGATCTCGGGGTTCGCATATTTCGCGTTGATCACCTCGCCCTGTTCGGTGAGGCGGATCTGGCCCTTCACCGTGCCCGGGGCTGGGCGATGATCGCCTGATAGGACGGTCCGCCGCCGCGGCCGACGGCGCCGCCGCGGCCGTGGAACAGGCGCAGCGTCAGGCCGGGCTTCGATTCGAACAGGCGGACGAGGGCGGTCGAGGAGCGGTAGAGCTCCCAGTTCGAGGTCAGATAGCCGCCGTCTTTGTTGCTGTCCGAATAGCCGAGCATGATGTCCTGCTCGCCGCTCGAATTGCGCACCATCGCCTCGATGCCGGGCAGATCGTAGAAGGCGCGCATGATCGGTTCGGCGGCGCGCAGATCCTCGATCGTCTCGAACAGCGGCACGACGATGAGGTCGACCTTCGCCTGGTTCGCCGACATGGGCGACAGGGTGCCGTGGAGGAGGCCCGCTTCCTTCTGGAGGACGAGTACCTCGAGGAGGTCGCTGACGCTCTCGGTGTGGCTGATGATGTAGTGGCGGATCGCCTCGCGGCCGAACTTGGCGCGCAGCCGCCGGGCCGTCTCGAAGATGAGGAGTTCGGTCTCGGTCGCCTCGGAATAGGACGCCGTGCGCACCTTGAGGCTGCGCGGGTCGGACAGGACGGAGAGGAGGAGCGATCGCTTCGCCTCCTCGTCGAGCGCCGAATAGTTCGCCTCGACCCGCGCCGCCGCGAGCAGTTCGGCGACGACCGCCTCGTGCTTGTCGGAGCTCTGGCGCAGGTCGGTGGTGGCGAGGTGGAAGCCGAACACCTCGACGGCCCGGATCAGCGGCGCGAGCAGCGGGCGAACCAGGGCGGCGCCGTGGTGGCGCTTCAGGGAGTCCTCGATCACGCGCAGGTCGGCGAGGAACTCGCCCGCGTTCTGATAGGCAGTGCCCGGGGCGACGGCGTGGCGGAGCGCATCGCCGCCGGTCAGCGCCTTCAGCGTGCCGGCGAGGCGGGCATAGATCCCGGTGAGGGCGCGGCGATAGGGCTCGTCGTCGCGGTGCGGGTTGTCGTCGCCGGAGCGCTCGGCGAGGCCCTGGAGTTCAGGCGAGCAGCCGACCAGCATGCGCGAGATCGAAAGTTCGGCACCGAGCTCGTGCACCTTCGTCAGATAATGGCGCAGCACCGTCTCGCCGTGACGGCGGATCGCCATGTCCAGGGTCGCCGCATTGACGTTCGGGTTGCCGTCGCGGTCGCCACCGATCCAGTTGCCCATGCGGAAGAACGGCGCCACCGGCTTGCCGAGGCGCTCGTCGAGCTCGGCATAGAGCCGCGGGATCTGGGTGAGGAAGGTGCTGCGATAATAGGAGAGGGCGTTTTCGATCTCGTCGGCCACGGTGAGCTTGACGACGCGCAGGAGCCTCGTCTGCCAGAGCTGGCTGATGCGGGTGCGCAAGAGCGCCTCGTTCTCGGCGCGGGCGCGCGGCGTCCGCATGGTCTCGCGTTCGGCGAGAAGGACGGCGATGGCGCGCTCGGCGTCGAGGATGCTCTTGCGCTGCACCTCGGTCGGGTGGGCGGTGAGCACCGGCGAGACCCAGCTTCGCGACAGCGCGCGGACCACGCGCTCGTCCTCGATGCCGGCCTCGGCGAGCAGGTCGAAGGAGTGGTCGAGGCTGCCCTCGATGTGCTCTTCGTTCGCCTCCAGGTGGGCGCGCTGCCGAAGGTTGTGGCAGTCCTCGGCGAGGTTCGCGAGGTGCGAGAAATAGGAGAAGGCGCGGATGACGGACACCGTCTCCGCCGGGCTGAGGCTCTTCAAAAGGCTATTGAGGTTGCGGCCCGCCTCCTCGTCGGCGCGCCGCTGGAAGGCGACCGAGAGCCGGCGGATCGCCTCGATGAGCTCGAAGGTCGTCTCGCCCTCCTGCTCGCGGACGGTATCGCCGAGCAATTGGCCGAGTAGCCGCACGTCGTCGAACAGCGGCTTGTCGCGGTCGGCCGTGGCGTCGATCTCGTGCGGTAGGCTTGCAAGAGTGGCTTCGGCGATGGCGGCCATGCTGGCTCCTGACGATAAAGGCGGTTCGTGACGGCGGGGGTGGCCGATCGGACGCGAAGGGCGGTGCGCGCGGGGAGGATCGTCGCGCTCCGCATCCTTGATAGACGCAAGCTCCGTGCCACCGCTCCCTCGCGGATGCAAGCGGGGCGACGGCGGAACCGGCAGGCGCTCAGAACTCGACGTCGAGCTCCTCGAGCTCCTCCGGCTCGGCCTGGGCGGCCTTGATCCACTCGCCGAGAACGGGCCAGTCGAGCACGGTCCGCACATAGCCCGTGCAGACCTCGTCGAGCGCGACGTCGTAGGTGGTGAAGCGGGTGCAGACCGGCGCGTACATGGCGTCCGCCATGGTCGGCGCGCCGAACAGGAAGGGGCCGCCGGAGCGGGCGAGGCACTCACGCCAGATCGCGGTGACGCGGTCGATGTCGGGCTTGGCGCCGGCCCAGATCTTGAAGCCGGGATAGCGCGCCCGCAGGTTCATCGGCAGGGCCGAGCGCAGGTTGGCGAAGCCCGAGTGCATTTCGCCGGAGACCGATCGGCAGAGCGCCCGTGGGATGCGATCGGCCGGCAGCAGACCGGCGGCCGGAAAGAGCTCGGCGAGATATTCCGCGATGGCGAGCGTATCCCACACCCGCGCGCCGTCATGTTCGAGGCAGGGCACCAGGAAGGAGGGCGAGAGCAGCAGGAGCTCGGCGCGCGCATCGGGATCGTCGAACGGGATCGGCATCTCCTCGAAGGCGATGCCGGCCATGCGGCAGAGCAACCAGCCGCGCAGCGACCAGGACGAATAATTCTTGCTCGAAATGGTCAGCGTCGCCGTCGCCATCGCCCGCCTCTCGTCGCCCGTCTGGGATCAGATAATCATCTCGCACTGCAAAAAGAAATATTCTAGCTTTCCTCCGTGTTCGATCCGTCCGGGGGCAGGCCGCGTGCTGTACCGTGCCTATCAGGCCCAGTCCGACCTCGGAGACCCGCTGCGCGCCTTCGCTGCGGGTGGTCTCGGTATGATCGCCCGCGCCGCCGCGGGCGGTTCGCTTTTTCCGTTCGCCACATCCTCGTTCGCCGCAGCCCCGTTCGTGATGCCGGGGCTCGATTGGTTCTCCCGGCTGTGGGGCGACAAGGCCGGTGGCGCGCCGTGGGGCGATTTGTTCGGAGCGCTCGGACAAGCGAACGGGTCGCCGTTCGGCTGGTTCGGCGGCGGTGCCGCGAAGATCGCGTTGCCTTGGGCCGCCGATCCGGCGCGGCTGATCGCCGAGGCGGCCGACGGTCCCGGCGCGCGCCGCGTCGCCGCCGGGCTCGAACTCATCGCCCGCGCGCGCCTGACCCACGCCCGGCCGGCTTACGGCATCGAGGCCGTGACGGTCGGCAACCGCGAGGTGGCGGTGCGCGAGGAGGCGGTGTTGACGACGCCGTTCGCGACGCTGCTCCATTTCGCCAAGGATGTGGAGGTCGCGCAGCCGCCGGTGCTGGTGGTTGCGCCGATGTCCGGGCACTTCGCGACGCTGCTGCGCAACACGGTGCGCACGCTCCTTGCTGACCACGACGTCTACATCACCGATTGGCACAATGCCCGCGACGTGCCGCTCGCCGCGGGGCCCTTCGGCTTCGACGATTATGTCGAGCACGTGATCCGCTTCCTGAAGCATCTCGGCCCCGAGGCCCACGTGCTGGCGGTCTGCCAGCCGTGCGTCCAGGTGCTCGCCGCGGTGGCGCTGATGGCTGCGGACGGCAGTCCCGACCAGCCCCGCTCGATGATTCTGATGGCGGGCCCTGTCGATACCCGCGTCAACCCGACCAAGGTCAACGAACTCGCCCTGTCGAAGCCGATGGCCTGGTTCGAGCAGAACCTCATCTCGACCGTGCCGCGCCGCTACGACGGCGGCGGGAGACGGGTCTATCCGGGCTTCGTGCAACTGCTCGCCTTCGTCTCGATGAACCTGAAGCGGCACCTCAACGCCCACATCGAACTCGCCGACCACATCGCCAACGGAGAGACGGAGAAGGCGGCGACCATCAAGGCCTTCTACGACGAATATTTCGCCGTGCTCGACCTCCCGGCCGAGTTCTATCTCGAGACGGTCAGGCGCGTGTTCCAGGACGCGGACCTCGCCCGTGGCGCGCTCGTCTATCGCGGCGTCAAGGTCGAGCCTCGTGCGATTCGGCGCACTGCGCTCCTCACCGTCGAGGGTGAGCGCGACGATATCTGTGCACTCGGCCAGACATCGGCGGCCCACGAGCTCTGTTCGGGCTTGAAACCGTTCCTGAAGCGCCACCATATGCAGCCGGGCGTCGGCCATTATGGGGTGTTCAGCGGCCGCAAGTGGGAAGGGCAGATCTACCCGATCGTGCGCAACCTCGTCCTCTCGACCGGCTGATCGAGAAGAGGGGCCGTTCGGACCCGCTGCCACCGCACCGCCATCCTGGCCGTGTATGAGGAGAACCCGGCGCGGATCACCGCCGCCTCACGCACGCCGCCCGCCGAACGCCGCTTCCACTGTCGCTCCGCCCGGGCCCCTCTGCGCGTCCCTCGGCGGTTTCCCATGCCCAACGCCGCCTCGCCCGCCCGTGCGGACGCCGAGCGCGGCCGCCGTTCGACCGAGGACTCACACCATGGCCCGTTCCACCAAGAAGCAAAGCACCGACGGCTTCGTTCTGTTCGACGTGTTCTACGAGGACGGCGGCCGCGCCTCGAATCGCAAGGTCCCGGCGATCGAGGTCGGCGGCCTCGACGGCGATAGTCCGGCGCGCCCCTTCCTCGAGGCGCAGGACCGCAAGATTGCCGAGATGTCCGGCAATCCGCCGCGTCCGATCCAGAAGGTCGTCCGCTCGGGCAAAGGCTGACGCGCGATCCGGCCGACGACCCCCGGTCAGGTCGGCGCGCGGGCGATCCGCGCGCTCGCCGAGACGACGAGGAGGAGAACGCCGAGAAGGCCGAAGGCGGCCGCGAGTCCGGTCGCGTTGGCGACGAACCCGATCATCGCCGGGCCGACCAGGATGCCGGCATAGCCCAGGGTGGTGACGGCGGCGGTCGCGTGGCTCGTCGCCATCGCCGTCTGCCGGCCGGTGACGTTGTAGATCACCGGCACGATGTTGGATGAGCCGAGCCCGACCAGCACGAAGCCCGCGAGCGTCGCGATCCCGAACGGCACCAGCATCGCGACAAGGAAGCCGGCGGCGGCCATGAGCCCGCCGAGCGCCAGCACCCGTACCCCGCCGAGTGCCGCGACGATCCGATCGCCGGTGAGGCGGCCGAGGGTCATCGCGGCGGCGAACGCGGCATAGCCGAGCCCCGCATGAGCCGGATCGAAGCCGCGCTGGGTCGTGAGGAAGAGCGCGCTCCAATCGAGAATCGCCCCTTCCGCCAGGAAAGCGATGCAGGCGAGGCCGCCGAGAACGATGACGATGCCGTGGGGCACGGCGAAGGCCGGCGCCTTGCCGCCGTCCTGCGCCGCCGAAGGAATCAGGAAGCGGGCGCTCGCCGCGAATAGGGATGCGAGCGCGACCATGATGCCGGAGACCGCGGCGAGAGGCGCCACGCCGAGGGCGAGGAGAGCGCTCATCCCCGCCGCGCCGACGATGCCGCCGACGCTGAAGAGCCCATGAAAGCCCGACATCAGCGCCCGCCCGGAGGCGCGCTCGACCATCATCGCATTGACGTTTGCCGCCACGTCGATCGCTCCCGACCCAGCGCCGAACAGGAGCAGGACGATGGCGAATACGGGTACGCTCGACACGAAGGCGAGCAGCGGCAGCGTCACGAACAGCAGAATCGCGGCGGTGGTCACGACCGCCCGGCAGCCGAACCGCGCGATCATCGCACCCGACAGGGGCATGGTGATCACGGCGCCGGCGCCGAGGCAGAGCAGCAGAAGGCCGAGGGTCGCGTCGTCGGCGCCGAGCCGCGCCTTGGCGAAGGGTACCAGCGGTGCCCAGCTCGACAGCGTCACGCCGATCACGAAGAACGCAACGCGGGTCGCGAATCGCTCGGCCGCACCGCCCCGGGTGCGGGTCGCAACGGTCGCTTCCATGATGATCGGCCTCCGCCCTCGCCGGCGGGTCGTGAGCCGGTCAAAGCGCCCCTCGGGCGCCCCGCTCTCCTACTCGCCCGGCGCTGCCCCTTCAAGCCGCCCGGCCATCGCAGCTCGGTGAGGTGCCTCAGACGACGTGGAGCGGGAGGAGGCCGCGGACGACGACATAGATCCCGACGGTGATGACGATTGCCGAGAACATCGCCGTGAGCAGGCCGCGGCGTCCCGCGAGCGCAGTGCCGAGATGGGTTCCGGCGAGGCTGCCGGCCAAGCCGCCCACGATGACGAGGGCGGCGAGGGGCCAATCGACATAGCCCGAGGCGGCGTAGGAAGCGGCCCCCGCAACGCCGAACGCCGCGACCGAGACGAGAGAGGTGCCGATCGCGTTGCGCAACGGCATCCGCGTCGCGGCGATGAGGCCCGGCACGATGAGGAAGCCGCCGCCGATGCCGAAGAAGCCGGCGAGCACGCCGACGGCGAAGCCGATCCCGATCAACCGCGGCAGGAGGTAGGCCGCACTCGACGAATCGAGCCGCACGTCGGCCCGGTCGCCGCCGCGGCGCGGCCGCAGCATCAGGAGGCCGACCCCGATCATCACCGCGCCGAACAGAGCGAGCAGGCGCTCGCCGTCCATTGCCTTGCCGAACGCCGATCCAACGAGGGCACCGACGACGCCCGTGGCGGCGAAGACCAGGGCGCAGCGCCATTTGATCGTGTGCTGGCGGGCGTGGGCGGCGAGCCCGCCGCCGGCATTGAGCGCCACCGCGACGGCGGCGGTGCCGATTGCGACGTGCGGCGAGGCGACGCCGACCCCGTAGACGAGGAGCGGCACCGCCAGGATCGAGCCTCCGCCGCCGATGAGGCCGAGCACGAGGCCGATGAGCCCGCCGCTTCCGATGGCGAGCCCAGCAGGAAGGAGAGCGGGCGTCATGGCGATCACCGTGCCGACGAGGCCGGCGTCGCGGCGATCGGCGACGGACGGTTCCACGGCATCAGGGCGAGCAGCTTCGCCATGCCGCACCAGCCCGAGACGCCGGCGAACAGAAGGCCGGCGCCGATCAGGCCCGACAGCAGGAAGAAGTCCGGGGCGACGAGATAACCGAGCACGACGCCGATCAGGACGAGCGACCCCGCGGTGATCTGGACCTGACGCATGATTTCGATCGGGCGGCGGGTGTCGCGAACGGTCGCGAGCCCGGCGGCCTTCCAGCCATCGAGGCCGCCGGTCATCACGTAGGCCGACCGCGTACCCGCCCACTCCGCGAGTGCGACGGCGTTGACGTTGGTGCGGTTGCCGCTGCGGCAATGAAACACCAGGGCGCGGTCGTCGGTCGGGGCCGCCGTGGCGGCGAGGCGGGAAACGGCGACGTTGCGCGCCCCGGCGATGTGCTCGCGGGCATATTCGTCCGCCTCGCGGATGTCGACGACGAGGGCACCGGCGGCGGCGAGACGGGCGGCGGCGGCGGGATCGATCGGTTGAAGACTCATGATGCAGGTCCTTCGAACGGGGTCAGAGCGCGGGGCAGAAGATGTCTTTGAGCGTCGCGAGCAGGCGCGCCGCCCGGGGATCGTCGAGGCGGTAGAACAGCGTCTGGCTCTCGCGGCGGAAGGCGACGAGGCCGTCTTCGCGCAGCTTTGCGAGATGCTGGGACAGGGCCGACTGGGACAGGTCGACCGCCTCGGCGAGCGCCGAAACCTTCATCTCCCCGCGCGTCGCGAGGTGGCAGAGGATCAGCAGGCGCCGCTCGTTCGCGAGCAGGGAGAGGAAGCGCGCGGCCTCCTCCGCCTTCGCTTCGAGGGCGGCGAGCGTCGCGGCTTCCGGGGTGGTCACGGGCATTGGATGGCTCATTAATTAGGTTTGACTAAATTAGTGAATGCTAATATTTCTGTCAACACGAAAGGGCGCACCCCAGGAGCCGGCCATGGCCTCTCACACGAAACCCGACATCCGTGCCTTCTTCGACGAGGCGACCTTCACGGTGAGCTATCTCGTCAGCGATCCGACAACGCGCATCGCCGCCGTGGTCGATCCCGTGCTCGATTTCGATCCCGCCTCGGGCGAGGTGGACACCGCCTCGGTAGAGGCGATCCTTGGTGCCGCCGAGGCGGCGGGGCTGACCATCGCCTGGGTGCTCGAAACCCACGCCCACGCGGACCACCTGTCCGGCGCCCCGCTCATCAAGGCGCGCACCGGCGCGAAGATCGCCATCGGCGAGCACATCGTCGAGGTTCAGCGAATCTTCCGGCCCGTCTTCAACGCCACGGACCTCGCGGCCGACGGGCGCGATTTCGACCAGCTCTTTGCCGACGGCGAGCGCTTCATGATCGGTGGGATCGAGGTGGAGGTTCTCTACGTGCCGGGCCATACGCCGGCCGATGTCGCCTACCGGATGGGTGATGCGGTGTTCGTCGGCGACACGCTGTTCATGCCCGATTACGGGACGGCCCGTGCAGATTTCCCCGGAGGTGACGCCCGCACGCTTTACCGCTCGATCCAGCGCCTGCTCGCGCTGCCGCCCGAGACGCGGCTCTTCATGTGCCACGACTACAAGGCGCCGGGACGCGACGATTATGCCTGGGAGACGACCGTCGAGGCCGAGCGGCGGAGCAACGTCCACGTCGGCGGCAGGGTCGACGAGGACGCCTTCGTGGCGATGCGCACGGCGCGCGATGCGACCTTGTCCGCGCCGCGTCTGCTGCTGCCGTCCATCCAGGTCAACATCCGTGCCGGGCGCTTCCCCGAAGCCGAAGCGAACGGGGTCCATTATTTGCAGATTCCGGTGAAGGCGAAGCCCGGCCGCAGCGTGCCGAGCCTCGCCTGACGGATCTTACTTCACCTTCTTGTAGAGCCCGCAGGACACCGCGTTCCAGCTCGGAAGGGCGTCGGTCCAGCAGATCTCGATCTTCTTCTTGCCGAGAATGCGGCCCTGCACGGTGCCGCTGTCGCTCGACATGAGGAAGGTGTTGTTGTCGAAGCGGACGACGCCGACTTCGACTTCCGACTTGCCGTTCGGGCCGGTCGCGGTGCCGTAGAAGGCGCGGCCGTCCTGCTTGTCGATCGTGTAGACGAAGGCCTGATCCGGCGTGCCGAAAGCCGGTTTCGGCAGGGTGCCGAAATATTTGTTGCCGCTGCCGACGCGGCTCGCGGCGAAGGCCTGGTCGGCGAGCTTCCACGTGCCCGTGAGGTCGGGCACCCCCCCGGCGTGCGCCGCGGCGGTCGAGAGCAGTCCGGCGGCGAGCGCCACGACAACGCGGATCGATTTCATGAGAGAACCCCAAAATGTGGGTGCGGGTGGCCACCACGGAGGCCGCGCGCCCAGAGAGACGGCGTAAGGCCGCGGCGGCCAGCCCAGCCGTCCGGCGGGTCTCCCGGCTCGCCGTCGGTCAGCCGTCGAGAGACCCGCGAACCCTAGCGGTGAAGGTGTCGAGCGCAAAGGGTTTGGTGAGGAGAACCATGCCGGGACCGAGGAAGTCCGGGCGATCGGCCGCCTCGTCGGCATAGCCGGTCATGAGGATGATCGGCAGGCTCGGCCGCATCGCGCGCGCCTCCGCCGCCAGCGCCCGGCCGTTCGTACCGCCCGGCAATCCGAAATCCGTCACCAGAAGGGCGATACCAGCATCAGCGCGCAGCGCCGTGCGCGCGCCGGCGGCGTCCTCGCAGGCGATCACCCGGTAGCCCTGCTCGCGCAAGGTCTCCTGAGCGAGGGCGCGGATGTCGGGATCGTCCTCGACGAGAAGGATCGTTTCGCCGGCGCCCGAGGTGACCGGCGCCGCCTCGTCGCGCGAAACCTCGCGAGGCGTGGGGTCCGCGGCGGCGATCGGCAGCGTCAGGCGAACGAGGGTGCCCGCACCGGGCTCCGAGGCGATCTCGGCATTGCCGCCGATCTGCTTCATGAAGCCGTAGATCATCGAAAGGCCGAGGCCGGTGCCTTGGCCGAGCGCCTTCGTGGTGAAGAAGGGCTCGAAGGCCTTCTCGCGTACGTCGGTGTCCATGCCCCGGCCCGTGTCGGCCACCGTGAGGAAGACGAAGCCCGGCCCCTCTGCGGTTCCGCCGGGCGGCTCGCGCTCGGTCCGGATGGTCAGGCGCCCGCCCGCCGGCATGGCGTCGCGGGCATTGATCGCGAGATTGAGGATCGCATTCTCGATCTGATTCACATCGGTCGCAGCGCAGGGCAGGTCCGGCTCCAGGCCGATCTCGATCTCGATCGCCTCGCCCATGGTTCGGCGCAGCAGATCCGCCATCGAGAGGACGATGCCGTTGAGGTCGACCGACGTCACCGTCAGCGGCTGCCGGCGGCCGAAGGCGAGAAGACGGGCGGTGAGTGAGGCCGCGCGGTTCGCCGCCGTGCTGGCCACCTCGACATAGCGCAGGATTTCGCCGGTACGGCCGGCCTCGAGTCGGCGGCGTACGAGATCGAGCGCGCCGATGATGCCGGTGAGGATATTGTTGAAGTCGTGCGCGACGCCGCCCGTGAGCTGGCCGATCGCCTCCATCTTGCGGGATTGGAACAGCGCTTCCCGCGCGAGATCGAGGTCTTCCTGGGTGCGGCGCCGCTCGGTCACGTCCCGGGTGATCTTGGCGAACCCGATCAGCGTGCCGTCCTCATCGTAGATCGAATCGATCACGACGTTCGCCCAGAACCGTGAGCCGTCCTTGCGCACGTGCCACGTTTCGTGCTCGTCGCGGCCCCGCTCGCGGGCGGCCTTGAGCGCCCGCGCCGGCTCGCCCGCGGCGGCGTCCTCCGGCGTATAGAACCGCGCGAAAGATTGGCCGAGAATTTCGTCGGTGGTGTAGCCCTTGATGCGCTCGGCACCGGTGTTCCAGCTCGTGACGATGCCGTTCGGGTCGAGCATGTAGAGGGCATAATCGGTGACGCCCTGGACGAGCAGGCGGAACAATTGCTCCGTTCGCCGCACTGCCGCCTCGGCCCGTTCTCGCTCGGCGATCTCCTGCTGGAGCCGCTGGTTGGCCGCGGCGAGCGCCTGGGTCCGCTCGGCCACGCGGCGCTCCAGCACCTCGTTGAGCGCCATCAGCGCCACGTTGGCGCCGGTGTGCGGGCTATGGTCGCGGTCTTCCGTCAAAGGGGCTCTCTTTGCCGCAGTTCCGTCGGCGCCGCGGTCTGGTGCCGGTGTTGGGTCCGACGATGAAACGTGCGGTCGTTCGATTCGATCCGCGCGCACATGCGGCCGCTGCGGACGGCGGCCTATAACTGGAACGCGTCGCCGGAAAAGCTCCAGATCCGTTGGCTCGGCTTGATGTCGCAGGACGCGATGGGCTCATCGTCGCGGCACACGCCCGGCGGGGCACTCCACGTCACGGAGAGGATCGCGGTCTGTTTCGGCCGCTTGAAGGTGCGCACCGCCCCATCGGGACCGTCGGCGTCAAGCATCGGGTCGCGCTTCCAGCCGCTCATGCCGACCACCAACGCCCGCGCGGCGTTGTCGATATCGAAAAGCTTGTTGGAACGTCCCTGACCGGTGATGTGGCAGGCTTGGCCCGGGAGGCTGGTCGCCGGATCGGTGAAATCGGCGTTGGCACCCGTCAGGCGCAAGCCCAGCGCATCGCCCATCCGGGACGCGATCAGCGAGCAATCGGACGGCGAAATCGGGACGGGCGGTTTGACCTTGGTCTTCGCGGCGGCCGCGAAAGTCTCGCTTCCCGCAAAAATCAGCGGCGCCATCGCGACGAAGGCGAGCCAAGCACGGGAGCGGCGCGAAAGCGGTGGCATGATGTGGCCCTACGAGACGGGGCGCCGGGACGTCCGTGCGCCCGCTGCGTGCGAGATTAACCGCAAACCCTCTTCAATTGCTTGACGCGGCACACAATGAGAGGCGAGCGAGGCGTCAATGGGCGACGGGCGCGGGCTTCCGGCGCCGCCCGAGATAGGCGATGCCGCGGGCCGACTGGAACAGCGCGATCGAGAGGAAGAACAGCGTTCCGCGCAAGACACCGATGCCGCGCCGGCGCTTCGCCAGGAAGCGTTGCCATTGCGCGGCGTCGGCATAGACGATGTCGGCGAGAAGGCGCACCTGCGTTGCCTCGCGGGTGCTCACTTGGCACCCGAGGTGGAGCCCTTCGGCATCGCGAGAGACGCCGCGTACCGTGAGCGATAGGCCGTCGTTCGGGATCGTCGCGCGCGTCTTGTGGCGCACGACTACAACGTCTCCCTGCTTCGGATCGCGTGTCGGCTTGTCGAGCGGGCGCACGCGGATGCCGCCCATCGAGCCGTCCTCGATGAGGGCTGGCATACGCACGCCGTCGATCTCGATCTCGGCCGGAATGCTGAGATCGACGCGCGGCGCCTGGCGCAGGTTGCGCTTCTCGGAGACGACGCCGAGCGCGGCGCCGGCGAGGAGCAGGTTGAAGACGTTCCAGCCGCCCACCACGACCGTGATGTCGGCGAGATAGGGCTGCGTCCAAAGCCGGTAGAAAGTCATCCCGACGCCGGCGATGAGCAGGGCGAAGATGATGAAATAGGGCCCGCCGAGCTCGGAGATGCGGCTCACGTCGAGCGTCTCGCCCTTGTTTGTGACCTTGAAGGTCGGTTTTCGGGGGTTGGCGACGACCGCGACGAGCGCGCGCAAGAGATAGACGGCTTGGATATATTCGTAGAGTTCGGAGATCCACGGCCAGCGATAGCGACCGTAGAGATAATTCTGCATCATCAGGTTCACGAGCATATAGCTCGACGTATAGGCCATGAATTCGCCGCCAGACGAGTTGAAGATCTGCAATCCGAAGAAGAGATATAGCAACGGCGAGAACATGAACGTCAGGCGGCCGGCTGGGAACAGCCAGAACATGGCGTTGGTGATGTAGCAGAGGCGCTGCGAGAACTTCAGGCCGCGGCGCCGCACCGGATTCTTGAGGAGCAGGATCTGCATCATGCCCTGCGCCCAGCGGGAGCGCTGGCCGATGAAGCTCGCGAACGTCTCCGGCTGGAGGCCGGCGATCAGCGGCTTGTCGACATAGACGCTGTGCCAGCCGAGCGAGTGCAGTTCTAGCGCGGTCTCGCAATCCTCGGTGATCGAGACACCGGAGAAACCGTTGGTCTGCCGCAGCGCCTCGCGTCGCAGCAGGGCCGCCGAGCCGCAGAAGAACGCTGCGTTCCAGCGATCGAGCCCGCGCTGCACCATGCCGTAGAACTGCTCGTTCTCGGACGGCATCTTCTCGAACGTCGCCAGATTGTGCTCGAGCGGGTCCGGGTTGATGAAGAAGTGCGGGGTCTGGACGAGAAAGAGCTTCGGGTCTTCGAGGAAGAAGCCGACCGTCTCGTTGAGGAAGTCCCTGGCCGGGCAATGGTCGGCGTCGAACACGGCGACGAGGTCGCCCGAGGTGTGCGACAGGCCGTGGTTGAGATTGCCGGCCTTGGCGTGTTCGTTGCGCGGGCGGGTGATGTAATGGGCGCCGAGGTCGGCGCAGAGCTGCTTCAGCGATGCGCGCCGGCGTTGCGCCTCGCGGGCGGTCATCGGATCGTCCGAATTGCACTTCTGGTCGGTGCCGCCGTCGTCGAGCAGATAGACCTTGAAGCGATCCGCCGGATAATCGATGGCGCGGGCCGCGGCGACGGTGGTGGCGAGCAGATCCTCGCTCTCGTTGTACGTCGGGATGAAGATATCGACCGTCGGGGCCAGTTCGGGCTTGGCCCGCGGTGGGGAGGGGCGGGAGAGCGGATCGGCCACGGTGAAGAGGCTGAGGCCGAGGGCGAGCACGTTGTACATCTCGAAGACGTACAGGATGACGCCCGGGATGAAGTTTTCGAGCTGGTTGATCGGCGGAATGGTGCTCGTGGTGCGCCAATAGGCGTAGCGGAGCACGATCGCGGTGCCGAGGGCGAGGAAAACCTGGCGGAAGACGCCCTGCGGCCCGAAGAACTTGATGAGGCCGAGCACGATCACGACGATCACGCCGACGATCAGATGGGCCTGGAGGTTGATCGGCTCGGTGATGAGGAAGACCACCAACGCCATGGCGGCAATCCAGAGCGGCGTCGTCAACAATCGCAGCATCGTTCGCTCCGCCTCGGTCCCAGGGCCCACCGCTCGACTCGGTCACCACGGATCGCGCTCTTGTCGCACGCCGTGGGTTTCCGAAGCTTTTCCGTGGACCACGGGGCGGCGCACCGCCCGGCGGACGGGTGACGGTCCGGTCACAGCGCGTCACGACGGCGATCCGAGCGGATGTCGTTGGTGGCGTGGGGGAAAGACGGTGTCAATGGCGCTTGTTGGGCGCGTCTCGACAGCCCGGAGTGGGGCGATCGTCAGCGCCTTGCCGCGATGCCTCCGGGTGATCCGGTAGGGAGTCCGCGCGGGCCAATCCCGGCAGCGGCGACAATGCCCGCGCTCGCACGAGGCGAAGCGACGGTCGCGCGCAGATCTCGGGTCGCGCGCAGGTCAATGTTGCGCTGCAGCGCAGCGAAACGGGTCTCGATAACATGCAAGGTCCCGCGCGGGCGAGGCGTTGCCGTTATGGGGCTCGCAGCGGCATCCCGGGTGGCACGCGGACCGGTCTTCAACCGATCCGCAACGGCCCGACGGCTCAGTAGCCGTAGCCGGAATGGCGGAACTTGCCGCGATCGATCTCGCGCTGGCGGCGCTCCAGGTCGATCAGATCACGGGCGCTGTTCAGATAGTCGCGCTCCGGATCGTAGTCCCGCATGCGCTTCCAAGCGGCGGCGAGCTTATTCGCAACAGGCTTCAACATGGTCTGCTCCTCTGAAATCTTTGTTCATGGAGCCCACTCGACGTTTCCGTCGATAGAGATAGACCGGGTCGGAGCCGGCGGGTAGGTCGCAGTCGGAATTGCTGCTATGCAGCGAGCGAAGGGCTGGTTAAAGGCTAATAGCTGCTGCGTTGCAGCATAAGCGTGCGGATCAGCGCGTCATGTCCTCGGCGGCGCCCTGTACCGCGCTGCCGTTTTTGCTCATGTCCTGCCCGACCCCGCGGACCGTGTTCCCGCATGCGGCGAGAGCGAGCGCGCTCACGGCGAGCGAGGCGAAGACGACGAGGGTGCGCAGCGAAGTCATGTGCGAAGCTCCAGCGTGAGAAGGGACGTGCGGCATAAATGCCGCGTGGGGCCAGGAGTTCCCCCGGGGGCTGGAATCGGCTTCCCTGAGGCCAACGCGAGGCCCGTCCGGTGCTCGTGAGTGTCGCCCGCCGCGTGTGCCTTGCCCCGGAGCTCTCTTGATGACCACGGACCTCGCGCCCAGCATTGTTCAGAACGAGGCGGTGACGCTCGTCCGCGCCCTCCGTGATCGCACCCTCTCGGCGGTGGAGGTGATGAACGCCTTCCTCGATCAGATCGAGCGGCTCAATCCCCTCGTCAACGCGATCGTGGCGCTCAGACCCCGCGACGAACTTCTGCGCGAGGCGGCGGCCTGCGACCGCGCCTCGGCGGCCGGGGAGCCGATCGGCCTGCTGCACGGCCTTCCCTGGGCGGTGAAGGACCTCGAGGACACGAAAGGTATCGTCACGACCTACGGGTCGCCGCTCTTCCGCGATCACGTGCCGGACGAGGATGGCCTGATGCCGAGCCGCCTGCGCTGCGCGGGCGCGATCTTCATCGGCAAGACTAACGTGCCGGAATTCGGTTTCGGCTCGCAGACCTACAATCCCGTCTACGGCGCGACCGGCAACGCCTGGGACCCCTCGAAGACGGCGGGCGGCTCGAGCGGCGGCGCGGGCGCGGCCCTCGCGCTCAATCTCGTGCCCGCCGCCGACGGCAGCGACATGATGGGGTCGTTGCGCAATCCGGCGGCGTTCAACGGGGTGTTCGGCTTCCGTCCTTCCGCCGGACGCGTGCCTTATGGGCCGCGCGACGACGTGTTCCTGGAGCAATTGGCCTGCGAGGGCCCGATGGGGCGCAGCGTCGCCGATGTCGCGCTCCAGCTCTCTGTGCAGGCCGGGCCGGACGCCAGCAATCCGCTGTCGATCGCCGAGGATGCGGCCGGGTTCGCCGCGCCCCTGGCCCGGGATTTCGCCGGGACGCGGATCGGCTGGGTCGGCGATTTCGGCGGCTATCTCGCCATGGAGCCGGGCGTGCTGACGGCCTGCGAAAAATCCTTCGCGGGCTTCGAGGCGGCGGGATGCGTGGTCGAGCCCGTCGCGGAGGTCGGCTATCCGCTCGAGCGGTTGTGGGAGGCGTGGCTCATCCTGCGCCAAGTCTGGTCGGGCGGGGGGTTGCTCGCCTTCTACGAGGACCCAGCCCAACGGGCTCTCCTGAAGCCGGAGATCCAATGGGAGATCGAGGGCGCGTCACGTCACAGCGGTCTCGACGTCCGCCGCGCCGGAGTGATCCGTTCGGATTGGTACCGCGCGCTGCTCAAGCTTTTCGAGCGCTACGATTTCCTGCTGGCGCCCGTCGCCCAGGTCTTCCCGTTCGACAAGACGCAGCCCTGGCCGCGCGCGGTCGGTGGCCGGACGATGGACACCTATCACCGCTGGATGGAGGCGACGAGCATCTGGACTCTCGCCGGGCTTCCCGCGCTCGCGGTGCCGGCGGGATTTTCGAGCGGCGGCCTGCCGACCGGCGTGCAGATCATCGGGCCGAACCGCGCGGACCTCGCGGTCCTGCAAGTCGGCCACGCCTACGATCTTGCGACGCGCGCCACACGCCCGACGCCCCCGCTGCTGCGCGCCTGAGCGGCGCGCCAAGGCGCGGACTGCATCGGGCCGCGGCGCCGCTGACGCCGGCTTGGCCGTGAAAGATCAGTAGCCGAACGGGCGGCTCTGGAACCGGCCGCGATCGATTTCGCGCTGGCGGCTCTCGAGATCGATGCGATCTCCGGCTGCGTTCAAATAATCCAGTTCGGGGCTGTAAGCATTGAACCGCTTCCAGGCCGCGGCAAGACGATGGGTGACAGGCTTGAACATGATTTTCGCTCCTCGGACGTGATGTCCCACTGGAGCCCTCACTGCGTTTCCGAGGAGAAAGATAGGCGTCTCCGGGCGAGCGAGCTATGCCGAGGAAAGCAATGCTGCCATGCAGCATCGCCATGCCGCAGTGCAGAAGGCGTCGCGCGGCCCTGCGAGCCCGCCCCGCTTTCGACGGGATTGTGATATCGGCTTCGCCTCGCCGCGCGGCACGATGCACCAAACCCACCCGCGGCCCGGGGCGCCCGTCCTCGGTTCGGCCCTGCGAGACGACGACGATGGCCACACAACTTTCCACGATCGGTTTCGACGCCGACGACACACTCTGGCAGAACGAGCGCTTCTTCCGCATGACGGAGGAACGCTTCACCATGCTGCTGTCGGACCACGGCGAGGCCGGCGACATTTCGCGCCGCCTCCTGGAGGCCGAGCGCCGCAACCTTTCGATCTACGGCTTCGGCATCAAGGGCTTCACCCTGTCGATGATCGAGACGGCGATCGAGGTCACGGAGGGCCGCGTCCCGGCCGACACGATCAAGGAGATCCTCGCCGCCGGGCGGGAGATGCTCAAGCACCCGATCGAGACGCTGCCCCATGCGCACGAGACGCTGGGCGCGCTGAGCAACGCCTACCGCATCGTGCTCATCACCAAGGGCGATCTGTTCGACCAGGAGCGCAAGCTCGCCCAGTCCGGCCTCGGCGATTATTTCGATGCGATCGAGATCGTCAGCGACAAGACCCCGGCGACCTATGCCCGGATCTTCGCGCGCCACGGCGACGGCGCCGATCGCGCCATGATGGTCGGCAATTCGCTGAAATCCGACGTGGTGCCGGCGATCGAGGCGGGCAGTTGGGGCGTCCACGTGCCCCATCCCCTGACATGGGCCCTGGAGCATGCCGAGCCTCCGGTCGGCTCGCCCCGCTTCCGCGCCATCGACGATCTCGGCCTGCTTCCCGGGCTGATCGAAGAGCTCGCTTGACCGGGGCGCGGGCGGCGAATCCGCTTCGCCGCAAAGGGAGGTTCAGCCCGGGCAGAGGTCGGGGCGCGGCCCGTTGCGCAGGCGATGCGGGCCGAAGTCCGGATCGAGGCTCGCGAGGCAGAGCGTCGTCCCGGCCCCGAGCGTCGCGCCGGGCTTGAGATCGAGAACGATCTCGAAGCCGTCGTCGCCGAGGGTCGGATCGGTGCTGACCCGGGCATTGCCGACGGAGGGATAGGTCGTCAGCGACGCGGCGGAGACCGGCAGGTTGGTGGCGAGCGCGAGGGCCGGCGCGCGCGCGCCGAGCAGGGCGCGCCCGTTGATCACCACTCTGCCGTCGACGAGCGAGACGTTGTCGATGACGCCGCCCTCCGGTGCGTTCGAGAGGCCGGCATTCGGGGCCGGATCGATCCGCAGCGTCGGTGCCGCCCCGACGATCGCCGCCGCCCCGATCGGACAGGCGGTCGCGGGTGCGCCGTCGAGCAGCACGAAAGCCGTCACGGCCGAAGCGTCCGCCGCGGTGAAGTCGCCGATCCAGGCGCGCGCGCCGTCGGGAAGGCCCGTCTGCCGACGCGGCCAGACCATCTGCGTCAGCCCGTAGCCGACGACGCGCTTGGCGCCGTCCACGAGCACGATGCGCCCGCTCGCCGTCTGATCGCGCGCGGCGAGCGTTCCCTCGGCCCGCCAGCTCTCGCCGCCCGCCACCGGGAGCGGCGCGGCGAACCGGAATGTACCGGCGCAACGGTCCGCGGGGCCGATGGCGGCGTGGTCGGCGAGCGGCGTGCCGATCCAGCGCGCCCAATCCTCGGAGAACACCGAGAGACGGTCGGCGAGGAGTTCCGCGCGCCGTTGCAGTGGCCGGGCCGGATTGGGATAGGTCGCGCGCAACAGCGCCGCGTCGGCGACGCCGCTCAGGAAGGCGGGCGTCGCCATGTCGTGCTGCGCCACCCAGGTCTTGGCGATGCCGACATAGCGCCCCTCGAAGCGGAGGATGAGCGCGATCACGATCACCGACGCGACCGCGCAGGCGATGCGGGCCCGCTTCCCCGCCGTCGCGATCGCCAGGACGAGGCCCATCCAGAACAGGAGGACGGGCGTCGCATAGCGGCTCGAGAAGGCTTGATCGAGGCCGAAGCGGACCCGGCCGACGGCGATGAGTCCGCTCGCCAGGAGGAGGAAGCCCATCATTCCGACGAGGGCGAGGCGGGCGCGGGCACGCGGCTCGTCGCGGACCGCCCGCACGATCGTCCATCCGACGCCGGCGAAGGCGACCGCGCCGGCAAGCCCCACCACCATCGCCGCGGCGGGCCGGCCGATCTTCATGATGGCGCTCACCACGTCGCCGAACGGGGCGCCGAGCTGGGTCAGGATATGGCCGGCGATCGCGAGCGGATGGTGTCCGGCGTCGCCGAACGAGGAATGCTGCGGCGGCGACGCATAGCCGACGAGGTAGAGCCCGACGAGGGCGACGCCCCAGAGCCCGACGGCGACGACCTGGCCCCGCGGCCGCCCGCAGGCGATGGCAAGCAGGAGCACCACGACCGGCACCGCCGCCCCGCTCGCCATCGTATAGACCGCGACGGCGGACAACAGCATCGCCGCGATCGCGCCCGCGGCCCCGCCGCCCGGCAGGCAGATGGCGACGATCGCCGCGAGGCCGGCGGTGAACACCCCGACGAACTGGGTCTGGAACCCCCAGGCGAAATTCTCGATCTGGATTGGCCAGGCGGAGAGGGCGAGGAGGACGCCCGCCGCCCACAGAAGCCAGGGGCCGTTGAGGCCCGCCCGCCGCGCCGTGACGAGCAGGATCAGGAACGAGGTCGCGACGCAGGCGAGGATCGTCAGATAGTTCAGTACGTTGCGGCCGCCGAACCAGGCCGCGTCGGCCGCGAAGATCAGCCGCGGAAACAGGATGCGGTGCTCGTTGTGCTGCGCAACCAAATGGGCGAAATCGAACTGCGCGAGGCCCGGCTGATCCCACTGGTCGAGCAGCGGCATGGCGCGCGCCAGATCGGCGAACGTGGCGAAACTCTTGATTGCGATGACGCAGCCGGCCAGGAACACGCCGGCGCTGAAGGCGACGAAGAGAATCCGGCGCAGACTGCGCCGTTCGACCGAATTCGACATGACACGCTCCCCACAGCGTGGGACCGGAGTGACACTATCGGTTGCGGTCGTCAATGCCGAACGATGCGGAAATAACCTGCACGGCTGCGCAGGCGGCGGGCAGCCGCACGGGGCGCGCCTGGTGCCCCGCGATATCGCAGGTGCGAAGAGGGCGGCCTGCAAATCCCGGCGTGCGGCGGTCAACGCCTGGAGCGAGAGCCTCAGGCCGAGACGAGATGGCCGAGACCCTCAGGCCGAACCCATGGGCCGAGACCAAACGGCCGAGAAAATGCCCGCGACGTCGGGGCGGTCTTTCGAGACCTGCCTTTCCGGCGAGCCTCGCCGGAGCAGGGCCTTCGCCGCGCCCGAGACCCTAGCGGCGCGTGCCCTCGGCCGCGGCGGGCCGGCCCCGATCGGCGGGCCGCCGAACCAGCAGAACGCCGCCGCGCCGCGCCTTCCGGCGGGCCGACGCCCGAGCCAGCCGCCCCACAGCGCGGCCGAGAGGCCGAGCGGCACGAAGACGCGGTGTGTCCATCCAGCCGAGCGAGGCGATCTGTCCGTCGCGCGTCGTCGAGACGCGCTGATCGAGGAAGCCGATCGGACAGGCAACCGGCTTGGTGATGCCGATCGCCGCGGCGAGCGGCAGGCAGAACACGGAGACGCCGTCGGCCGTCCCGATCGAGACGAGGAATGGCGAGCGCCGCGGGTGGCACCAGCCAGCGATTGAAGCCCGGCCGCGCGACGATGCGCTCGCGGCTGAGAAGCCCGGATTGCGCCGCCGGCGCACCGGCGGCGACCTCGTTCAGTCCAACCATGACGTCCCTCCCACCCGCGCCTCCGCGCGCCCCGCCCGCCCGGTCTGCGCCGAGTCGTGAGCCGAGAGGGCGAGGTTAGCGCGGGCGGCGGGGGGAGGCGAGGGGGGGCAGACATAGGCGAGACACGGCGCCCTTTTTTAATAATCAGGGGCGTTAGCATGAGATACTTAAACGCGAGCTCAAACTAAAAAATAGTCCGATGTCATGCGATATGCTTTTGAAAGTGAAGTCTCAATAAATGTTCATCGGCACGGCGAGTGGATCCATAAAAATAACAAAATTATATTTTGATCAGAAAAGTTTCTGAAGAATATACCCAGGGAAGATGATCTCCTTGCAATCTATAGTAGAAGTTATGCTGTTGAGTATCTCGAGATCCTCGCTGGTTGAGAAAATTACTTGCTGACCGTTCTTGATTGATATAGAGGCGCGCGCTAGCAACCCCTGAAAGCTTGGTCGCGATGAGGATTGCTGGCGAGGTTCGTCAAATACTAATATACCAGGGTGGTTGGTTAGTTTGTCATGGGATAACTCTAACAGGCCAATTTGATATGCCCACTTTAACCGAATAGCATCACTAGCAGATGTCTCAAAGCCGATTTCGAATCCTTCTTTCTCTGGCCTGTAAGTGTCCTGTGATATTGATAGTTCTGTTGGCGAGAACGTGCTGAAACCGAAATCTCTAGCAAGATTCTGAATGAATTTTGTTAGCGTCTGAATCTTATCTTGATCTTTCTCGGTGAGTTTTTCGCTTGGAATTCGTGCCTGCTCCTTTAGTAGATCGACGTAACTATTTTGCAACTCGCGAAGCCTCTCGAGGGCATTATCGAAGATCGCTTGCAGTGCCTCAAGGTCTCGAAGGTCTGATTCAGCTCGGACGCGTTCTTCAATATCCGCTGCTGACGGGTTAGAGCCCGGCGCGACCAGTTCTGACCGGAGAGTCCGGATCTGTGCGTAGTAATTTCTTAATTGCTGCCCTGTAGCGGCGAGGCGCTCTCTGCGTTCGTTCTGATTGCGGATTTCTCTTGCGAGAATATCTTCAAACATTTTCTTCTGAGATCTAATGTACTCAATATTGTCTGCGACGGACATAATCGCAGAAAGGCCGTCCTGTGAAAGCAATGTATCAGTTAAAGATTGCTCGCAGGTCGGGCATCTGTCCGGTGTCAGGGAGTGTGATGTGCCTGAATACCGTTGCAGTTTTTGTACGTCAAGATTTTTCTGAAGATCATCTTGTAAAGATATTATTCTACGCTCAATAGATTGTATGTCTGCGCTCTTGATTTGCTGAACCCCATGCAGCTGCACGCGCTGTGCGTTCAAATTCTCAACAACATCAACTAAATGCCGAAGCTGCTCAGCTGTCTCATTCGATCTATCTTCAACTGCTGGTATATCGGAGGCCTTGCGTATTGCAATGAATTCGCGAAGCCTTGCCATAAGGGCGCTAAGAGCAATCCAATCGGCCCCGTCAACCAATTGGACATGTGCATTCGACAATGAGGCTGTATCGGCAAGGGGGCTTTCGCTTAACGCGACAATCCTGCCGCCGCCTCTTGTCACAAAATTCTCCAACTCGCTTCTGATAACGGACCACTCCTTCGCGTTGGCCATAATGCGCTCAGTCAGGCGTTCGCGCTCCATTTCGAGCTTGTGAACATCCAAATCCAACATGAACTCAACTGCGCGCTTATGTACTTCACGAATTTTCATATAAGTAGGTATTGCGGCTGGTATTGCGCTCCAACCGAACTTCTGCTCAACCCAGAATAGTGGAAATATAGTTTCGAGGTAAAGCTTTGTCTCGGGTGCATCATACCTACGGACTTGAGGAAGGCGCCATCCTAGAAAGCCTTCCAGAAAATGGTGAAAGCCATCTTCTCGCTGCGCTGCGCCTGGATCTAGTACAAAAAAGCTCCGCCTTTGCAATCCGGTGGCGCCATCTGAGAGTGCCGCACCAAAATCAACGGTTATTAAACGGGTATCCGTACTCGATTTTACTGAACGATTTACTGTGACGATCTGATCATCGCCGTTTGATATTTCGAGTGAAATGCTAGACTCAAGGACTTCAACTCGCTTTTCGCTATCGGTGTTCAAATAGCTTGTCATGGCATGTGGTAGAGGAATCTCGCGCCTCGGGCTCAGCATGCGCTCCAAGCCTAACGCGTACAACATGCCTTGCATGCATGTTGATTTACCTTTCGTATTATCTGCCCACAGGACATTTAGTCCGGGCCCGAAGCGCAAATCGGAGCCATAGACTCCGTCAGTTGTGACAGCTCGAAGCCTCAAATGGCGAATACGTAGCGTCATCGTAGGTCCTCTAACCGCCAAACGCGCTTCATAATTGAATCTGTAATCTTCGGGGCGACTTCTCGCAAGAACTCGGATTCCTCTTTGAGGGAATCTTGATTTTCGATTATAGATTTCGCAATTTGTGCGCCTTTCTCAGTGAGAGAAAGGGAGGTTCCATTATTCAGGGCCGCAAGCTTCAGAGCGCAAGCAAACGCCACTGCGCGATTAAGTGACGGCTCGACATGGACGGAAACATCCGAAGGTCTATACACGCCAGATAAGAGGCCGCGAACTTCCTCCCGGCTTTCCCGATGGCGAACAGAGTGAGCCAGAAATTGAAGTTTCTGAAAATTAGATTTCTTTCCGCGACTATAGAACAGAGTTATAAGCAGAACTGCGATCCCCCATGACATGCGGAGGTCGCCGGGAAGGGGGTCGGGACGTGGCGTATAGGTAAATGGCCGTCCCAGGATTGACCGGCTCAGGGTGGAGTCACTCGGCATGTGGGAAGTCCAATGGACAACGCATGATCCACTCAGAGATCGACCCGTAGGCAACCTGTTCGGCATTTTCGTTAGAAAGGGTCGGTGCAGCCGCTCGGATGGTCGCTATGAGTGCATCTAGTTCTGCGTGCAGAATCCTGCCGGCGGGCCCGCTCGCCTTAGGACCAGCGAATTCCAGTCGGCGAACGTGCATTTTGATCGCAGAAATGACCTTCTCGTGAAGGTCTGGAGAGCCTGAGCGCAGCGCATCAAGCAAGGCATTTCCTTGCAGAAAAAATTTCACAGTTTCTGCAACTAAACTGTCTAGTTGATCTGATGTCGCTCGCTTCCTCAGCTTATGAGTGGCATTGGCTAGAAGATTAGACGAGCCGGCGGTCCACGTATCAACTTCACTCTGAGAGGGAGATGGAACTGATAGAGTCACCTCCGAAAGGGCGGAGATCCCCTGGGCCACAATATCGGGCGGGAAGGCGCTTGGGTCTTGGATCATTACCTCAATCATCGGATCGAAAGAGGCGCAGCCAGCGTCGCGGAGATCCTTTGTCTTTTTTGCGCAGTGAATATTTACCTCCTTGCTGTCATGTAACGGCGAGAGTAATATCCAATGCTTTATGGGCATATTTAGAAATACTTTCGATATCTCTTCGTTATTTTTAATAAATTTATAAAGATCTGCATTAATCTTTTTCTTCTGGCGTTCTGCTCTTGTGGATATATCGATGGGCTCCTCAACTGCGTAACACTGGTATGCAACTGAGTCACCGGTGCAATAATAATCTATTCCGTAATCTCCCTTATGCGCGGCGGGAATTTTGTGAACGTGTAGCGCGCCATGTCGACCTTGAAGTAGGCGGAAGGCGAAAAGCTCCCAATCGTCTGGATTCCAGACTTGAATGGCACTCGACATTGCGAACCGCTCCCCAGATGTCCCGACTCTACAACCGAATCGCGCTAATTCAAGCCTGCACTAGCCACTTTGGGTAAGCGCGACAGTGCAGGCGGCATTACGGTCCGCGATCGACGTGAGCCCTTTCAATAACCAAGCACCACTCGCTCACCATCGGAGCTATGACGCGTATTCGTCGGGCGCTTGGGAACAAGGCTATCGGACCACGATCCCTTCGTCGCCAATGCCTTATTAGCCGACGTCTAGAGCTTCTGGTTCGTGACGCTTAGTTCTTTCAAACGGAGTGGGTCGCGATCTAGCAGTTCGTTCCATGAAGCGAACTATCTGGTGCCGGCGGAGGGGATCGAACCCCCGACCTTCGGTTTACAAAACCGCTGCACTACCGCTGTGCTACGCCGGCCCGGGCTGAGGCGTTCAGCCGTGTCGAGACGCGCGGACGCGGCGGGGCGTCCGGCGGCGCCGCCGCTCGAGCGGCGCGCTTCCTCTTCTCGCACTCCCGCGCCGTCGTCAAGCCGGCCGGGGAACCGGTGTCGAGGTCTCGGGGCGGTTCCGGCTGGGCCGCGGCAACAGGCCTATCGCCTGGGACGCGATCCGCGCGGCCGCGCCCGTCTCCCGACGGGGGCGGCGGTGCCCCGGAAGGGGCGGACGAGGGGGATAAAGCGCCTCTTTTCAGTCTGTTGCGCGGAAAGTGAAGCGGTGTGGATTTCCCGCAGCCGGCCTTGCCGGGCCACGCTCTCCCCGCAAGCGGGGCGATGGGCGCGGAGGCCCCGATCCTCTGCGGAAGTCCTCGGCCGCGGGCGGGGCGGGTGGCGAAGTCCCGGGGCCGTCTGCGCCGGCCGGCGGACTGACGGCGGAACCAAGCGGCGGGGCGGCCGTTAGACGTTCGGTGCGGCCCTGCGGGTCGTCGCGGCGATCGGTCTCCGGCGGTTCGGACGGCGGACGGGCGGCGGCGCGGAGGGGCGCCGTTCGTCAGCACACCGTTCGTCCGTTCAAGGGGATATCATGAGCCGGAATGCGCTCTATGCGGTCATCGCCGTTCTCGCCGTCGTCATCGTCGGCGCCGGGATCTACGCCTACAACCAGTACGAAGAGGACCGCAGTTCGCTCGAGATCAAGGTCGGCCCGAACGGCGTGAAGGTCGATCCGCCGGCGCAGTGAGCCCCGGCGCGGGCCTGCGCCGGACGGGCGCCCGCGGGTCGGGGGCCGTGCCGCCGGCTGCGGCACGGGGCGATGGTCCGGCCTGGCCGCGCCGTCTCTCTTCGGGACACGGCGCTCGGGGGGAGGCCGCGCGCGGCGTGCGCGCGGCCGGTGAGGGGCGAGACGATCCCGCATCCGGCCCGGGCGGGCCAGCCTAGCCTCGGCAGTCTGGAGCGCGCCGCGCGGGGCGGCCGCAGAGGCGTCCCGGTCCATCCCTCGGGCGGGGTCGGGTAGGGACGCCGCGCCCCGTCCGCCGGTGGCCTGCGGGCGGGCCCGCCTTTCAGGCGCCGAGGCGGCGGTGGACGACGTAGAGGGCGATCGCGGCGGCGTTCGAGACGTTGAGGGAGACGAGCGGCCCCGACGCGGCGAGGCGGGCGACGGCGTCCGTCTCGGCGGCGACGGCGGCGCGCAGGCCCTTGCCCTCGGAGCCGAGCACCAGCACCGCCTTCGCCCCGAGCGGCACATTTTCGAGGTCGTGCTCCGCCTCGCTGTCGAGCCCGAGCACGGTGAAGCCCTGCTCCTTCAGTTCGGCGAGGGCGCGCGGCAGGCTGCCGACGGTGATCTGCGGCAGGAGATCGACCGCCCCGGACGCCGCCTTGGCGAGCACACCGGTTTCCTGCGGCGAATGGCGGGCGGTGACGATCAGCGCGTCCGCCCCGAGCGCCACCGCCGAGCGCAGGATGGCGCCGACATTGTGCGGGTCGGTCACCTGATCGAGGGCGAGCACCAAGCGGGCGTCGGCGAGGTCGGCGACGCGCACCGCCGGCAACGGCTCGGTGACGAGGGCGATGCCCTGATGGACGGCGTCGTCCGGCACCATCTCGGCGACGACGCGGGGATCGACGATCTCCGGCGCCAGCGCGAGCGCGATGCCGCGCTCTTCGAGGCGGGCGACGGCATTGTGGGTGGCGACGAGGCGGTGCTTCGCCCGGAGCGGATTTTCGAGCGCGGCGGCGACGCTGTGCAGCCCATAGAGCACGATGCGGCCTTCGCCGGCGCTCCAGGTGCGCGCGGCGCTGCGCGCACCGGGGCGGCCGCCGCGCGGTCCGCGATGGGGCTTCGGAGGGGCGGTCGGCTTCATCGGGGGCTTCGTCATGCGTCGTTATAGGCAGGCCCACGGCCCGGCAGCAATCCCGCGCGCGCGGCAATCCCGCGGTCAGGCGATCCGACGCGCGAACGCGGCGCCGCGCCGGCTTGCGGACGACGGAAGCGAGCAGGGCGCCGGGGAGCACCGGGGCCGCTCCGGCAGACGGGACGCGGCGGCCGGCCGCTTCGGCCGTGGGGGACGGAATGCCGGTTCGGCCGCGGGCACGGCGTGCCGACGGCTTCGCCGGGGGCGGCGCATCAGGACGGGGACGGCGCAGGATGCCTGTGGGCCCGAGCGCGCATGGGTGCGACGGGCTGAGACGGCGGGGCGCGGCGGCACGGTGGGCGCGCTCGTCATTTCGCCGTGGATAAGTCCGGGGCGCAACGCTTGCGCGCCGCCCGGAACCTCGCTATAGAGCGGGCCTCGCCGACGAATTCGCCGGCACCCGCGCCTCGGCGACGAGGCCGCGCCCTTATGGGGCACGGGCGGTTAGCTCAGCGGGAGAGCGTTGCCTTGACACGGCAAAGGTCATAGGTTCAATCCCTATACCGCCCACCATAAAATCCAGCAAAACCAATCCTTTAGAGAAGCGCGAGCGTAACGGTTGCGCTCTCGGGCCGCCAGATAAGCACGAGATAAGCACCGAGACGGAGGAATTACTCCGTCCCCTGGAACGCCTCCCGGCGGCCCGCAAGGGCGGTGTCCAGCTCAAGCTGCGGGTCGTGCCAATCGGTCCTGTAGAAATCGATCAGCCGTGCGAGCCAGTCCGGCGGGTTCGGCCCGGCGAGCATGCGTGTGACCGGATAGAGGTAGCGGTCGACCCGGGCCGGTGACGCGGCGTCGGCCGGAGAAGACAGCAAGCGGGACGCGATCATGTCCACGTCGGCGCGGGCCAGCATCAGGGAGAGGACGGCGCCATCGGGGCTCGTGGGGCGTTCGTGGCTGGCAATCTCCTCCAGGACGAGCCGGTGGCGCTCCATGGCGAGCATGGTCCGCCGCGTGCCGTCCTCGTCGGCCGTGCCCTTCCGATCGTAGGACCGCTCGTCGAACCGGTCGTCGGCATCCACCAGCGCCGCGATCTTGGCGCCGGCTTCCGCGACCGGGCACGACACAGTCTCCTTGCTGACGACGTGGAGGATGAAGTCCTCAATGGCTGTGCCGGCCCGACGTGGCCGGGCGTAGCGGGCTGCTTCAGGCATGGATCCTCCAGTCAGTCGCTTCGAGGCTGGTGAGGCAATAAAGGAGCGCACCGTCCTCGCCATCCGCGCCGCTCTCGAGACGGCAGGAGTGATCTTCGTGGACGATGGCGCCATATCCGAGGTTGGTGGACCAGGCGTTCGGCTCTCAACCGACGCGCTTATTGGCTCCTGAACAGTTGCCCGATGTGAAGCACCCGCTTTTTTGCGCGGCCGGCAGGTCTCGAGAACTTTAGACTCATCTCCGTGCCCATTGCGACAGGAACGGAGTTTTGCCGCGACGACAAGGAAGGTAGGTGCGGGGCGGGGAGCGGACTGGCCGGTTTTGGCTGCCGCTGTGCAGATAGCTGCCGTTCTGCAGCAGACCAAACCCCGCCGTCCCAACCCAATGCGGTGAGGTGGGCTCTCAGCGGGAAAGCTGCCGTCGCGCGTACGCTTGGATACAGACCGCCGGTATCGTCAACGATCATGAGGTGAGCTGTTTCCGGCGAAACATTGCGTGAACCTAGCACGACAGCGAACGGCCGCCCTCATGCGTCAACTGCTCGTTACCTTGAGGGCATCGATGACAGCGCGC
The DNA here is from genome assembly GCF_009600605.1 of Segnochrobactrum spirostomi. Lineage (GTDB taxonomy): Bacteria > Pseudomonadota > Alphaproteobacteria > Rhizobiales > Segnochrobactraceae > Segnochrobactrum > Segnochrobactrum spirostomi. The sequence goes on along the minus strand of NZ_VWNA01000001.1, from coordinate 1,034,248 downwards.
AGGCCCGCCGAGATATATCGCCGCGTAGGATAATAGAGGTAAAGCCAGTCCTCGGGCACGATCCAGTTGCCGAGGCAGGGCACCAACCGCCCACTCTCGACAAAGGGCCGCGCCCGATCTTCCCACACATACGCTAACGCCACGCCCGCCAATGCCGTCTCAATCATCAGCTCGTGATCATGCAATGCGACCGGGCCTTTGACCTCGATGTCGATTCCCTCGCCATCACGCCCGAACGACCAGGGATAGCCGACGCCGCTCGGATACATATTACGCACGCAGATATGGTCGGACAGGTCGGCGGGGGTCTTGGGCACCGAGCGTTTGGCAAAATAGTCGGGCGACCCCACCACCGCGAACTTCAGCCGCGGCTTGATCCTTATTGCGGTCATACCATCGCGCAGACTTTCCCCTAGCCGGATGCCGGCGTCGAACCCTTCCGCGACGATATCGACCAGCCGGTCGGTCGCGACGATCTCCAGCTCGAGATTAGGGTTGGCGGCGATCAGCGGGCCGATTATCGGCCCCAGCACGAACGGCGCGATCGAATTGGGCGCGTTGATCCTGACCTTGCCAAACGGCGTATCGCGGAACTGGTTCAAGGCATCGAGCGCCGAACCGATGTCGCCAAACGCTGGCGAGAGCTGCGAGAGCAGCATCGCGCCCGCATCGGTCAGCGACACGCTGCGCGTGGTGCGATTCAGCAAGCGGATGCCGATCCGCGCTTCCAAGTTGCTGACCGCATGGCTGATCGCAGAGGCGGTGACGCCGCGCTCCTCGCTCGCGCGCCGGAAGCTGCGATGGCGCGCAACCGCATCGAAGGCGGCGAGCTCGGAGAGGTCGGTCGTACGCATTACTGATTCTCATTCAGCACTGATTGGAATACTCATCGTCTAATCGCAGCGATCAAACCAGCGGCTACTCTGGAACCGCCACGCGCTTGGGCTCAATCCCAGGCGAGCGCGCCGCCGTTCTGGTATTCGATGACCCTGGTCTCGAAGAAGTTCTTCTCCTTCTTCAGGTCCATCGCCTCGCTCATCCAGGGGAACGGGTTCTCGGCCTCGGCGAAGACGGGCGCAAGGCCGAGCTGGGCGCAGCGGCGGTTGGCGATGAAGTGCATGTACTTCTCGCACAGGCCGGCGTTCAGCCCGAGAAAGCCGCGGGGCATGGTGTCCCTGCCATAAGCGGCCTCCAGTTGCGCGGCGTCCTTCAACATGCCGCGCACCTCATCCTGGAACGCGGGCGTCCACAGAGGGGGGTTCTCGATCTTGATCTGGTTGATGACGTCGATGCCGAAGTTCAGATGGATGCTCTCGTCGCGCAGGATGTATTGGTACTGCTCGGCGATCCCGACCATCTTGTTGCGCCGGCCGAGCGAGAGGATCTGCGCGAACCCGGTGTAGAACCACATCCCCTCGAACACGACGTAGAAGGCGACGAGGTCGCGCAGGAACTGCTGATCGGCCTCCGGCGTGCCCGTGTGGAAGGCCGGGTCGTCGAGGCTCTGCGTGTGCTTCAGCGCCCACGCCGCCTTGTCGGTGATCGAGGGCACCTCGCGGTACATGTTGAACAATTCGCCCTCGTCGAGGCCGAGGCTTTCCACGATGTACTGGAAGGTGTGCGTGTGCACCGCCTCCTCGAAGGCCTGACGCAGCAGATATTGCCGGCATTCCGGGTTGGTCAGGTGGCGATAGATGGCGAGTACGATGTTGTTCGCTACCAGCGATTCCGACGCGGCGAAGAAGCCGAGATTGCGCTTCAGCATGCGCCGCTCGTCCTCCGTCAGCCCGTCGCGTGACTTCCATAACGCGATGTCGGCCTGCATGGAGACTTCGGTCGGCATCCAGTGATTGTTGCAGCCCGCAAGGTATTTCTCCCAAGCCCATTTGTACTTGAGCGGGAGAAGCTGGTTCACGTCGGCGCGGGCATTGATCATTCGCTTCTCGTCCACCGAGACGCGGGCGGCGCCCCGCCGGATGGCGCCGAGGCCGGTGGCGTCGACGGCCTGTGAGGCAAAGGCGGGGTGGAGCGGGGCGGGGACGGGTTTGGTGTCGGACCAGTCGAGCATGGGCGTGTCTCCTTCTTCCCGGCTCACTGGCAGGCTTCGCAGTCGGGATCGTCGATGGCGCAGGCTTTGCCGTGGGCGCTTTCCGGCACGGCGATGGGGGGCGCCGCGAGCACCGCCGAGACGGCGTTCAGTTTGCCGTCGGTCCCCTTGAGCGTCGATTTCTCGACATGGGTCGCTGCGCGCGCACGCAGGTAGTAGGTCGTCTTCAGCCCACGCTGCCAGGCCAGCCGATAGGTCTCGTCGAGCCGTCGCCCGGAAGGGTTCGAGATATAGAGATTGAGCGACTGCGCCTGGTCGATCCATTTCTGGCGCCGTGCGGCCGCCTCGATAAGCCAGGCGGTTTCGATCTCGAAGGCGGTGGCGTAGAGCGTCTTGAGATCATTGGGGATGCGGTCGATCGGGCCGACGCTTCCGTCGTAATATTTGAGGTCGGAGACCATCACCTCGTCCCACAAGCCGCGCTCCTTCAGGTCTCGGACGAGAGAGGCGTTCACCACGGTGAAGTCGCCGGACATGTTCGATTTGACGAAGAGGTTCTGGTAGGCGGGCTCGATCGATTGCGACACGCCGCAGATGTTCGAGATCGTCGCGGTCGGCGCGATGGCCATGCAGTTGGAGTTGCGCATCCCGATGGCCGTCACCCGCGCGCGCAGGCTCTCCCAGTCGAGCGTCGAGGAGCGGTCGAGGCCGAGCCCGCCGCGAGCCTGCGCCAGCAACTCGATCGAGTCGATCGGCAGCACGCCCTTCGACCACAGCGAACCCTCGAAGGACGGGTAGCGCCCGCGCTCCCGGGCGAGGTCGCAGGAGGCCGAAATGGCGTGGAAGCTGACCGCCTCCATGCTCGTGTCGGCGAAATGCACCGCCGCGTCCGAGCCGTAGGGAATGCGCAGCGCCTGCAGCGCGTCCTGGAAACCCATGATGCCGAGCCCGACAGGGCGATGTTTCAGGTTGGAGCGGCGCGCTTCGGGGATGGTGTAGAAATTGATGTCGATGACGTTGTCGAGCATGCGCATCGCGGTGGTGACGGTACGCTCCAGGCGCGCATGGTCGAGCCCATCCGCCGTGACGTGGGCGAGCAGATTCACCGAGCCGAGATTGCACACCGCCACCTCGTCGGCGCTCGTGTTGAGCGTGATCTCCGTGCACAGGTTTGAGGAATGGACCACGCCGATGTGCTGCTGCGGCGACCGCAGATTGCAGGGGTCCTTGAAGGTGATCCAGGGATGGCCGGTCTCGAACAGCAGCGTGAGCATGCGCCGCCACAGATCGACGGCGCGAATCTGGCGTGACACCTTCATCTCGCCGCGGGCGGCCTTCGCCTCGTAGGCCTCGTAGGCGGCCTTGAAGGCCGGTCCATAAAGGTCGTGCAGCTCCGGCGTCTCGTCCGGCGAGAACAGCGACCACGGCCCATCCGCATCGACGCGCTCCAGAAACAGGTCCGGCACCCAGTTCGCCGTGTTCATGTCATGGGTGCGGCGGCGGTCGTCGCCGGTGTTCTTGCGCAGGTCGAGGAATTCCTCGATGTCGATATGCCAGGTCTCGAGATAGGCACAGACCGCGCCTTTGCGCTTGCCGCCCTGGTTGACCGCGATGGCGGTGTCGTTCGCGACTTTGAGGAACGGCACGACGCCCTGGCTCTCGCCGTTGGTCCCCTTGATGTGGGCGCCGAGCCCGCGCACGGGCGTCCAGTCGTTGCCGAGTCCGCCGGAATATTTCGCGAGCAGTGCGTTGTCTCTGATCGCCTTGAAGATCCCGTCGAGATCGTCCGCCACCGTCGTGAGGAAGCAGGAGGAAAGCTGGGGGCGCAGCGTGCCGGCATTGAACAGGGTCGGCGTCGAGGCCATGAAGTCGAAGGACGACAACAGGCGGTAGAACTCGATGGCTCGCGCCTCGCGGTCCACCTCGCGCAGCGCCAGCCCCATGGCGACGCGCATGAAGAAGGCCTGCGGCAGCTCGAAGCGGGTGCCGCGGACATGGAGGAAGTAGCGATCATAGAGCGTCTGCAGGCCGAGATAATCGAACTGCAGGTCCCGTTCGGGCAGCAGCGCCGCCTTGAGGCGTCCGAGGTCGAATCGGCCGAGTTCGGGGTCTATCCGCTCCGCCGCGATGCCGCGGTGTAGATAGGCCTCGAAATAATCACCGTAGCGCTCCGCCATCTGTCCGTGTGTCGCCTGATCGGCGTGTCCGGCGAGGAAGCTCAGGGCTTCGCGGCGCAGCTTGTCGAGCAAGAGGCGGGCCGAGACACGGGCGTAGTTCGGCTCGGTCTCGATCAGGGTGCGGGCGGCGAGGATGGGCGCCAGCGCCAGTTCGTCCGCACTGATGCCGTCATAGAGATTGCGGCGGCTCTCGGCGAGGATGGTGTCGGGCGAGACATCGGCGAGACCCGACGTGGCCTCTGCGATCACGGCGGCGAGGCGGGCTTCGTCGAGCGGCACTAGCGTGCCGTCCGCCGTCTTCATCCGCAGCGTCGAAGCCGTGATCGCGAGGGGGCGGGCGGCGGAGCGCTCGCGGGCGCGCTGCTCCCGGTAGAGCACATAAGCGCGGGCCACCTTGTGGTGCTCGCCGCGCATCAGGGCGAGTTCCACCTGATCCTGCACGTCCTCGATATGGAACGTCCGACCGCTATCCGCGCGGCGGGTGAGGCTCGCCACGATCTGCCCGGTCAGGTCCGCGACGATGTCGTGAACCCGTCGCGAGGTGGCAGCGCTGGAGCCTTCCACGGCCAGAAACGCCTTGGTGAGGGCGACCGTGATCTTCCCGGGATCGAACGGCGTCACCGCGCCGTTGCGGCGGATGAGCAGATAACTGGGCGTGCCGGATTGACCCGCCGCGAGAGTGGGGGAGGGACAGGCCGGTCGGCTACCGGCCCGGCATCGTGCATTAGTGACATCGGCTAACCCCAATCAGGATTGGGGGCAAAGGCCGAGCGGCCGCGAAGCGCTGCCGACGGCGGGAGGCACCGGCGGACGCGCAAACGCACCACCGGGACACCCCGCCCAGGGACGAATATGCTGCGACGGCAGGTCTCCTGGCTCGCGGGTCACCGCCTCTCGTCCGGCCTTCCCGAGGCATGGGCCCAGTGACGCTGAATGGACGACAGGCTCGCCGCTCACAGTTGCGGGGGCAGCGCCGGCTTCGCCCCTCAGGGTCACCGGCTTCCCTCTTAGCCTCTGAACCAACCGACTCAGAGGACCGAAGCGTCAACATATAGGCCATTGATGCGGCTAGACGTCAATATGTAGAGAGGTGTGCCCGCTGCGGGCAGTGACGGGCCCTGCGCAGCAGCCCCGTCTGCAGCAGTCGCACCGGCGAGGGACCGAGCAAGAGGTTGAAGCCGATCATCCAGGTCATCGGCATCATGACCACATAGGCGGCGTAGCGCAGGCCGAAGCTGAGTGCATCCGCCACGGGAGCGAGGTTCACCAGCGTGAGCAGGAACGTCACCACGAGCGCGATGACGCCTCCGGTTTCTCCGAGCTGGCTGGCCGCGTCGAGGAAGAGGAACAGGAACGAGACGATGGCGAGCAGCCGCAAGCCCGGCGTGTCCGCTGTGGCGTTGATGAGCGGGATCATCAATGCGACCACCAAAGTCACCAGCACGATGAGGCCTACCGCCGTGGCGATGTTCTTCACGGGATTGGGCTTCGTCAGGACAATGATGAGGTAGCAGCCGATCGCGGCTTCCGGCGTCAGAGCCCCCTCGCCGCGAAGTCTGCGGCATGGGCGCCTCTCGATCATCGGGATCGTCCGCTCAGGTCGATCGTAAAGCCCCCGACCGCGCGCGCGTGTCGCGCGTCTTCGCGGACAACGGTCTGGGCCGGTTCGCCGGAGCGGTGAAATGATCTCGTGATGCGTCGCGGGCTGTGCCCTGCTGCGACGTCAGGCCGGATCGAGTTGCTCGCGGGCAAGAAACATGCGGCAGACGAGCCCTTCGGGGTGGAACTCGACCTTGGTCGCCTTGGCGCCGCTCTGGCCGAGGCCGCGGGAGATCACGGTCTGGCCGAATCCGGCCTTCTCGGGCGCCGTCACCGGTGGGCCGCCCTCTTCGCGCCAGACGAGTTCGAGGGAGTCGCCGTCCGGCGCGGCGGCGATCGAAATGCGGCCGGTATCGTTCGAGAGCGCGCCATATTTCACCGCGTTGGTGACGAGCTCGTGGAAGATCAGTCCGAGCGCCACCGCGGTGTCGGAGGCGATGCGGACGTTGAGGCCGCGGAGCGCGAAGCGCGGGCTGCCGAGCGCCGCATAGGGTGCGAGTTCGGCGTTGACGAGATCTTCGAGGGTGAGGCCCGCCCAGGCCCCTTCGGCGAGCAGGGTATGGGTCGCCGCCAGCGCCTCCAGCCGTCGGCCGAACGCGGTGCGGAACTCGGACATGTCCCGGATCGAGGCGAGGGTGCGGTTGGCGATCGACATCACGAGGGTCAGGGTGTTCTTCACCCGGTGGGTCAGTTCGCCCATCAGAAGGGCCTGGCGCTTTTCGCTCGCCTTGCGCTCGGTGATGTCGGCGAGCGTCACGATGCAGCCGCCGATCGTGTCGCCCGATTGCCGCAGCGGCCCGGCGCTCAACAGAAGGTCTCGTGTGCGGCTCTCCTGGCTCAGCGTCGCCTCGACGCCGCGCACCGCGGTGCCCGCGAGGGCGACGCCGACGAGGTCGCCGGCGGTCATCAGGCCCGCGCTCAGGCTGAAATTCAGCGGAAAGGCCTCGTCGAAGCGCCGGCCGACGACGCGGCTTTCGCCGAAATGGCGCACGCCGGCATTGGCGTGGGTGATGATCCCGTCGCCGTTACAGACGACGACCGCCTCGTTGGAGGAGGCCATGATCGCGCGGCCGATGCGCTCGCTTTCGTGGGCGGCGGCGGCCTCGATCCGCTCCGTCACGTTGGTGAAGGTCACCGCCCGGCCGCGGCCGAAGCCGAGCGGCAGCGGCGACACGCTCACTTCGACATGGGAGATGCCGCCGGCACACGGCAACACGATCTGCCGGCTCCGCCGGTCGTGTTCGGCCTCGCCGCTGAGCTCGCGGACGATGCGGGCCGGGGTCGCGCCCAGCGCGTCGAAGAAGCCGTCACCATGCAGATCCGTCGCGCCGCGGCCGAGCAGAGAGGAGAGCGCGGCGTTGGCGTAGATCAGCTTGCCGTCCGCGTCGAGCGCGGCGGCGCCGATGTCCATCGCCTGCATGAAGGCGCGATAGCTGTCCTGGCCGCCGAGAGCGAAGACCTCGTCCGCTTGGGAGCCGCGCATGACGAGGGCATCGACCTCGCCCTCACGGATGGCACGCAACGTCTCCTCGGCTTCGGCGAGGCGGCGATGGAGGTCGGTCTCGCGCTCGAGCGCGTGAGGCGGCGTGCCTTCGATCATGTCAGCCCTCGACTTTGAGGTGGACGAGGACCTTTTCCTGATCCGACAGGTCGCCGATGATCTTCTGCACGGGGACCGGCAGCGCGCGCACCAAGGTCGGGATCGCCACGATGTTGTGCTCGCGGGCGAGTTGGGGCCGCTGGCGCAGATCCACCACCTCGACCTGATATTTGCCCGGCATATGCTCGGCGCAGATGCGCTCGAGATTGCGGATGGCTGCGAGCGACTTCGGGGTTTGGCCGGCGACGTAGAGCGTCAGCTTGAGAGGTTGATCCGGCTCACTCATCATCGTGCATCTCGCTCTGCGCCGTAGCTTGACGGGCGGCGGCCATCGCCGCCAGGTCGGCGGCGGCCTGGGCGAGCGAGAGGCTTTCGTCTTCGGCGAGGCCCCTGAGCTCGATCTCGTCGACCCGCAGGTCGGCCTCGAGCGCCTCGATATGCGCCTGGGTCCGCCGGCGTCGCTCGGCGATCTTTTCCTGCAGGCGCAGCATGCCCCCTCGGCGCAGCAATGCCTCGCGGTGGACGCGGGCTTCCTCGAAGCGCCGCGCCGCACCGGTCAGGGCGCCGTTTTCGCCGAGGTAGGGCTCTTTCAGGCTGATGCCGGATGCACTCATCACAAACTCACGGACTTGATTGGAATGGGCGATGCCCCGCGCCTTCAACAGATAGAGCTGGCGGTTGAACTCGCCGTTGGACTGCTGGTTCAGGAGGAGGATCCACGCGTCCATCAGCGATGACAGGCCCGCTTCGGTCCGGGTCTCGCCCTGGGCGTGGGACAGGTGGGTGAAGACGCCGGTGATACCCTGGCTCTTGAGGTAATCGATGATGCGCAGCAACATCGATTGGACCTCGAGTTGATCTCCGAAATCGACGAAGGCGGAGATCGGATCGAGCACCACGAGATCGGGCTTCGCCTTCTCGATCTGGCGCAGCATCACCGCAAGGTGCATCTCGAGACCATAGAAGGTCGGCCGCGCCGCGACGCATTCGAGCTGCCCGGAATCGATATAGGGCTGCAGGCTGAGCCCGATCGAGCGCATGTTGCGCACCGTCTGCTGTGCCGATTCCTCGAACGAGAAATGCAGCGCTTTGTCCCCCCGCGCGCAGGCGGCGGCGACGAAGGCGGCGGAGATCGAACTTTTCCCCGAACCGGCGACACCGCTCACCAGGATGGAGCTACCGCGATGGAATCCGCCGCCGCTCAGCATGATGTCGAGATCGCGGATGCCGGTGGAGATGCGCTCGTCGTGGACCTGATGGCCGAGCCCGAGCGAACTCACCGGAAGGACGCTGAAGCCGTCGGCGCCGATGAGGAAGGGGTATTCGTTGGTGCCGTGCGCGGTGCCGCGATACTTCACGATGCGCAGCCGGCGCGTGGAGGCCTGGTTGGCGATCCGGTGATCGAGCAGGATCACGCAATCGGAGACATATTCTTCGAGGCCCTGCCGGGTCAGCGAGCCGTCGCCGCGCTCGCCCGTGATGACGGCGGTGAGCCCGCGTTCCTTCAGCCAATCGAACAGGCGCCGGATCTCGGCGCGCAGGATGGCGGGATTTTGGAAGGCCGAGAACAGGCTTTCGATCGTGTCGAGCACGATCCGCTTGGCGCCGACCTCTCCAACCGCGAGATCGAGGCGCAGGAACAGGGCTTCGAGATCGTAATCGCCGACTTCCGCGAGCTCCGCGGGATCGATCGCGATGTGCTCGATGTGGATTTTCTTCTCGGCGATGAGGTGATCGAGACCGAAGCCGAGCGACGCGACGTTGTCGACGATGTCTCCCGGACGCTCCTCGAACGTGACGAACACGCCCGGCTCGTCCTCGTGGCGCGCCCCGTTGACCAGGAAGGTCGCGGCGAAGAGGGTCTTACCGCAGCCCGCGGACCCGCACACCAAGGTCGGCCGGCCTCGCGGCAGCCCCCCAGCGTCAGATCGTCGAATCCCTCGATACCCGTCCGTGCCTTCGCGATGCCGTCCGTCACGGTGCCCTACATAAAATGTCACGGCCCGCTCGTCCGGAGGCGCGTTCGCCCCACACATATTGACCGCAGCAATAGAGTTCAAGGTGCGGTCGATCGTATTAGGTCTTTGAATTTATTGTCGCTTCGATGCGCTTAAATTATGATAGTAGATGTCATGATCTCAAATATGATGCCTGAGGGATTATTTTTATTTCCGTTTTGAAGGTCGAGAAAGCCGGACGACTTTTCTCGGGATCGGACGCGACCGTGGAGGAGGAGCCGGCCGCGGGACCTCTATCACCCGCTCCCCCCGAAATGTGCGATTCCGTGCGCGGGCGTGAGCGACGTCACAGCGGCGACGGCTCGAACACGTAGAGGCCCACGTCGATGCGGCCGGCTTCGAAGCCGGCTTGGCAATACGCGAGATAATAGGTCCATAGGCGGCGGAACGCGTCGGAATATCCGAGCGCCTGAAGCGCGGGCCAGGCCGCTTGGAAGCGCTGGTTCCACGCGTCCAGGGTGCGGGCATAGGAGGGGCCGAACCGGTGCGTCTCGCTCAAGGCGAGGCCGGCGCGGTTCGCGGCCGCTTCCATGGCCCGCTCGCTCGGCAGCATGCCGCCGGGGAAGACCATCGTCTGGATCATGTCGGGATGGGAGCGGTAATCGTCGAAGCGATCCTCGGCGATGGTGATGACCTGGATGACTGCCCGGCCGCCGGGCTTCAGCGCCTTCCGCACGGCGTCGAAATAGGTCGGCCAATAGGCCTCGCCGACCGCCTCGAACATCTCGATCGAGACGACGCGGTCGTAGCGCTCGGCGACGTCGCGGTAATCGCGGAGCTCGAGCTTCACCCAGTCGGCGAGCCCTTGTCCGCTCACGCGCTCCTCGGCCGAAGCGAGCTGCGCCGGCGAGATGGTGATGCCGTGAACCGATCCCGCGCCCGCGCGGCCGAGGTGGGCGGCGAGCGCCCCCCAGCCGCAGCCGATCTCGAGCACCGACGGCGCGCCGTCGAGCTTCAGGAGCTCGGTGATCCGATCGAGCTTGCGGCGTTGGGCGATCTCCAGCGTGTCATCCGCCGCCTCGTAGAGGGCGGACGAATAGATCATGTCGGCATCGAGCCAGGACGCGAAGAAGGGGTTGCCCAGATCGTAATGCGCCATGATGTTGCGGCGGCTGCCGGTCTTGGTGTTCCGGCGCAGCGCCTTGAAGACCCGGCGTGCCGCGACGGCCGGACCCGAACCGCGGATCAATTGGGCGAGGCCGTCCGAATTGTCGGCGCACAGGCCGAGGAGCGCGACGAGGTCGGGGCTGTCCCAATCCCCCTCGACATAGCCGCGCGCGAAGCCGACATCGCCGTCGAGCACGAGGCGGGCGAGGGCGCGCCAATGCACGATCCTGAGTTCCGCCTCGCGACCCGGTTCGCGGATCGCGTTCTGCAGGCGTGTGCCGTCGGGCAGCAGGATGGTCAGGCGCCCCCGGGCGATGCCGGCAAGCACCCGTTCCCCGATCATCACGCGCAGACGCAGCGGCAGAGCGCGGCCGACCAGGGAGGGCAGGATCGCCGAGCTCGAAGGCGACATCATCCCGAAGACCTTTCCGAAGGGGGGAGGGCCGAGGCGATCGCCTCGGACGGAGAATAGAACGGCGTTCGCTTCCACCAGAGTCGCAGAGCCTCCCAATGGATGCCGACGATGACCTTGAACGTCATCAGGGGCAGGCCCACCAGGACGCCGGCGAGGGCGCGGGTCGACAGCGCGCGGCGGGCGAGGGTCATGGTCGCGACGAGCATGCGGCCCTCGCCGTCGTTGTCCTCGATCGCGAGCGAGAAGTGTTCGGCCGGCGGCTTCAGATGAAAGCGGTAATTCATCTCCATCGGCAGGAACGGCGAGACGAAGAAGTCCTTGGCGCACTGGTGCCGGAGCGTGCCGGCCTCAGGGCGGTCGACGTCGAACGCATAATGATGCATCCCGCCGAACGTGTTGCGCACCTCGTAGATCAAGGCCGCGAGCCGTCCGTCTGCGTTCCGGCAAAGATAGAGGCTGAGCGGGTTGAACACGTAGCCGAACACGCGCGGCATGGCGACGATCGAGACGCGCGACCCGTCCCAGTCGAGGCCGCGCTCACGGGCGAGGCGGCGCACCCGGTCGCCAAGCGAACCCTCGCCCTTGGGGCCGTGGTCCGCCTCGTGAAAGGAGATCAGGTTCCAGCGGTTGACCGAGAGGAGACGGCTGGCGCGGGCGGTGCCGGCGAGATCGTCCACGTCGAGGTGGAGCATGAACAGGCGATATTTGAGGCGGTGCGGCCGCGGCCTGAAGCGGCGATGCTGCACCGACCCGACATAGAGCGCGGGCAGGGCGTTGCGGGCGGGCGCACTCATCGGCTCGCCCCGCTCCATGCCGCGTCCTGCCGCGCCGCCTGCGCGGGCAGCACGATCCGGCCGGATTCGTTCGCCACCGACCACGGCCGCCGCACGCCCCCATCGCTTCCGCCGCCGCGAGACCGGCCTGAAGCCCGTCCTCGTGGAAGCCCGCCCCGAAATAGGCGCCAGCATACCACACGTTTTCGGTCCCCTGGATCGACCAGAGCTCGCGTTGTGCGATGATCGCCTTCTGGTCGAACAGCGGATGCTCGTAGGCGATACGCGTATAGACCCGCTCCGGATCCGGCGGGACGAGGGGATTCAAGGTGACGAACAGCGGCACGCTTGGATCGAGGTGCTGAAGCCGGTTCATCCAATAGGTCACCGACGGGCCGCTCCCCCGCGCGCTGTCGGCGAGATAGTTCCACGCACTCCACGCGCGCCGCCGCTTCGGCATCAGGGCCGGATCGCCGTGCAGGACCGCCTCATTGCTGGCGTAGCGGAAGGCGCCGAGCACGCACCGTTCGAGGTCCGTCGGCGCCTCGACGAGGCGGAGCGCCTGGTCGGCATGGCTCGCGATGAGCACACGATCGAACCGCCGCGGGGCGACGCCGTCGTGGACCATGACGCAGGTCTTCGAGCGCTCGACGATGCGGACGGGACGCCCGATGATGGTGTGCCCGGCGAGGGGGGCGGCGAGCTTGGCGACATAGTTGCGGCTTCCGCCCCGCACGGTCCGCCAGACCGGCCGGTCGCGCAGGCGCAGCAGCCCGTGATTGTCGCAGAAGCGGATGAAGGCCTCCGCCGGATAGCTGCCGATGTCGGCGGCCGGCGTCGACCAGATCGCGGCGGCCATCGGGTAGAGGTGATCGTCGCGGAAGGCCGTACCGTACCGCCCGGCGGCGAGATATTCGGCGAGGGTCATGGGACCGAGGCGCCCCAGATCGCGCGGCGCCTGGCGATAGAAGCGCAGGAGGTCGGCGACCATCGCATAGAAGCGCGGCCGCACGAGGTTGCCGCTTTGGGCGAACAGGCCGGCGAGATCGGACCCCGCATATTCGAGGCGGCCGCCGTCGATCGAAACCGCGAACGACATGTCGGTCGCGTCGGTCGCCACGCCGAGGTGGGCGAACAGGGCGGTCAGGTTCGGGTAGGTCGCCTCGTTGTAGACGATGAAGCCGGTATCGACGGGGATCGACGCGCCGGCGGTCGGGGCGAGTACGGTGTTGCTGTGCCCGCCGAGCCGTCGCTCGCTCTCGTAGAGCGTGACGTGATGGCGCTGCGACAACAGCCACGCCGCCGACAGCCCGGAGATCCCCGAGCCGATCACGGCGATTTCGAGCGGTGCGTCTGCTGGGTTCGGGCGATCGAGCATGGTCCACTTCTTGGCGGCGCGACAGGCCGGTCACCATCTCTTACGATGGCGTGCCCCGGCGGGATCACCGTCCGATCGTTTTCGCGATGGCGTTTGGAACGCGGTGATCCGGGCTGCCGGGCGCCCCGTAGAAGAGGCATGAAACGTGCGGGTGCTGGACAACATGCCGGGCAAGATCCCGGCCGGAACGAGGGGCGGACGGTGAGACCGGCCGAAGCGTCTGCGCGCACCCTCGACGGGGCGGAGGCCGCCGCCTTGGTGGCGGCCATCGCGGCCGAGAAGGATCGGCAGGCCTTCGCCCGCCTGTTCGCCTTCTACGGTCCGCGGCTCAAGGCGTTTCTTGCGCGGCAGGGTTTCTCCGACAGCGATTGCGACGACCTGATCCAGGACACCATGCTCACGGTCTGGCGCAAGGCGGACGGGTTCGACGCGACGCGCGGTGCGGTCTCGACCTGGGTCTTTACGATCTCGCGCAATCTCGGCATCGACCGCCGCCGCCGTCTGAACCGCCGTGCGGCCGAGGACGAACTTTATCCGGTGGAGGATGTCGATCCGTCGCCCTCCGCCGAGGGCGTGATGCTGTCCCGGGAGACCGAAATCCGCGTCCGCTCAGCGTTGGGCAAGCTGCCGCCCGAACAGGCGGAGGTGATCGCTCTCTCCTTTTTCTCCCAATCCCCGCAGACCGATATCTCGAAGGCGCTCGGAATTCCCCTCGGAACGGTGAAGTCCCGCGTGCGCCTCGCGATGAACCGCCTGCGCCAGTTGCTCGAAGAGTCCCGATGACGACGTCTCACCCCAGCCCCGAGCTTCTGATGCGCCTCGCCGCAGGAACACTGCGTCCGGCCGCTGCTCTCGTGGTCGAAACCCATCTCGCGATGTGCCCGCGGTGCCGATCCGATCGGCTCGCCATGGAGGCATTGGGCGGCGTGCTGCTCGAATCCATGAGCCCGTCCGAGGTCGATGCGCGGCTGTTCGAGCGCACCCTCGAGCGGCTCGGCGAGGCGCGGCCTTCGAACGGCCCGCGCCGGCGCGCGCCGGGCCTCGGCCCGAACCTCGGCATCCCGCTGCCGCCGCCGCTCGCCGGCCGCGCCACGACCGGCTGGCGCTGGATGGGGCCCGGCACGGCCTTCTCGCGCATCGCGGTGCCGGACGATCCCACGGCCAAGCTGATCCTCCTCAGGATCGCGCCGGGCCGGCGGATGCCGACCCACGGTCACTCGGGGGAGGAACTGACGCTCGTCCTCAAAGGGGCGTTCGAGGACGAGCACGGCCGCTACGAGGCGGGCGACCTCGCCGAGGAAGACGGCGACAGCGAACACACGCCGGTGGTCACCGGCTCCGAGGACTGCATCTGTCTCGCCTCGATCGAGGGGACGCTGCGCCCCCATTCCATGATCGCCCGTCTGGTGCAGCCGTTCATCGGGCTTTGACGTCGTGATCGCGGGCGGCGTCCTCGCGCTCGTCCTCATCGCCGCCATCATGGCCGGCGCCGCCATCCTCGCCGAGCGCACGCGGCGCTCGGGCTTCATCGACGGGCTGTGGTCGCTCGCGACGGGCCTGTCGGCGCTGGTGCTGATCGCTTCGTCGGCCGGCGTCACGGCGCGGGCTCTCGTGGTCGGGCTCCTGGTCGCGGTGTGGTCGATCCGCCTCGGTGGGCATCTCCTGACCCGAACGCTCGCGAGCGCGGCCGACGATCCGCGCTATGCACGTCTGCGCCGGGAGTGGGGCGCGGCCGCGCCACGCCGGCTCTTCGTCTTTCTCCAGCTTCAGGCCGTCGCCGGCTGGCTTCTCGCGGTCTCCGCCGCTGCTGCCGCCCTGCGCCCTGGCGATCTGTCATGGCAGGATGGGCTGGGGGTCGCGATCGCCGTGATCGCCTTCGGCGGCGAAAGTCTCGCCGACCGCACGCTCCGGCATTTCCGCGCACGCCGGGCGGGCGCCGTGTGCGACGTCGGCCTCTGGGCCTGGTCGCGGCACCCGAACTATTTTTTCGAATGGCTGTTCTGGGTTGGGATCGCGGTTGTAGGCCTCGGCTTCGAAGCCCTTGGCCTGCGCGATCTCGTCGTGATCATCGCGCCTGCGGAGATGTATTGGCTACTGGTCAAGGTCTCGGGCATCCCGCTGCTCGAACGCCACATGGTGGAGAGCCGCGGCGCCGCCTTCCAGGATTATCAGGCGCGCGTCTCGCCCTTCTTCCCGTGGCCGCCGAAACGATCTCAGGCGGCGTACCATCGCGACAAGACGAGATAGGCGATCGACGCCGCCAAGGCGCTCCCGAAGGTGCCCCAGGCGAGGTCAACGACGGTGATGATGGCGGGCCAGCCGCGCAGCGTCGCCTGATTGGTGAGATCGTAGGTCGCGTAGGCGACGAGACCGAACAGCGCGCCGAAGAAGAACGCCGTCGTCAGCTTGCCGGCCGAGAGCGCCGGCGTGATCGCGAACACGGCGAGCCCGACACCATAGATCAGGTAGAAGGCGACGGCCGGGAGCGGCTGGAACGGCTGCGCCACGAGGTCGCCCAACGCGGGCTTGTAGAGCCGGGGCACCATCAGCCCGAGCCACACCGCGTCGAGAGCGACGAAGCTCACGAGCCCGGTTGCATAGATCATGATCGCCTGGCGCATGAGAGCCTCCAACACTGCCCGGTATACGCGCGCCGCGGCGGCGCGGATCACGGCGCTGCGATCGGAGGCGGCACCGAGCCTCCCGGCAGGCCCTTGTGGGGCCCGCCGGGGGGATGTCGTCGGTCAGGAGAACGCGCGGCGCAGCGGCGGCACCGTGCGGATCACCAGGAAATCGACCGCGAGCATGGCGAGCACCGCAAGCCCGGAGATCGGAAAGGCGAGCCCGAACACGATCGCGACGATCCAGAGGAAGCGATAGACCTTCGGATCGGCGGGGTAGGGCGGCACGCCGACCTTGCCTTCCGGCCGCCGCTTCCACCACATCACGATCGCCGTCACGCTGGAGGCGATCAGGGCGAGGCAGGTCGCGAGCATCGCGAGCTGGTTCAGCCGGCCCCATTCCATGCCCTGGTGGACATTGATGCCGAACTCGATCGCCCGCCCCACCGGGCCGTAATCCTTGAACGCGATATCGACGATCGGCTTGCCGCTATATTGGTCGATGTGGATCGTACGCTCGCGGCTGAGGTCGCCGAAATAGCGCGACGCCGTGTAGACGCCGGTCTCGTCGGACGGCAGCGCGAGATCGAACCCCGGTGCCATGCCTGCGGTCTTAGCCGCCTGCAGAGCCTTGTCGATGCCGATCGGCGCGGCCTCGGCCGCGGGGGTGGAGAGCGGGACGGGCGCATTCTCGACCGCCCAACCCGCGCCGGGGGTGACCGCGCTCGTCGGGATCGTCGACGTCGGCACCTCGTTCCAGAGCTGCGCCGGATAGCCGAGGCCGTGGCTGTCGGCATATTCGCCGACCTTGGCACCCCAGACGCCCGACCACGGCATCCCGGTGATCGCGAGGAAGAACATCACGATTCCCGCAAACGCGCCGGTCACGGCGTGGACGTCGCGCCACCAGCGGCGCTGGCGCGGGGTGCCGCGTACGCTCACCACGCCGCCCGACTGCCCGCGCGGCCACCACAGATAGATCCCCGTCACCACGAGCATCAGGCAGAAGCCCGCCGCCGCCTCGATCAGGCGGTTGGTGAAGGTGCCGAAATATTCGAGGCTGTGAATCTTCTTGATGACCTGCATCGGCTCTGCCGAGGCGTCGAGCACGGCGAGCACCGCGCCGTCATAGGGGTTGAGGTAGACGAGCGTCTTGCCCGTCTCGCCCTTCACCGTGACGACGACGGAGTCGGTGGCGGTGGCGGGCGAGGCATAGGAGGTGGCCGTAGCCCCGGGGACGGCCGCTTCGGCATTCGCGACGAGGGTGCTCGCGCTCTCGGGCGGCGTGCCCGGATCGGCGACGACCGTCCGGTAGGCGAAGACGGTGTGGTTGATCTCGCTCTTGAACAGGTAGAGCGAGCCGGTCACCGCGAGGATGACGAGGAAGGGGATGCTCAGAAGGCCTGCGAAGAAGTGCCAGCGCCAGATGGCGCGATAGAGCGAGAGGCGGTCCGCGGCAGCGGCGCCCGGTGTCGTGGTCGACATGGAAACGATCCTGAATGCGCCCGGCGCCCGTGCGGGCGCGCCGCATCAGGCCGTGGGGGCAGAGAAAGAATGGGGTTCGAAAGGCAATGCGATGGGCGCGGCGGGCGGCCCTTGCGACGAGCGCGGCGTGGCGAGCCGCGCGACCTGGGGCGCCGGCATCGCCGGCAGCGGCAGATCGAGGCGGACGACGGTGCGGATGAGCGGTGCCGGAACCGGTGGGGTCGGCAGCAGGACCGGCGCGCAGAGTGCGCAGGCGTCGCAGCAATCGTGGTGGGTCGCCTGGTCCGGCGTGCCGTCGCCGGCCTGCCCCGGATGGCAGATCGGAATGACGATGCCGTTGACGACGAGGGCCGGCTCGGCCGCCGCCATCGAGGCGGCGAGCGCACCCCGCCCCGCTCCGGCCAGCGCGAGGGTCAGCATCAACAGGGCGGCGACGAGCCGCTGCCAGGATGGATGCCGCATGATGAAAAACGTGTCCCCGATCGTTCCCATCACGGCACAGTGAAGTCTCGATCAAGTCAAGGGTGAGTTCGCCTGCGGTGTGCCCCGGGGGCCATCTGTTGGGGCGGCGCATTGACACGGGGTCGCGCGCCGGTCCAATCGAAGAGCAGATTTCCCCACGCCGGAGGCCGCCATGGCCACGAAGCCGACCAGCCGCCGTCCCGCCGATCCTTTCGCCGCCGCGGAAGCTGTGTTCAAGAAGGCCGCGCCCCCGCCGCCGCCTAAGGCCGAAATCCCGGCCTTGAAGGAACAGGTCACGCTGCGGATCGACGCGGACGTCCTCGAGTTCTTCCGTGAGGACGGACCGGGCTGGCAGGACCGCATCAATGCCGTGCTGCGTCAGGCGGCGGGGAAGGACTAAGATGCACCCGTTCCCGCTTGCGGCCCTCGTCGGGCTCGGGTTCGCGCTGGCGGCCGGTGGCTGCATGACGCGCGAGCAACTCGCCCAGAAGAACGCACAGCAGGTCGACGAGATCTGCGCCGCCCACGGCCTTCAGCCGGGCACCCAGGCCTACACAAATTGCCGTGCCAAGGTCGTCGAGAAACAGCAGCAGGATGAGGCGAGGCGGCAGGCGGATTGGGAAAGCACCGCCGCGATCGCCACGGGCGCCAATAGCGGCAACTTCAACATGTCCCACAGCATCGGATTCTGAAGCCCCGGCGCCGCTCGGTTCGGAGCAGGACGGTCAGGGCCTGTTGGCGGCGCTGCGGACACCGGCCGGGTCGCCATCGTTACCGAGCTTGACCTCCAGGACGGCCGCCGGCAGCGGCGGCGACAGATAGAGACCCTGCACCTCGTCGCACGGCGCTTGGCGCAGCAGTTCCAACTGTTCCGCGGTCTCCACGCCCTCGACCGTGATCGCCATGCCGAGGGCCCCGCCGAGCGCCAGCATCGCGTCGAGCAAGGCCCTGCGGTCGCGGATTCCGTCCGTCCCCGTCATGAAACGGCGGTCGATCTTGATGCGGTCGAACGGGTAGGAATGCAGGTAGCCGAGCGACGAATAGCCGGTGCCGAAATCGTCCATCGCGAGCCTGAGGCCGAGCGCCTTGAGGGCCGCGAGCTTCTCCCGCGAGGTCGGGCTGTTCTCCAGGATGACGCTTTCGGTGAGCTCGAGCTCCAGCCGCTCGGGCGGAAGGCCGCTGGCTTCGAGTGCGCCGCGAACCATCTCCACGACGTCGTCGCGTCGGAACTGCACCGAGGAGAGGTTCACCGCGACGACGATCCCGGGCCAATGCTGGGCCGCGCGGCAGGCCGTCCGCGCCGCCCAGGCGCCGATCGGGACGATGAGGCCGGTGTCTTCGGCGAGCGAGATGAACTCATTCGGATCGACCAGCCCACGCTTCGGATGGTTCCAGCGCAGCAGAGCCTCGACGCTGGTGATCGCGAGCGTCCGCGGATCGAAGCGCGGCTGGTAATAGAGCACGAACTCGTCGTTTAGGAGCGCCGCGCGCAACTCGCTCTCGAGGACTTGGCGGCCCAGGGCCTCCTGCTTCATGCGCGCGGCGAAGAAGCGGTGAAGGCCGCGGCCACCCCGCTTCGCGTCGTAGAGCGCCACGTCGGCATAGCGCAGCAATTCGTCGGCATCGGTGCTGTCGGACGGCGCGACCGCCACGCCGATGGAGGCGCCGACATAGGCTTCGCCCGAGGGCAGCGCGATCGGCGCAGCGACCTCCTCGATCAGGCGGAGGCAGAGGGCGTCGATTTCGGTGACCCGCGTCATCCCGCCGAGCACCATGACGAACTCGTCGCCGCCGACCCGCGCGACCATGTTGCCGTCACCGGCGAGGCCGCGCAGCCGCCGTCCGATCTCGGCGAGAACCTGATCGCCCGCGGCATGGCCGAAGGCGTCGTTGATCGGCTTGAAGCGGTCGAGGTCGATGTAGAGGAGGGCGAACTCGGCAGCCGCGTTCCCGGATTTCGCGAACTGCTCGTCGATGAACTGACCGAGCATCAGCCGGTTCGGCAGCCCGGTGGTCGAATCGTGCAGCGAGAGGAAGCGGGCGCGCTGGTGCGCCTCCACCTCTTCGGTGATGTCGTTGGCGGTGCCGCGCAGGCCGATCGTCTCGCCGTCCGGACCGATCACGTGCTTGGCCGCGAGGCGGCAGATGCGGAGATTGCCGGCTGCGTCCCGGTAGCGCGCGCGGATCGCCGGCACCCGGTCCGATTGGGCGATCAGCGCCGACCATAGCGGCTTCTCCACCTCGTCGGCTTCGAGGAACTCGTCGAGCCGGATCCCGAGGATGCGCGACCGCGGATGACCGGTGACCGTTTCGAAGCGCTCGGAGAGATAGGTCAGGCGTCGGTCTCCGTCGGTCTCCCAGATCCAGTCGGAGGCCGCGTCGGCGACGTCACGGAAGCGCGATTCGCTTTCGCCGAGGCGCACCGCGGAGGCCCGCAACAACCGCGCCGAGGCGAGGCCCTGGTGGATGATGAGGCCGATCAAGGCTGCGACCGAGGCGAAGCCGAGGGCGAACCAGGGCAACGCCGAGAGGAACAGCGTGCGGCCCGGTTCTTCCCGCCGCCAATGGACGCTCACGCCGCGCGACGGTGTGCTCGAGGGTAGGCGGGTTGCCGCCTCCTCGTCGTCGGGGGGCTCGTTGCCGAGGTGCAGATCGTCGATCTCGAGCCGCGAGCCGATCCGCGAGAGCCGCTCATTGGTCAGCGCCGCACCGAACAGCATCACAGGCCGGTTCTTGCCGGCAGCGGCATCGGCTCCGTTCGTGAGGGGTTCGGCGGCGGCGAGAATCGGCGCATCCTTTCCCGCGACGATGTCGGTCGCAGGGAGCGCGTCGGGGGCAAGACTGCGCGCGCGCTCGACCAGCGGCTGGACCGACGGGAGCGCCCGGCTCAGCGGCTCGTTCGTGCGGGCGCCATCCCTGAGGGCGTAGATGATGCTGTCGTCCGGGCCGACGATGTAGAGATAATCGATGCCGATATCGGAAAAGAGCGCGGGCGTGTTCCCCGCCGCCTGTTTCAGATGCTGCTCGACCTCAATAAAAAGCTGATCGTAGGTCTTGCCGGTCCAGTGAGAATAGACCCCGAGCGTGCGTTCGATATCCTCGTGGATCAGCCTGACGGCGTTTTGGACGATCTGAGCCGAGCGGTCGATGACGGCTTCATCTTCCCGCGTCGCGAGGTTCCAGAGGCCGAGGAGGGTGGCGAGGAAAGCCCCCGCGATCACCGCGCCGATCGTCAAGATCGTGCGCGGCTTGATAAGGCCAGGCGCTTCCGTACCGCCCCCCATGCCGATCCTAGGCTCGCGCTCCATCGTCTCGGGGTCCGCCTCTCGCCTCGCTTCGTTAGGCCATATCAAGAACGTTACACGAAGAAACCGATGGCCGCGCGCAATCACGTCGCCGCCGGCAGCCGCTCGATGATGAGCGGTGCCGAAGGCGGGGCGGTGTCTTGCACGGAATAGGCCGCGCGCACGGCCGCTGCTGCGCGATCCGCGTCCGCCTCGGTCTTGGCGTGGACGACGGCGAGAGGCCGATCGGGGCCGACCTCGGCGCCGAGGCCCGCGACGTCCGAGAGCCCGACGGCCGGATCGATCGTGTCCGTCGGCCGGCGGCGCCCGCCGCCGAGCCCGATGACGGCGAGGCCGAGCGCGCGCATGTCGGTGGCGCCGACCAATCCGGCTTGGTCCGGATGCACCGCGCGCGTGACCGGGGCCGTTGCAAGGTAGGCGTCCGGCCGCTCGAGCAGGTCTGCGGGGCCGCCGAGCGCCGTCACCATGCGGGCGAAGATCTCGGCCGCCTTGCCGCTCGCGAGCGCGGCGTCGATCTTGTCGCCGGCCTCCGAAAGATCCGCGGCGAGGCGGCCCTGGACCAGCATCTCGGCCGTCAACGCACGGGTCACGGCGACGAGCTTCGGCTCGGCCTTACCGCGGCCGGTCAGGACGTCGATCGCGATCTTCACCTCGAGCGCGTTGCCGGCGGCGCTCGCCAGCATCGAATCCATGTCGGTGAGGAGGGCGACCGTCGGCAGGCCCGCCCCGACGGCGACCGTCACAAGGCTGTCGGCGAGCGCCCGTGCGGCGGCGCGATCGGCCATGAAAGCCCCGGAGCCGCATTTCACGTCGAGCACCAGGGCGTGGAGGCCGGCGGCGAGCTTTTTCGACAGGATCGACGGGGTGATGAGGTCGAGCGTCTCGACAGTCGCCGTCACGTCGCGGATCGCGTAGATGCGGCGGTCGGCCGGGGCGAGCTCGTCGGTCTGGCCGATGATGGCGCAGCCGACCTCGCGCACCACCCGGCGGAATTCGGCGAGGCCCGGCGTGGCGCGGTAGCCGGGGATCGATTCGAGCTTGTCGAGGGTGCCGCCGGTGTGGCCGAGGCCGCGCCCGGAGATCATCGGCACGAAGCCGCCGCAGGCGGCGACCACGGGGCCGAGGATCAGCGAGACGAGGTCGCCGACACCTCCAGTCGAATGCTTGTCGAGGGCAGGCCCCGGCAGGCCCGACCAATCGAGTACCATGCCGGAATCGCGCTGGGCGAGGGTGAGCGCCACCCGCTCTTCGAGGTCGAGCCCGTTGAGGAAGATCGCCATCGCGAGCGCAGCGACCTGCCCCTCAGAAACCGTTCCGTCGGTGATCCCGGCCACGAACGCGGAGATGTCCTCGCGCCCCAATCGATGGCGGTCGCGCTTGCGGCGGATGATCTCTTGCGGAAGGAAACCGTGGGGGGCGAGGGTCAAGATCGCTCTCGTCTAATTGTCTAGCCTTCTGAATAAGCGCCGGCGGCGCGCTCGGCAAGGAAGGCTTCGATCAACGCAGCGAGACGGTCGGCGACCTTGGCCGCAACCTGCTTCGTCTCGGTGTGGGACGGACCTTCCTCGACCATCCCGGCCGCGAAGTTGGTGATGGTGGAAAGCGCCGCGACCTTGAGGCCGAGGAAGCGCGCGAGGATCACCTCGGGCACCGTCGACATGCCGACGGCGTCGGCGCCGAGCATGCGTGCCATGCGGATTTCCGCCGGCGTCTCGAAGGAGGGGCCGGAGAACCACATGTAGACGCCTTCGGGCAGCGCGAAGCCGATCTTTCGCGCAGCCGCGACGAGGTGGGCGCGCAGCCGCGGATCGTAGGCGTCCACGAGATTGACGAACCGCGCGTCCGTCGGCTCGCCGATCAGCGGGTTGAGGCCGGAGAAGTCGATGTGGTCGGAGATTGCGATCACCGAGCCGGGACCGACTTCGGGCCGGGTCGAGCCGGCGGCATTGGTGAGGAGCAGCGTGTCGCAGCCGAGGCGGCGCGCCGTCTCGAGCGGCACCCGCATCGCCGCCGGGTTGCCGTGCTCGTAATAATGGGCGCGGCCGGCGAACACGATCACCGGCACACCGCCGAGGAGGCCGAGAACCGCCGTTCCGGCGTGTCCGGAAACGGCGGAAACCGGAAAGCCCGGCAGTTCCCCATAGGGCACGCGAACGGGGTCCTGCACCATGTCGGCGACGAGGCCGAGGCCGGAGCCGAGCACGATCGCCACCTGCACGGGGCCGGGGCGGCGGGCGGACAGGATCGCAACCGCTTCGCGCGCCGCGGCTTCGTGGTTCAGGTTGGTCGCTTCGAGCGGGTGGCTCATGGCCGGCCCTCCTCATCCTTCAGGACGAAACCGTGGGGCAACAGCGTGCCGACCGTGAAGGTGGCGCGCACGCCCTCTGCGCCGGCGACGTGGACCGGCACGTCGGCGGCGGCGAACTCGGCGAGCCGCTGGCGGCAGCCGCCGCAGGGCGTCGTCAGTCCGTCGCCGTCGCCGATCACGAGCGCGCTGACGATGCGGCGTTCGCCGGCCGAGACCATCTTGCCGATCGCCGTCGTCTCCGCGCACCAGCCTTCCGGATAGCTGGCGATCTCGACGTTGCAGCCGGAATAGATGGCGCCGCTTGCCGCCTCCAAGGCGACGCCGACATGGAAGCCGGAATAGCGGCAATAGGCGTTCGCCTGGGCGGCCTTCGCCGCCTCGAACAGCGCCTCGAGGCTCGCGCTCATGTGCGCTCCTTGGTGTAGGGCACGCCGCCCGCCTTGGGCGGCGTCGAACGCCGCAGGAAGCCCGCGAGCAGCACGCAGGTCAGGATGTAAGGCAGGGCCTGGAAGACCTGCACCGGCACGACGCCGATGCCCGGCACCGGCGTGCCCTGGAGGCGGATCGACAGCGCGTCGAGGAATCCGAACAGGAGGCAGGCCCACATCACGTTGCCGGGCTTCCAGTTGGCGAAGATCAGCGCGGCGAGGGCGATATAGCCCTTGCCCGCCGTCATCGCCTTGAGGAAGCCGGCGGACTGCGAAACCGAGAGATAGGCCCCGGCGATGCCGCACAGGATGCCGGTGCACATCACCGCGCGGTAGCGCAGGAAGGCGACCGAGATGCCGGCGGTGTCGACCGCGGCCGGGTTCTCGCCGACCGCGCGCAGGCGCAGGCCGAACCGGGTGCGGAAGAGGACCCACCACGTCAGCGGCACGCAGGCGAAGGCGAGGTAGGTCAGGATCGATTGGCCGCTGACGAGCTCGTAATAGATCGGCCCGATGAACGGCACGTCCTTCATCTGATCTGCGAACGGCAGCACCACCGGCATGAAGCGCTCCGGCGGGCTCAAGGACGGCGTGCGGCCGCCCTCGCCGTACCAGTTCTGCCCGAGCAGGGTGGTGAGGCCGAGGGCAAGGAAGTTGATCGCGACGCCCGAGACGATCTGGTTGCCGCGGTTGGTGATCGAGACGAAGCCGTGGATCAGCGCGAACAGGGTGGAGGCGGCGATCGCCGCGACGAGGGCGATCCACGGCGAGCCGGTCGAGGCGGCGATGCAGCCGGCGGCGAAGGCGCCGACCAGCATCTTGCCGTCGAGGCCGATGTCGAACACGCCCGAGCGCTCCGAATAGAGCCCGGCGAGGCCGGCGAGGATCAGCGGCGTCGACAGCCGGATCGTGGAATCGAGGGCGGTGAGGACGGTCCAGAGCACGTCGTTCATGGCGTCACGCTCCCTGGGCCGCGGCGCGCGCGGCTTTGCGCCGGGCCTGACGGCCGAACAGCGCGACGAGCGCCGGGCGGAACATGTGTTCGAGCCCGCCCGCGAACAGGATCACGAGGCCCTGGATCACCACGATCATGTCGCGCGTGATGCCCGGGGAATCGAACGCGAGCTCGGCGCCGCCCTGGTAGAGGATGCCGAACAGGAGCGCGGCGAGCAGGATGCCGATCGGGTGGTTGCGCCCCATCAGCGCCACGGCGATGCCGACGAAGCCGGAGCCGGAGACGAATTCGAGGATCAGCCGGTTCGAGGCGCCCATCACCTCGTTGAGTGCCATGAGCCCGGCGAGGGCGCCGGAGATGGTCATCGCGACCATAGTGATCTTGAACGGCGAGATGCCGGCATAGGCCGCCGCCGTCGGGTTGGTGCCGAAGGTGCGCATCTCGTAGCCGAGCTTGGTGCGCCAGATCAGGAACCAGACGAAGACGAGGGCGAGGAGCGCGAACACCGTCGCCAGATTGAGGGGCGACTGGCCGAAATCGATGAAGGTGATGGTGTCGCGGGCGAGCGGGAGCTGGAGGCTGTCGCCGAACGGGCGGGTCTCCGGCTGCATCGAGCCGTAGGAGAGCCGGTCGACCAGGAGATAGACCATCAAGGCCGACGCGATGAAGTTGAACATGATCGTCGTGATGACGATGTGGCTGCCGCGCTTCGCCTGGAGATAAGCCGGGATCGCCGCCCAGCCGGCACCGAAGCCCGCGGCGGCGACGAGGACGATCGGCAGCGCCGCCCACCACGACCAGCCGCCGAGCGCGAGGCAGACGAGGGCGACGCCGAGGCCGCCGAGATAGGCCTGCCCCTCGGCCCCGATCGAGAACAGACCGGCCTGATAGGCGACGGCGCAGGCGAGCCCGGTGAAGACGAAGTTGGTGGCGTAGAAGAGCGTGTAGCCGATGCCCTCGCCGTAGCCGAGCGCGCCGTAGACGAGCGACTGCACCGCATTGAGCGGATTCTCGCCGATCCAAAGCACCACGAGGCCGGAGACCAGGAAGGCGGCGGTGAGGTTCAGGAGCGGGATGAGGCCGTATTCGACCCAGCGCGGCAATTGGTTCGACATCAGGCTGCCTCTCGCACGCCGGCCATGAGGAGGCCGAGCTCCTGCTCGCTGCACGTCGGCGGCCGCTCGCCCATGATGGTTCCCCCGCACATCACCACGACCCGGTCGGCGAGCGCGCGCACCTCGTCGAGCTCGACCGAGACGAGGAGGATGCCCTTGCCGGAATCCCGCAGGGCGACCAAGCGCTTGTGAATGAACTCGATGGCCCCGATGTCGACGCCGCGGGTCGGCTGGCCGACCAGCAGCACGATCGGGTCGCGTTCGATCTCGCGGGCGAGCACGATCTTCTGCTGGTTGCCGCCGGAGAAGTTCGCCGTCTTGAGCCGCGGGTTCGGTGGGCGGATGTCGTAATCGGCGATCCCCTTCTCGGCGTGGCTGCGCACCTTTGCAATGTCGAGCAGAGGCCCGCGCCCGTAGGCCGGATCACGGTGATAGCCGAGGATCGCGTTCTCGCACTCCTCGAACGCGGTGACGAGGCCCATGCGGTGGCGGTCCTCGGGGACATGGGCGAGACCGAGGCCGCGCAGGGCGGCCGGGTCGGCACGGGTGCCGGGATCGATCCGGTGGCCGTCGATGGTGATGGTGCCGCCGGAGAACGGGATCAGCCCGGCGATCGCCTCGAGGAGCTCGGATTGGCCGTTGCCGGCGACGCCGGCGATGCCGACGATTTCGCCCGCCCGAACCTCGAGGGAGACGTCGTCGACGCGCTTCACCCCGCGCCCGTCTGTGACGGTGAGGCGGTCGACGACGAGCACCGGGCGGCTCGGGACGGCCGGCGTCTTCTCCACCTTGAGGAGGACGCGGCGGCCGACCATCAGTTCGGCCAGGGTCTCGATCGAGGTCTCGGCGGTCGGCCGTGTCGCGACGATCTCGCCGCGGCGCATCACCGAGACATTGTCGGTCGCGGCTTTGATCTCCCGGAGCTTGTGGGTGATCAGGATGATCGTCTTCCCCTCGTCCTTCAGCATGTGGAGGATGCGGAAGAGGTGATCGGCCTCGGCCGGGGTGAGCACGCCGGTCGGCTCGTCGAGGATCAGGATATCGGCGCCGCGATAGAGCGCCTTGAGGATCTCGATGCGCTGCTGGACGCCGACCGGCAGGGTGCCGACGACGGCATCGGGATCGACGTTCAGCTCGTATTCTTGAGCGAGGCGGGCGAGCTCGCGGCGGGCCTTGTCGATACCGCCCTTGAGGAAGCCGCCGCCTTCGGCGCCGAGGATGATGTTCTCGATGACCGTGAACGGCTCGACCAGCATGAAGTGCTGGTGGACCATGCCGATGCCCGCGGCGATGGCGGCCCGGGAATCCGGGATCGCGGTCTCCTTGCCATCGATCAGGATCTCGCCTTTGTCGGCCTGATAGAAGCCGTAGAGGATCGACATCAGGGTGGATTTGCCGGCGCCGTTCTCCCCGACGATGCCGTGGATGGTGCCCTTCTCCACGGTGAGGTGGATGTCCTTGTTCGCGTGGACGGCGCCGAACCTCTTGTCGATGCCGACGAGCTCGATCGCGTTGCGCGTCATTGCGGGCTTCCTTGAGACGAGGGGGCCGGCGAACCGATCGGCAGTCCCATGAAGGTGAAGCCACTCGACGCGGTGCCGGTGCCGACGGGCGCGCTGCCGAACGGCCCGGTATGGCTCGCCGCGCGCGCCTTGCGGGGACCCGCGAGCACGAGCGACCAATAATAACCGTAGCGCTTCTCGGTGGAGCGGGCGGCGGCGATGCCGATCTCCGTCACGCCCTTGCGCAGCAGATTCTCGTTGTGGTGGGGCGACCCGACCCAGCCGGCGAAGGCGGCATCGAGGGTGCGGTAGCCGGCGCCGACATTCTCCGCCGTCACGCTCCAATCGTAGCCGACGTGGGCGAGGCGGGCGGGCAGCGTGTCGGACGAGGAGAAGGCGTGGCTCATCCGGCCGTTCTCGGCCATCGCCATGGCCTGCTCTTCGGCCGCGGCGGTGAGCGCCGGGTTCAGGGTGACCGGATTGAGACCGTGGCGGACGCGGTAGGCGGAGACGAGCGACACGGCGGCCGCAGGGTCGATCCTGAGCGGCGTCGCCTCGTAGCGCGGCGCCGGGCCGGCGCAGCCGGCGAGCGCGGCGGCGAGGGCGAGGGCAGGGGCGAGACGCCTCGCGCTGACTCTCTCAATACGCATGGGGGAATGCCGTTGTCCGATCGCCGGGGAGTGGCGGGTGTGGCCGCCCTGACGGCTCCCCCGGCGACGCGCCCGCCCGTGATTCGGACGGGCCGAGGGCCGCGGACGCGAGGCGCCCGCGGCCGGCGGTCAGCGTGAACTCACTCGACCGGGCACTTCTGGTCGGTGGTGTAGTCGTGCACCTTCAGCGTGCCGGCGATGATCTCGGTGCGCGCCTTGTCGGCGGCCGTCTTCATGTCCGGGGTGATGAGCTTCTCGTTGTACTCATCGAGGGACCAGCCGACGCCGTCCTCCTGCAGGCCGAGCACTTCGACGCCGCCGTGCAGCTTGCCGTCCTCGCCCGCCTTGAAGATGCGGAAGACGGCGTTGTCGACGCGCTTCATCATCGAGGTCAGCACGTGGCCCGGATGCAGGTAGTCCTGGTTGGAATCGACGCCGATGCCGAGCTTGCCGGCGTCCGCGGCGGCCTGGAGCACGCCGAGGCCGGTGGCGCCGGCGGCGTGATAGACGATGTCCGCGCCACGATCGAACTGCGACTTGGCGAGCTCGCCGCCCTTCACCGGATCGTTCCAGGCGTCACCCGTCGTGCCGGTCATGTTCTGGAACACTTCGGCCTTCGGGTTCGCCGCCTTCACGCCCTGGACGTAGCCGCAGGCGAACTTGCGGATGAGCGGAATGTCCATGCCGCCGACGAAGCCGACCTTTCCGGTCTGCGTCTTCATGCCGGCGAGGAGGCCGACGAGGTAGGAGCCTTCCTCTTCCTTGAAGACGACGGAATGGATGTTCGGCGCCTCGACCACGGCGTCGATGATGGCGAACTCGGTCTTCGGGAATTCCTTGGCGACCTTCTCCATCGCCACCGCCTGGCTGAAGGAGACGCCGATGATCGGCGAATAGCCGCGGCGGGCGAAGTTGCGCAAAGCCTGTTCGCGCTGGTTCTCGTTCTGCAACTCGAACTCGCGGTAGGCGATGCCGGTTTCCTTCTTGAAGCGCTCGGCGCCGTGGAAGGCGGATTCGTTGAAGGACTTATCGAACTTGCCGCCGAGATCGTAGATGATCGCGGGCTGATAATCCGCGGCGAGCGCCGACTGGGCGGCCCCGCCCATCGAAAGCGCGAGCACGGCGAGGCCGAGCGCGCGGCCGAACTTGTTTGCCAACATGGTCCCTCCGAAGGCGGCCGCGGTTCCCCAGCGGGCCTGAAGCTTCGTCTACGCAAGTGGGCGACGCCGCCGCGGCTTTCGAGAGCCGGTTCCGTGCGCCGCCGAGCGGCTTGGGGCTCCCCGCCCGCTGCCGCCTCGGGGTGAGATTGGCACGGGCCTAATTTCTTTGCATGCGCTTTCTGCGGGCGGTCCACGACCGTTTTGTTCCCGCGGGAGGGTGTGCAATTTGCCGCCGATCCTGCGACGGACTAGGCTCGCCCGATGTCCGTTGCCGCTCAGAGCGGCGCCGGCCGGTCGGCCGAAAAAGAGCAAGCCCGAATGTCCCGCGCCTTTCTCCTGATCCTCGATTCCGTCGGCATCGGTGCGAGTGCCGACGCCGCGCACTTCGGCGACGCCGGGGCCGACACCGTCGGCCACATCGCGGAGCGCTGCGCGGCGGGCGCCGCCGACCGTCCGGGGCTGCGGCAGGGGCCGCTCGCGCTGCCGAACCTCGTCGCGCTCGGCCTCGGCCGTGCCGTCGCCGCCTCGCGCGGCAGCCCGGCGCCGGGACTTTCGAGCGACGTCGCGCCGAGCGGCGCCTGGGGCTACGGCATCGAGGTCTCGTCCGGTAAGGACACGCCCTCGGGCCACTGGGAGATCGCCGGCGTGCCGGTGCCGTTCGACTGGGGCTATTTCCCGCAGACCGTGCCGACCTTTCCGCCCGACCTCGTCGCCGCCCTGATCTCCGAGGCCGGCCTGCCGGGCATTCTCGGCGACCGCCATGCCTCTGGGACAGAGATCATCGCCGAGCTCGGCGAGGAGAGCATCCGCACCGGCAAGCCGATCTGCTACACCTCCGCCGATTCCGTGTTCCAGATCGCCGCCCACGAGGGCCATTTCGGTCTCGACCGGCTCTACCGCGTCTGCGAGATCGCGCGCCGGCTCGTCGATCCCCTGAACATCGGCCGCGTCATCGCGCGGCCCTTCGTCGGCGAAAGCCGCGACACTTTCGTGCGCACCGCGAACCGCCGCGATTATGCCGTGCCGCCGCCGGAGCCGACCTTGCTCGACCGCGCCGCCGGGGCCGGCCGCGCCGTCATCGGCATCGGCAAGATCGGCGACATCTATGCCCATCGCGGGGTCACCGAGGTGGTCAAGGCGGCCGGCAACGACGCCCTGTTCGACGCGACGCTCGCCGCCGCCGACCGCGCCGGGGAGGGCGACCTCGTCGTCACCAACTTCGTCGATTTCGACATGGTCTACGGCCACCGCCGCGACGTGCCGGGCTATGCGGCGGCGCTCGAGGCGTTCGACCGTCGTCTGCCGACCTTTACGGCGCGGATGCGGCCGGGCGACCTCGCCGTCATCACGGCCGACCACGGCTGCGATCCGACCTTCCGCGGCAACGATCACACCCGGGAGCACGTCCCGATCCTCGCCTTCGGCCCCGGGATCGCCCCGCGCGCGATCGGCCCTCGCGCCACCTTCGCCGACATCGGCGAGACGCTCGCCGCCTGGCTCGACCTCCCCGCCGGTCCGCACGGCCGCAGCTTCCTCTGAGGCGCGGACGGCGGCGTGCGCTCGCTATCCGGAGGGGGCGCACGCCGGAGACGGGGGCGGCGATCCGAAGCCGGCGCACCGAGGCGCCTCCCGCTCGGGGCCTGGCAAAGCTCTTTCCTGCATTGCCTTTCGGCGGGGAGGGTTCGCGGCGCCGGCTCGGCGCACCCGCGTTTTCCACAAGCGGCGGCACGGCCCGGGCCGTGGGCGCGCCGGGTGCGCATCGGCTCTGGACAGGTCCGCCGCGAGCCCCTATAAGCCCCCACGTCCGACGGCGGCACGATCCGCTGCACGGCGCCCAGGTAGCTCAGTTGGTAGAGCATGCGACTGAAAATCGCAGTGTCGGTGGTTCGATTCCGCCCCTGGGCACCACTTCATCTCAGTTGCAACGATCTGCTCGGGCCGCTCTTTTGACGGGGCGCACGCGCGTGCGTTTGTTCGAGACCGCGTCTGTGCGCGACCTGGACGGAGAGCCTGGACACGTGAAGCCAGGAAACGTGAGGCCAGGACACGTGAGGCGAGGACACGGGCCCGCGCCGGACGATGCGACCGGGCTTGATGGACCCGGCCGCCCCGATGCCGTCTTGCCTCAATAAGGCACGCGGTCAGCCTTGTTCTTGTACTTCTTCCAGACTTCCACGGCCTCATCGCGCAGGATCTGCGTGCAGGTGATCGAGCGCTCGGACGTCGGCTTGCTCAGTTCCCCATAGATCATGCTGTCGTCAAAATCGCCGTATTCGAGGGCGTCGGCGTTTGTCGAGGCATAGAACACGCGCTCGATGCCGGCCCAATAGGCGGCTGCCATGCACATTGGGCAAGGCTCGGCGCTGGTATAGAGCGTCGCGCCCGGCAGCTTGAAGCTACCCTCCGCTTTGCACGCCTTGCGGATCGCCTCCATCTCGCCATGCCATGTCGGATCGTTCTCGGCGACGACGCGGTTGGCGCCCTCCGCGATGATCTTGCCGTCCCGTACGATCACAGAGCCGAAGACGCCACCAGCACTGTCGATAAGCGAGGTCTTCTCAGACAGCGCGATCGCACGCTGCATGAATTTCTTGTCGTCTTCGGTCATAGGCACCTCCTGGTTGCCGGGCACCGTGCCCGGGCGTCGTCGGCCGATGCTTCCCCGCCGTTCAGGTCAGAGTGAAGACGGCGATCTCGATGGCATAGAGACACAGCAGGGTCGCGGCGCCTAGCGCCTCGGTGCGGGCGCGTCCCGCCGGCGCGGCGTGCAGCCACCAGCGCATCACCACGATCGCGATCGCCATCAGCGGCCATGCGACGAGGCTGACGCTGATGGCGTTGCCGATGAAGGTGGCGACCGGCAGCGGCAGCCCGGCGAGATGCGGGCTCAGGAAGCGGATCTCGAGCATCACGACGGGGAACAGCACGAGCAGCACGAGCGCCGTCTGCTTCCACCTGGGTGGCGGCACCGCGGCGTCGTCGGCGAACCAGGATGCGAACGCGTCGTCGAGGCGCCGTGCTTTGAAACGGGAAACGGCCGGATCGGCGCTCTCGATCAAGGCCTTCCGGTCGGGGGATGCGAGCCACGCCTCGAGTTCGCCGGGCGTCGCGAACCGCACCAGGGTGGTCCAATAGGGTAGATCCGACGACAACGGCGCCTGCACCACGGTTCCGAGATAGCCGGGGAAGGTCGCCTGCCGGGCCTGCATGCGCTCGGCCCAGGCGAGGAATTCGGCTTCGCGTTCCGGCGTCACCGCCGTGGTGATCACTTCCGTGACACCGGACGACGCATCGAATTCCGGCAGGATGTCGTCGACCGGAGCGCCGCCCTTTGCGAGCAGAGGGGAGAGCGAGGCGAATGCCTCGGCACGGCGGCCGGAGCTCTGCCAGGCGGCGAGCGCCTCGGCGGAGCGGAAGCGGGTGATCGTCCGCCATTCCGTGCCATCGGCTGCGACCGGCTGGAACTCGATGCTGACGAAGCCGTCGGCGGCCGAAGCGGCGCGGGTCAGTGCCGCCTGCCATGTGGCGAAGGCGGCCTCGATCCCGGGGCGGACGGAAATGTGCATGGTGGCGGTCCCGCCCACCGTCTCCGCGGCGCGCTCCGGCGGTTCGTCACGCTTCGCGCGGCGCGGCGTTCTGTCGGAAGGAGATGCATTCGCCATAGCCTCGCCTCCGGCTGTCACCCGCAGGACCGGACGAGTCCGCGACAATGTTAATAGCCTACACCATCCCTGCGGTGCCGTCGTGCCGAACGGCGCACGCACTGAGCGACGCGGTGGCCGGCACACGCGAGGTCAAGGAACAGCCTGAAAATCGCAGTGTCGGTGGTTCGATTTACCGCGGTGGCCGTTCTGGTCAGATCATTGGAATAAAACGAAATTCTGCGCTCTTCCCGTATCGCGAGGCGGGGCGGAAAGCGCGAAAGTCACGTTCCCGCTTATCTGTTTCGCGGCTCACTGTTCTGCTTTAGGGGCTTGCGCTCTCCGAGCATCGGTTCTCAGGAAATACTCATCATCGCAACCATCTGCGACTCTACGCCCTTGAAGGCCGAGATGGTCCCTTTCTTCAGGCTCTCCAGCTCATTGGCCTGCTCGCGCGTGAGATCGTATTCATCTTTGATCATAACGTCAGAGAAGGATGCATATATATTCTTATATTCGATTCCGGCAGTCTTGATGTCGTTTAGAGAAACCTTAGAATCTGTGCCGCTTATGAATTTATTCGCGCTCAATCCGTACTGGACACTCGAGCCAGCGACCCATTTGTAATCTTGCCCCATCACGAGTGTGACGTTGGACGGGGCGACGATTTTGACGGACGCCCCGAGTTGTACACTGACGTTGAAGCCGAGGCTGAGGCTCGTCGATGCAGCGGCGCTCAATGAGAGCGAGATCGACATGCTTATGCTGAAGGACGCCGAGAACTTGACGATCGTGGTATCGCCGTGCGTGATTGTCATCGACGTCGAGAACTGATTGGTCGACGTGCTCTGCTTGTAATAGCTGTTGGACGAGCCCTCGACGGTCGTGGTCGAGTCGCCTTGGACCTTGGTGTCGCTGTTGCCGGACAGCACGGTGGCCATGTCGTAGGCGGTCAGAAGGATGTTCCGGGGGGTCGCGACCTCGATATTGTCCGAGACGTCAAGCGTGAACTTCCCCTGATCCACCTTATGGGTGGAGTTGCCGTTCAGCGTCTCGGTTGAATAGCCCTCTCCATAGGCGTGCGTCGCGCTCCCGACGACATTGACGTTCAGCTCTTTGTTGGTCGACACGAGCAGTCCGTCCGTCGACGGCATGGCGGCTAGTGCGGAGGCGGACCCACCCTGAGCTTGGCTCGCCGCCGCGGCGACCTTCTGCTTCGTGGCACGGGGGAGGAGGTCGTGCTCCTCCTTGTCGATCGCCTTGCCCATACGCAGGTAGGTGCCGGTGAAGGACCGGCCCGAAACCTCCGCCGGCGTATCGATGCGGAAGTACGGCGCATCCTTCGGACCGGCCGGCCCGCCCCCGAGCCGTTCTGCGCCGCGTCGCGGTCGTCGATCTCCATCATCACGTTGGCGGCGGTGACGATGCGGTTCAGCGTCTTGTTGTCCTTGGTGACCGGATCGTCATTTTTCTCGTCGGAGACGGCGCCGACGACGATCGGGCGATCGGGGTCGCCGTTGAGATAGCCGACCACGACCTCGGTGCCCTGGACCAGGGGGAAGTGCATGCCGGTCGCGTTGGGGCCGAGATAAGGCTGGCTCTGGCGGATGAAGTCGCTCGCCTTGCCGGCCTGATATTCGCCGTCGTCGAAGGCGAAGCGCACCTTGTAGCGGCCGCGATCGTCCATCCAGCCGCGCTTGCCGTGATCCGGTTCGGCATCGACCTGGGCGGTGAAGAGGCCCGAGACGTTCGGCTTCGGCGTCTTGCGCTCGGGACGGAACGGGGTTGCGAGCTTGATGCAGGTGACGACGTTTGTGTAGGGCCGCACGGCGCGGGCCTCGGGGCCGAACGGCAGTGGCGAGAAGGCGGAGGGCGGCTGTACCGCCGCCGAATGGGTCGCGGAGACGACCAGGAAGCGGTCGGAGAACGCGGCGAGCGGGTGGTCGGCGAGGGTGAAGACGGTGCCGGCGCGCAGTTGCGGTGCGTTGCAGGTGCCGACATAGAGGGTGCGCCGGCAGGCGATCTCCTCGGCGCGGATCTTGGCGAGCGCCTTGCCTTCGTCCTCGTCCTCGAAATGGAGGCCGTATTCGACGACCTTGCCGAAGCCCTGGTCGGTGATCGTCTCGCTGACCTTGAGGGGCGGCGACGATTTGGTCTCGTTGTAATCGCGCAGGAAGACGCTGCCGGGGACGGGCTTCGCGGTCGCGCAGAAGCGCGTCATGGCGAGGTCGTCGGCGCGGGCGGAGCCGCGCTTGTCGTTGAAGACGAGGGCGTCGGTGCCGTCGATCTCGACCTTCTTGAAGGCGTCGTTCTGGTCGCCGAACACGATCATCTCCTGATCGTCGCCGTGCTCGAAGAAGAAGAACACGCCGTCATGCTCGCAGTGGCGACGCAGGAAGGCGAGGTCGCTCTCGCCATATTGGACGACCTGCTTGCGCTGCGGATATTTGCGGCGCATGCGCAGCTCGTGGCGGATGTCGAGGCCGTGGCCGCCGGAGGTGGAGTTCCGTCCGGCCTTGTTGGTGAGCACGCTGTCGACGAGGTCTTTGAGGCCGATGCCCTCGTCGGCGCCGTAGACGAGGTTCTGCCGGCTGAGCGCGAGGAGGGCGAGCTTCGGCGCGAGGACGCAGCGATAGACATAATCGCGGGCCGCCGTGAGCTCTCCGGCGCTGAACTCGACGAGGATGCCGTGGGCGACGAGGGGATTGTTTCCGGCGTCGATGGTGATCTTGGCGTCCTTGCCGATGGCGTCGTTCGGATCGATGGCGTCGCCGCTGGTGAACTCGATCTCGTAACGATAGAGCTCAGAAAGGTTCTCCGTTCCCTCGATCGCGGTGACGAAGATCTCGATCTGCCCGAGCGCCGGAACCGACAGATGCAATAAAAGCTCCGTTCGACTACCGATCATCTCAAAAAATCCTTAGCCTGCACAAAAAAGGTGTAGCGAATAAATTCAGAGGACGGGATGATTATCGAATGATCGGATCAAATCCATGAAGAAAAATGGAAAGACCGGGTTTTTTGCGGTGTCTGTCCGCGCGCGATGCATTCGGTGCATCTTCGGACATGGCGCTGAGGAGTGCCAGGCGGTGGCGCCATAAATTTGCGTGGTCTGGTTTGTCGCCATCCAAGCGCCCGAACTGGGAGTGAGAGAGATGCGACGGTACAAGTCGATCGACGAGGAATGGGCGGTCATCGCCCCGCTGCTTCCGAACAAGGCGCGTGGTGTTGCGCGGGCAGGCGACCGAAGGGTGATCAGCGATATGCCTTTGGTCGTTCTCTCACCGGGGCGCCGTGGCGCAATGTGCCGCAGCGCTAACCCTATACAGTCGGTTCGTGCGCTGGCGGGCGGCCGGGTCTGGGGCGGGCTGCTGGAGGCGGTCTCAGCCGCCCATGGCGGCGACAACGTGATGATTGACGCCTCTCCGCATTCGTGGGCGCCAATGAGCTCGCGATTTGGATCGCGGGTCGCCTCCAGACTATGCAATATGAATGGTAAACTTAAATATAAGATTTAAGTGTTACTGAAGTCGACGAAAGTCCTGAGAGTTCTGTTCTTGTTAAAGATTTGACGTACTCCATATCTTTTTCTAGTGACTCCGTATATGACTTTTTATCGACGAAATATACATCCTTGAAATCAAGACCAACTCTCTTGTATTCAAGATACGCAGTCTTGAGGTCGTACATTGATGTCTTTGCATCTTTTCCGCTGATGAATTTTGTCGAATCGGCACCGAACTGAACGCTCTTCCCAGCGACGTATTTGCAGTCTATTCCTTTGATGACGCTTATATTTCGACCCCCGACGATACTTGCGGCTATGCCGACCTTGACGCTCACGCTCGCGCTGAGAGCGAGCGATACAGACGCTGAGATTGCCATGCTGAACGAGCCCGACAGCGATAGGATCGTCGTGTCGCCATGGAGTATTTGAATCGAGGCATCGAATTGGTTTACTGATGTGCTGCTCTTAAAATAGGAGGTAAATGCACCCTCGACGGTTGTGACCATGTCGCCAAGAACCGTCACTGTGTTGTTGGCGGCCACTGTCGTCGTCATATCGTAAGATGACAGTACGAAGTCGGAACTGGTCGTAACTTCTATGTCATCTGATGTGCTGACGATATATTTGCCTTGGCTGACGGTGTGAGTAGAGTGGCCGTTCACAACCTCCGTAGAATGCCCATCTCCGTAAGCGTAGGTCGCGCTTCCGTCGACGTTTACGTTGAGGTCTCCGCTGGTCGAGATCAGCAGGCCGTCGGTGGTGGTCGTCTCGGTCGTGGTCTCCGTCGAGGTCGAGCTCGTCGTCATGTCGTCTCCTTGCTCGGCGCCGTCGCAGGCGATGCCGTCGTCGAGGGGGATGTCGTGCCGGCGGACGAGCCTGCTCCGGCCTGGATCTGCTTCATGGCGGCCGAGATCTTCTGCTGCGAGGCGCGGGGGAGAAGGGCGAACTCCTCCTTGCCGGTCGCCTTGCCCATGCGCAGGTAGGTACCGGTGAACGAGCGGCCCGAAACCTCCGCCGGCGTATCGATGCGGAAATACGGCGCATCCTTGGATCCGCTCGAACCGCTGCTGGAGCCGTTCCCGCTCGCCTCGCGGTCGTCGATCTCCATCATCACATTGGCGGCGGTGACGAGGCGGTTGCGGGTGTGGTTGTCCTTGGTGACCGGATCATCGTTCTTCTCGTCGGAGACGGCGCCGACGACGACCGGTCGGTCCGGGTCGCCGTTGAGATAGCCGATGACGACCTCGGTGCCCTCGACGAGGGGGAAGTGCATGCCGGTGGCGTTGGGGCCGAGATAAGGCTGGCTCTGGCGAATGAAATCGCTCGCCTTGCCGGCTTGATATTCCCCGTCGTCGAAGGCGAAGCGCACCTTGTAGCGGCCGCGGTCGTCCATCCAGGCGCGCTTGCCGTGATCGGGTTCGGCGTCAATCTGGGCGGTGAACAGTCCCGAGACGTTCGGCTTCGGCGTCTTCCGCTCGGGACGGAACGGCGTCGCGAGCTTGATGCAGGTGACGACGTTGGTATAGGGCCGCGCGGTGCGGCTCTCGGGGCCGAACGGCAGCGGTGAGAAGGCGGAAGGCGGCTGCACCGCCGCCGAATGGGTCGCGGAGACGACCAGGAAGCGGTCGGCGAAGGCCGCGAGCGGGTGGTCGACGAGGGTGAAGACGGTGCCGGCGCGCAATTGCGGGGCGTTGCAGGTGCCGACATAGAGCGTGCGGCGGCAGGCGATCTCCTCAGCGCGGATCTTGGCGAGTGCCTTGCCCTCGTCCTCGTCCTCGAAATGGAGGCCATATTCCACGACTTTGCCGAAGCCCTGGTCGCTGATCGCGGCGCTGACCTTCATCGACGGAGACGATTTGGTCTCGTTGTAATCGCGCAGAAAAATGCTGCCGGGGACGGGTTTGGCGGTCGCGCAGAAGCGCGTCATGGCGAGATCGTCGGCACGGGCGGCGCCGCGCTTGTCGTTGAAGACGAGGGCGTCGGAGCCGTCGATGTCGGCCTTCTTGAAGGCGTCGTTCTTGTCGCCGAACACGATCGTCTCGTGATCGTCGCCTTGCTCGAAGAAGAAGAACACGCCGTCATGCTCGCAGCGGCGGCGCAGAAAGGCGAGGTCGCTCTCGCCATATTGGACGACCTGCTTGCGCTCAGGATATTGCCGGCGCATGCGCAGCTCGTGGCGGATGTCGAGGCCGTGGCCGCCGGACGTCGAGTTCGCGCCGGCTTTGTTGGCGAGCACGTTGTCGATCAGGTCCTTGAGGCGGATGCCGTCGCCGGCGCCGTAGACGAGGTTCTGGCGGCTGAGTTCGAGCAGGGCGACCTTCGGCGCGAGGGTGCAGCGATAGATATAATCGCGGGTGGCGGTGAGCTCTCCCGCGCTGAACTCGACCAGGATGCCGTGGGCGACGAGGGGATTGTCGCCGGCGTCGATCGTGATCTTGGCGGGCTTGCCGATGGCGTCGTTCGGATCGATGGCGTCGCCGCTGGTGAACTCGATCTCGTAGCGATAGAGCTCGGAAAGGCTCTCCGTTCCCTCGATCGCGGTGACGAAGATCTCGATCTGCCCGAGCGCCGGAGCCGATAGATGCAATAATAATTCGGTCCGCCTGCCGTTCATTTCGCAGATCCTCTATCGTGTGCCGAATTTTAATTTGATAAAGCTTGTGAACACGCGCAATTGGACGAGAAAAGCCGTGCTTCCGCCATGCAAAAAATTGGGTTGATCGGACGCTCGGGTAGGGCAATGGACCCGGCGCGCGCGGCGTCTGCATCGCGCCGCGCGCGGAACGCACCAGCCGCCACGGCGGTGGACGAATTTATGGGCACGGGGCGCTCGGGCAATCTGCTGCTCGCTCTCGCCGGTCGCCTTCGCCGTGTGGCCTCGGCGCGATAGCCCATCAATCCCACCTTGAGGATGCTGCCGTTGGCGCGAGCGACGGCGCCGTCGGGCGTGAGCTCGATGATGGCGAGCGCGCGATCGAGGGCTGCCAACAGGCTGGCCCGCCGGCGCGCGGGTAATCGAACCCGGGAGGCGGGCGAAACGGGGGGCGTCGCCCCGCACCGCTTGAGGCGCATCAAGGCCGCATCGCCCCGACGGTCTCATTCTGAGGCTCAGAGATGCCGAGGGGAGGTCCCGCCATGGATGACACGATCCGCACCAAGATCCTGGCGCTGCTCGACGAGCACCGCATCATGACGATCGCCACGCTGCGGCCGGACGGTTGGCCCCAGGCGACCACGGTCGGCTACGTCAACGACGGCCTCAAGATCTTCTTCCTTTGTGCCCCCGATAGCCAGAAGGCGCGCAATCTCGCCGGCGACAGCCGCGTCTCCATCACCATCGATCACGACACGTCGGACCTGATGGCGATCAGTGGGCTCTCCATGGCCGCCCACGCCCGTCCGGTCACGAACCGTGCCGAAGCCGCGCGCATCATCGGGCGGCTCCCCGAGAAGTACCCTGCCGGCGCGACACCGCCGCTCACCCTGCCGACCCCGGACGATGTGAAGGTCTTCGAGGTGACGCCGACGGTGGTCTCGGTGCTCGATTATACGAAGGGCTTCGGCCACACCGATCTCGTCGTGCTCTGAGTCCGCGGGCGAGGGAGGGCAGGGGCTTCGTTGCTCAGGCGACGAGTGGTGCCACGACGGCGCCAGTGATGGCAACGGCATCCGACGGCGCGAGCTCAACCATCAGCCCGCGCTGGCCGCCGTTGATGACGACCTGCGCGAAGGCGAGCACGGTGGCCTCGATCGCCGTCGGCACCTTGCGCTTCTGCCCGAACGGGCTGATCCCGCCGACATGATAGCCGGTCAGGCGTTCGGCCGCGGCCGGCTTCATCATCTGCGCCGATTTCGCGCCGAACGCGGCGGCGACCCGCTTCATGCTGAGCTCGCGGTCGGAGGGCAGAACCGTGCAGGCGGGTTTGCCGTCGATCTCCACCATCAGCGTCTTGAGCACCCGCGCGGGATCGGCCCCGATTGCCTCGGCGGCTTGCAGGCCGATCCGCTCGGCGTTCGGATCGTAGGTGTAGGCATGGACCGTGAAGGCGATGCCGGCGCGGGTAAGCGCGAGGGTGGCCTGGGTGGTGCTGGACATGGGCGCGCCGCGGACGATCAGCCGAATGTGGCGGCGTAGTTTTCGGGCTTGAAGCCGACGAGAAGCGTGTCTCCCGCGACGAGGACCGGACGCTTGATGAGCGAAGGATGCGCCTCCATGAGCGCGATCGCCTTGTCTTCGCCGAGATCCGCCTTCTCCGCGTCGTCGAGTTTGCGGAAGGTCGTGCCGGCCCGGTTGAGCAGGGTTTCCCATCCGACGCGGTCGGCCCAGGCGGTGAGATGGGCGCGGTCGATCCCGGCCGCCTTGTAATCGTGAAACGCATAGGTGACGCCGTGGGCGTCGAGCCAGGCGCGCGCCTTCTTCATCGTGTCGCACGCCTTGATGCCGTAGAGGGTGACGTCGCTCGCCATTATCGCCCGGAAATGCCGTGTCGCTGCGAAGGAAATCGCTTCGCCGTCCTATAACAGAGCCGCGGGCTCGTCGCGCGGTCGATGAATCAGGGGCGGGAGCGGGCGGATCGGGTGTTGGCCCCGGCCGCCGGTTCGGGCGGCGGCTCCCATCCGAACACGCTGCGTCCGCCATAATCGTGGGACCGGGCACGTTCGCCGTCGATATAGGCGGGCAGCGACGGTCCCGTGGCGGCGTGCTCGAGGGAGCGCGATTGCGCGTCGAGGCGGCGGATCGCGTCGAGCCGTTCGTCGTTGCCGAGCTTCGCCGCCTCGATCGCCGAGCGAAGCACGGTGATGGTCCGATCGTAGACAGCGGTCGCGACAGGGAACGGATGGCGGTCCTTGCCGCCATGAGCGAGGGAGAAACGGGCGGGATCGGTGAACCGGCACGGCGCCCCGTGGACGACCTCGGCGACCATCGCGAGGGATTCGACCGTCCGCGCCCCGACGCCGGGCACCAAGAGCAGATCGGCGAAGTCGTGTGGCGCGGCGTCGCTCGCCGCGGCGAGTGCGCCATGCAGGCGGCGGAGGATGACGTCCTTCGGCCGTACGTCGTGGTGCTCCGGCATGACGAGGTGCGGCAGTAGGGGCGCGTCGGGTGGCGGAGCGGGTTCTCGATTGCGGCCCTCGACCGCCGCGATCTCGCGGACGATCCC
Organism: Segnochrobactrum spirostomi; assembly: GCF_009600605.1. Classification (GTDB taxonomy): domain Bacteria; phylum Pseudomonadota; class Alphaproteobacteria; order Rhizobiales; family Segnochrobactraceae; genus Segnochrobactrum; species Segnochrobactrum spirostomi. The sequence continues at coordinate 992,832 of NZ_VWNA01000001.1, read as the reverse complement.
GTCCGGACCGAGCGTGCGCAACAGATCGATCTGACCCGCGCGCGAGGCGGCGGCACGGCGGTCGGTCAGGTTGACGATCTCACCGCGATTGATCCCGTCGATCGCGGCATGCGGGGCCTCGACGAACGTCTTGAGGTCTTCCGAAAGCCAATGATAGCGGCGCGCATAGCGCGCTTCGCCGTTCATGCCCTGCTGCACCACCACCCATTTACCGTCGTCGGCGACGATGAAGCCATGCAGATAGAGGTCGAAGCCGTCCTGAACGGCGGCGCTGTCCACCTTGGCGACGAGCCGGCTCGCCGTGGCGAGTCCCGCGCCGTCGAGGCCGGTCCGATCGCCGATCGCCATCAGCTCCGCCGGCGTCTCGCGCGAATGGCGGCCGCGTCCGCCGCAGACGTGGAGACCGAGGTCGCCGGACATCGGCGCGAGCCCCCGCTTCAGCGCACCGATGACGCTCGTGGTGATGCCGGAGGAGTGCCAATCCATCCCCATCACGGCGCCAAACGACTGGAACCAGAACGGGTGGGCAAGGCGGCGCAGGAACTCGTCGCGCCCATAATGGTGGACGATCGCCTGCGTGATGACGGCGCCGAGGCGCGTCATCCGTTGGCCGAGCCAGGCCGGAACCCGGCCGCTGTGCAGCGGCAGATCGGCGCTTCCGGCTCGCTTGGCCACGATCATACCCTCAAGCGGGCTGCCGCGGACGGGATCGAGGGGGGCGGACCGCGCCCTCGTCGAAGGATACCCGTAGACCGGGGCGGCCTGATTGCGAACGAAGAGTGAACGGACGGATACCATGACTGTGGCGCTTTGGCCAGAGTGGGGCGCCTGCGCAGCGGAACCGCGGGCACCCGAAGCCGTTTCCCCGCCGGCAATCTGCCGAACGAGGACATCATGGGCATCATCTGGGCGATCATCATCGGTTTTGTCGCAGGCCTAATCGCAAAATGGATCACACCTGGCCGCAACGAACCGCAGGGCTTCATTCTGACGACCGTGCTCGGCATCGTCGGCGCGATCGTGGCGAGCTATCTCGGCCAAGCGGTCGGCTGGTACCAGCCCGGTGAGGGCGCGGGCTTCATCGGCGCCATCGTCGGTGCCGTAATCCTGCTGCTTATCTGGAGCGCCTTCCAGCGCCGCGCGTGAAGTGAGACGCTAGCCGCCGGGCTTCAGCGAGAGAATGCTCATCGAGACGTCGGTGCTGGTGGTTGAACTGGACGAAAACAGCTCGAGCAGCGGCGAATAGGACGACGACGATGTCGCGTCCCACATGGCGGTGAAGCGTTTGAGAAGCTTGTCCAATTTTGCAGGATCCTGAAGGTCGGCGACGTTGAGTTTGGCGTCGACGGCCTTCTTCTGCTTATCGATGTCGGCCGAGCTCATTTGGGTCGGGAAGCCGAAGATCGTCTGGGTGACAGTCCAAAGGGCCTTGTCGGCGAGGAGGTCGTAGGCGGATGTCACGGTCGGCGCCATCCGCTTGAAATAGAGGGCGAGTTGGGTGCCCTCATCCTGCTCGCCCGCCGCGTCCTCGAAGTTCTGGCGGACATATTTATCGACCACGTCCGAGGTCGCCGCCTTCGTGGTGGTCGCATATTCGCCGAGAAGCGCGAAGTTGAAGGTGGTCGCGAACGCCTTGAATCGCGAATCCGTCAGCTTGTTGGCAAACGCGTTCTTGTCGACGACGCCCTCGTTTAGAACCTTCTTCATAAAGCCCTTGGCATAGGCCATGTCTTCGAGGCCGTAGGCCTTCATCGCATAATTGTAGAGACGCGTGTTCTTCATGAAGTCATCGACCGACTTCACCTTGCCGATATTGTCCTGGTAATATTTGGTTTCGCGGGCGACCTGGGCGTCCTTGGCCTCCATCGAGAGCGATTTCGTCAGGTCCTTCGCCAGATAGGCGTAGGTGGCGGACGTCGATCCGAGATACACGACCATGACCTGAAGCGCCTTCGAACACCCATAAGAGATCGGCAGGCTATCGGCCGAAGCTGGCGCGAAGCTGCCGTCCGATTCTGATTCATCCGATCACCAAATCGGGAAGCGTGCCGCTCTGCTCTCGGCGGCGTCGGCGGGCAACGCGCGCGGCACGATCAACGTCTTGGGCTGGTGCGCTTTCAAGGCCTTGCGCATCGAATCGGGCGGGCTTGGCACCTGTCGGGTCGGTGGCAACTCGCGATTGCGTGAGTCGACATCGTCCGGGTCCGGGTGGACTGTACCCACCTCGGTTGAGGAGAGGCCAATGACGGGCTCTGCGCTGTTTGCTGTGCTGCCGTACGGTGCGGGAAGCGATGGCACCTTGGTGGCGTGCCCGCCCATCGAGGCCTTCAGCGCAGCAGACGCGCGCGAGAAGGCCCGCCGGGTCGCGTCGGACCATGCCGGTGTCGTCGCCATCGCCCAACTCTGGAACCCCGATGACGGTCGGCTCACGAGCCGGCTGGAGGTGCTCTACGCCGCCGGGCGGGTTCCAGACCCGACCACCTTTTCGGGCCGCTGAGCCCTGATCGCTCCGATTGTGTAGTCAGCGCGCTGAGACAATGTGTCGATGACGCCGCTGAGCATGGAGGGCATCTGCGCTGCAGCGGGGGCTCGCCGGTCGGGCTCTCGACCGTCCCGGCGGTGCCTCCGCGAACGGTCTTTTAAGTCTCTGTCCTTTCGGCCAATCCGCCTCTTTTAGGCCTATTTATTGCATCGTGATGAAATACGTTGGGCCGGTGCAAAATTTTGCGTCGTTCAGCGCTGGTTTGCGGCTCGGCCCTTGCGCAAGCGAAGCGGGAGCGCGAAATTTGTCTAGAGCTGCCATCCAATTTTAACGGGTGTCGTGCTAGGACTACCCGTGGGGGGAGAGGGATGGGGCTTCAAACTCACCAAATGCATGAAGGGGCGGGCGAAGGTCGCATGCGTGCACCTTTGAATTTCCGCGGGGGGCCGATGTATGCATTTCAATGCAGGGCACGGCGCGCTTGATGACGCGGACCGTTGCCCTTGACCGCGAGACACGGGGACCGCAGACGGTGCCGCCGACGCGGCATTCGGGCTTTCGCCTCTCCGCTCTCCCAGGTCCGACCCTCCCCGACGACCGCCTTGCTCGGCGTGAACCCCGAGACGACACCGGATGCCGTGTCGGCGTGCGCCTGGCTCCGGGCCGCCGTTCTCGGATCCCGGGGGGAGGCACGCCGTGACCGAGCTGACGAGAGGACACGCGATCGATATGACAGCCGAGCCGATCGTCTATCTGCTCTGGAACGATCTGGTGGGCATCACGCGCACCCGAGGCGTTCCGAAGGCCGACCTCGAGACCAAGTTGGAGACCGGGCTCGGATGGGCCTGCGCCGGTTTCGCGCTGACACCGTTCGACACGATCGTCGACAACGATTGGGGACCGATGGACGAAGTCCGTCAGATCCCGGACCCGCGATCCTATTTCGCCTATCAGAGCGGCGTCTTCGACGAAGCCTGGGAGGCGGTGATCTGCGATTCCAAGCGCGGGCCGACTGAAGATTGGGATTGCTGTCCGCGGACGTTTTTCCGCCACGCCCTCGAAGACCTGCGCAGCGATGCCGGCCTCACCTTCGTCGCCGGCGTCGAACACGAGTTTTCGCTCGAGACGGCGGTTGCGGCGGAGGCTTCCTTCTCGTTTGCCGCAGCGCGGCGGGCGAATGGAGTGCTCCAGGCGTGCGCGGCCGCGCTGCGGTCGGCGCGGCTCGTGCCTGAGACGCTGGAACCGGAATTCGGACCGTCGCAATACGAGATCAGTTGTGCGCCGCAATCGGGCATGGCGGCCGCCGATTCCGCGGTGATCGCCCGTGAGCTCATCCGTGCGGTCGCGACCGATCACAGCATGCGGGCGAGCTTCAGCCCGCTGACGGCGAGCGGGGGTGCCGGCAACGGTGCGCACGTCCATTTCAGCCTGGTCGATCGCAACGGCGAGAACATCACCCACGACCCTTCGCAGCCGCTGGGCCTCAGCAAGGCGGCGGCGCAATTCTGCGCCGGCATTCTCGCCCACCTCGATGCCCTCGTTGCGCTCACGGCGCCGTCGCCGTTGTCCTATGGCCGCCTGGCGCCGCGTGCGCGGGGCTGTGCCTACAACACGATCGGCGTGCAGAATCGCGATGCGGCGCTGCGCGTCGTACCGTCCGCCTCCAACGACCCGGTCCGCCGGCGGCGTGGCTTCAATATCGAATATCGCCCGTCTGACGGGTGCGCCTCGCCTTATCTCGTGCTCGGCGCCCTGGTGCGGGCGGGGCTCGACGGCATCAAGCGCGGCCTTAGCCTGCCAGCCGCCGTCGACGGCAATCCGGCTGCCGTCGCCCGAGCCGCGGCGGCGCTTCCGGCCTCCCTCGAGGCGGCACTCGATGCGTTCGAGGCGGACGATGTCGTGTCCTCGTGGTTCTCGCCCCGCCTCAAGGCGACCTATCTCGCCCTGAAGCGCTTCGAGGTTGCCCGCGCGAAGGAGATCGACGAGGCCGCTTTGATCGCCGCCTACAAGCGCGCCTATTGATCGCCGCTCAGGCGACGATCCGAACCGTCCATGCAAAGAGGCCGCCGATTGCGATCGGCGGCCTCTTTGCGTTCCGGACGCGCTCGCGCCGTCTTGCAGCTCTCAGGAGACGCCGTCGTGGTGATGGATCTGCATCACCATATCGTTGTAGTCGAAGTCGGAGTGCTGCGCCGCCGTGAGATCCTCGAAGCCGAACGTGTTGGCGCCGAAGGTCCGCACGTGCTCGGCGCCGTCCACGTTCGCTGTGCCCGGCACGAACACGTCGCCATGCTGCGAAATCATCACCGGGATGTAGAAGCCGTCTGCCCCCGCGACCGTCCACGTCTTGCTGTCGTGGAAGTTCTGGCTCGCCCCTTGGGTGTCCGAATAGCCGCTGTCGAGGTGGGCGACGACGGCCGCGCGGAAGGCGTCGGTGTTGCCGTAGGCGACCCCGCCGACCGTGATCTGGTCCTTATTGAAGTTCGCATCGAGGCGGACGAAGTGCAGCGAATTGACGTCGTCGGTGCTGCCCGCGACGTTGATGTCCAATTGTTCGCCGTGGTGGGCGTAGACCATGGGGAAGTCGTACATGCGCTGGACGGTCGCCATGTTGGCGGCGTCGTCGAGCGTGTTGTTGACGGCCGCCTTGAGTTGGATGCCGCCGACATTGATGGCGACCGACCCGTCGCCCTGGGCCGATGTGGTCACCGGCACGTTGGTGTTGATGGTGTTCTGGCCGGTCTGGAGGGCGAAGTGCAGGTTCTGCCCCGTGCCGAGATAGACCTGCTGGTGGCCGTCGAACAGCGTCGCCGTGCCGTGGTCCGTCTGCACCGCCCCGACATAAGCGAGGGCCGCGTCCTTCACATCGGTGACGATCTGGCCGTTGGCGTCGATCATCTGGCCTGCATTGTTGGTCCGGTAGAGGATCAGCGTCGCCTCGGGCGGCAGGTTGGAGGCGGTCGTGTCGAGATCGATCCAGTTGCCCGTGGTGCCGGAGGCGTCCGAGATGAGGTTGAGGCCCGTCGCGTTGCCCTCGAGGCCGAGGTGCGCCAAGTCTACATTCAGCGTCAGCGTCGAACTCGGCGAGGTCAGCGCGGTCGTGAGCGCGCTGTCCTTGAAGGAATATTCCGTCATGTTGACGGTGTAGGTGCCGTTGCCGAGCTGCTGCATCACCTGCGTCTGCCACTGGCCGTCGAGATCCGCCTGAGCGGCGACCGGGGCGATGGACAGATGGTGGGTGGTGTCGACGATCGAGAGCAGCGCGACGTTGAGGCCGTTCACCTTGTTGGTGATGCCGGAGATCCACGACGCGGTGCTGCTGTCGTTGTTGGTGCCGGTCCAGCCGAGGGCCGACTCGCCCTGGTGCAGCGTGATCGAATTGCTCACCTGGTTCGTCTGGCCGGAGAAGGCCGTGAAGGTGACGTGGTCCGTCGTTCCCGACAGCGTGCCGGCGACGGCGGCGTTCGGAACGCTCGCCGTCGTGTAGTTGGAGTCGGTATATTGGTGCAGCAGGGACGGATCGAGCGACGTCGACGTGCCGTTGAACATGTTGACGGTGAAGGTCTCGACCGTGCCCGAGTGGCCGGGCATCGTGATTGCGGCGAGACCATCGATCGCCTGGGAGCCATCGGCGGCGACGAACTGATAGCCGCTCGTAGTCGTGTAGAGATTGTAGATCTTCTGGGCGTCGCCGTCGCCGACCACGACGCGGTACCACGAGACGCCGCTTGCCGCCGTCGGCAGATGGGCGAACGTCATGCTGCCGGGCACCGACGTTCCGGGCAGCGCGGTGACGCTGTAGGTGCCGTCGGCGTTCAAAATATAGTTGTTGTTGGCGTCGAGGTTGAAGTTCCACGTCGCCCACGGCGTGTCGGACCCGGTCATGGAGGCCGAATGCCAGATCGGATGCCCGGACGAGTCTTCGCCACCATAGATTTGCAGCGTGACGGGCACATCGTCGTTCAGCCGCATGCTCGCGTTCTGGAGCGTGAGCGTGAGCGAGCGGAATGTGCCCGGATCGCCTTCGGTCGCCGGCATCGTCTGATAATGGCCGCCGGTCGGGGCGATATAATTGTACATCGTCGGCGCGACGTAAGAATTGGCCGTATTGCTGTCCGGTGTTTCGCCGTCACCGAGCAGCGTCAGATTTATGTCGGACACGTTGGCGTGGGTGCCGCTGTCGTAAAGCGACAATAGCGGACCGCCCTTGGCATATTGGCTGGCCAGCGCATCGGAGTAGGCGGAGCCGTAAGAATTGGAATGGGCAGCGAAGACGGCGGAATACGGGTCCGTGAAGATCGGCTGTTGACCGTTGGTGAGATGCTGGCCGAAGCCGTAGGTCGGGTCCCAGTTCCAATTGTTGTTGAGGTCGATCGGCGTCGTGACCTCCGCGTTCGCCGATTGCCCGGTGACGCCATAGAAGCCGGCGGTGAAGCCGGTCAGGAAGTCGCGAAGGGCGGTGCCCCACTGGTTGTTGTCCCCGACATTCATGGCGGACCCGCCGTTGTCGAGGATCTGATAGGGTGTCGTATCCGATTTGCTCTTGTAGATCTCGACGTCGCCGAGCGTCGAATAGATGCTGTTTTGCAGCTCGGTCGGGTCGATCTTGATGTAGCCCTGGACCTGGCTCTGCTCGGTTGGGCTCAGCCAGAACACGTTCTGCGCGGCATCCCACTCGAGATGGTAGGAGTAGAACGAGCCATTGTGATAGACGGCGTTCGCATCTTTCGCGCCGTTGAAATACCCGGCGATATGGACTTTGTCCGCGGCGGCCGCGTTCTTGAGGCTGTCGATATAGCTCGCCCATTGGGTGTTGCTGTAGATGCCGGAGCCGGGCTGGCCGGAGGCCTGGCCGACCGACGTCGTCGGGGAGATCGCCTCCCGCACGGAGTTCTTCAGCGGCCCGTCCGAGAAGGACGACAACGTGTCCTGATTGTTCGCGCCGATCGTGTGCAGGTAGGAGTTTTGCAGCGTCGAGGCGGAATATTGGAAGCTCGCGGATTCCGTCGTCGAGCCGTTCGGAACCTGGAGAATCATCCCGGTGCCGAATCCGGCGACCGAGGTCAGGTTGGCCTTGTCGTTCGGACTGCCGCTGAGGTTGAACTCGATGCTGTCGTAGCGATAGTTCTTATCCTGCGCGTCGGTCCAGTTGATGTCGCTCTGCTGCGTGATACTCAGAGCCGGGGTTGTGGTGCCCTGGCTTTGGATGATGAAATAGGCTTTGCCACTATCGACGTCAGCAGGCAGCGCGATGTTGATCGTGCTCGATGGGATGGCGCTGTCGGTGTAGGTCTGCTGGTAGATCGGCGTCGTGCCGCTGTTGTCGAAGATGACGACCTGGAAATTGACGTGGCCTGCGGCGGCGCTCGCCGTCGTCAACTGGTTCCGAAGGTCGGAACTCAGGGTGATATTCAGATTCGTCACGTGCGCCCCCTCGATGCTCCGCCGTGAGGCGGGGGTCGTGCAGCTTCATCAATGCTCGAATAGACTGATAGACGCCGACTGTGCCGTACTCCCCCGCATGGCACGCCGAATCCGTGACGGAACGAAGGTCCGCGCTACGGTCGAGAACTAAGCGTGAGTCGATCTGATTCGGTGAATCTGCGCAAGAATCCCGGGATTATTATTTCCAGCGCGCGGGGCGGTGGCTTCTCATGGAATGCCCGCTCTGCGAGTCTTCTGCGGGGCTCAGCTCATCTCGCACGATGCCCACTCAACCGTCCGAGGCTTTCGCGAGGATGGCACGGCGTCGGCCCGACGCTCGGTCGCCTTATTCCGCTGACACAAGGATGCTCTATCGTCGGCACAAGTCCGTGCGGCCGGCGCGGATCATGATCGCCGCGGTGTCAAGGAGACGCATGGCCAACACGTCCGTTCTGCCGCGGCTGCTCGCCGGCCTGCGCAAAGCCCCTCACGATTATCGACCCTCGCTCCAGGTGTTTCCCGATCTCGAGGTCGAGCGCATCGCCGTGGAGCTGAGGCTCTCCGAACGCGGCGCCGAACGCGGCGCACGTGACGAGCCGGCGATGCTCCAGACCCAGTTCGACGAGGTCGAGAACCGCATCGTCGAGAAGGTGCAGTCGGAGCACAAGGCGGCCCACGGCGTGCTCGCCGAGGAGATGCGCGCCTATACAGAGCGTCTCGCCGTGCTCGATTTCGAGGGCCGCTTCGCGCTGATCCGCCAGGCCGCGCCGGAGGCGGTGAGCGAGTTCCGCGCCGAGGCGGCGCAGGGTCGCGACGAACTGCACCGGCTGCGGCGTCAGCTCAAGGATCTCGAGGACGAGCGGGCCGATTTCCGCACCCGCCACAAGATCCGCCGCACGGCGCGGCCCGCCACCGGCGGCGGGCTCACCCTCAAGGTCGGCATCCTCCTCGTCCTCTTCGTGTTCGAGGTGGTGGTGAACGGCGTCTTCCTGTCGAAGGGCAGCGAGCTCGGGCTCGTCGGCGGCGCCGTGGAGGCGCTCACCTTCGCCATGCTCAATGTCGGCGTCAGCTTTGCGATCGCCGCCGCCGGCGTGCGCTGCCTGCTCCACCGCAACTGGTTCATGAAGCTGATCGGGCTCGCGAGCCTCGTGTTCTATGTCGCCTTCGCGATCGGCCTCAATCTCGCGCTCTCCCATTATCGCGAGATCTCCGGCACCTTCGCGAGCGATGCCGGGGTCGAGGTGGTGCGGCGTATCCTCGCCGATCCGCTCGGCCTCGCCGAGATGAAATCGTGGATGTTCTTCGCGATCGGCCTGCTCTTTTCGGCGATCGCATTCGGCGACGCCTTCTTCATCTACGATCCCTATCCGGGCTATGGCGGCATCGAGAAGCGGCTCGCCGCCGCCCACGACGTCTATATCGACGCTAAGGCCGACCTGATCGGCCGCCTGCGCGAAATCCGCGACGACGCGACCGAGGCGCTTGAGGAGGCGGACCGCGACCTCTCGGTGCGCCGGGCCGAATATGAGGCGATCGTCGCCAACCGGGTCCGGGTGGTGAAGCTGTTCGCCGCCCACGAGCGGCAGATCGAGCGGGCGGCGAACGCGTTGCTCTCGACCTATCGCGAGGCGAATGTGCGCGCCCGGCAGGCGCCGGCGCCGACCCATTTCTCCCACGCCGTCTCGCTGGAGCGCATCGAGATCGACGTGCCCCAGGATACGATGCGCGAGGAATTGCGGACCCAGATCGCCGAATCCCAGGCCCTGCTCGTCCGTCACGTCGAGGCGATCCACGGCGAGTTCGAGGCGGCGGTCGCCACCTATCGGCAGATCGACGACATGATCGAAGGTGACGGCGCAAAGGCGGAGGGGCGGCATGGCCCGGCGCTCGCGGCGTCGTAGGCGGTCGTCCGGCGGCAGCCACGTCGTCGGCATCGTCCTCATCGTGGTCGCGCTCGCCGCTCTCGGCGGGCTCGGCGCGTTCTATTTCCTCACCCCGAAGCCGCCGGCCCTCGACCGCGCCACGTTGTGCCCGCTCACAGGACCGCGCGGCGTGACCGTCGTGCTCGTCGACGCCTCGGACGCCTTGCCCGACGTCACCCGCGCCGAGATCACGACCAAGATCGAGGACATGGCGAAGGCGCTGCCGCCCTACGATCTGCTCGAACTGCGCCTGCTCGATCCCGGCTCGGCGGGCGGCAAGGTCGTGTTCTCCCGCTGCAATCCGGGAGACGGCAAGGGTGCGAGCGAGTTCACCGCCAATCCGGAGCTCCTGAAGCACCGCTGGGAGGCGGATTTCTCGGCGCCGCTCGAGAAGGCGCTCTCGGGCGGCCTCGCCCTGGATCAATCGGAGACCTCGCCGATCATCGCGACGATCCAGGAGATCGCCGTCCAGCGCTTCGCCGGTGCGGCCAACGAGGCGATCCCGAAGCATCTCGTCGTCGTCTCCGACATGCTGGAGAACGCGCCCGGCTACAGCCAATACAAGGGCGACCTCACCTACGAGCGCTTCCGCGCGTCGCCCGTCTACCGCAAGCTCCACACCGACCTCGACGGGGCGGAGGTGACGATCCTCTATGTCCAGCGCAAGTCGGGCAAGAAGTTCGACGACGCGGCCCATATCAAGTTCTGGACCGATTGGATCGATGACAACGGCGGCCGCCTCGACGCGGCGGAACGTCTGCAGGGAGAAGGCTGATGGCGGACCGCGAGCACAACGCGGCCGACGGGTTCGGCCGGGGCGGGGGCGGCGACATCGCCGCCTTCCTCCTGTTCCTCGTCGCCGGCGTCGCCTTCATCATCGCGGCGAAGACGCTCGCTGCGCCGGCGCCGGTCGTGACCGGCGTGCCGATCGTGCTGATGATCCTCTATGCGGGGCTGCTCGCCTTCGTGCCGCGGCTGTCGCTCAGACCCGACCAATCGGGCGACAACCTCTATTATCTCGGCTTCCTCTACACCCTGACGAGCCTCGGGGTGTCGCTCTACCAGTTCACCGCCGAAGGCTCCGCCGACACCATCGTCCGCAATTTCGGCGTCGCGATCGGCTCGACCATCACCGGCGTCGCGCTGCGCGTGCTGTTCGGGCAGATGCGGCGCGATCCCGTCGACATCGAGCGCACGGCGCGCCTCGAACTCGCCGATGCGGCGCGCCGGGTCCGCCGCGAGCTCGATTCGACCGTGGTCGAGATGGCCCATTTCCGCCGCAGCCAGGAACAGGCGGTGCGCGACAGCTTCCTCGAGATCGCCAAGCGCACCGAGGAGGCCGGCAACGCCCTCATCGCGGCGCTCGAAGTGACGAGCCGGAAGTCGTCCGAGCCGTTGGACGCCGCGGCGGAGCGTACGGCGACCATGCTTCAGGAGCTCCTCGCCGCGGTCGCAGAGGTGCTCAATGTCGGCACCGGGCGGGTCTCCGAGGCGAGCGCCGACCTCGCCCGCGCGACCCAGGACATCACCCGCAGCTTCGATGCGCTGACAAAGCGTGCGACGTCCCTCAACCAGTCCGACAACGTCATCGGCATGCGCTTCGATCCGATGATCGAACGCCTGATCGAGACGCTCGAGGCGATGGCGCGGCGTAGCAACACCGAGACGGCGCGCCTCGGCGAGGCGGTGACCTCTCTCGGCATCATCGCCGCCGAGCTGCGGGCGGGCCGGATGCCGTCGTCAGGGACGGGCGAGGGGGCTTCCACGCGGACGGCGTCGTCGCCTTATGCCGCGCGCGATCTCGCCTCGCTCGTCGGAGCCAGCGCGCCCGCCGCCGAGATCGTCGCCGCGGACGGGGCCCGCGGTGCCGACGAGCCGCAATTGCCGCTCTTCGCCGAGCCCGCGCCCGAGATGGAGCCAGAGACGAAGCCTGAGACGCTGCCGGCCGAGGGTGCCCACGAAGGCGAGGCCGCGGCCGATGCCGGGTCCCCCCGGCCCGGCCGGGTGCAGCCGGCCCGGCCGAGCAGGTCGGCTGATGGAGACGGTGTCCCGCCAGGGCCGCTCGTTCCGCGAGGGCATGGTGCTCGGCCTCACCATGGCCGAGATCATGCTCCTTCTGGTGTTCTGCCTCTTGATGGGCGTCGCGGGCCTGTTCGCCCACGAGCGGGAGAAGCTGCGCCAAGTCGAAGCGGAACTCGTCACCGCCCGCCGGATCGCCGCCGGCAACGAGGCCGTGCTCGCCGAGATCAAGACCCAGCCGCTCCTCGCCGAGGAACTGCGCCACCGCGCCGGCGGTGCCAATCCGCCACCGATCGGCGCGTTCTGGCAGAAGCTCGTCGAGCGCTACGCCGCTGTCGAGGAGCTGCACAAGAGCGGGCTCACCGTCGACGAGGCGCGGGCCGAGGCGGAGAAATATCAGGCCTGGAAGCCGGTTCTCGACGCCCTGGCGGCCCGCCAGATCGCGCCGAAGGATGCGGAGACGGTCGGCCATGTGATCGATGCCGGCCGCGACGCCGAGCGCGCCGCGAGTGCCGCCGCCAGCGCCGCTGCCCCCGGGCGTGGCGAACACGATTGGCCGCCGATCATCAGCCTGAGCGAGGCGGACGGCTATTATTTCCGCAGCGGCAGCGCCGAGCTCACGCCGGCTTTCGAGAAGCAGCTCAAGGACTTCGTCGTCCCGCGTCTGGTCGATATGATCAAGCAATACAATGTCGACGTGGTCGAGGTGATCGGCCACACCGACGAATTGCCGGTCGCCCGCGGCGCCTCGAACCTCGACCAGGACATCGTGAAGGTGGTGAAGGGGCAGGAGGCGATCGGCCGCCTCGCCCCCGCCGACAATGCCGGCCTCGGGCTCGCCCGCGCCGTCGCCGTCGTCCAGGTGCTCGCGGCCGACCCGCGGCTCGCCGGGATCAATGTCCTGCCGTTCTCCGCGGCGCAATTGATCGAGCCGGACGGCCGCCTCACGGCCGGGGACAGCGTGCTCGACATGGAAAATCGCCGCCGCATCGAAATCCGCGTCCGCCGCTCCGCGCCGGCGAGCGAGACGGGCGCCCCGCCCGCGACCACGCCGGCAAAGCCGTAGGGCTTGGGTTAGGGGAGCTTTTGCAGTTCGGGAACACGCCGCCGCCGTCCCTTCTCCCCGCGAGCGGGGCGAAGGGGAAGCGGAGAGGTCTCGGGACACCTCCCGACGAGGCGCCTCGGAATATGTCAGCTTCCGGGCCTCGGAGCGCACCGGCTCCAGGGCAAGACCTCATCTCGGCGGGTTCGCCTCGTCCGACACGTCCCGAGCCACCAGCGCCTCGCCGAGCCGGGCGCCGCCTTCGAGCCGCGCGGCGTCGAGGACGGCGCGCAGGAGGCCGGGGAAGCGGCCGTCGAGCTCGTCCGTGCGCAGGGAACTCCAGCGGCAGGCGCCCTCGCAGCGGATCCGCAGGATCCCCGCCTCGCGCAGCCGCGCCAGATGATAGGTGAGGTTGGTCTTCGACGAGGTGTCGCCGAACGCGCCGCAGCGCAGTTCGCCCGCCTCGGACAGACGCAGCACGATCTCCCGGCGGATCGGATCGCTCAGGGCATCGAGCACGGCGGACAGCTCGATCTGATCGGCGTCCGGATGGGCGATGGGTTTCACCATGGCCTGCATGTACGCCTCCGACGGCAGGAGTTCAATATTTATCGAACTCCTTGACACCGGCCCGGCAGGCGGCGCATTTGATGTCCAAGATTTATTGAACTATCGAGGTGGCCATGTTCCGTACCATCGTCTGGCTCACGCTCGGCGCCTTCGCGCTCGGCACCGAAAGCTTCATGGTGGCGGGCCTCCTGCCGGCCATGGCGACGGATCTCGGCACCACGGTGCCGATGACCGGCCATCTCGTCACCGCCTTCTCCCTCGCTTATGCCCTCGGCTCGCCGGTCATCGCGGTCGTCTCCGGCGGGGTGGAGCGCAAGCGCGTGCTGCTCGCCGCGATGACCGCCTTCGCGATCGGCAACGCGCTCGCGGCGATCGCGCCCGATTACACGACCCTGATGGCCGCCCGCGTGCTGCTCGGCCTCGCCGCCGGCCTCTTCATGCCGACCGCCGGCGCCTATGCGGCCGCCGTCGGCGGCCCGGAGCGGCGCGGCCGGGCGATCTCCTACGTCTATGTCGGGCTGACCGGCGCGATCCTGATCGGCGTGCCCCTCGGGGCGGTGGTCGGCGGCCAGTTCGGCTGGCGGGCCACGTTCTACGGCGTCGCCGGTCTCGCCTCGCTCGCGGCGCTCGGGATCGCGATCTTTCTGAAGCCGATGGCGGGGATGAAGGCGATCGGCTTCGGCGAGCGCCTCGCGGTGATGCGGCGGCCGGAGATCCTCTCCGTGCTGCTCGTCACGGTGATCGGGCTCGCGGGCGCCTTCTGCGTCTACACCTACCTCGCGCCCTATCTCGGCGCCGTGGTCGGCGTGCACGGTGCCTGGGTCGCCCCGTTCCTGTTCCTGTTCGGCCTCGGCGGCACGATCGGCAATCTGGGCGGCGGTTGGGCGGCGGACCGCTTCCACCCGAAGCGGCTGATGACGATCGTGCTCTCGGTGCTGATGGCGACCTTCGTCGCGCTCGCCCTCGCAGAGGATCTGGCGCGGCCGTTCGGCGCGATCGTCGCCGTCGTCGCCATCGCGGTGTGGGGCATCGACGGCTGGGCCTTTCCATCGATCCAGCAGGCGCGCCTCGTCTGGCTCGATCCGAAGCTCGCGCCGATCTCGCTGTCGCTCAACGCCTCGGCGACCTATCTCGGGGTCTCGATCGGGGCGAGCCTCGGCTCGCTGGCGATCGCCTACGGCAGTGTCGGCACGATCGGCTGGATCGCCGCGGTGTGTGTCGCGTTTGCCCTCGTTCTGGTGCGGCGGCCCTTGCGCGCTCGACCGCGGTGCACCGCGGAGGAGGCCGCCGCGCTCGCGGCGTCCCCGTCCGCGCCGAACTGAGGATCAGAGCCGCAGGAAGCGGCAGGGTGCCCCGGCCTCCGCGGCCGGGGCGAACGGCTCGCGGATGAGCAGGGCATCGGCCTCGACCATCGCCGACATCATCGAGGAATCCTGGACGCCGAGCGGCGTCACCACGGCGACGCCGTCGGCGTCGCGGGAGAGGCGGGCGCGCAGATAATCCCGCCGCGTGTCGTTCGCCTTGATCGCCGTGCTGAGCCGTCCCTCCTCGGGCACCGGGGCCGCCGCGCCGCGCCCGGCGAGCGCCGCGACGAGGGGGGCGAGAAACAGGAAGCCGCCGATCAGGCTCGACACCGGATTGCCCGGCAGGCCCAGCACGCGCAGGCCACCGACGGTGCCGAACATCATCGGCTTGCCGGGGCGCATCGCGATCTTCCAGAAGTCGAGCTTGACGTTCTCGCTCTTCAACGCCGCAGCGACGAGATCGTGGTCGCCCACCGACGCGCCGCCGAGCGTCACCAGCACGTCAGCCTCGCTCTCGATTGCCTCGCGGATACGCGCGGCGATGGTGCCGATATCGTCCTCCGCGATGCCGAGCGGCAGCGTGATGCCACCGTTCGCGGTGACGAGGGCGGCGATGCCGAGGTGGTTGGAGGCGACGATCTCGTCCGGTCCGGGGATGGTGCCGGGCGGCACCAACTCACTGCCGGTCGACAGGATCGCCACCTTGGGCCGGCGCACGACCGGCACGACCGGATGGTTCATCGCGGCGGCGAGCGAGAGCGCGCGGAAATCGAGCCGGCGGCCCGCGGTGAGCAGAATCTGCCCCTCCTCGAAATCGAAGCCGGCGCGGCGGACGTGTTGGCCCGGGCGCACGGGTTCGAGGGCGGCGATCTCGCCGCCGTCGTGCCGCTCCGCGTTCTCCTGGATCAGGACGGCGTCGGCGCCTTGCGGCACCGGCGCGCCGGTGAAGATCCGCACCGCTTGGCCGGGTCCCACCGTTCCGTCGAAGCGGCGACCGGCGATCGCCTCGCCGATCACCGCGAGGCGGGCCGGGGCCTCGGCCGCATCCGTCGCGCGCACGGCGTAACCGTCCATCGCCGAGGCGTCGAACGGCGGCTGGCGGCGGCGGGCCTTGAGGTCGGAGGCGAGCACCCGTTCGGCAGCCTCGACGAGCGGCACCGATTCGTGACCGCACGGTCCGGCTCCGGCGAGGACACGGGCGAGCGCCTCGTCGACCGGCAGGAGCGGCGACGCACCGGTTTTGGCGGGCGCGGAAGACGGGGCTGTGGTGTCGGACGACATGGCGATCCTCGCTTCGCGCCGGCATGGCCCGTTCGGATCGAGCGGGCGTCCCGGCGTTCGGTGCGGCGGTCCCGGCGGCTCGTTCAGTCGGCCGCGTGCCACGCGCCGGAGCGGCCGCCGGTCTTCGAGACGAGGCGGATATCGGTGATCGTCATGCCGCGATCAACCGCCTTCGCCATGTCGTAGAGGGTGAGGCAGGCGGTCGAGACCGCCGTCAGCGCTTCCATTTCGACGCCGGTGCGGGCCGTCACCTTGGCGGTCGCGCGGACGCGGTAGCCCGGCAGGTCGGCATCGGCCGTGATCTCGACCTTCACCGATTGCAGCGCGAGCGGATGGCAGAGCGGGATCAGATCGGCCGTCCGCTTCGCCCCCATGATGCCGGCGATGCGGGCGGTCGCGATCACGTCGCCCTTCGGTGCCTCGCCGCGCTCGATCAGGGCGAGCGTCTCGGGGGCCATGCGCACCGCACCCTCGGCAACCGCGACGCGCTCCGTCACGTCCTTGTCCGAGACGTCGACCATCCGCGCCGCGCCCGTCTCGTCGAGATGCGTGAGGGAGCCGGCGCCGCCCGTCGTCATGGCTCAGGCCCGACGTTCGAGCAGCGCGCGCGTCGCCGCGGTGACGTCGTCCTGGCGCATCAGGCTCTCGCCCACGAGCAGGCAGCGGATGCCGACCGCGGCGAGGCGGGCGGCGTCCTCGGGGGTGAAGATCCCCGATTCGCCGACCAGGAAGCGGTCGCGCGGCACCAGCGGCGCGAGTCGCTCGCTCGCGGTGAGCGACGTCTCGAAGGTGCGCAGATTGCGGTTGTTGATGCCGATCAGCGGGGAGGGCAGCGCGAGCGCTCGTTCGAGCTCCTCTTCGTCATGGACCTCGATGAGGGCGTCCATGCCGAGGCCGTGCGCGGTCTCGGTGAGGGCGAGAGCGGTCGCATCGTCCACCGCGGCCATGATGACGAGGATGCAGTCGGCCCCGAGCGCACGCGATTGATAGACCTGATAGGGGTCGTAGAGGAAATCCTTGCGCAGCACCGGCAGGAACACCGCGGCGCGGGCGGAGATCAGAAAATCCGGGTGGCCCTGGAAAGAGGGTTCGTCCGTCAGCACCGAGAGGCAGGTCGCGCCGCCCTCGGCATAGGCGCGGGCGAGCGCCGGCGGGTCGAAGTCGGGGCGGATCAGCCCCTTCGACGGGCTCGCCTTCTTGATCTCGGCGATGAGCGCAGTGCGGCCTTCCACGACGGTCTGGCGCAGCGCGGCGAGGAAGTCGCGGGCCGGCAGGGCGGCGCTGGCGCGCGCCCGCATCTCGGCTTCGGGAACCGCGGCCTTGGCGTCGGCGATCTCGCGCAGCTTGTAGGCCTCGATGCGCTTGAGCACGTCGGCCTTGTCGTTCTGCGCGGCGATGGCGTTCATCTCGTTCTCCCCGGGGACGGCCTCGTCCGCCTCATGCGGATGCGTCCCGGTTCACCGGAGCGCCCTTCCGGGCCGCCCGCGAGGCGGCGACCGATGGGACGCTCCGTTCGGTATCGCCGTCGTCCTACTCCCGATTGGAGATCAGGACCAGATGCTCCAGGCGTGCGCGGGCCGCGCCGCTGTCGATCGCCTCCGCCGCGAGGGCGACGCCGGCTTCGAGATCGTCGGCCTTCCCGGCGATCACCAGAGCCGCACCGGCATTCATCAGCACGCAGTCGCGGTAGGCGCCCGGCGTGCCGTCGAGCACGGCGAAGAGCGCCGCGGCGTTCACGCCGGCATCGCCGCCCTTCAGCGCCTCGATCGGCCAGCGGGCGAGGCCGACCGCCTCGGGCGTCACGTCGAACGTGGTCACGACGCCGTCTTCGAGGGCGGCGACGTGGGTCGGGCCGGTCACGGTCACCTCGTCGAGCCCGTCGGAGCCGTGGACGACCCAGGCCCGGATCGAGCCGGTCGAGGCGAGCACCTGGGCGACCGGTTCGATCCAGCGCCGGTCGTAGACGCCGACGAGCTGACGGCGCACCGAGGCCGGGTTGGACAGCGGGCCGACCAGATTGAAGACGGTGCGGGTGCCGAGTTCGACGCGGGCCGGGCCGACATGCTTCATCGCCGCATGGTGGGCGGGGGCGAACATGAAGCCGACGCCCGCCTCCTCGACGCACCGCGCAATGCGGTCCGGCGCAAGCTCGATCTCGACGCCGAGCGCGCGGAGCACGTCCGCCGCGCCGGATTTCGACGACAGCGCCCGGTTGCCGTGCTTGGCGACCGGCACGCCGCAGGCCGCGACCACGAAGGCCGAGCAGGTCGAGATGTTGTAGGTGCCGACGCCGTCGCCGCCGGTGCCGACCACGTCGATCGCCTCGGCGGGCGCCGAGACCGGGAGCATGCGCGAGCGCATCGATCCTATCGCCCCGGCGATCTCGTCGGGCGTCTCGCCGCGAACGCGCAGCGCCATCAGGAAGCCGCCGATCTGCGCCGGCGTCGCCTCGCCCGACATGATCACGTCGAACGCCGCTTCCGCCTCGTGTCGCTCCAGCGCCATGCCGGCGGCGACCTTGGCGATGAATGGTTTCAGTTCCGCCATCCGCCCCTCCGACGACGTCCGTCTGTCAAAGCCGATCAGGATTCCGGATTCGGCGACACGATCCGCTGCAAGGCGGCCTGATTGATTTTCACGCCCGACACTTTCTGCATCTCGGCCACATATTCGCCGAGCAGGGTGTTGGCGAGCGATTGGGTGAGCTTCTCTTTGAGCTGCACGGTCTGCGGCCCGTCGGCGAAGAAGGTCGGGTCGGTGACGCTCGCGACGACGAGCACGCTGCGGCCGCCGGCTTCCGACGGCGCCGTCGCGACCGTGCCCTGCGGGCCGGAGAAGGCGGCGTCGATCGCCTGAGGCGTGAGGCCCGCGGCGGTCGTGTTGCGCTTGAAGGCGGCGGAGGTCTTCACGTCGGTGCCGAGCGCCTGGGCGGCGGCGTCGATCGTCTCGCCCTTGCGGATCGCGGCGGCGACCTCGTCGGCCTTGGCGGCCAGCGCCTTCTGGGTCTCGTCGGACTTCCAGGCACCGGCGACTTCCGGCTTCACCTCGTCCAGCGGGCGGTCGTGGGCCGGCTTCGCATCGGTGACGTCGAGCCACACGAAGCCGCCGCTCGGCAGCTTCACGGGATCGTGGTCGCCGCCCACCTCGCCGGTGAACACCGCCGAGAGGCCGTCACTGCCGCCGGGGATGTCGACCGTCTGGCCGGCTGCGGTCTTGCCCGTCGAATCGACGCCGGCGACCTCGGTCAACGGCAGCTTGTTCTTCGCCGCGATCTCTTTCAGCGTGGAGCCGGCCGCGCGGGCGTCCTCGACCGAATCGTAGGTGGTCAGCAGGTCGCGCTTCGCCTTTTCGGCTGCGATCTGCTGCTTGATGTCGTCCTTCACGCTGTCGAACGGCTTGCGGGCCGCGGGCTCGATGGCGGTCACCCGCACGATGACCGGGCCGAAGCGGCCGTCCACCTCGGCGAACTGGTTGACGGGCAGCGAGAACACGGCATCCGCGATCTTCGGGTCGACGAGGCCGGTCTTTGCCACCGTGCCGAGATCGATGTCCTTCTCCGTCAGCTTGCGGTCGGCAAGCACCTGATCGAGCGTGCCGCCGCCCTTGAGCTTGGCGAGCGCGGCGTCCGCCGCGGCCTTGTCGGGGAAGGGGATCTGCTGGACGGCGCGGGTCTCGGGCGTGCCGTAGGAGCCGCTGTCGCGGTCGTAGGCGGCCTGGGCGTCCGCGTCGCTGACCTTCGAGGGATCGGCGAGCGTCGCCGGATCGAGCACGACGAAGGTCGCGGAGCGATATTCAGGCGCGCGGAACTCGGCCTTGTGCGCCTCGTAGAACGCCTTGAGCTGATCCGCCGTCGGCTCGCCGATCGGCTTGATCGCCCGCGGCGGCACGTCGAGATAGCGGACCGTGCGCTCCTGGTTCATGTAGAGGTCGAAGTCCTTGACCATCACGGTCGGGGCTTCGAGGCCGCCCACCAGCCCCTCGATGAGCTGACGGCGCTTCGCGAGGCTGCGGGCGGCGTCCACATAGGTCTGCTCGTTCATGCCGTTGGCGGCGATGAGCTGGATCATGCGGTTCTTGTCGAAATCGCCGTTCGCGTTCTTGAAGTTCGGATCGGCTTCGATCTGGCGGCCGAGCTCGTCGTCGGACAGGCCGATATTGAGCTGCTTGCCGGCGTCGCTCATCGCGGCCTCGGTGACGAGGCGGCTCAGCACCTGCTGCGGCAGGCCGAACTGCACGGCTTCCGCCGACGACACCGGGCGGCCCATCTGCTGGCCGAGCTGCTGAAGCGCGCGGTTATAGTCCGTCTGGAACTGCTCCACCGGGATGTCGGTGTTGCCCACGGTCGCGACCACGGTCAGGCCGTTGCTGCGGAAGGCGTCGGCGACCCCCCACACCACGAAGCTGACGACGAGGACCCCCATGAAGACCTTGGCGATCCAGTTCGCCGCTCCCCGGCGCATTTGATTGAGCATGGTTCTTTATATTTCAGCCGCTTCGCCGGCGGGACGATCCCGCCCGATCCTTCAATTCGGCGCGGATCATAGTGACGGGGGATGCGCCGGGCAAGAACGCTGGGGAACAACGACGGATCGCTGGTCGGAAGCCGCTGGAAATGCCGCTCTGCGGTCCGACGCCGGCCTCTTGGACGCAGCATGCGCTTTTGCTAGAGCATGGCCTCAGCGCCGGATCGCTGCGCCTGCTGCGGCTCCTCGCGGCAAGCGGTTGAATCGCGGAACGATTTTCGCGCGGGTCGCGCGGCCCTTGCGGACGCCATAAGATCTCACAAGAGAGGAACGCCGATGCCGACCCCGAAGCCCCTGATCGCCGGCAACTGGAAGATGAACGGGCTCAGGGCCTCCAAGGGCGAGTTCGAGGCGATGATCGCCGGGGCGACGCCCGAGCTCGTCGGCCGTGCCGACATTCTTGTCTGCCCGCCGGTGACGCTGCTCACCCTCTTCGCCGATTTCGCCGCTGGTTCACCCGTCTCCGTCGGCGCGCAGGACACCCACACCGAGACCTTCGGCGCCTATACCGGCTTCCTCTCCGCGGAAATGTTGGCCGACGCCGGTGCCTCGGCGGTGATCGTCGGCCATTCCGAGCGCCGCGCCATCCTCGACGAGACCGACGCGATGGTCCACGCCAAGACGCTCGCCGCGTGGCGCGCGGGTCTCGCCGCCATCATCTGCGTCGGCGAGACCCGCGCTGAACGCGACGCCGGCACCGCCGTCTCCGTCGTCGAGCGCCAACTCGCCCATTCCGTGCCGGACGGCGCGACCGACGACCGTCTCGTCATCGCCTATGAGCCGATCTGGGCGATCGGCACCGGCCTCACTCCGACTTCGGCCGACATCGAATATATGCACGGCCACATCCGGGACCTGCTGGTTGCCCGATTCGGCGTCGAGGGGCGCGGCATGCGCATCCTCTACGGCGGCTCGCTGAAGCCGTCGAACGCGAAGGAAATCCTGGCGATTCCGAACGTGGACGGCGGCCTCATCGGCGGCGCCAGCCTCAAAGCGGCCGACTTCCTCGCCATCGCGAGCGCGGTTCCCGCCCGCTGATCTGCGCGACCATCTGCCCCGGCGGGCGAAAGACCCGCGCAGCGACACCGGAGCCGACGATGACGACCGAAGGGGACCGCACGATGCCTTCACAACCGGTCGGAACGCCGGTGCCGGCCTGGACGGCGCGGCCGCGGCCGCCGCGCACCCCGATGGTCGGCCGGTATGCGCGGGTCGAGCCGCTCGACATCGACCTGCATGCGCCCGATCTCTACGCCGCCCTCGCCGACGATGCGGACGGGCGCAACTGGACCTATCTCGGTATCGACGCGCCGCCGACCCTCGACGATTACCGGATCTGGCTCGGCACCGTCGCCGGCGGCGACGATCCGCTGTTCCATGCGATCCTCGACGAGAGCGGCATGCCTGCCGGCGTCGCGGCGTTCCTGCGCATCGATCCCGTCAACGGCGTGATCGAGGTCGGCCACATCAATTTCGCGCCGCGCCTGAAGCGCACCCGGGTCGCCACCGAGGCGATGTATCTCATGATGCGCCGCGTCTTCGAGGAGCTCGGCTATCGCCGCTACGAGTGGAAATGCGACAGCCTGAACGCCCCGTCGCGCGCGGCGGCGACCCGGTTCGGCTTCACCTTCGAGGGCATCTTCCGCCAGGCCATCGTCTACAAGGGCCGCAACCGCGACACGGCGTGGTTCTCGATCATCGACCGCGAATGGCCGGCGGTGAAGGCGGCCTTCGAGGCGTGGCTCGACCCTGCGAATTTCGACGAAGAGGGCCGCCAGCGCGCGCCGCTCACCACCCACCCGCTCTCTGCCCGCTGAGGCGGGCGGGCGCCCGTGCGTCATTTGATGATTTTCGAGTAGAACCGTCGGCGGAAAGCGCGGCTTTACTTGTCAAGCCTATCGTCGGAGAAGCGCGACGCGGGCGCCGAATCGGCGACCGGGCGCGCGTGGGCTCGCGACCCGGCGACGGGACGGGCTCGCGCGACGGGGCGATGGGGCGGAGGGGGCCGGAAAAATCCGGCGCTCGCCGCGCGTAAGGATCGGGAACCGCCGGATGGCCAACCACTTGTTCGGGTCGATTCGGCAGGCCATGCCGGAGCCGGAAAAGATCTTCATCGATCCGGTGGGCCGGCGGCGGCTCACGTACGGCGATCTCCTCGGCTGGTCGGGCCGCATGGCGAACGCCATCGTCGCGCGCGGCGTCAAGCCGGGCGACCGGGTCGCGGTACAGGTCGAGAAGAGCGTCGAGGCGATCGTGCTCTACATCGCCTGCGTGCGCGCCGGCGCGGTCTTCGTGCCGCTCAACCCCGCCTATACGCTCGTCGAGCTCGATTATTTCATTGCCGATTCCGAGCCCGCCCTGATCGTCGTCTCGCCCGACAACGCGACCGGCATCGAGGCGATCGCGCTCGCCCATTCGGTGCGGGCGGTCGATACGCTGGGCGTCGACGGCACCGGCACGCTGATGGAGCGGCTCGACCACCACAAGGCCGTGTTCGCCGACGTCGCGCGCGGTCCCGACGATCTCGCCGCCATCCTCTACACCTCGGGCACGACGGGGCGCTCCAAGGGCGCCATGATCACCCACGAGAACCTCGCCTCGAACGCCCGGGCGCTCGTCGAGGCCTGGCGCTTCACCCGCGACGACGTGCTGATCCACGCCCTGCCGATCTTCCACACCCACGGCCTGTTCGTGGCGATCAACACGGTGCTGTTCTCCGGGGCCGCGATCATCTTCCTGCCGCGCTTCGACGCCGGCGAGGTGATCCACCTGATGCCGCGTGCCACGGTCCTGATGGGCGTGCCGACCTTCTATGTGCGCCTGCTCGCCCATGCGGGTCTGAACCGGGACGTCGTGCGCCACATCCGCCTGTTCGTTTCCGGCTCCGCGCCGCTCCTCCCCGAGACATTCCGCGCCTTCGCCGAGCGCACCGGTCAGATCATCCTCGAGCGCTACGGGATGACGGAAACCAACATGATCACCTCGAACCCCTACGACCGGCCGCGCGTCGCCGGGACCGTCGGGCCGGCCTTGCCGGGGATCTCCGTTCGGGTGGTCGATCGCGACACCGCGATGCCGGTCGAGCCCGGCACCATCGGCATGATCGAGGTGAAGGGCCCCAACGTCTTCAAGGGTTATTGGCGGATGCCGGAGAAGACCGAGGCGGAGTTCCGTCCCGACGGCTATTTCGTCACCGGCGACCTCGGCCTGATCGACCGCGCCGGCTACGTCCAGATCGTCGGGCGCGACAAGGATCTCGTCATCTCGGGTGGCCTCAACGTCTACCCGAAAGAGGTCGAGACCGAGATCGACCAGATCCCCGGCGTCGTCGAGAGCGCGGTCATCGGCGTGCCGCACCCGGATTTCGGCGAGGGGGTGACGGCGGTCGTGGTGCGGGCGCCCGCCGTGCTGCTCGACGAGGCGGCGGTGCTCGACGCGCTCGAAGGCCGGCTCGCCCGCTTCAAGCAGCCGAAGCGGGTGTTCTTCGTCGAGGATCTGCCACGCAACGCCATGGGCAAGGTGCAGAAGGCGGTGCTGCGCGACACCTACAAGGCGATCTACGAGGTTTGATCGCGGCGGCGCTCGCCCGCCCGCGCATTGCGGGGTGGGCGGGATAAGAATATCTGATCGCCCATGATCACGCTGCGGCAGCTCCGCTATTTCCGGGCCCTCGTACGCCACCGCCATTTCGGCAAGGCGGCGGCCGAATGTGCCGTGACGCAGCCGGCATTGTCCCAGCAGATCCGCGAGATGGAGCTCGCCCTCGGCGCCCAGCTCGTCGAGCGCCGGCCGAGCGGCATCGCGCTGACCGACGCGGGCCACGAGGTGGCGCGGCGGGGCGAGGCGATCCTCGAGGAGGTCGGCGCCCTCATGGACGCGGTGCGCCGGCGGTCGAGCCTGCTCGCCGGCCGCCTGCGGCTCGGCATCATCCCCTCGATCGCGCCTTATCTGCTGCCCACGGTGCTGCCGGTCATCCACCGCGACCATCCCGATCTCAACCTCGAGATCCGCGAGGCGCTGACCGGCGTCATCGTCGAGGACCTGCTCGCCGGCCGGCTCGACGCGCTGGTGCTGGCGCTCCCCGTCTCGGAGGCGGGGATCGTGACGGAGCCGCTGTTCGAGGACCGCTTCCTCCTCGCGGCGCGGCGGACGCCCGCGCTCGACCGGCTGCGCGCCGCCGATCCGGCGATCCTCTCGCGGGAGAAGCTGCTGCTCCTCGAAGAGGGCCACTGCATGCGCGATCAGGCGCTCGCCTTCTGCCGCAGTGCCAATGCCGGCATCCGCAACGAACTCGGCGCGACGAGCCTGTCGACCATCATGCAGATGGTGGCGAACGGCTACGGCGTGACGCTGCTGCCGGAGATCGCGGTCAAGTCCGAGGTCCACGACGATCCGCGCATCGCGGTCGTGCCGTTCGAGGCGCCGGAGCCGAAGCGGATCATCGGCCTCGCCTGGCGCAGCGCCTCGCGCAACGCCGACGATTTCCGCGCGCTCGCCCGCCTCATCGCCGACGTCGCCGAAGACGAGCGCGCGCCGCTCCCCTGATCACGGCGCGGCACCGGGACGACCGGCCGGACACAGCCGCGCGAAAAGGGCGCGGCGCCCGCCGCTCCGCCGGCTTTGCGCCTTTCCAGCGCCAAAAGCGGGTGATAATCAGCGATCCGATCCCGAGCGGCCGGTGTCACGGCGGCGTTTTCGGTCGGGACCCCGCGGAGGACGGATCGGCGTGCGGTCAAGCATTATCGGCCTGGTGGCGCTCGCGGGCGCCACGCTCGGCGCCACGGCACCCGCCGTCCAGGCGGACGACAAGATCTCGAACCCCATTGCGGTGTTCTCCGGGCTCGACAAGATCACCGGGCGCATCATTTCGTTCGACGTCTATATGGACGAGACGGTGCAGTTCGGCGCGCTGCGCATCACGCCGAAGGCCTGCTATACGCGCCCCTCGACCGAGGCGCCGCAGACGGATTCCTTCGTCGAGGTGGACGAGATCACCCTCGACAACAAGATCCAGCGCATCTTCACCGGCTGGATGTTCGCCGCGAGCCCCGGCCTCAACGCCGTCGATCACCCGATTTACGACGTGTGGCTGACGGACTGCAAAGTCGCCTCCGACGTTCCCCCGCCCCAGGGCTTCGATTCCTCGCGTTTCGCGAGCGAGATCATCGACGTCATCAAGCGCCCGCCGGATTGGTATCCGATGCCCGAGCCGCGGCCGGAGGTCCCCTCCGGGACCGCGACGCCGGATCAGAACGCGACCGAGCCGCCCGAGGATTGATCGAGGCCGAGCGCGGCGAGGGCGTCCGCGCCGCTCGCCGTCGCCGGCAGGGCGAAGAAATCGCCGAACCCGTCGAGTGCCGCATCGAGCCGCTTCTGGTAATCGCGGCGGCTCACCTCGATCGCGCCGAGGCTCGCGAGGTGGTCGGTGATGAACTGGGTGTCGAGCAGCGTGAAGCCGCCGGCCGCGAGCCGGGCCACCAAGTGGACGAGCGCGACCTTCGAGGCGTCGCGCACCCGCGTGAACATGCTCTCCCCGAAGAAGGCGCGCCCAAGCCGCACGCCGTAGAGCCCGCCGACGAGCGCGCCGTTCTGCCAGCACTCGACCGAATGGCAATGGCCGAGCGCGGCGAGGTCGCCGTAGAGCTTGCGGATGCGGCCGCTGATCCAGGTCTTGCGGCGGCCGGGCGCGGGCGCGGCGCAGCCGTCCATCACCCCCGCGAAATCGTGATCGACGCGGACCTCGAAGACGTCCTGGCGCACGGTGCGGGCGAGCCGGCGGGGGATGTGCATGCCGTCGAGGGGCAGGATGCCGCGCCGCTCCGGCTCGATCCAATAGAGGCCGGGATCGTCCGCCGATTCCGCCATGGGAAAGATGCCGCAGGCATAGGCCTTGAGCAGGACCTGCGGGGTGATCTCGAGCACGACATCGGATTTCATCGCCGCTCCTCGTCCTCGTGGCCAAATTGACCGGCTGACCGCGACGTTCGCGGGCCGAGCCGGGCCCACTCCGAATCCCACGCCCGCATCATAGGGAGAGAACGCGAATTTTCAGCCGGAATCGGGGCGAAAGGGCGCGCGGCGTTCCCAGCACCGACCGGCGGCCTTCGCCGCCCCTGTGCTTCGCCCACTCAGGCCGGGTTGGTGGCGGCGACGCGGGTGCTGAGTTTCAGGAAGGCGAGCCAGGAGAGGCCCGCGGCGATCGCCGAGGCGGCCATCACCCCGACGAGCGGGCGGGCGGTGCCGTCGGCAAGCGCGCTGACGAGGAAGGTGGCGAGCGCGCTCGTGGTGAACTGGAGCGCGCCGCCGAGCGCCGCGGCCGTGCCCGCCATGGCGCCGAACGGCTCGAGGCCGAGCATCGTGGCGGTCGGCATGATGAGGCCCATGCCGGCGAGGGTGACGAAGATGAGGGCGACCGTCGTCCATAAGCCGGCACCGAACAGGCCGACGACGAGATAGAGGGCGAGCGCCGCGGCGAGAAAGACCATGAGCGCCACGCTGATGAGCGCCTTGGAGCCGAAGCGGCGGATCAGGAAGCCGTTGAACTGGGCGCCGCCGATGATGGCGACGGCATTGCTCGCGAAGATCGCGCTGTAGAGCAGCGGCGAGGCGCCGTGCAGCGTCATGAACACGAACGACGAACCGCCGACATAGGAGAGCAGCGCCGCCTGGGTGAAGCCGGCCGTCATCGTCGCCGTCATGAACCAGCCGCTTGACAGGAGCCGGGCGAAGGCGAGGAGGCTCGAGCCGACGCTCACCTTGTTGCGCCGCGCCGGCGGCAGGCTTTCCTGCAGGAACAGCGCCACGAAGCCGAGCATCAGGACGCCGATGGCGACGAGGGCGCCGAAGATCCACTGCCAGGTGCCGACGGCGATCAGGGCCCCGCCGGCGATCGGGGCGAGGATCGGCGACAGGCTGAGGCCGAGCAGGGTGAGCGAGAGCATCCGCGCCGCCTCGCCGCCGCTGTAGAGATCGCGCACAACGGCGACCGTGACGACGGTGCCGGCGCAGCCGCCGAGGCCCTGCAGGAAGCGCAGGGCGATCAGGGTCTCGATGTTCGGGGCGAAAGCGCAGCCGATCGAGCTCGCGACGAAGAGGGCGAGGCCGAACAGGATCGGCCTCTTGCGCCCGATCGCGTCCGACACCGGCCCATAGAGGATCTGCCCGATCGCGAGCGCCGCGAAGAAGGTGACGAGGCTCAATTGAACCTCGGCGTCGGTCGTCTGGAAATGGGCCGCGATCGCGCCGAAGGCGGGCAGATACATGTCGATCGCCGAAGGCGCAACGGCGGTCAGGAGGCCGAGCACGACGGCGCGGCGGGCGAACTCGGCGGACATGTTTGGACCCGGTCGGCGAGGGGTTGCTGAAGGCGCCGGATCATTGCCCGATGCCGGGCCGCGAGACAATCCGCCTGGCGGATCACGAAACTTCGTATGCCGTGCGGCGGCGGCCTCAGGCCACGACCATCTCCGCCGCGCGTTCGTGGACCTTATTGAGCGCCATCTCGACCGCGAGGCGGTGTTCCTCCGCCTCGCCGCCTTCGCGGGGGATCCAGATCGGCGAGCCGACGACGAAGGCGCCGCGCGAGAAGGGCAGACAGATCGCCATCTTGTCCCAGGTGTTCAGTCGGATCATGCGGGAGGTCGCGACCGCGACCGGCACGACCGGGCGCCCGGAGAGGCGCGCGAGCGCCACGATGCCGGGGCCGGCACGCCGCGCCACCTTGGGGACGTCCGCCGTCATGCCGACGCTGCTGCCGGATTCGAGGGTCTGGATCATCTGCCGCAGGGCCTGTGCACCGCCTTTGCGATGGATGTCCTTCGGCTTGCCGCCCGCACCGCGGATCGTCTTCGTCCCGAGCGCCTCCAGGGTCGTCGCGATGATATCGCCGTCGCCGTGGCGCGAGACCATGACGCTGAACTCGCGGCCGGCCGGCTTCATGAACGGCGCCATGAACGCATCCCCGTGCCACATCGCGATGATGAGGGGGAAGACGTCGCGGACTTCGGCGTAGAGGTCGACGGGCTCGGTCTTGAACGAACTCGTTCCGTGGACGGTCTTGAGCCACATCGAGATGGCGGTGCCGGCAAGGCGCTTCAGCAAGGCAGGCAAAATCCTCTTCGCGTTTCGCCGACGGTTATCACGGAAACGCGAGCACGCCCACCAGCACGCCGGAAAATAATCGTTCGGGCTCGTCAGGCTTCCTGGATAGCCGAGAGCTTCCACGCCCCGCCGGGGCGGCGGGTGAAAGTCCAAAGCTCGGTGGTCTCGGTCGGCCGGTCGGGATCGCCGGAGACGAGCGCGCCTGTCGCCCGATCGACCATCGTGTCGCGGCTCTCGTAGCGCATCGCAACCGTCGCATAATCCGCATCGCGCTCGCGCCAGGCCTCGGAGAGGTCGCCCTGGAGAAGCTTCACGTCGCTGACGACGTTGCGGACGCCGCGGGTGGCATTCTCGCCGAGCTCCTCGGCGAGATAGGACATGACCTCCGGCGTGGTTCGCTCGCGCAGCGCGGCATAATCCTCGCGGCCGAACGCGCCTTGCACCTCGCCGAGCAGGCGCTCGAAGGTGTCGAAGTCGGCCCCGCCGAGGCCGAGCTCGTCCTTGGGCTGACGCGGCCCACTGCCGGCGCCGACGCCGGGGACGGATGCGGCGGGGCCGGGGTTGGCCGACGGATTGCCGAGCCCGCCAGCAAGACCACCACCAAGCCCGCCGAACATGTCGTTGCGCATGGCCGAGGGACCGGCGCTCGCGGCAGCGGGCGCCCGGCGGTTCGCCAGGAAGCGCATCAGCAACATCACGCCGAACGCCACGATGGCGGCCTGGACGAGGAAGCCGAACAGGCCGGCGATGCCGCCGAAGCCCTGGCCGAGGAGGAGGCCGATGAGGCCGCCGAGCATCAGGCCGCGGAGCATGGACCCGCCGAAGCCGCCGAAGAAGCCGCCCGGGCGCGCGGCGCCAGCGACCGGCGCCGCCGTTGCCGGGTTGCCCGGCTGGGTCATCGAGCGCTGGATCGGCTGGGTGGTCTTCGGCGCCGTCGCGGTCGGAGCCGGGGCTTGGAAGGTGCGCGCACCCCGGCTACCCAAGCTGCCGCCACGGCGGGCGTCCGCCACGTCCACGGCGAGGAGGCTGGTGCCGAGCCCGAGGGCCATCAGCACGAGCACTGCGCGAGAACGCTTGCGAAAGCTCATCGATCCATCCTCATCTCGTTGGGATGCGACCTTCGCATCCTCGTCATGGGTCGAGCCTGATATAGTGATCCTCTGCGGCATCGCCACCGTGGGAGGATGAATTGTACGCGGGCGGTAGCGTGCGGAGCATCGGGGGATGAGCCGCGCTTGGCCGACCACGCGTCGGCCAACAGGGGGGCGATCGTCATGGGCATTGAGCAATGGGCGTCGTTGCAATGAATAAGATCGGCCGGGGGCTGAACACCTTCCTCGCGGCCCTCGGGGTCTCTGCCGGGCTGCTCGGCTTCGCCGTGGTCGGGCCGGCTGTCGCGGCGGAGCCGACCTTCGAGGCGGGCGCACCATCCGTCTTCCTGCCCTATTTCCGCGGCCCGGAGGGTGGCGAGCCGCTGAAGGGCGAGCCCCATCTCGCGGTGGTGATCGGGGGCAAACGCACCCGCGTGGTCATGGACAGCGGCTCGACCGGCCTCGTCCTCTCGGCCAACCACATTCCTGGCATCGACAATCTGCAAGTCCTCGGCCCGGCGAAACTCACCTATTCGAGCTCCGGCCAGATCATGGTCGGGCGCTGGGTCGTGACCCCGGTGACGATCCTCGGAGCCGACGGAACGTCGGTCCAGACCAAGGCGATCCCGGTCCTCGCGGTCGATCGCGTCGAGTGCATGCCGGACGCCCGGCGGTGCGAGCCGAACGACAGCCCGTCGCGCATCGGCATGCTCGGCATCGGCTTCGGCCGCGAGCACGATCATCAGCCCGAGAGCAAGCCGAAGACCAACGCCCTCCTCAACCTCGAAGGCAATGTGCATCCCGGTTACGTGATGACGCGCACCGGCGTCTGGGTCGGCCTCGACGCCGAACGGGCCAAGGGCTTTTCCTTCGTCAAGCTAGAGCGTGATGCAGCGAACGACGATTGGCACGGTGCGCCGGGCTGCATCATTGTCGCCGACCGCCAGCCCGCCTGCGGCTCGATCCTGGTCGATACCGGGCTCAAGGAGATGTTCATGACGGTGCCGCCGGCCGCGAGCGACGGCCTGACCCGGTCGCGGCGCGGCGGCGAAACCCTCGCCCCCGGGACCAAGGTCACGATCGAGGCCGGTCCGCCGGGCCAGCCGGCGGCGCGCTACAGCTTCGATGTCGGCGAGCACGATTCCCCGATGGCGCCCGCGCGCATCGTCCTCGTCGGCGGCGATCGGCCGAACTTCGTCAACACCGGTAGCCACTTCCTCAACGGCTTCGACATGCTCTACGACGCCGCCGGCGGCTATGTCGGCTATCGGCCGGCGCCGCTGCAATGAGCCCCCGCGGCCGGGGGCACCGGCCGCGGGAGGTCGAAGGCGTTCCCGCTCGCGCCCTCAGAGATAAGGATCGAGGAGGGAGCGGTCCGCGGCGCTGAGACGGTCGTGGGCGGTGCGGGCCTGGTGCCAATAGGGATAGAGGAGCGGCAGCCGGCTCACCGCGTCGAGCCGGCTGCGCTCCTCGTCCGTGAGCACGACATCGGCGGCGGCGAGGTTGTCGGCGAACTGCGCTTCGGTCCGTCCGCCGATCACGAGCGACGACACCGCCGGCCGTCCGAGGAGCCAGGCGAGGGCGATCTGCGCCGCCGAGACGCCGTGGGCCTCGCCGATCGCCACCAGTTCCTCGACGATGTCGTAGAGACGGTTTTCGTCGCGGATCGGCGGCTCGCCCCAGTTCGCCAGCACGCGGGTGCCTTCCGGCGTCGGCTTGCCGCGGCGATATTTGCCGGAGAGAAGGCCGCCGGCGATCGGGCTCCACACCATGATGCCGAGGCCCTGATCGAGCGAGATCGGCACGAGCTCGTACTCCGCCTCGCGCGCCTCCAGGCTGTAATGGATCTGCTGGCAGACGAAGCGCTGCCAATGGGCGCGGTCGGCGGCGGCGAGGGCCTTCATCAGGTGCCAGCCGGAATAGTTCGAGGCGCCGAGATAGCGGACCTTACCGGCGCGCACGAGCGTGTCGAGCGCCTCCATGGTCTCTTCGACCGGGGTCTCGCCGTCCCATTCGTGGATGAAATAGAGGTCGATATAGTCGGTCTTGAGCCGCTTCAGGCTCTTCTCGCATTCGAGAATGATCTGGTGGCGCGAGGCGCCGCCCTGGTTCGGCCCTGAGCCGGTGCGCATCCGCGCCTTGGTGGCGATCAGGACGTCGGCCCGGCGGCCGGCGAGGGCCTCACCGACGATCTCCTCGGAACGGCCGGCGGAATAGATGTTGGCGGTGTCGATCAGGTTGACGCCGGCTTCGAGGCATTGATCGATCTGGCGGCGGGCGGTTGCGAGATCGACGTTGCCGACCTTCTCGAACGGTCCTGTGCCGCCGAACGTCATGGTGCCCATGGAGAGCACGGAGACGCGCAGGCCCGAACGGCCGAGCTGGCGATATTGCATGGATCTGACCCTCGATTGGGTTGAGCCGCCGAGCGGCACGGAGCCGACGGCGGACGGATGGACGTTTCCCGACCGTCGACATCACCCGGCGGGCGCCGGGCGCCCATGCGCGGACGAGACGGGTCCACACGAGCAGGTCAATTCGGCCTGAGGCGACGATAGCACGATGGGGAGGGAGGATCAGCGGGGGATCGTCGCCCCTCCCGATATGTGACGAAGGTCACCGACGGCCCGGCGCAGGCCGCTTAGCGTCGAATGGACCGAAACCCAGGCCGAGCAGCCTATCCAGAAGGACGCGCCCCATGCCCCACTATTATTACATTCCGCAGAACGCATGGGGACTAGTCGACCACGCGCATTACGCGACGGTAGCCTTTTACTCGACACCCGGCGGACCGTGCCGGCCCGTATCGCTTTGGTGCGGGACGTCGCAGCGGGGCGCCTTTACCCATTTCGACGACAATGCGCATGCGGTGACGCGCCAACTCGTCCAATGGCTGGCGGACGACAATACGGCTGCGACCGTCAATATTTACGCGACCGATGCAGTCATCGCGCAAACGATCTGGCAGCAAATCAATGATATTGCCTATTGCTACCATGTCATCGTCCCAGGCACGAATCCGGATACCGACTGGGCCTGTTCCTTCGGTGACACCGGTCCCGTCTGGCATGATGCCGACGGACACGGCATCGCGAGGGTACATGCGCCGGCGGCGTGGAGCGATTATTGGCTCGGTGCGCCCGACTGGAACGATCACAACAGCACGTTCACCAACGTGATCATCGACGATCTCGTCGGCTTCTTCGCCAACTATAACGGCCGCTATTATTTCGATTTTCCTGCGCACTAGGCTCGGGGTTGCGCGCCACCGCCGCTCACGCCACCGCCCTATAATTTTCGCGCAGCACCACCGCGACCGCATCGAGCAACGCCCTGACCTCTCCGTCCGAGGCCGACGAGCGGTCGTGCGGCGGCGTTTGCCCGCCGTCGAAATCGCCGGGGCTGTAGCCCGTCCCGCCGCGCTCGATGCGGTCGATATGCCAGCCTGCCGGTCCCTCCGGCGGCCCGTCGAGGGCGATGGCGATCTTCGAGACGTCGAAGGTCCGCGGGTCCTGCCACGCGCTGTCGAGCAGCATTGCCTCGATCCGCTCGGCCTGTAGGATCGCCTGCTCGACCCTGATCGCGCCGCGCGCGTCCTTGCCGATCCCGCCCCGCCCGACGATCACGGTGCCGAGCCCGGTTCCGCCGGCCTCCTCGTCCCGATCCGCGCTGCGTCTTCCCTTGTCATCCGCGTCCATTTTCGCCTCCGCTTGCCGGGACATCGCGCGTCGCCGGTCTCTGCACAACGCACGGGGGAAGGTCGGGTTCGCCCATCGTTCGTGCATGGCGCGCGCTGCGGCTTCCTTGAGTTGAACGCCCGCTCTCCCACCCGCGGTCCACAGCCTCCTGCCCGTCAGCCCAAAGACGCAGCCGGCGGTGATTGTCGGCTGGCTCGCAAGTTGCTACACCTCAACCAAATGGGGATGCCGGACGGGGATACCCGCTAATCCGGACGTTTCCAAAAAAGCTTCCGTGGGATAGTGGGTTCTATGGATTATTTTCTCCAGCAGCTCATCAATGGGCTGACTCTCGGGTCTATCTACGGCCTGATCGCCATCGGATACACGATGGTTTACGGCATCATCGGAATGATCAATTTCGCCCATGGCGACATCTTCATGGTGGGGTCTTTCATCAGCCTCATCGTGATCGTCGGTCTGGGGCTGACGGCGGCGAGCGGTCTTGGTGTCATCATCCTCGCGCTCGTGCTGGTGCTTCTGATCGCGATGGCGCTCACGGCGATCTGGGGTTGGACGGTGGAGCGTATCGCCTACCGCCCGCTGCGCGGCTCCTTCCGCCTCGCCCCGCTCATCACGGCCATCGGCATGTCGATCATCCTGCAGAACTTCGTGCAGGTCGCCCAGGACGCCCGGGTGAAACCGCTCCAGCCGATCATCACCGGTGGCTACACGCTGCTCTCCGATGGGCAATCCTCGGTGCAGCTCTCGAACATCCAGATCCTCATCATGGTGATGACGGTCGTGCTGATGAGCGCCTTCACGTTCATCATCACGCGCACCTCGCTCGGCCGCTCGCAGCGTGCCTGCGAGCAGGACAGCAAGATGGCGGCGCTGCTCGGCGTCAACGTCGACCGCACCATCTCGCTGACCTTCGTGATGGGCGCCTCGCTCGCCGCCGTCGCCGGGCTGATGTACCTGCTCTATTACGGTGT
This sequence comes from Segnochrobactrum spirostomi, assembly GCF_009600605.1. Lineage (GTDB taxonomy): Bacteria > Pseudomonadota > Alphaproteobacteria > Rhizobiales > Segnochrobactraceae > Segnochrobactrum > Segnochrobactrum spirostomi. Next base: position 958,402 of record NZ_VWNA01000001.1, on the reverse strand, counting down.
GATCGACTTCTATATCGGCTTCGTCGCCGGCGTGAAGGCGTTCACGGCCGCGGTGCTGGGCGGCATCGGCTCGCTGCCGGGCGCCATGCTGGGCGGGCTGCTGATCGGTCTCATCGAGACCTTCTGGTCCGGCTATTTCTCCCTGGAATACAAGGACGTGGCGGCGTTCTCGATCCTTGCCATCGTGCTCATCTTCATGCCGTCCGGCCTGCTCGGCCGCCCCGAGGTCGAGAAGGTCTGATCAGATGGCATCGAATGTGAAGAACCGCTTCGGCGCCTCTCTGAAAGACGCCGTCGTGGCCGCCTTGTTGGCGCTCGCTTTGTCCGGCCCGCTGCTGGGGCTCAAGACCGTCACCACCACCGGTGGCCTTCTCTTGCAGCAGCGCTGGGGCGCGGTCGGCATCGCGGTTGCGATCGTCTTCGTCGGCCGGCTCCTCCTCAACCTCTTCGTCTTCAAGACCGACCGGCCGGTGACGGGTCTGTTCTCGGGGCTCGCGCCGAGCCAGGCGAAGATGCTGGTCGTCGGCCGCTTCGTCGGCCCGGCGCTGCTCGCGATCGCCGTGCTCCTGCCGTTCCTCATGATGACGTTCGTGCCCGAGAAGAGCCGCTACGTGATCGACACCTCGATCCTCGTGTTGACTTACGTGATGCTCGGCTGGGGCCTCAACATCGTGGTCGGTCTCGCGGGGCTCCTCGATCTCGGCTACGTCGCCTTCTACGCGGTGGGTGCCTATTCCTACGCCCTGCTTGCGCAATATTTCGGCTGGTCGTTCTGGCTCTGCCTGCCGGTCGCCGGCATCCTCGCCGCTTTGTGGGGCGTGACGCTCGGCTTCCCCGTGCTGCGCCTGCGCGGAGACTATCTCGCCATCGTGACGCTCGCCTTCGGCGAAATCATCCGCGTCGTGCTGCTCAATTGGATCGACTTCACCGGCGGTCCGAACGGCATCTCGAACATCCCGCGCCCGAGCTTCTTCGGCATTCCGTTCGACCGCGGTCCGGGCGGCTTTGCGGCGACGTTCGGGCTCACCTTCTCGCCCATCCACCGCATTGTCTTCCTCTATTATTTGATCCTGGCGCTTGCGCTCCTGACGGCCTTCGTGACCGTCCGATTGCGACGATTGCCGGTCGGACGCGCCTGGGAGGCGCTGCGTGAGGACGAGATTGCCTGCCGTTCGCTCGGCATCAACACGACGCTGACGAAGCTCTCGGCGTTTGCCACGGGCGCCATGTTCGCGGGCTTCGCCGGCTCGTTCTTCGCCACCCGCCAGGGCTTCATCTCACCCGAGTCCTTCACCTTCATGGAATCGGCGACGATCCTCGCGATCGTCGTGCTCGGCGGTCTCGGCAGCCAGATCGGCGTCGTCATCGCCTCCGTCATCATGATCGGCGGCTTCGAGGCGTTCCGCGGGCTCGACGAATACCGCATGCTGGTGTTCGGGTTCGCGATGGTGCTCATCATGATCTGGCGGCCGCGCGGCATGGTGTCGGTCCGCAAACCGACCATCGCGCTCGGCAAGGCCAAGGTGATCGATGCGTCGCTCGTCGGGGAGGGGCACGGCTGATGCGCTGGGAACATGATCCGGTGCTCACCGTCGAGCACCTCACCATGCGGTTCGGCGGCCTGACCGCCGTCGGCGACCTCTCCTTCGCCGTCGGCCGGGGCGACATCACCGCCCTGATCGGCCCGAACGGCGCCGGCAAGACGACGGTCTTCAACTGCATCACCGGCTTCTACAAGCCGACCGAGGGGCGGCTCACCGTCCGCCACCAGGACGGCGAGACCTTCCTTCTGGAGCGGATGCCGGATCACGCCATCTCCGGCACCGCCCACGTGGCGCGCACCTTCCAGAACATCCGCCTGTTCGGCGGCATGACGCTGCTCGAAAACCTGATGGTCGCCCAGCACCGGGCGCTCATGAAGGCGTCGCTGTTCTCGATCGCCGGTATCCTGGGGCTCGGCCGCTTCCGCCACGCGGAGCGGGACGCGCTGGAGAAGGCCAAATATTGGCTCGATCGCGTCGGCCTGTTCGCCCGCGCCGACGATCCGGCGGCCGATCTGCCCTATGGTGCCCAGCGTCGGCTCGAGATCGCCCGCGCGATGTGCACCGGGCCGCAGCTCCTCTGCCTCGACGAGCCGGCAGCAGGCCTCAACCCGCGTGAATCGGCGGAGCTCAACGAGCTCCTCTTGTTCCTGCGGCGGGATGAGGGCGTCTCCGTGCTTCTCATCGAGCACGATATGAGCGTCGTCATGGAAATCTCCGACCACGTCGTCGTGCTCGACTACGGCCGCAAGATCTCGGACGGCACGCCCACCGAGGTGCGCAACGATCCGAAGGTGATCGCGGCTTATCTCGGCGTCGAGGACGAAGAGGTCGAACAGGTCGAGGTGGAGGTCGGAGCATGAGCGCGGCGCTCGCGGCGTCCCCGGCAGGCGAGCCGATGCTCGCCGTTCGCGGGGTCAAGACCTTCTACGGCAAGATCATCGCCCTCAAGGGCGTCGACCTCGATGTGCATCGCGGTGAGATCGTTACGTTGATCGGTGCCAACGGCGCCGGCAAGTCGACCCTGATGATGACGGTGTTCGGCAGCCCGCGTGCCCGTGAAGGCTCGATCCAGTTTGAGGGCCAGGAGATCGTCGGCCTGCCCACCCACGAGATCGCCCGGCTCAAGATCGCCCAATCACCGGAAGGCCGCCGCGTCTTCCCGCGCATGACGGTCTACGAGAACCTCCAGATGGGGGCCTCGCTCGGTGATCCGGCCGATTTCGAGCACGACCTCGAGCGCATCTTCACGCTGTTCCCGCGCCTCAAGGAGCGGGTCCACCAGCGCGGCGGCACGCTCTCGGGCGGCGAGCAGCAGATGCTGGCGATCGGCCGCGCACTCATGAGCCGGCCGAAGCTCCTCCTCCTGGACGAGCCCTCGCTGGGCCTCGCGCCGCTCATCGTCAAACAGATCTTCGACGCGATCCGCATTCTGAACGAGACCGAGGGCCTCACCGTCTTCCTGGTCGAGCAGAATGCCTATCATGCGTTGAAGCTCGCGCACCGCGGCTACGTGATGGTGAACGGCGTCATCACGATGTCGGGCACCGGCAAGGAACTGCTCGCCCGCGAGGAGGTGCGCGCCGCCTATCTCGAAGGCGGGCGGCATTGAGGAGGCAATGATGGGACTTTTGTGGGAAACTTCCTTCGGTGCCTTCCTCGTGCTCACCGTGCTGCTGGGTGGCGGCGGAGCCTGGATGACCGGCCGCGCGATCGCCCGGGGCTGGTCGCCGCTCCCCCATCTCGTGGTCTACATGGCGCTGCTCGCCTGCGGCATCCGCTTCCTGCAGTTCGCGCTGTTTCAGGGCACGCTCTTGTCGATCCACTACTGGATCGTGACCTTCGTGATCTATCTCATCGTCGGCTTCGCCGGCTGGCGCCACAAGCGCACCGGGCAGATGACGACACAATATCGTTGGATCTACGAGCGGACCGGTCCATTCACCTGGCGCGAGCGCGCCGGGACGTGACCGCTGCGCGTGGGAGGCCGTCCGCAGCCTCTTTCCGAGGTGTCGCAGGTGCCAAAAAAGCCCTGTACCGCACCGGAATAAATGCGGCACACTCGCCGGCAGGGGTGGGGTTAGCCCTGCCGCCTTCCCATTGACCGGGCAACCGGTGGTTATGATTTCCAGAGGGGACTGACCGATGAAGAAGGCTCTTTTGATGAGTGCCGCGCTGGCGTTCGGCACTGTCGTGTCGGGCGCGGCCTGGGCCGACATCCTGATCGCCACTGCCGGTCCGATGACCGGCCAGTACGCCTCGTTCGGCGCGCAGATGAAGGCCGGTGCGGAGCAGGCGGTCGAGGACATCAACGCCGCTGGCGGCGTCAACGGCGAGAAGCTGAAGCTCGTGATCGGCGACGATGCCTGCGATCCCAAGCAGGCGGTCGCGGTGGCGAACCAGCTCGTCGGCCAGGGTGTGAAGATGGTCGCCGGCCACTTCTGCTCGGGTTCGTCGATCCCGGCGAGCGCCGTCTACGCCGAGGAAGGCGTGATCGAGATCTCGCCCGCCTCGACCAACCCGAAGTATTCCGACGAGCGCCCCGGCAACATCATCTACCGCGTCTGCGGTCGTGACGATCAGCAGGGTCAGGTCGCCGGCAAGTTCCTCGCCGACAAGTTCAAGGACAAGAAGATCGCGATCCTGAACGACAAGTCGGCTTACGGCCTCGGCCTCGCCGAGGAGACCCGCAAGTACCTCAACGAGGCGGGCGTGAAGGAAGTCCTCTGGGAGTCCTACACGGCCGGTGAGAAGGACTACACCGCGCTGGTTTCGAAGCTGAAGCAGGCCGGCGTGCAGGTCGTCTATGTCGGCGGCTACCACACCGAGGGTGGCCTCATCCTGCGCCAGATGCGTGACCAGGGCCTCGACGCCGTCATGATGTCGGGCGACGCCTTCGTGACCGACGAGTTCTGGTCGATCACCGGCAAGGCCGGCGAAGGCACGCTGATGACCTTCTCGCCCGACCCGCGCAAGAACCCGGAAGCCTCGAAGATCGTCGAGGAGTTCCGCAAGAAGGGCATCGAGCCGGAAGGCTACGTGCTCTACACCTACGCCGCGATCCAGGCTTGGGCCGAGGCCGCCAAGGCTGCGAAGTCGGTCGAGACCGACGCCGTCGCCAAGGAGCTCGACAAGGGCTCGTTCCAGACCGTGCTCGGAAGCCTGAAGTTCAACGACAAGGGCGACGTCACCCTGCCGGGCTACGTCATGTACCAGTGGCACGACGGCAAGTACGACTATTACAAGAGCTGATCTCCTCAGCCTCTTGAACGGAAAGGCCCCGGTGACCCCGGGGCCTTTTTGTTGCGGTATGTCCGGCGGCTCATTGCAGCACCGCCTTATCTGCAGCCCTCTGCTCCTTTGGCGCTTTGGCCGCGCATTCACCCTCTCCGCCGTCTTCCCCGGGCTTGACCCGGGGACCCAGGGCCACAGGCGCCCTGTTCGCCGCCCCTGGGTTGCCGGCACAAGGCCGGCAATGACAACGGAGGGCGGGTGTGAGCGGCGAGCGCCGGCGCACGTGGAGTTCGATGGGGCGCGAACGGCATCCCGTCTGCCGCTCCGCCCCTCCGAAAGCTGAACGCGATCTGCGCGCGGGCTATAACGGAGCGTCGGACGTGTCCGGCCGAGGCGCGCGCCTGTCCGCGGGGGAGATCCGATATGAAGCCCGGACCGCTCAATCTCATCACCGACGTCGCGGGACTCGCGGTCGGGCAGGCGACTGACGACCGGCTTCGCTCCGGGGTGACGGCGGTGCTTTGCGACGAACCGGCGGCCGCCTCGGTCATGGTGCTCGGCGGGGCGCCCGGCACGCGGGAGACAGATCTGCTCGCCCCGGAGCAGACCGTGCAGGCGGTCGATGCCGTGGTGCTCGCCGGCGGCTCGGCGTTCGGCCTCGATGCGGCGAGCGGCGTCCAGGCGCGGCTGCGCGAGACGGGGCGGGGCTTCGCGGTGGGCGACGCCCGGGTGCCGATCGTGCCGGCGGCGATCCTGTTCGATCTCTTGAACGGCGGCGACAAGGGCTGGGGCCGCTTCCCGCCCTATCGCGAGCTCGGTTACGAGGCGGCGGCCACGGCGCAAGGCGGTGCCTTCGCGCTGGGCCGCATCGGGGCCGGGGCCGGCGCGGTGATCGCCGGTCCCGACGGCGGCCTCCTCAAAGGCGGGCTCGGCTCGGCTTCGGCACTGCTCGACAGCGGCATCACGGTCGGGGCCCTCGTCGCCGTCAACGCCCTCGGCATGGCGACGGTCGGGCATGGGCCGCACTTCTGGGCTGCCCCGTTCGAGGAGGGAGCGGAGTTCGGCGGCCTCGGTCTGCCCGCGCCGTGGCCGGCGGAGGCGCGCCTGCCGGTGACCAAGCTCGGCGGCATCGGCAGCCTCGCCAACACGACGATCGCGATCGTCGCGACGGACGCCGCCCTCGACAAGGCCCAGGCGCGCCGACTGGCGGTGATGGCTCACGACGGTCTCACCCGCGCGATCTGGCCGGCCCATACGCCCTATGACGGCGACACGGTGTTTGCCCTGGCGACGGGACGCCACTCGCTCGCGGACCCTGCCGCCGATCTCGTCGGGCTCGGGGCGGTGGCGGCCGCCGTGCTCGCCCGCGCCATCGCCCGCGGCGTCTACGAGGCGCAGTCCTGGCCGGACTGTCACGTCCCCGCCTGGAGCGACCTGTTCGGCAAACGCTAGGGCCCTCAGTCCCGCGCGGGGCCGTGAGCCAGCGGCGCGGATCGACCTCTGCCGCGCGCCGCCGCGCCGAAAGCGCGCCGCAGAGATCGGCCACCGCCTCGAGAGAATGGACGGCCCGGAACTCGTCCACATAAGGCAGCATCGCCCGGATTCCCGTGGCGCGCGCCTCGAAGCCGCCGAAGCGCAGCAGCGGGTTCAACCAGATCAGCCGCCGGCACGAGCGGTGCAGCCGGTCCATCTCGCGGGCGAGGTCGGCATCGTCGTCTGCGTCGGCGGCCCGCTCGAGCCCGTCTGTGACGAGGAGAACGATCGGGCCGCCGCCGAGCACGCGGCGGCTCCAGTCGCGGTTGAAGGCGGCGAGCGTGGCGGCAATCCGTGTGCCCCCGGACCAATCGGCGACGCGGGCGGAGGCCTCGCTGAGCGCGACGTCTGGGTCCTTGCGGGCGAGCGCGCGCGTGATGTTGGTGAGGCGGGTGCCGAACGCGAAGGTGTGGACCGTGCGCACCGCCGCGAGCGCGTGGAGGAAGTGCAGCAGCACCCGCGAATAATCCGCCATCGAACCCGACACGTCCACGAGCGCCACGATCGGCGGCGGCCGCTCCACGGGTGCGCGCCGCTCCAGGCGGATCGCCGCGCCGCCGGCCTTCAGCGAGGCGCGCAGCGTCCGCCGCGGATCGATCCTCGGCCCGCGCGGATCTGGCGCGAGGCGCCGCGTCCGGACCCGGTCGAGCGGCAGAGCCAGGGCGCGGACGGCCCGTTCCGCCGCTGCCATCTCGGCCGCGCTCATCTGGGCGAAGTCCTTGCGTTGTAAAACCTCGCGGTCGGAGGCGGTGAGGCGGGCGTCGAGCACGATCTCGGGCTCGCGGTTTTCGGGCTGTTGCCGTCGGCGCGGCGCGAGCGCTTCGGCAACCCGCGCCTCGCCCGGCCGGGGTGGCGCCGGTGCGCGGGGCAGGGCGACCGGCGAGAGCATCGCGATGAGCTTCTCGACGAGCCCCTTCGAGCGGAAGAACGCCGCGAAGGCGGCATCGAACACCGGGTGCTGCTCCCGCTTCGTGACGAAGACGGCGTGAAGCGTCCAATAGAGATCGTCCCGCCGGCCGATGCCGGCGACCTCAATGGCCTCGACCGCGCGGATCATTGCGGCCGGTCCCACCGGCAGGCCGGCCTTGCGCAAGGCGCGGGCGAAATGGGCGATGTTTTCGGCGAGCCGCCCGCCGTCCGCGATCGGCTCTTCCGGGGCGAGAGGACCGTCGGGAGCGCGCGCCATGGCGGCCTCAGGCGGCGATCTCGGCGCTGCGGCGGGCCGCCTCGACGAGGGCGGCGACGCGGCTGCCGCGGATGCGGGCGATGTCGTCCTGATATTTGAGGAGGGCGCCCAGCGTATCGGTGGCGATCTCGGGGTCGAGCGCGGCCTGATCGAGCTCGACGAGGGCCGCCGCCCAATCGAGGGTTTCGGCGATGCCCGGTGCCTTGAACAGACCTTCGTCCCGCAGGCTCTGCACGAAGGCGACCACCTGCCGGCCGAGCGCCGCACCGGCCCCCGGAACCCGGCGGCGCAGGATCGCGAGCTCGCGCTCGGAATCGGGATAATCGACCCAATGATAGAGGCAGCGCCGCTTCAGGGCGTCGTGGATCTCGCGGGTGCGGTTCGTTGTGATGAGGACGATCGGCGGCGCCTCGGCCCGGATGGTGCCGAGTTCCGGGATGGTGACCTGATGATCGGCGAGCACCTCGAGGAGAAAGGCCTCGAAGGCTTCGTCGGCGCGGTCGAGTTCGTCGATGAGCAGCACCGGCGGGCCGGCGAGGTCGGGCTCCAGCGCCTGCAAGACCGGCCGCTTGATGAGGAAGCGCTCGGCGAAGATGTCGGTCGAGAGCGTCGCCCGGTCGGTCTCGCCGGCCGCTTCGGCGAGGCGGATCTCGATCATCTGCGCCGCGTAGTTCCACTCGTAGACGGCGGACGCTATGTCGAGGCCTTCGTAGCATTGCAGGCGGATCAGCCGCCGGCCGAGGCCGGCGGCGAGCACCTTGGCGATCTCCGTCTTGCCGACACCGGCCTCGCCTTCGAGAAAAAGCGGCCGGCCGAGCCGGAGGGCGAGGAACAGGACGGTCGCCAGCGCGCGGTCCGGCACGTAGCCTTGGCCGTCGAGGAAGGCGATCGTGTCGTCGATCGAGGCGGGGATCGGCTGGACCATCGGCGGCGCTCCCGGATTGCTCGATCGGAATCATAGGCCGGCCGGCCCGCGCGCGCCACCGGGCGCGGGCGCTCAGTCCATCAGCGCGAGCAGGGGCTCGTCACCGGTCCCGCCCCGCCAGCGATCGAAGGCGACCGCCTCGCGCAGCGGCCGGCGCGGCAGCCAGCCGGCGCTTTCGAGCTCCGGTCGGTCGCGGAACCGGGTGACGTAGCCGAGGCAGAGATAGGCGACGGGCGTGATGTCCGGCGGAATGCCGAGCGCGGCGGCGAGGTCGCCGGGATGCACGATGCTGACCCAGCCGATGCCGACATTCTCCGCCCGCGCCGCGAGCCAGAGATTTTGTACGGCGCAGACGGCGCTGTAGAGATCGGTCTCCGGCTGGTGGGTGCGGCCGAGCACCAACGGGCCGTTGCGGCTGCGGTCGCAGGTAACGCAGATCCCGACCGGAGCGTCCTCGATGCCTTGCAGCTTCAAGGCGCGGTAGGCGCGGGCGCGTTCGCCGTCGAACATCGCCGCCGCCTCCGCATTCGCCCGCTCGAAGGCGGCGCGCACGGCCGCCTTCACCTCGGGCGCGCGCACGACGATGAAATCCCACGGCTGCATGAAGCCTACCGAGGGGGCATGGTGGGCGGCGTCGAGGATCCGGGCCAGCACCGCGTCCGGCACGGGATCGGGGCGGAACTCGCTGCGCACGTCGCGCCGCGTCAGGATGCACTTGTAGACCGCCGCGCGCTCCGCCTCGGAGAAGTCGGATGCGCGGGAGGCGCCGTCGGCGGCGAGGGCCGCGACGGGAGAAAGATCAGCTTCCATGGGTGTCCCCTTCATGGAAAAGCCGGCGGCCGCCCGTCCATGGCGGGGCCCTATGGGTTCAGGCCGGTCTTCTGACTGAGGTTCATCCCGTGCGGACGCCTTCCCGGCGGAGCCAGTGGCGGGAGCCGCGGCACGCGAGGCGCGACGGCTCCGATGTCCGGACGGTCCCCTTCACAGCGTTGGGCACGTGGCGGATTTTCACCGCCTTCCCGATTCTCCCAGCCTCACCGGCCGGGCACCTGAACCGGTCCCTTGTGCCACCGATCCTGCCCGCGATCCAGCCGGCTGGGAGGCCTTATCCTGCGGCGGCGACGGGGTCGCTCGCCGGCTGCCATCCGCTCGCCGATCCGTCCGCGAGCGCGACCCGGTTGCGACCGCCGTGCTTGGCGCGATAGAGCGCGCCGTCGGCCGCCGCGATCAAGTGCGCGAGATCGAGGGACCCGGCCGAGGCCTCGGCGACCCCGGCGCTGATGGTGACGGCGAAGGTCTCGCCCCCGATCGAGAAGAACTGACCCTCGATCCTGCACCGAAACCGCTCTGCCACGGCGAGCGCATCGCCGGCGCCGACCTCCGGCAAGAGAACGGCGAACTCCTCGCCACCGAGCCGCCCGATCCGATCGCACTCGCGCAGCTCTGCTTTCGCGATCTGGACGAGGCGGCGCAGCACCTCATCGCCCGCAGCATGGCCGTGGGCGTCGTTGACGCGCTTGAAATGGTCGACATCGAGGACGATGCAGGCGAGCGGGCGGCCATCGCGGTGCGCCCGGGCGAAGGCGTGCTCGGCGAGGTCGATAAAGCCCCGGCGGGTCAGAGCGCTCGTCAGGCTGTCCGAGGTCGCGATGCGCCGCAGCTCGAGTTCGTCGATGACGATCTGGGCGAGGTCCTGGAGTCCGGCCACGATTTCAGGGTGGGTCTGGGGACGCGGGACCGTGTCGATCCCGCACAAGGCGCCGATATTGTGCCCGTCCCGGGTGCGCAACTGAGCGCCGATATAGTAGCGGACGAAGGGCGCGCCGACGACGAACGGATGCTGTGCGAACCGCGCGTCGAGCAGCGCGTCCGGCACGACCAGCGGCTCGTCGATCTCGATCGTGTAGGTGCAGAACGACAGATGGCGCGGGCACTCCGAGATGGCCAACGTCTGCTCGGAGCGGAGCCATTGGGTGTTCGCGCCAATCAGCGAGACGTGACAGACCGGAACGGCGAGCAGGGTCTTGCCGATGCGAGTGACGCGGCGGAAGGGCTCGTCGGCCGCCGGCTCGAAAGTCTTCAGCGCCTGAAGCGCTGCGATACGCTCGTCTTCTCGAGCCGATGTCACGCACGGATCCATAGATCGAACTTATCCTCGTCGCACCATCGCTTTGTGGTTGCGACGATATTATGGTTCACGCAGGGCACCCGATCTAAAATTTCAGTGAACGAACCAGAATTTCGCGTCTCCTTGCAGGCGTTGATTTTGTCGCCCATAACGATCGTCTCGGAAGTTGTGCCGAGCATGCCGCTTTCGGTTGAACGAAGCGGGATCTCAGCTCTTGCTGTCCTTGTTCACGTCGAGGAAGCGCTCCATCAGGCGCTCGCCGTCGATCTTCTCCTCGGTGAGGGCCATGGCGAGCACCTCGCCGCCGAACACGTTGGGGGCCATGATCATGTCGGGCTGGACCCGGCGCACCCGGTCCATGTTCTTGCGGGCGCTGACCGCGGCGACCGTCTTGGCGGTGGCGTTGAGTTCCTTCAGCGCCAGGATGATGAAGGCGTTGTCGGCGTCGTCGTCCGACAGCGCGAGGACCGCGCGCGCGTCGAGCGCACCTGCGCGGCGCAGCACCTCGAGATCGGTCGGGTCGCCGACCTCCATCTCGGCGCCTTCGACCACGATGTCGTCGTCCTCTGTGATGACGACGACACCGAGGCCGCGCGTGAGCAACTCCCGCACGGTGTTGCGGGCGAGCGTGCCGGTGCCGGCGATGATGAAATGGTCGACGCGCCGCATTTTTCCATTGCCCTTCAGATTGAGAATGCTGGCGAGCCGGCCCTGCACGAGCGGCCCGACCAGGGCCGAGAGGGAGCTCAAGAACACGGTGATGCCGATGACGATGAGCGAAATCACAAAGAGCCGCGCTTCGTCGGACTTGGCGACGATGTCGCCGTAGCCGACGGTGCTCATCGTCACCACGGTGAAATAGATCGATTGCACGACGTTGACGATCGGCGGCTCGAAGCCCTGGCCGAGCACGAGGGTGCCGAGCACGCCGTAAGCGAAGAACAGCATGGTGGCGCCGAAGGCGAACAGCGTGCCGGCGGCGAGCGAGGACCGATCGAACCGGCGTCCCGACAAAGCGAGCGCGAGAAAGGTCGCCGCGGTGAGAAGCTCGGTCGGCGCCGTGAACGGGCGCCCGTCATAGCCGACGCGCAGCACGAGGTGGGCGAGCGTCATCACCAGGGTCGCGACCCAGACGATGCGCGAGCGCAGGACCAAGCCGATCGCCGCCACGATCTGCACGATCCCGATGACCGCGTTCGGCACTCCGCGCAGGAGCGGGGGCGGCCCCTCGCCCGCGAACTGGCGCAGCATGTCCGTGAATGCCGGCATGTGGTCGTGGAGGAGGTCGCCGACGTCTGCGGTCAAGGCCGGCAGCAGGGCGAGGACGCCGATGGCCGCGACGGCGATCGCCACCGGCACCTGGGGGAACCACAGATCGAGCCGCGCCTGCCGGTGGATGCGGCGCCAAAGCTGCCGGAGGGGAGTGGGAATCCGCATCTGGAACGTCTTGGAGGGTTTCGGCTTGGAACGCGCTACGGTCGGGCTGGAAGGTCGGCCGGCGGCACCCGCGCCGGGTCCCAAGCCCGTCACCGCTCCCGCCTCGTCACGGCGACCCGCGCCGCAGCCCGGGCTCCGCGAGCCGTTCAAGACTTGAGTAGCCGATCGGGGTCCCCTTGACGAGGGCGATCGCCCGCGACCCCGATACGGGAACGCGGCGAACACGCCGGAACGCGGGCCGGAAGAAGCCCGCGAGAGGAGACCGTGCCATGATCACAGATGTGGAAGACTTCTTCACGCAGGGATGCGGACGCTGCGAGCGCTTCGCCACGCCGGATTGTTCGGCGCGGGTCTGGTCTCCTGGGCTCCTCGAGCTGCGCCGTATCTGCCACGCGGTGGGGCTCGCCGAAGCCGTCAAATGGGGCCATCCCTGCTATGGGCATGCTGGGCGCAATATCGTCCTCATCGGCGCGGTTCGCGGCGATTTCCGCCTCATCTTCATGAACGCGGCGCTGATGCGGGATCCGATGGGCCTTCTCGAGCGCCAGGGGCCGAACACGCGGCACCCCGACATGATGCGCTTCACCGCCGCGACGGACGTCGCCGCACGGGCGCCGATCATAGCGGCCTATCTCAAGGAGGCGATGGGCCACGCGGAAGCCGGCCTCAAGCCGCCGAAGGAAGACTGGATCATCGAACTCCCCGAAGACCTCGTCGAGGCGATGGAAGCCGACCCCGACCTCGCGAGCGCCTTCGCGGCCCTGACACCCGGCCGGCAGCGCAGCTACGTGCTCGCCGTCAACGGTGCCAAGACCCAGGCGACCCGGCTCTCCCGCATCGCCGCCTTCCGGCCGAAGATCCTCGCCGGCAAGGGCGCGACGGAGCGGTGAGGCGGCGCATGGGGCCGCGCCCGCCCCGGTCATTCGGCGGGGTCTCGCGGGGGAGCGGCTGCGGTTAGACTTGCCGCCGCCCACGTCTCGGCTAATATTCCACAGCGGGGAAGGTGTGCTGTAATATAATGTTACAATAATAAGCCGCGAACATGACGCGGCTCGGGAGGGTAGCGCCATGTTGGACAGGGCACTTCTGGAGGATGGTCAAGGAAAACCGCTGCTGCGCGGCAAATTGAACGGCTCGCGGGAGTGGTCCGAGGTCAACGCATTCTGTCACCGGACTTATATGCCGTTGTCCACGCGGCCGCTGACGCCGGGGATGAACCCGGATTCGACGATGCGGATGCTCCGGATCGGTCGCATCACCTTCAGCCGCTTCTGTTTCGGGACCCCAACACGCGCCGACGACTTCGACCCGAACTCCGGCAACATCATCGTCGTCAACACCCTGCGCGGCAGCGTCCGCCATCCGCTCGGCGGCAAGGCGGCCGTCGATACCCGGCCCGGGGACAGCTATGTCGTCGATTGCAGCCGGACGGATTATTGGAACGTCGCCGACGGCCACGACCTTCAGCTCAACCTGACCATCCCCCATGCGCTGATGGAGGAGACGGCCGCCCGCTGGTACGGGTTCGTTCCCGGCGACGATCTCTGGAAGAAGCGGCTGATCTTCGGCGTCGGCCATTCGGCCTGGCTCTCGCTCCTCGATTATGCGACCCGCTCCCTCGACGCCCGCCACGATGCGGTGCCCAATCCGCTGATCGAACGGCGGATCGAGGAAACCATCGGCCTCGAACTGCTGCGCAACTGGGCGGAGAGCGCGGAACTGAACCTCGAGACGGGGGCTCGTTCGGCCGCGCCCTATTATGTACGGGAGGCCGAGCGCCTGATGACGGAGCGGGCGGTCGAGGCGCCGAGCGTGCTCGAGATCGCGGCTATGATCGGCATCTCGGCGCGATCCTTGTCGGAAGGCTTCCGGCGGTTCCGCGGGATCACGCCGCACGCGTTCCTCGCAGCCCAGCGACTGACGGCCTTGCGTGAGGCCCTGCTCGCCGCCGCACCCGGTGAGACCGTGTCCTCGATCGCCGGGGGGCGGGGCTACGTCAATCTCGGCGCGCTCGCCGTGCGCTATCGGGAGCGGTTCGGTGAAAGCCCGGCGCAAACACTGCGGAGCCGCACACTGCGCCTGTGATCGAAACGCGGCACAGATCGCAGTCGATCATCTACGTCATGTTATAGTATTACATAACGCAATGGGAGTGTCTCCGTCCCCGCTCGGTCGCTTTTCTTCCGTTTTGAAGCGTGGATTTCCGAGACCGATCTCAGTACGCGCCGGGCGTGCATGCCCTGGCCGCAGCGGAGGAATAGATCCTCCCTTGGTCGGCGGGTCGTCGTGCGGGTTCTGCTGCTGTCGTCCTGCCGATCGCATGCGTTGCGCAAGCCATCAGGCTGGGAGGAGACTGACATGAAAGCGCTCGTCTATCAGGGCCCTGGAAAGAAGGCCTGGACCGACAGAGAGAAGCCCGCGATCCAGAAGCCGACCGACGTGATCGTGAAGATCACCAAGACGACGATCTGCGGGACGGACCTGCATATTCTGAAGGGCGACGTTCCCACCGTGGACGTCGGACGCATCCTCGGTCACGAGGGCGTCGGCCGGGTCGAGGAGGTCGGGTCCGCCGTCCGCAACTTCAAGAAGGGCGACCCGGTTCTGATCTCCTGCATCACCTCGTGCGGATCCTGCGCGAACTGCAAGCGCCAGCTCTACGCCCATTGCGACGACGGCGGCTGGATCCTCGGCCACAGGATCGACGGCACGCAGGCCGAATATGTCCGCATTCCCCATGGCGACAACTCGCTCTATCCGATCCCCGCGGGAGCGGACGAGGAAGCGTTGGTCATGCTCTCCGACATCCTGCCGACGGGGCTCGAAATCGGCGTCCAGGCCGGCAAGGTGAAGCCCGGCGACGCCATCGCGATCGTCGGCGCCGGGCCGGTCGGCATGTCGGCGCTGCTCACGGCACAGTTCTATTCGCCGGGCCGTATCATCATGATCGACATGGATCCGGCGCGCTTGGCGCTGGCGCTCCAGTTCGGTGCGACCAACACCGTCCAGGTCGGTGACGAGGATGCCGTCGCCGCCGTCCGCGGGCTGACCGGCGGGCAGGGCGTCGACGTGGCGATCGAGGCCGTGGGCGTTCCGGCGACCTTCGATATCTGTCAGAAGATCGTTTCGGCCGGCGGCAACATCGCCAATGTCGGTGTGCACGGCAAGCCGGTCGATCTTCACATCGAGGATCTCTGGATCAAGAACATCAACATCTCGATGGGTCTCGTCTGCACCAGCACGACGCCGATGCTGCTCAAGACGGTGCAGGCCGGCAAGGTCGATCCGACCAAGCTGATCTCACACCGCTTCTCGCTGAACGAGATCCTGGATGCCTACGAGGTGTTCGGGAATGCCGCCCGCGAAAAGGCGATGAAGGTCATCATGGCTGCGTGAGCGCGCGCGGGAGAAGCGGATGCACGCATTCTCCCGAGGCATGCGAAACGGAGAGCCGCCCGCGCTGTCTCGGCGCGGGCGGATTTGTCTTGTGGGCATCGTCCGAGTAGCCTGTTCGAACCCGCGATCCCATGGGGCGCCGATCGGCGCGGCATGGCGCCCCATTCCAATGTCCGGGTGGCTCCCCTCGTCCGATCGGATGCGCCGCAGATCAAGCGCGGCAGATCATGCGCGGCTTCGCCAGCGGGGCACCGGACCGATCGAGCGCCGTCGTCGAGGTGACGGTGGGCGAGCCGCGGCGGCTCGGAGCCGAGATTTCTCGGTTGCGTCGCGTTCTGCCGAGAGTTACGCAATTCAAAGTTGATCATAAAATATTACACAATGAAATCCAGAATTTAGCAGCAGAAATACGCAACCAGATCGCGATGAACAGGATTTTTGGAGACTTACGAGTGCCTTTTGTTGGTATGAACGGCTGTGCAAAACCATTTCACTCTTGATTTCTCCTCTTCAAAATAGAACGCTTGCGACAGCGGAGCCCGCGCGGCTCGCGCACCTTGGAGGGGGAATGGTGCTGAAGTGCGTGGCGTTGCTGCTTATCTATAGTCTATTTGCAGAGAGATCTGCGCGCGCCGATCACTTGAACGCCATCCCATATTACAACATCCCTGCGATGTGCTCTCGATACCAAGCGCGCCGGGCTAACGACGAGTGCGTTCAGATGGAGCGGTCGGCGTTGCAGGAGTCGCGAAGCCTGTGGCGCATGCTTTCCGAAAGCCAGAGGGAGAAGTGCCTGAACCAGATGTACAAGGCCCTCAATCGTGGTGGGCTTTGTTATGTCGTGTTGGCCGGGTGCCTTCAGGACGAGTTCGAGTTCACGCAGTGGCGGGCCGACGGCCGCTGAAGCGGACGGCGTGCCCAGCGGATGCAGCGCCTTCCTCCGCGCGAGGACCCGGATCGCCTCGCGTGTGACCCTTGGTCCTCAGGGAGCATCCGCCTCTGTGTATTTCTCCAAGGTTGTGTTTGATTTTCATTCGTGCCCGACCTTCGGTTGCGTCGATCTCGCCCTATTGACGATCTAAATTACAGCATTGTCGGCCTTTAATGCGCAGGTATTACTTATCACTGCGCGCAATGATTGTGTCAATTCACGAGCGTGCCAAGCCTGGGGCAAGCTTCGCTGGCTAAGGGAAATGTGCACTTCCAGGGCACTTTTCCGGGCTGGGCTTGGCAACAAGGGGATCACAATGTCATTCAAGAATTTGCCGCTTATCGCCAAAATCGTGGGACTATTGCTGCTGCTTGCCGTGTTCTCGGTGGCGGCGACGGTGTTGAGTGCCTCGAAAATGGAGGCCATCGACGGTGCCTACAGCGAGGCTCTCTCTGGTCCGGTGCGGGCCGCGATCGCCTTCGCTCGGGCGAACCGCTCGGTGGTGCAATTCAGTCAGGGCGTCTATCAGTCGCTCTCGGCGACGACCGACGCCGGTAACAACGAGGCGATCCAGACGCAGAAGAGCGCCGTCGAGGTCTATCGCAAACGGATGAACGAGTCCGCGGCGCTCGATCCCGTTCATGCTGATGAAGTGAAATCTTTCAATCAGCGCTTCACAGATTTTCTAGGCACATGCAAATCGATCATCGATGCAGCGAATTCGTCGTCTGATGCCACGCAGAATTTGAAGATATCGGCGGACTGGAATGCTCAATGCATGCCGATTTCGGCCGCGTTGGTGGCCGACATCGCCAAGTCCGTCGATGAACGCATGAAGGGGGTCGACGATCTTCAAGACACTCTGAATGCGGACTCGTCCCAGGCGGTGCGGCTCGTCTACGGCATCGTGTTCGGCGGTCTCGTCATCGTCCTCGGCATCGCCGTCGTCGTCACCCGCTTCGGCGTCGTGAAGCCGGTCACCCGCATTCGCGAGACCCTCGGCACCCTCGCCGCCGGCAACTTCCACATCACCGTCGCCGACACCGACCGCAAGGACGAGATCGGCCGGATGGCGGAAGCCGCCGAGCGGCTGCGCCAGGGCCTGGAGGAGGCCGAGCGCATGCGCGAAGAGGCCCGTCTCGCCGAGATCCGTGCCACCGAGCGCCTCAAGGCCGAACGCAACGCCATCGCCGACGAGTTCGAAACCAAGATGGGGGCGCTCGCCCGCGCGTTCGCCAACTCGTCCGGCGAGGTCTCGTCGGCCGCCCGCGGCCTCTCGGCGAGCGCCGAAGAGACCTCTCGTCAGGCCCTCGCGGTCTCCGGCGCCGCGGAGGAAGCCTCCTCGAACGTCCAGACCGTCGCCGCCTCCACCGAGGAAATGACCTCGTCGATCCGTGAGATCGGCGTCCAGGTCACCCATGCCGCCAACGTCGCCGTCGGTGCCACGGAGGAGGTCAACCGCACCTCGGGCGAGATCCGCGAGCTCTCGGACGCGGCCTCGAAGATCGGCGAGGTCGTCAACCTCATCACCGACATCGCGTCCCAGACCAATCTCCTCGCCCTCAACGCCACCATCGAGGCGGCGCGGGCCGGCGAGGCGGGCAAGGGCTTCGCGGTCGTCGCCCAGGAGGTCAAGGCCCTCGCCGAGCAGACCGCCCGCGCCACCCAGGAAATCGCCCGCAAGGTGGAGGACATCCAGCAGGCGACCGGCCGCACCGTGGGGTCGATCGAGAAGATCGTGGGCACGATCAACCAGATCCGCGCCGCCACGGCGACCATCGCCTCCGCGGTCGAGGAGCAGGGGGCTGCGACCCAGGAGATCGCGACCAACACCCAGCGCGCGGCGAGCGGGACCGAGGCTGTCAACGACAACATTGCCGGCGTCGGTCGTGCCGCCGAGATGACCGGCTCCGCGTCGACGCAACTGATGACGCTCTCGTCTGCCCTCGCTGAGCAGGCAGACGATCTCCAGCGCGAAGTCAACGCCTTCGTCGGCAACCTCCGGGCCGGCTGAGGATCATCTGTCGGGCTGCGACTACTCAAGTTATGCGTAATTGGGGCCGTCCAATTTTGGATCAGTTGGGCGGCCTCCCTTTATAAACAGCTTCGCGACAGGACAAGCGCCGCCAGACATTCTGACGCTTATCGAGATACGTAGATGTTCCTGAATCGCGCGGAGATTTTTTGAAAGATATGTCTGGCAATTTTAACCTCAGTGGACTTGATCAGGAGAGCAGCCAGAAATTTGCGATGCGCTTCTTTCTCAAGAGTATCTCCACCCGAGCTAGATCATTTCACGGAACATCTGCCGAGCATCGTTCCCCGGTCAAGCGCGGTCGACTAGAGGCCGCCCAACCTTAAGCCAGTTGGGCGGCCCCGCTGTCATCAAGGGTACGAGGGGCGGCCGCGTCCGCATCGCCCCCTCGATGCCGTGAGTTGCGTTCGCGCCCTCGTTGTGGTCTCCTCAAGGGAACCCAATCGGGGGCGCCGATGAGAATGACACGCCGTTCTCTTGCTCTCATCATCGGCGCCAGCGCGGCTTCGGCACATGAGCTGGCCGTCTGGGCGCACCGTCAGGCCGCCCAAGGCCACTCTGGTTGCCGGTGCAACTTGCAAGACCGTCTCGACATGCAAGGCAGCGGTCAAGCTCTGGTGTTCGGGCCACCGGCCCGCGGCCGGTGATGGCGACGGCGTCCCGTGCGAGAACGTCTGTCACGGCCTCGAGCAGGTCAACAAGATCCGCGAAAAGATCGACTGTTGACCACGTTGAACTTTGGGGCGGCCGCGACCGCGGTCCCATATTGGTAATCTGCTCATTCGCGATCTCGGTTGAGGCGACATCGCTTCTAACCTAACTGGAGGGGCCTAGATGACTAGTTCCTACCTGAAGGGTATTGCATACAGCCCGACTTGGACCACCTGGAACGGGCCGTACTCAAACACCGGGCCGGATGCCCAGTTCTCCGACTCCGACTATGCAAACGACAGCTTTCAGGCGCTTTGGAACTCTGGACAGGATGACGCGGGTAACTCATACCGCGACGATGTCGGCACGATTGGAAGTTGCGGCTTCAATTTGATCCGGCTCTATGACTGGGGGCCAACAAGAGGCTGGGATGCTGCGACAGGGGTCGGCAACGCCCACATAAACTTCCTTGATTACGCCTATGCAAACGGTCTTCAGGTAATTGTTCCAATTTCGAATTACTTCCTATCTAGCGCGGAATATGCATGGGGAAACGCATATCCAGATTCGAAATATAGCTTTGATAGTGCGCCATCTGCCATTACATCGGCACTAACGCAATTCATTGGAAGTGTTGTCAAGAATGGCGACATACACCCTGCGGTCCACAGCTTCTCGGTCGGCAATGAGATAGATATTAACGACCTGTCAGGTCAGGGTGGTCCTGCAGTGGATCCTGCGTCTCGCTTGGCGCGTGTGATCTGGTGGATCGTAAATCTACAAATTCAGATTAATGCGAGCAGTTACCGTGCTGTACTGTTAACGAGCCCGATTTCTAATGGTGACCAAGGCAATCCGGAATCTGGTAGCGCCCCCCTAAGTTACTGGTTTCAGGCGTTTTGGAATGGGGTAAATAGCGACACATTACTTCCTTTCGGTACGGTGGGAGGAAGCGGGCCGACCTTCGAGGCGTCGTGGTTTGGTATCTCGACTATCGGAGGGGCAAATGATAGCTGGTATTATAACAGCGTAAATATATATCAGTATGGATCCGGGCTTGCGACGACGATCGGTCAGTACGACGATTGGTCGGCAACTAGTGTTAATAGCACCAATTGGCCCGGCCAGCAGTTTAGCGTCCCCCTGCTGCTAACTGAGACGGGGCTCGCCAGAGGCGGGGTGGATGACCAAAGTCAGGAGACGCAATACAATACGATTACGGGAGAGATCGCGGAGACGATTGCGAGCTATCTAAGTGCCGATGAGAATAGCTACTTGATCGGCTACTGTATCTACGAGTTCAACGACGAGGTAACGGTACAGGCGAATTGGGGTCTCTATATGGTTGAGCCGGAGTCGTACCCTAGTGGCAATGTTCTGTACCAGGAGGCTACCGGAACAACACAGGTGAGCTATGCGGCATGGCCCAGTGTTGACTATCCGGTCGATCAGTTGTTCCCGGTTAGTAGCCAAGCGACCGGCTTAACATTGATGGCCGCGCTGAAGGCGATCTTCACTTCGTCATAGTATGGATGGGCGATCGGGCTCGCATTCACCCCGCGAGGGTCGTCGGCAATGCGAACGCCGGTCGGGACGCGTCGTTGGTAGTGCCAGAGTTCACCGCGGCGAACGAGAAACTGCGCCATCCGAATCTCGTCCGTATACGACGAAATGTAGGACGGTTTGTACCGCAGAGAATCGAGAAATCCAGGATTTCTGCGAAAAGTTCAACGATTTCAGGAGGTTAAAAATTTGAGGTGGCGGAGACGAGGGGATTCGAACCCCTGATACGGGTTTCCCCGTATAACGGTTTAGCAAACCGCCGCCTTCAGCCACTCGGCCACGTCTCCAGCGGCCTGAAGCCTTATAGTTCCGACCCCCGGCCGTCAACACTCGTGCGGCGGCATGCACAGCGAAAGACGTGTGTCGGGGCGAAGTCGTAACGCGGACGGCCGGAACGCCTGTTCCTTTGGCACCGGAGGGAGCGGCGGAGACTGCCGGCGTTGTTGGAACTACGCCGTCGTCGTGCGGACGGACGGAGCCTCATCGCCAGCGCTGTAGACGTGGCTTTGCACGCCCTCTCCACGTCATCCGCGGGCTTCGTCCCGGGGACCCGGAGGCGGCACGGTGTACTCTGTGACGTGGCCATGATCACCGCTATGGGCTCGGTCGGCCGTCGTGATCTCCGCCCCTGGGTTGCCGGCACAAGGCCGGCAATGGCGACGGAGGGGGGATGGGGGTTCCGCGGCGCTCTGGTTCGCGCGGAAAGGCGCTCCGGTGCGTGCGGAAGCGCGCCGCGGCTCGTGCGGAAGGCGGCTCCGGCGCGTGCGGCAGGGCGCTCGGAGGCCGTCAGAGCCCCGTGAGCGCGCGGTCCGCGGCGGTCGTCCCGAGCGGTAGCGCCCAATGGCCCGCGATCCAGGCGAGGAGGGCGTCGAAGTCGATCGGCCGGGTGGTGTCGATGTCGTAGCGGGGGCCGCGGTCGACGGGGCGGGCGCGTTCGGCGAGCGCGATCAGCTCCGGCACGAAGGCTTCGCCCGGGTGGCCGGGATGGCGCTGCGGCAGGCGTTCGCGGTAGCGCTCGGCGAGCACCGCCGGCGGGGCGTGGCACCAGATTTCGAGGGTCTCGTCCACGCCGGCGCGGGCGAGGTGGGCTTCGAGCACTTCGCGGGGCTGGAAACCGAACCAGGCGTCGACGATCGCCGTCGCCCCCTCCGGTGCGTCGGCGACGACCGACCAGATCGCCTTGTAGCTCGCCCGGCCGAGGGCGCGGTTGAACTCGCGGTCGCCGACGCCGAGTTCGTCGAAGAACGGCTCCTTCACCGTGTCGAGGGTGAAGACGAACAGGCCGAGGCGCGCCGAAAGCCCGCGGGCGATGGTGCTCTTGCCGCAGGCCGGCACGCCGTTGACGAGGATCGCGCGCTTCATCGGCGGTTCACAGCGCCGCGGCCAGGGAATCGGGCCGCGCAACGGGGGCGTCCATGTGGTGCTCCATCAGCGCCGAGATCGCGCCGCCGATGACGCCGGCATCGTCGCCGAGGGCGGCCGCGGCGACATTGCATTGATACCAGGCGGAAGGCGCTGGGGCGAAGCGCGTCAGGGCGCGGTGGGCGCTGGCGCCGAGGCCGCCACCGAGCAGCACCATGTCGGGATCGAAGGCGGCGACGATCGAATCGATCGCCGCCCGCATCGGCCGGCTCCAGCGGGTCAGCACGGTGGTCGCGGACTCGTCGCCGGCCTGGACGCGGGCGAAGAGATCGTCGGCGCTCAGGCCGGCGGGCAGGCCCGCCTCGGCGACGAGACGGCCGAGGGCGGTGCCGGAGCTCGTGGTCTCGACACAGCCGCGCCGCCCGCAGGCGCACAGGCCGCCTTCGATGTCGACGGTGACGTGGCCGAGCTGGCCGGCCGCCATGCGCCCGCGCACCAGCTTGCGGTCCTCCATCACGGCGCCGCCGATGCCGGTGCCGATGGTGAACATCACGACATTGTCGCAGCCGCGCCCGGCGCCGACGGCGACCTCGGCGACGAGCGCCATGTTGCCGTCGTTGTCGAGGGTGACCGGCTTGCCGACGGCCGCCTCGAGCCGCTCGGCGAGGGCCGCACCGGCGAGGTTGAGATATCCGCCGGAGAGCACCTCCTGGCGGCGGGCGTCGACACGGCCGGGCACGCCGATGCCGATCGCCGCGACGTCCGGCCGGTCGAGCCGGGAGACGAGGTCGATGATGCGGCCGACCACCGTCTCCGGATCGCGGGTGATGCGCTCGGAGATGCGTTCCAGGATCTCGCCGCGGTTCGTCACCCGCGCCGCGCGCAGGTTGGTGCCGCCGATATCGACGCCGATCGCCGTCGGCATCAGGCCCGCGCCGGGGCGTCTCTCACGTCTCGCCATCGTCTCCACCCGTGCTTCGGGATCTTGGGCCGGGCCAGCGCCCGACGATCCTCGTCTGTCGTTCGCCCGATCGTCCGCCGCCTTTGCTGCGGCAGGACGATCGGATCTATTGCGACCCGGCCGCCATTTTGGCCGGGACTGGAGCGGCCCCTCAGGCCGCCTCACGCTCGGCGCGGCGGTGGCGGGCGAGCACGGCCTGGATCTCGCGCAGCCGCGGCACGGCGATGGTCGTCAGCCGTTCGCGGGTCACCGCGCGGTCGAGCGAGATGCAATCCTTCCAGAGCGCGCGGCCGGCGATGACGCCCGAGGCGCCGTTCGCCATCGCGGTCTCGACCTGGCCGAGGAAGGTCGCGTGGTCAACGCCGGCGGAGAGCACGGCCCACGGCACCTCACCGGAAAGGCGGGTGATCGCCGCGCAGGTCGCGGCATCGCCGGGATAGGGGATCTTGAGCACCTTGGCGCCGGCCTCGAGGGAGAGCCGCGTGCCACCCTCGATCAGGGAGGGAAGCTTCGCGGCATAATCCTCCGCGCTTTCGCCCTCGACGCGGTAGGTGAGAAATTCGGTGACGAGCAGCAGGTCCTCGCGGGCGAAATCCTCGATCACCCGGCGCATGATGTCGAGATTGTGCGTGTTCGCCTCGGGCAGGTCGGAGCGCAGATAGACCATGATCTTGCCGCCGGTGCCGCCGAGCGCGCGCACGCGGCGGGCGTCGATGCCGGGGACGAGCTTCGACAGGCGGTAGCCGGTGCCCGGCGCCGTGTCCCAGCCGGAGGCGTCGAGGCCGACGACCAGGCCGACATCGCGGGCGAGCACCGTCTCGTCGATCACCTTCGGCACTGCGCAGATCGGATCGAGCAGCACGCAGGAGGCTTCGTTCGCGAGGTGGCGGGCGATGTCCGCCTTGGTGTCGCCGAGGGTCGCGTCGGAGATCTTCGCCTGCTCGGCCGGATCGGCGGCGAGGAGCTGTCGCATGCCGCCGCGCTGATCGCAGGCGATCACCATCATCATCCCGTCGCGATCGCAGATCTGCTGATAGCCGCGATATTCCGCCGTCGTCATCTTCGCCATGGTGTGTCGTCCACTCGCTTGGGGCCGCTCTGTCGCGGCCGTTCCTCGCCCGAAGGGCTTTGTTCTCGATGGGCCGCTCGTGCGGCGGCCGCGGTGCGCGAGGGTCGTGAGCCTCGCGCGGGGTCAGGGAGGTGATTGCGGCCGCGCCGCTTTTGCGCGATCGATGCTGCACACCGTCCGAAAGCGATGTAACATCTTTCGGAAAGAAATTTCAATGGCTGAGAGGGGCTCGGCGTGACCAGTCCGATCGCACCGGAGAGCGGCGCCTCGCGCACAGTTCTGCACACGGTCGCCAAGCTGCATTACGAGGCCGATCTCTCCCAGGTGGAGATCGCGCGCCGGCTCGGCGTGTCGGCGGCGACCGTCTCGCGGCTGCTGCGGCGCGCCCGGGACGAGGGCATCGTGCGCATCGAGATCCGCGACGTCGCGACGCCGGAGGACGTCAACGCCGCCCTCGTCGCCCGCCTCGGGCTGAAGCGCGCGGCGGTGATCGACGCACCGGAGGCGGGCGGTCTCGCCGCGCTCGCGGCGCCCGTCGGTGCGCTCCTCAAGGAGGCCGGGCTCAAGGCGGGCTCCGTGCTCGCCATCGGCTGGGGGCGCACTTTGCGCGAGGTCTTGCTCGCCGGGCTGCCGCGCCTGCCCGGAATCGTCACCGTCGCGGCGATGGGCGGCATGCAACAGCCGGCGCCGGAATTTCAGATCAACGAACTCGTCCGCCTCGCCGCCGAACAGCTCGGCGGCACGCCGCGCTTCATCCACGCGCCCTATCTGCCGTCGGCCGAGGCTCGGGCCGCCTATCTCGGCGATCCGGCGACGCGCGACCACATCGCGCTGTGGTCCCGGCTCGATGCGGTGCTGGTCGGCATCGGGTTGCCGGTCGCGACCGACCGCGCACTCGGCGGCACCGCCGGCACGCCGAGCGATCCCGCGCTCGCCGCCGCGGCGGGCGACGTCTTGCAGCACTTCTACGATGAAGCCGGCACGCTGATGCCGTGGGACGGCGAGGCCCGGCTGATCGCGGTGACGCCGACGGCGCTGCGGGCGGTGCCGCTCGCGATCGGGGTCGCGGTCAGCGTCGCCAAGGTGCCGGCGATCGTCGGCGCGGCGCGCGCCGGGCTCGTCAATGCGCTGGTCACCGATCTCAGGACCGCCCAGGCCGTGATCGATCATATCGACGCCGAGGCGAAGACCGGCTGAACCGGCCCGCGCCCCGGATCGGGGGCGAGCACCAGCGCGGCAGCGCCGATGACGCCGACCTCGAGGCCGAGGGCCGAGGGTTCGACCGGCACCGCGCGGAACTCCGGCATGGCGCGGGCGGCGATCGTCGCGCGCATGGCGGGGGCGAAGAGATCGAAGGCGGAGGAGAGCCCGCCGCCGAGCACGATTCGCTCGGGCGAATAGAGGTGCAGAAGGTTGGCGATGCCGATGCCGAGCCGGCGGCCTTCCTCGGCCATCAGGGCGAGGGATGCCGCGTCGCCCTCGCGCGCCGCGGCGGTCACATGACGGGCGGTGGCGGGTGCGTCGCCGACGAGGGCGGCGAGGCGGGACGTCGGATCGGCCGCGACGGCGCGGCGCGCCTCGTGGCCCAAGGCGGTGCCGGAGGCGAGCGCCTCCCAGCAGCCGTGATTGCCGCAGGCGCAGGCGGGACCGTCCTCGACGATCGTCATGTGGCCGACATGGCCGGCGAGGCCGCGGCGGCCGCGCACCAGACGGCCGTCGCAGACGACGCCGCCGCCGATCCCGGTGCTCACCGTGACGTAGACGAAGTGGCGCAGGCCCGCGCCGCTGCCGAAGCGCCATTCGCCGAGCGCGGCGGCGTGGCCGTCATTGTCGAGCACGACCGGCATCGACAGCGCTTCGGCGAGGCGGTCGCGCAGCGGCACGTCGCGCCAGCCGGCGAGGGTGGGCGGGGCGATGGCGATGCCGGTGTCGGAATCGAGCGGCCCCGGCGCACCGATGCCGACGCCGAGGATTTCGAGATCGGGCCGCTCGGCGCGCACGCTGCGGGCGAGGGCGGCCATCTGGGCGATCACCGCGTCCGGTCCCGCCGCCGCCTCGGTCTTCACCTGGGCGTGGGCGAGGACGCGGCCGGATTCGCTCACGATCGCCGCGCGCAGCTCCGTGCCGCCGAGATCGAGGCCGATCGCCGCGCGGCTCACGAGGCGAGCGCCTCCGGCGCCGGCAGGCCGCGCACCCAGGCGATGCGGGCGGCGAGATCGGGCGCGCCGTAGGCGAGCGAGCCCATCACCACCGTCTCGGCGCCGGCGGCACGCAGCAGCGGCACGGTGTGTTCGCGGATGCCACCGTCGGCCGCGAGCACGATGCGCCGGCCCTGACCGACCTCGGCGATGAGGCGGCGGGCCACTTCGAGGCGGCCGGTCGCCGTCTCGGACAGGGATTGGCCTTTGACGCCGATCGCGGTGCCGAGCAGCGTCAGAAAGCCGACGCGGTCGAGGAGAGGTGCGGCCTCTTCGACCGGCGTCTCGACGCGGAGCACGACGCCCGGCACACAGCCGAGCTCGGCGATCAGCGCGAGCCCCTCGTCGACGAGGCTGCGGTTCTCGACGTGGATGCTGATGATGTCCGCCCCGGCCTCGGCGAACTGGCGGATCTGCTCGATGAGGATCGCGTCGTCGACCATCAGGTGGACGTGGATCGGCAGGTTCGTGACGGCGCGCACGCGGGCGACCTGATCGGGGAAGAACAGGAAGGCGGGGGCGAAGTGGCCGTCCGCCACATCGACGTGCAGCACGTCGGCCTGCCCCTCGGAGCGGGCGACGTCGTCCGCGAGGCGAATGAGATCGGCCGACCACAGCGAGAACTCGGCGAGGAGGCGGTCTTTCGGCAGGACATCGAAGCGGGCGGTGGCGTTCGTCATCGGGCGGTCTCGTCTGGCAGAGAAAGGAGGAATTCGGCGAGCACGGCGCGGAACTCGGCGAGGGAGCGGGGCTTGTCCTCGCCCTTCGGCGTGATCTCGACGGTGCGTGCGCCGGGGATCAGATCGGCGAGGCGGCGGACGTGGGAGAGCGGATGGACCAAGTCCCGGGCCTGGCCGATCACCAGCGTCGGCACGCGCAACGCCGCGAGCTCGGCCTCGCTGATGCCCGGCCCGTCGAGGGAGATCGCGGTGAGGAGGTCCGACGTCACGGGAATCGGTTCGCGGGTGAAGAAGCCGCGCAGCGAGGCGAGATTGTCGGGGGCCTCCGCGGCGAGCGTCCGGGCGGTGTCGGAGGCTTCGAACAAAGCGCGGGCGTCGTCGGCCGCGTGGGCGGCGAGCAGACGGCCGACCTCGAGATTGGCGGCCATGTTCGCCGGCGCGGCCTCGGTGATCCAGGCGGGGCGCAGCAGGACAAGTGCGCGGACGAGATCGGGCCGGCGGACGGCGAGGCGCGTCGCGATCGCCGCGCCCATCGAGACGCCGCCGAACACGGCGCGGGTGATGCCGCGGCTTTCCACGGCGGCGGCGACGTCGTCGGCGAAGGTCGCGATCGAGAAGCGCGCCGGGTCGCCGGCCTCGGAGGCGCCGTGGCCGCGGCATTCGAGCGTCAGGCGTCGGAGCGGGGGAAGCGGCGCGGGGGCCGGCGTCGGAAGGAGTTCCGCGACCTGACCTTCGCCGCCGCACAGCCCGTGCTGGAAGACGATCGGCAGGCCTTCGCCGCCCTGATCGACGAGGCTGAGGGCGAGCCCATCGCGGTCGAGCGTGACGCTCATCGCCCGGCTCCGATCGCGGCGAGCTTGGCGCTTAGGAAGGCCGCGACGCCGGCCGCCTCGTGGGCCGCGAGGCCGTGGGTGATCAGCGGGCCGTCGAAGCCCGTCGCGGCGAGCCGCGTGAGGTAGAAGTCGTAATCGAGCACGCCGGTGCCGGCGGTGCGGAAGTCGCCCTCCGGCCCGCGATCCTTGGCGTGGCCCATGGCGATGCGGTCGGCGAGGAGGTCGATCGCGCCGGCGACGAGGCGCTGCTGTTCGGCGCGGCTCGCGACCTCGAACAGGTTCGCCGGATCGAGCACGATCTTGAGGCGTGGCGAGGCGACCTCATCGATCAGCCGCCGGGCGAGGGGGGCGGAGCTCACGACGTTCGCAAGCTCCGGCTCGATGCCGAGATCGATGCCGTATCGCTCGGCGATGGCGGCGGCCTTCGTCATCTCGACGAGGAGATCGCGCCACGCCTCGGGGCTCGCATTGTCCGGATGGTGGCGCCACTGGTCGTGGGCGTCGCGCGTGCCGGTGCAAAGCGTCACGAGGCCGGTGCCGAGGCCGGCGCTGGCGGCCGCCAGAACCTCGAGGCGAGCGAGCCCGGTCGCGCGCACTGCGGGGTCCGGATGGATCATGTTGTAGGTGCCGGAGACCGCGACGACGGCGATCCCCGTCTCCCGCACCGCCGCGGTGACCGAGGCGGCCGCTTCAGGCGCGATCGCATCCGGCATCGACGGGAGGCCGAGGCAGGCCATGTTGAACTGGGTCGCGCCGTAGCCCGCGGCCTTCACGGCGGCGAGCACGGTCGCCGCGTCGGTGCCTTCGAAGGTCTTGGCGAAGATGCCGAGCTGCATCAGAGGCCCCCGCTCACGCTATCCGGCCGCACCGGCTGACCCGTTTCGGCCGACCGCGCGATGGCGATCATGGTGCGCACGCTCGCGATGCCATCGTCGATGTCGGCGCCGCGCATCGGCGCGCCGTCGAGGATCACCGCGGCGAAGCCTTCGAGCTGGCGGCGATAGAAATGGCCGTCGGCGCCGAGCACCCTGTGGGTCGTCGCGTCGCGCTCGTCGAAGATGTCGACTTCGCTCGACTTGTAATACCAGGGATTGAAGGTCTTGCCGAGGATCGAGCCGCGCTCGCCGTAGATCTGGAAGCCTTCGTGCCAGTCCATCCGCACCGCCACCGTGAGGTCGAGGTGGCCGAGGGTGCCGTTCGCGAAGGCGACGTCGACGAACCAGCAATAGGCGCCGAACTTCTCGCTGAGCCGGGCCTGGACCTCGACGATCTCGCCGCCGAAATAGCGCGCGGTGTCGATCAGGTGGCAGCCATGGGCGAGCATATAATAGCGCCGCAGGTTCGCCTTCGGGTTCTCGGCCGGCTTGCGGGCGTTCGCGCTTGCGACGATGAGCGGCTGCACCGCATCGGTCATCGGATAGCGGTGGGTGCTGTCGCAATACCAGGCCTTGAGGGCGAGCATCTCGCCCATGCCGTCGTCGATGAAGGCCTTGGCCGCTTCGAGCCCGGGATCGAAGCGCTTCATGTGGCCGACCTGGAGCACCTTGCCGGTGCGCTCCACGGCCGCCTTCAGGCTCTCGACCTCCTCGACGGTGACGCCGAGCGGCTTCTCGCACAGCACGTGCTTGCCCGCCTCGAGGGCCCGCAGCGAGGCCGGCACGTGGAAGGCGTCGGAGGTTGCGATGATGACGGCATCGAGCGCCGGATCGGCGAGCATCGCGTCATAGTCGGAGAAGGCCTTCTCCGGCGCGTGGGTCGCCGCCATGCGCTCGCGCAGATCGTCGGCGACGTCGCAGATCGCATAGAGGTCGGCGTTGCGGGCCTTGGTGCAGCTTTCGAAATGGGCGGCCTGGGCGATCTGCCCGCAGCCGAGGACGCCGACCTTGAGGCGGCTGTCGTCCTTCTTGACTGGCATCGTCATACCTCGTCGGTCCGCGGCGGGGGCACGTCACCCCCGCCGCGTCGGGTCGGTCTTGGGAGGGAAAAGGGCGGCGCGGGCGATGGGCGGCGAAGCGCTCAGCCGCCTACCATCAGCTTCACGATCTCGTCCGGGTTGGTCTCGGAGAGGCGGCGCTCGCCGGCGAGGCTGCCGCGGCGCAGCACCACGATGCGATCCGACACGGCGAAGATGTCGTGCAGATTGTGGGAGATGAAGATGATGCCGCGTCCCTGCGCCTTCAGCGTCTGGATGAGCGAGACGACCTTGCGCTGCTCGGGCACGCCGAGCGCGGCCGTCGGCTCGTCCATGATGAGGACGCGGGCGTTCCAGTAGACCGCCCGGCCGATCGCCACCGCCTGACGCTGGCCGCCGGAGAAGCGGGCGACCGGGGATTCCATGCGGGTGACGTGGAAGTCGAGCCGCGCCATCGTCTCCTTCGCCGCGTCCGCCATCTTCTTGCGGTCGAGCACGGGGATGAAGCCGAGCACCTTCTTCATCGGCTCGCGGCCGAGAAAGATGTTGGCGCCGATCGAGAGATTATCGGCGAGAGCGAGGTCCTGGTAGATCGTCTCGATGCCGTGGCCGCGGGCGGCCTCCGGCGTCTCGAAGCGGACCGGCTCGCCGTCGAAATGGATCTCGCCGTCGTCGGGCTGATAGACGCCGGAGATGGTCTTGATGAGGGTCGACTTGCCGGCGCCGTTGTCGCCGGCGAGCGCGACCACCTCGCCCGGGTGGAGCTTCATCGAGACGCCCTTGAGGGCCTCGACGCCGCCGAACCGCTTGTAGACCGAGCGAACGTCGAGGAGCGGGCGGGTGCCGTGCGCGGGATGCGGGGCGGCGGCGGTGTTTTCGTGCTGATGGAGCGACATCGATCAGCCCTCCGCGCTGAAGCGGCGCTGGGTCTGATCGACGAGCACCGAGATGACGATGACGGTGCCGACGGCGATGAACTGCCAGAACGGCTCCACATTGATGAAGACGAGACCGTATTGGATGACGGCGATGACGAGCGCGCCGGCGACGGTGCCGAGGATGGTGCCCGAGCCGCCGAACAGGCTGGCGCCGCCGATGACGACCGCGGCGATCGAGTCGAGGAGGAGCGGCTCGCCGGCCTGGGCGGCACCGGCGGTGAAGCGGGCGGCATAGAGCACGCCGCCGAGGCCGGCGCAGGCGGCCGACAGGAGATAGAGCTTGCGGATGTGGCGGCTGACATTGATGCCGGCCCGAAGCGCCGCCTGCTCGCTCGCGCCGATCGCATAGGTGTGTTGGCCGAAGCGGGTCTGCGACAGGAGATAGTGCATCAGGAGCACGAACAGCGCGGTGATCACGACGACCACCGGCACGCCGGCGAGGCGACCGTTGCCGACCCAGGCGAACCAGGCGTTCGAGACCGGCACGGTGGTGCCGCCGGCGAGCAGGAAGGCGGTGCCGCGGGCGACGCCGTACATGCCGAGTGTGCCGATGAAGGGCGGCACCTTGAGCTTGGAGATCAGGAGGCCGTTGATCGAACCCGGCACCAGGGCGACGGCGACGCCGACGACGGCACCGACGAGCATCGCCGGGAAGGGCGGCAGATAGAGGCCGGCGGTGTTCGCCGCATGAGCCCCGGCGACCGCGGAGAGCCCCATGATGAAGCCGATGGAGAGGTCGATGCCGCCCGAGATGATGACGAAGGTCGAGCCGAGCGCCAGCAGCAGCGGCGCCACCGCAAAGACGGCGATCGATTGGGCGTTGTAGAGGGAGAAGAGGAAGGTCGCGCCATATTGGGTCTGCGCCCACACCTCGAAGAAAATCAGCAGCAGCGCAAGGAAGAGCCAGGCGCGCATCGCGGCGATGCGCAGGATGAGACGGCGCGAGGCGCTCGCCTTGGCCGGGGCGGCATGGTGTCCGGTCTTCGATGGGGCCGCGGTCGTGCTATGGGCGGACATGCGCCACTCCAGATCGCTCGGTGGGGAGAAGGACGCCGCCGGCGAGGCGCCGGCGGCGTCGGCGCATCAGTTCTGGTAGATGAACTTCGCCACGTCGGGGTTGTCGATGTTGGACTTGTCCATCACCGTGAAGCCGGTGCCGATGGCGGTCGGGATCGACTGGCCGGTCAGGTGGGCATAGGCGGCCATCACGCCGAAGTAGCCGATCTCGGCCGGATGCTGGGCGATCGCGATGTCGACGAGGCCGCCCTTGATGTTGTCCACGATCGAGGTCGGGGCGTCGAAGGCGACGACCTTGACCTTGCCGCTCTGGCCGGCCTGCTGCACGCCGTTGGCGGCGCCGAGGGCCGAGAACAGGTTGGCGCCGAACACGCCGACGAGGTCCGGGTTGCGGGCATAGACCGACTGGAGCTGCGAGGCGGCCTTGTTGGCGTCGTTGTCGTTGAACTGGGTGTCGAGCACCGTGATGTTCGGGAAGTTCTTCATCTCATCCTTGAAGCCCTGCTCGCGCTGGTCCGTGGTCGAGATGCCGGGCTTCACGTTGGAGACGTAGACCTTGCCCTTCTCGCCGACGGCCTTGGCGAGCGAGCGCGCCGCCATGCGGCCGCCGAGCACGTTGTCGGAGGCGATGTAGGAGAGCGGGAAGTCGGCGTCGCCGGAGCCCGTCTGGTACTGGCCGGTGCCGATGAAGGTGTCGACGGTGATGACCGGAATGCCGGCGTCGGCGGCCTTCCGGAGCGGCTCGACGAGCTGGGTCTTGTCGGTCGGGGCGATCAGGATGGCGTCGGGCTTGCGGGCGATCACGGCGTCGAGCACCGGCACCTGCTGAACCGGGTTGAAGTCCGGCGCGCCCTGGAACACGAGCTCGGCGCCCACCGCCTTGGCGGCGGCTTCCGCGCCCTTGCGCATGGTGATGTAGAAGGCGTCGGTGGTCAGGCCCGGGATCAGGGCGATGGTGAACTTCTTGGTGTCCTGTGCCTGGGCCGAAACGGCGCCGAACAGCACGCTCGCGCCGACGGCCAGAGCGGCGACGGCGGTCGTGAATTTCTTCATGTCGTTTCCTCACGTTTTTCGTTGGTGGTGGTGAGCACGATCCCGCCGGCCGCCCCCATTGCGACGCGCCGACGAAGCGTTGCCGAACCGCGAGGGCGCAGGACCGCCCCGGGCCGCGGATCGGATCAACAGAGGGGCCGGCGCCGCGGGGCGCCAGGCTTACGATGGGGAGAGGGGCCGCTCCGGCCGCGTCGCGGTGACGGAACTCGGACGGGCAGCGGCGCCCGCCGGCGTCAGGGTCGGATCGTTCCGAGGGTCTCGTGCCGCATGTCTTCCTCCCAAACTTTCTTCTTTGTTGCGGAGCCTAGTTTTCGGGTGCGCGTACGTCAATCCGAATTTTGACGTAAGCCAAGTTTCGCGCCTCAGGCCGCCGGGTCACGCTGTCTTGCCGAGCACGAGATCCGCCCCCTTCTCGGCGAGGCAATAGGTGGCCGCCATGGTGTTGCCGGAGACGATCGCGGGCATCACTGACGCATCGATGACGCGCAGCCCGTCGAGCCCGTGCACCCGCAGCGAGGCGGGATCGACGACCGCCATCTCGCCGCGGCCCATCGCGCAGGTGCCGACCGGGTGATAGAGCGTGCCACAGCGCTGGCGGATATAGGCCTCGAGCGCGCCGTCGCTGTCGGCGTTGGGTCCCGGCGTCACCTCGTGATCGAGATGCGGCGCGAAGGCGGGCTGGGCGACGAGGCGGCGGGCGATCTTCATGCCCTCGCGCAATGACGCCATCGTGCTCTCGCCGCGAAAGAAATTGTAGAGGATCGCGGGGCGGGCGGCCGGGTCTGGCCTCGCCAGCGTGAGACGGCCGATGCTGCCCGGCCGAAGCTCGCACACGTGGATCAGGAAGCCGTGGCCGAACAGCGAGCCGGCATTCTGCGCATTGCCGACCGAAGTGCAGAAGAAGAGCTGGACGTCCGGCCGGTCGAGATCCGGCCGGGTGCGGACGAAGGCGCCGCCTTCGCCGGTGGTGGAGGAAAAGAGGCCGCGGCGGCGGAACATCCAATCGAACACGTGGACGATGTTGCGCGGCAGCGCCCGCCACGACAGCCCGTAGGGCACCGTCGTCTTCGCCTTGTATTCGAGCGTGACGTCGAGGTGGTCCTGAAGGTTCTGCCCGACGCCCGGCAGCGCGTGGACGAGGGGCACGCCGTGGCGGGCGAGTTCCTTCGGATCGCCGATGCCGGAGAGCATCAGAAGCTGCGGCGAGACGAAGGCGCCGGCGCTCAGAATCACCTCGCGCGCGGCGAGCGTCCCCGTCTCACCGCCCGCCTCCCAGGCGATGCCGGCGGCGCGCCGGCCCTCGGTCAGAACGCGGGTGACGCGGCGGCCGCTGAAGATCGTGAGATTCGGGCGGTTGCGGATCGGATCGAGATAGGCCGCCTCGGCGCTCTGCCGCTCGCCACCCTTCTGGGTGAAGGTGTAATAGCCGAAGCCGTCCTGGCGGGTGCCGTTGAAGTCCGCGTTGAAGGCATAGCCCGCCTGCCGCGCCGCTTCGAGGAAGACGTCGCACATCGGGTTGACGGTGCGGAGCTGGGCCACGTTGACGGGACCGGAGGTCCCATGAAAGGCCGGGTCGATCTGGTCGGCAAGCGGCCGGCCGCCGAGGGCGAGATGGCGCCCGCTGCGCGGGTCGGCGAGCAACTCGAAGCGCTCGAGCCGGCGGAAATAGGGCAGCAGGTCGTCGAAGCCCCAGCCCGGATTGCCGAGATCGCGCCAGCGATCATAGTCCTCGCGCTGGCCGCGGATGAAGATCATGCCGTTGACGGTGGTGCTGCCGCCGGTCGCCCGGCCGCGGGGCAGCGCGATGCGGCGGCCTTGCAGGCCCGGCTCCGGCTCGCTCTCGAACCACGACATGAAGTTCGGGCCGCCGAGAAAATCGACCGCCGGCATCATGAAGGTGACCATGCCGAGCGGCATCTTCACGATGGTCTTGCGGGCGTTGCGGTCGCGGCCGGGCTCGATCAGGGCGACGCGGGTGTTCGGATCCGCGCTCAGCCGGTTGGCGAGCACGCAGCCCGCCGCCCCGCCGCCGACGATGATGTAATCGAAATCGGCCATGGCGGCGTCCCGGCTCAGATGTCCTGGTTCTGCGGCAGGATCACGAGGTCGCGGATCGTCACGTGAGGCGGACGCGTCAGCATGAAGAGAACCGCCTCGGCCACGTCCTCGGAGCGGATGCCCTCCCGCGCGGCGACCTTGGCCTCGATGGCGCCGGGATCGCCGATGCCCCAGAGCTCGTTGAGGACGACGCCGGGCGCGACGGCGCCGACGCGCACGCCATGCTTCGCCACCTGCCGCCGCACGCCGTGGACGAACGCCTGCACGGCATGCTTGGTCGCGCTGTAGACCGGCTCCCACGGGATGGCCTGATGGCCGGAAATGGAGCTCGTCACGAGGACATCGCCGGCGCCGCGGGCGATCATGCCGGGCAGCACCGCCCGCACGCTGCGGAACACCGCGTTGACGTTGACCGCAATAACCTCGTCCCAGGCGTCGGCGTCGCCCTCGGCGGCGTCCCCCGGCATGTAGAGGCCGGCATTGGCGAGCAGCACGTCGATCCGGCCGAAGGTCGCGAGCGTGGTCGCCACCATCGCCTCGACATCGGCCGGGCGGGAGAGATCGCCGGGAAGAACGAGCGTCTCCGCCGCACCGATCTCCGCCTTGACGGCCGCGAGGCGCTCCGTCGAGCGGGCGGCGAGGGCGACGGTCGCGCCGGCCGCGGCCACGGCGCGGGCGAGCGCGCGGCCGATGCCGGAACTCGCCCCGGTGACGAGCACGATCTTGCCCGACAGGTCTCCGCTCATGGTCGTCCTCCCGTGGCCGGGCAGGCGGTCGTCGCGGACGCGCGTGACGATGCCCCTTCGCGCGGGATGGCGCGGCGGCGCATCGCTCGGCGTTCCTCGCCGGCGCGGTCTTCGATCTGGCCTTGTGGAATGCCATCCGGCGGAGCCGGGGGCCTTCCTCCCGTTCATTTTGTTTGTGGCGACGAGGCTATGCGAGGCTTACTCACCGCGTCAACTTACAACATTGCTCGCGTCAAATTTTGTGCTAGCCTTTTCGTCAAGAGGATGCGGCAAGGCTTGGTCCGGCCGGTCGCGCCGAGGCCGGGCTCGGCGCGCATCCGATGCGGGGCGGGGAGATCGGGGCTCGCGCTGCGCTGATCTCGAAGACGTGCGATCGAAAGAAAAGACGGGTCGATTCGAAAGCCTGCGATGAAGCACAACAAGATCAAGAACATGGCTGAATTCTCGCAGCTCAGCGGGATCTCGCGGCCGACCGTCTCCAAATATTTCAACGACCCGAACAGCGTCCGCAAATCGACCCGAGCCCAGATCGAAGCGGCGCTGACCAAATACGACTACCGTCCGAACCTGTTCGCAGTGAACCTGAACAAAAGGCGGCCGAAGATCATCGGCGTCATCGTGCCGGACACCGCCGATACGTTCTTCTCCGAGCTGGTGCGGCGCATCGAAGAGAGCTGCGCGGCGAGCGGCTATCTCGTCATCGTGCTGTCCTCGCGCGGAGATCCGCAGCTCGAGGGCCGCTCCATCGAGACGCTCTTGTCGCTGAAGATCGCCGGCGCCATCGTCGCGCCGCTCGGCGTCAATTCCGACATGACGCTGATGCAGAGCCTGCAATCGCGCATTCCGATCGTCTTTCTCGATTCCCGGCTCGACGACGAGACGCCGTTCGTCGGCACCGACAATTTCCAGAGCGTGCCGCTCATCACCGAATATCTCTGCCGCACGGGGACGCCGCCGACCTTCTTCGACATGCCGGCGGTCAACCACAATGCGTCCGAGCGGCGGGAAGCCTATCTCCAGACCATGCAGCGCCTCGGCTTCCAGCCGGAGGTCATCACCGTCGCCCACCACCACGATTGGCGGTTCGAGGATGTCGGTTTCGTCGAGACCCAGCGCGTCCTCGCCGGCGCCGGCTTTCCGACCCGCACGGTGCTGTGCGCCAACGACCGCATCGCCACCGGCGTCATCGCTGCGCTCTTCCGGCACGGCTGGAAGATCGGCCGCGAGCCCGATTGCGACATCCGGGTCGCCGGCCACGACGACCAGCCGCTCAGCCGCTATACCTGCCCGCCGCTCACCACCGTCGCTCAGGATTTCGACCGCCTCGGCCATCTCGGCGTCGAGCTTCTGCTCGCCCGAATCGACGACGACGATTTTCGTGCGCCGCCATCGAAGGCCGAGCAACTGCGCATCGAGGCGAAGCTCGTGATGCGGGATTCGGCCTGATTTCATCCGACGATCGAGACAGAAAAATCCCATGAAAAAGGTCATTACGATCGGCGAGATCCTCGTCGAGATCATGGCGGACACCATCGGCGAGGGCTTCCGCGAGCCGATCGCGTTGACCGGGCCGTTCCCCTCCGGCGCCCCGGCGATCTTCATCGATCAGGTGGCGAAGCTCGGCCATCCGTGCGGCATGGTAAGCCGGGTCGGCGCCGACGATTTCGGCCGGGTCAATCTCGACCGGCTCGCCCGCGACGGCGTCGACGTCTCGGCGATCGGCATCGACGACGACCTCGTCACCGGCAGCGCCTTCGTCCGCTACCGGGCGAGCGGCGACCGCGACTTCGTCTTTAACATCAAGCA
The DNA here is from genome assembly GCF_009600605.1 of Segnochrobactrum spirostomi. Taxonomy (GTDB): domain Bacteria; phylum Pseudomonadota; class Alphaproteobacteria; order Rhizobiales; family Segnochrobactraceae; genus Segnochrobactrum; species Segnochrobactrum spirostomi. Next base: position 921,209 of record NZ_VWNA01000001.1, on the reverse strand, counting down.
CAGCGCGAGCGGGCGGATCGCCCGCACCGCGGAGGCCGAGGCGCTGATCGCCGGCGCGGGCCACCTCCACGTCATGGGCTCGTCGCTCGTGTCCGAGGGTGTCGTCGATCTCATCCGGCACGCCATCGCCTCGATCAAGGGACGCGGCGGCAGCGTCTCGTTCGACCCCAACATCCGCAAGGAGATCCTGGGCCTCACCGGGCTGCGCGCGGCGCTCGACGACGTGCTGGCGGCGACCGATCTCTTCCTGCCGAGCGGCCCGGAACTGTTCCTGTTCTCCGATGCGGCGGATGAGGCGGGCGCGATCGCCGATCTCCTCGGCCGCGGCATCGCGGCGATCGTGGTGAAGCGCGGCGCCGCCGGCGCCAGCTATCACGACAAGACCGGTTCGGTCGCGGTTCCCGGCTTCGTCGTCGACGAGACCGACCCGACCGGCGCCGGCGACAGCTTCGGCGCCGCCTTTCTGGTCGGCTGGCTCGCCGGGGAGCCTCCCGCGCAGGCGCTCCGCATCGCCAACGCCTGCGGCGCCCGCGCCGTCACCCGGCGCGGCCCGATGGAGGGCACCTCCACCCGCGCCGATCTCGAGACCTTCTTCGCAACCGCCCGGAGCCGCGCATGACCAACCGCACCCTGAACGATCTGCCCCGCGATTATGCGCGCGGGCAGCGCCGCGGCATTCCTTCGGTCTGCTCCGCCCATCCGCTCGTCGTCGAGGCGGCGCTGCGGGCGGCCCTCGGCACCGGGCGCGACGTGCTCATCGAGGCGACCTGCAACCAGGTCAACCAGGAGGGCGGCTACACCGGCATGAAGCCGGCCGATTTCCGCCGCTTCGTCGAGGAGATCGCGGCGAAGGTCGGGTTCGACACGTCGAAGCTCATCCTCGGCGGCGACCATCTCGGGCCGAACCCCTGGAAGGCGCTGCCGGCCGAGGAGGCGCTCGCCCGCGCCGAGGCGATGATCGACGCCTACGTGACGGCGGGCTTCACCAAGATCCACCTCGATACCAGCATGGGCTGCGCCGGCGAGCCGGTCGCGCTGCCGGACGCCGTGACGGCCGAGCGCGCCGCGCGCCTCGCCGCCGTGGCCGAGCGCGCCGCCGACGGCTCCGGCTTCGAGGCGCCGGTCTACGTCATCGGCACCGAGGTGCCGATCCCGGGCGGCGCCATGGAGGCGCTCGACCATCTCGCCGTGACGAGCCCGGAGGCGGCGCGGGAGACGGTCGAGGTGCACCGCCGCGCCTTCCACAAGGCGGGGGCGGCTGCCGCGTTCGAGCGGGCGATCGGCGTCGTGGTGCAGCCCGGCGTCGAGTTCGGCAACGAGAACGTCGTCGTCTACGACCGCGACAAGGCGCGCCGGCTCAGCGCCACGCTCGACGATCTCTCGCAGTTCGTGTTCGAGGCGCATTCGACCGACTATCAGCCGGCCGAGGCACTCGCCGGCCTCGTCGAGGACGGCTTCGCTATTCTGAAGGTCGGTCCGGGGGCGACGTTTGCCCTGCGCGAGGCGCTCTACGGCCTCGACCGCATCGCCGTCGCGCTCGATGCGCTGCGCCCGGAGGACACGCTCGAGGCGGCGATGGAGCACCTGATGCTCGCCGAACCGGGGAACTGGGCGCGCTATTATCCGGGCACGCCGGACGAGCAGCGGCTCCAGCGGCATTTCAGCTATTCGGACCGCATCCGCTATTATTGGCCGCATCCGCATGCCGCCGCGGCGGTGGCGCGCCTCCTCGCCCGGCTCGACGGCCGGCGCATTCCGGAAACGCTGATCAGCCAATATCTCGGCCCGCTCTATCCGGCCGTCGCCGCCGGCCGCCTCGCGGCGCGGCCCCACGATCTCCTGATCGCCGCCGTCCAGCGCTCGCTGGCGCCGTACGATGCGGCCTGCGGGGCGATGTGAGGGATGGGTTCGGGGAGGCTCGCACGTGGCGGGCACCCCACCCCGCCGGCTCCGCCGGCGACCCTCCCCCTGGCAGGGGAGGGTGGTCGCGCGTGGATAAGGCGTGAGATGCGAGTAGGTTAGCGTTTGCGGAAAAAGGCGGAGTGGTCGGCGAGAGGGTCGCCAAAAACACACCCGCTTCACCCTCCCCTGTCAGGGGGAGGGTCGACGGCCGAAGGCCGGCGGGGTGGGGTTACCGCCGCGAGCGAGCCCCCAACGCCCGCGCCCCCGTCCTCAGTTGTCGAGGAACGAGCGGAGCTTGCGCGAGCGGCTCGGGTGCTTGAGCTTGCGCAGCGCCTTCGCCTCGATCTGACGGATGCGTTCGCGCGTCACCGAGAATTGCTGGCCGACTTCTTCCAGCGTGTGGTCGGTGTTCATGCCGATGCCGAAGCGCATGCGCAGCACGCGCTCCTCGCGGGGGGTGAGCGAGGCGAGCACGCGCGTCGTGGTCTCGCGCAGGTTCGACTGGATCGCCGCGTCGATCGGCAGGATCGCGTTCTTGTCCTCGATGAAGTCGCCGAGGTGGGAATCCTCCTCGTCGCCGATCGGGGTCTCGAGCGAGATCGGCTCCTTGGCGATCTTGAGGACCTTGCGGACCTTCTCGAGCGGCATCGCGAGCTTCTCGGCGAGCTCTTCCGGGGTCGGCTCGCGGCCGATCTCGTGGAGCATCTGGCGCGAGGTGCGCACGATCTTGTTGATCGTCTCGATCATGTGGACCGGGATGCGGATGGTGCGCGCCTGGTCGGCGATCGAGCGGGTGATCGCCTGGCGGATCCACCACGTCGCGTAGGTCGAGAACTTGTAGCCGCGGCGGTACTCGAACTTGTCCACGGCCTTCATCAGGCCGATGTTGCCCTCCTGGATGAGGTCCAGGAACTGCAGGCCGCGGTTGGTATACTTCTTGGCGATCGAGATCACGAGGCGGAGGTTGGCCTCGACCATCTCCTTCTTCGCCTGCCGGGCTTCCTTCTCGCCCTTCTGCACCATCGCGACGATGCGGCGGAACTCGATGATCTCGAGACCGGTCTCGGTGGCGAGCGTCTGGATCTCCTGGCGCAGCTCGCGCACCCGGTCCTTCTCGCGCATCAGAAGCTCGCGCCAGCCCTTGGAGGACAGGTTGGCGACGCGGCGGATCCAGTTCGGATCGAGCTCCGAGCCCTGGTATTGACGCAGGAAGTCCTCGCGCGTCACGCCGTACGATTCGGACAGGCGCAGCAGCCGGCCTTCGTTGCCGATCAGCTTCTTGTTGATGTCGTAGAGCGTCTCGACCAGCGTATCGATGCGGTTCTGGTTGAGCGACAGGCTCTTCACGTCCGCCACGATCTCGTCGCGCAGCTTCTTGTAGCGGCGCTCCTGGGAGGGCGACAGCAGCTTGTTCTGCAGGCGCTGCTCGACGTTCTGGTCCTGCAGCCGGCGCAGCTTCTTGTAGTTCTCGGCGACGCGGTCGAAGGTCTCGAGCACCTTCGGCTTCAGCTCGGCTTCCATCGCGGCGAGCGGAATGTTCGATTCGAACTCGTCGCCGTCGTCCTCGCCGTCGCTGACCGGCTCGCGCGGCAGCGGCTCCTCCTCGGCCTCGGCCTCGGCCTCCGGGTCCATCGGCGGCTTGGCGTCGGGATCGGAATAGGAGGCCTCGAGGTCGATGATGTCGCGCAGGAGTACGCGGCCTTCGACGAGCTCGTCGCGCCAGATGATGATGGCCTGGAAGGTCAGTGGGCTCTCGCAGAGCCCGGCGATCATCGCCTCGCGGCCCGCCTCGATGCGCTTGGCGATCGCGATTTCGCCCTCGCGCGACAAGAGCTCGACCGAGCCCATTTCGCGCAGGTACATGCGGACCGGATCGTCGGTGCGCTCGGCCGTCTCGCGGGCGACGGTCGGACGCGCAACCGCGGTCGAGGAAGCCTCAACGAGGTCGCCGCCTTCTTCCTCGCCGTCGCCGCCTGCGGCGGCGCCGTCGGCCTCTTCGGCCTCTTCGGCGTCGATCACGTTGATGCCCATGTCGTTGAGCATCGCCATGGTGTCTTCGATCTGCTCGGAGGTGACCTCTTCGGAGGGCAGCACCTCGTTCAGCTCGTCATAGGTGACGTAGCCGCGCTTCTTGGCGAGCTTGATCATCCGCTTGACCGCCGCATCCGACAGGTCGAGCAGCGGGCCGTTCTCGTTCTCGACCGCCGCTTCCTGGGTCTCTTCGGTCTCGGTCGCCTTCGCTGCCATACTTGGTCTCCAGAACCGGCCGGTCGCCTCCGGCGGGTCGGCGCGGCGCGTGAACGGGCCGTGCCGGTTTCGAACGATCTTTCGACGCGTGCGAAACGCGTCTTTTCCGCTTATCCATCGGACGTCGAGAAGGTGGCACGACCCGTAAGCGAACGCGCGCTGCCGCCGGGTCCTTACGCCACGAACTCCATGATCAGGGTGGGGCTCCCCTCGCGGCTTTCAACTCAAGCGACCATCATGCCAAGGTTCCATAGCCGTGGCGTCCGCCGGACTGCACCGCCGGAATGCCGGTCCCTTCGTTCGTCCCGCAATCACCGGAACGCACGAAGGAGCCGGCTCGGGCCACCGAGCAGGTCTGTCCAGAGGGCTCTAGATAGCGACTCATCGCGAATCCGCAAGGCATGATTCGTTTTTGGGAACAAGCAAGGACCGAAAAAAGCGCTGGATATCTACCCTCCCGCGGCCGCGTGTTCGATCGAAGGCAGGGCGGCGCCGTAAGCCGCCCTGATTGCCCGCATCTCGTCGGCGAATTCGCGTTCCCGGCGCAGAATCTCGTCTTCGCGGTGTTCGACCTCGCGCTTGTAGACTTGGATCTGCTCCCACAATTCCGCCGTCAGCTCCTCCCGTTCGGCCTGGGAAACCGCCCGTTCGAGCTCGGCGGCGATCGAGCGCAGCTCGAGCCGGCTCAGGAAATGGACGAGACAGCGCTCGATGAAATCCTCGCTCGGATGGAAGGCGAGAATCGGGAAGCGCGCTCGAAGCCGATGGCCGCGGCGCAGGCCGTCGTCCTCCATGCCCAGGATTTCGGCGAGCAGCGAAAAGAAGTGGCCGTCGAGGCGCGCGGCGATCGCGGCCCCGTCGCCGTCCCATAAGCCCTCTTCGGCGGCGAGGTCCTGGAGGGCGTCGCGGAAACGGCGGTGGACGTCGATCAGGAACGGCGCGCGGCCGACCGATTCGGCGTGATGAACGAGAAGGCCCGGATATTCGACGAGGAGGCCGAGCACCAGCCGTTCCAGCTCCATCGGTTCGGCCGGCAGCGCGGTCGAAAGCGAGATCGACGGCGCCTCGGGCGGGCCCGATTGGCGGCCACGTCCGCCGCCGGACCGATTCGTCCGCGGCCGGACCAGCATCGAGAAGGTTTCGGAGAGCTTCATCCGCGCGGCGAAGCGGTAGCCGCGCTGCACCCGGTCGTCGCGGATCGTCCCGATCAGGTCGTCGAGCCGCTTTTCGAGGGCCGCGCGGCGTTCGGGCGTATCGATCCTGGCGGCCGTCGTCTCGCGCTCGAACATGACGTCGAACAAGGGCACCGCGCCGCGCACCTCGGAGAGGAAGCGCGCCGGACCGCCGCTGGCGATGAGCTCGTCCGGGTCCTTGCCGTCCGGCAGGAAGGCGAAGTTGAAGGAATGGCCGCTCGTCAGCGCCGGCAGGATGCGGTCGATCGCCCGGTGCGCCGCGGCGATGCCGGCGCGGTCGCCGTCGAAGCAGATCACCGGCTCCGGGGCGAGGCGCCACAGGCTCTCGATCTGGTCCTCGGTGAAGGCGGTGCCGAGGGTCGCGACCACGCTGTGGATCCCGGCCTGATAGACCGCGATGGCGTCGAGATAACCTTCCACCACCACGATCGAGCCGGCGGCGCGGGCGGGCTCGCGGGCGCGGTGGGCGTTGAAGAGCAGGGTGCGCTTCGAGAACAGCGGGCCTTCCGGCGAGTTCAGATATTTCGGCTCCTGATCCGGCGTCAGCGCACGGCCGCCGAAGGCGACCACCCGGCCGCGCAGATCGTGGATCGGGATCATCAGCCGGTTGCGGAAGCGGTCGTAGGCGGGACGTCCGTCGTCCGGGCGGATCACGAGGCCCGCCTCGATCATCATCGCCTCGTCGATGCCGGATGCCGCGAGGTGCCGCTTCAGGGCGTCGCGTTCCGCCGGGGCGAAGCCGATGCGGAAGGTCTTCTGGGTCTCGGGCGAGAGGGCGCGGCGCGAGGCGTAGGCGCGCGCCTCTTCTCCGGCACCGCCGCGATAGATGGTCTCGAAGAACTTGGCGGCGAGTTCCACGACGTCGCCGAGCGTCCGCCGCTGCGCCTCGCGGCGCTCGCTCGCGGCATCCCGCGCCGGCATCGGGACGCCCGCCATGCCGGCGAGGCGCTCGACCGCCTCGGGGAAGGTCGCCCCCTCGGTCTCGGTGACGAAGCGGATGTGGTCGCCCGACACCCCGCAGCCGAAGCAATGGTAGAAGCCGCGCCGATCGTCGACGTGGAAGGAGGGCGAGCGCTCCTGATGGAAGGGGCAGCAGGCCCAGAAATCGCCCTTCGCCGGCTGGGACTTGCGCTTGTCCCACGTCACGCGGCGGCCGACCACCTCGGAAAGGGGCAACCTTTGGCGGATCTCGTCGAGGAAGCTGTCGGGAAAGCGCATCGACGAATTATAGCACAGCCGCCGCGCCCCCGAAGAACCCTTTGCCGCCTCTCCACCGGTCGGGGCGCGCCTTCGCCCCGAAAGCCTCACGCCGTGAGTGTGACGCGGAACGCGTCTCGGTCGCGGGCGTCGCGAAGCTGGGTCGAGAGGATCGCCGGATCGGCGGCGAACAGCTCCTCCCGGGAGACGACGAAGAGCGCCGTTTCGGTCACGTCGGCGCGGGCGATCTCCCGGCCGTCCGCCGCGATGATGCAGCTCAGCCCGCAATAGGTGAGGTCGTCTTCGGTGCCGACGAGGTTCGCATAGGCGACCGCGACGCCGTTCTCGAGCGCGCGGGCGCGCACAAGGACGGTCGGCACGTCGTTGAGCGGCAGCATGTTCGCGGTCGGGACCAGGATGAGCTTGGCACCGGCCTGCGCCAGCGCCCGGGCGAGCTCCGGGAACTCGATGTCGTAGCAGATCGCGAAGCCGATCCGGGTGCCGAGGAAATCGATCGCGACGAGTTCGTCGCCGGGGGCGAAGACGGCCTGCTCGTCGGCGCCGAAGAGCTGGAACTTACGGTAAAAAGCGCGCGGCGTGCCGTCCCGGTCGAGGAGTACGATGGTGTTGAAGGGCCGATCGGGCCCGATCTCGGCGAAGCCGAACACGATGGCGATACCGATCTCGCGGGCGATCTCGGCAACCGCCTTGACCGAGGCGCCGTCGCGGGCTTCGGCGAGCGCGCGGATCGCCTGCTTGTGGTTGTAGCCGGTGAGGAAGAGTTCCGGGAAGACGACGAGCTCGGCGCCGCGGGCCTTCGCCTCGGCCGCGCGGGCGCGCATGGTGGCGATGTTGGCGGCCTTGTCGCCGAACGCGGCGGCGCCCTGATAGATCGCGAGCATATCCGGGTCTCTCCTCAGCGCACCGCGAGGCCGGCGGTCAGCCCGCCGTCGACGATGTAGTCCGAGCCCGTCATGAAGCCGGCTTTGTCGGAGGCGAGGAAGGCGATCAGTTCGGCGACCTCCTCGGGTTCGCCGATGCGGCCGAGCGGATGGGCCGCGCCGAAGCGGGCGAACACCGCCTCGATGTCGGCGTTCGGCCCGTCGAAGGTGCGGGCGGCGAGTTCGAGAATCGGCGTGCGCACGGAGCCCGGGCTGACCGAGACGACGCGGATGCGGTCGGCGGCGAAATCGAGCGCCATCGCCCGCGTCAGCGCATGGATTGCGCCCTTCGAGGCGACGTAGGCCGCGACGCCGGCCTGGCAGGCGTGGCCCTGGACGCTCGACAGGTTGACGATGACGCCGCGTCCCCGCGTCCGCATCACCGGCACGCCGAAATGCGCCGTCAGGTGGATCGAGCCCACATTGACGGCGAGGCACTGGGCGAAGGTCGCCGGCGAGGTCTCGACCGCGTCGCCGTAGGGGTGCACGGCCGCCGCGTTGACGATCGCATCGAGCCCGCCCCAGCGCGCCACGGTCTCCTGAACCGCCGCCTCGACGTCGGCGGCGACCGAGACGTCGGTCCGCCGCACCACGATGTCGAGGCCGTCCGCCTTCGCCGTCTCCGCGAGAAGCGCGTTGCCGCGCTCGTCGATCCCGAGCGCCGCCACCTTGGCGCCGCCGGCGGCGAGCCGGAGCGCCGCAGCCCGCCCGATCCCCGTTGTGCCCGTGACGAGGGCGATGCGGCCTTCGAAGTCGGCGGAGGAGGCGGTGATGGTCATGAAAGGCTCCCGAACAGATGTCCGCTCGCTCATAGCGCTTTTGCCCCCGGCCCGTCCCGATTATTGAAGAGCGCGGGGCCCGGAACCAACCGCGGCCGACATCATGCGATATCCCGACGGGAGGACTTCATGCTGCAATCGTGGCGCTGGTTCGGGCCGGAAGATCCGGTGCCGCTCGATCACGTCCGCCAGGCGGGCGCGAGCGGGATCGTCACCGCCCTCCACCACATCTATGACGGCCGGGTCTGGACGCCGGACGACATCGCCACGCGCAAGGCCATGATCGAGGCCGCCGGGCTCACGTGGTCCGTGTGCGAATCGATCCCCGTCCACACCTCGATCAAGCTGCGCCGCGGTCCCTGGCGGACCTATGTCGATGCCTGGAAGGACACGCTCGCCAATCTCGGCCGCGCCGGCATTCCGGTCGTATGCTACAATTTCATGCCGGTCGTCGACTGGACCCGGACCAACCTGATGTATCGCATGCCGACGACCGGCTATGCGCTGCGCTTCGATCTGCCGGACTTCGTCGCCTACGACGTGTTCGTGCTGAAGCGGCCGGGCGCCGAGGCGTCCTATCCGGCGCCCCTCGTCGAGACCGCGCGGGCGCGGCTCGCGGCGATGAGCGAGGAGGAGGTCGCGACCCTCGAGCGCAACATCATCGCCGGCCTGCCGGGCGGCGAGGATTCCTACGACCGCAAAGCGATCTACGACCGCATCCTCTCCTTCGACGGCGTCGGTGAGGCGGAGATGCGCGACAACCTGTTCGCGTTTCTGCGCGAGGTCGTGCCGGTCGCCGAAGAGGTCGGGGTCAAGCTCGCGATCCATCCCGACGATCCCCCGTTCTCGCTGTTCGGCCTGCCGCGCATCGTCTCGACGGCGGCCGACGCCAGGGCGATCCTCGAAGCGGTCGACAGCCCGGCGAACGGCCTCACCTTGTGCGCCGGTTCCTACGGTTCGCGCGCCGACAACGACCTGCCGGCGATGGCGGCGGAGTTCGGCCCGCGCATCCACTTCGTCCACCTGCGCAACGTGTCCCGCGAGGCCGACGGCTCGTTCAACGAATCCGAACATCTCGGCGGCGACGTCGACATGGTCGATCTCATCACGGCGCTGACCCGCGAACAGCGCCGCCGCGCCGCCGAGGGCCGCACCGACACCGCGATCCCGATGCGGCCCGATCACGGCCATCTCCTCGCCGACGACATCGGCAAGAAGGTCAATCCGGGCTATTCGTGCATCGGTCGGCTCAAGGGCCTCGCCGAACTGCGCGGCGTGATGCTCGCGGTCGACCGCCTGCTGGCGGCCTGACGACGCCGCTCAACGTTCGGTGCGCCGCCCGTCCTCGTGCGGGCGGCGCACCGGCCGGCCGTTGAGGGGGCGGACGGCGCGTGCTACCCCTGCTGCTCCCTCGACCGGAGATCGCGCCATGGCCGCCGACCACGACCTCGTCCCGATCGCATCCCCCGAATTGTCCGCCACGATTTCCCCCCTCGGCGCCGAGCTCCAGAGCCTCAAGGACGCCGAAGGCCGCGATCTGCTGTGGAACGGTGATCCCACGTTCTGGGGCAGCCGGGCGCCGATCCTGTTTCCGATCGTCGGCAGCGTGCAGAGCGACGAATACCGGGTGGACGGCACAATCTATAAGCTGCCGCGCCACGGCTTCGCCCGGCGCCGGACCTTCGAGATCGTCGCCCGCGAGGCCCATTCGGCGACCTTCCGTCTCGAATCCGACGACGAGACCTGGGCGGTCTACCCGTTCGATTTCCGCCTCGACATCGAGTTCGCCATCACCGGCGCGCGCCTCGACATCGCCGCGCGGCTGACCAATCCGTCCGAGCGGCCCTTGTCGGCGAGCTTCGGCTATCACCCGGCCTTCCGCTGGCCGCTGCCCTACGGCGCGCCGCGGGCGGCGCATGCGATCCGCTTCGAGCACGAGGAGCCGGAGCCGATCCGCCAGCTCAACGCGGCCGGCCAGATCGAGGCGGCGCCGCGCGACAACCCACTCGAAGGCCGCACGCTCGCGCTGCGCGACAGCCTGTTCGAGGCGGATGCGCTTGTCTTCGAAGGCCTGAAGAGCCGCCGCGTGGTCTACGGCGCGCCGGGGGCGCCGGTGCTCGAGGTCGATTTTCCGCGGATGCCCGATCTTGGCATCTGGACGAAGCCCGGTGCGCCGTTCGTCTGCATCGAGCCGTGGCAGGGCCATTCCGATCTGGTCGATTATCGCGGCGAGTTCCGCGACAAGCCCGGTGTCGTGACGCTGGTGCCGGGCGAGACCCGTGTCTTCGCGATCGCCGTGACGTTGCGCGCCGCCGAGCCGGCCGACTTCGCCTGACCAGAGAGCGGGCGGGCGGTGGAGGCCGCCCACCCGCTCAATAAATCCCGTCCATCCAGCCGAACAGCGAGGTCGAGGCCGGCTTGTCGCCCGCCCCGGGCTTGATCTGGACGGTCGCGGTGAGGCCCGCGATGAGGTGCACGTTCGCCGGCACCGGATCGAGGGCGACGCGGACGGGAATGCGCTGGGCGAGGCGGACCCAGGAGAAGGTCGGGTTCACGTTCGCGAGCAGGTTCGAGCCCGACGCGCTTTCGCGATCCTCGATGCCGGCGGCGATGCTCTCGACATGGCCCCTGAGGACGGTGTTCTGCCCCATCAGGCGGATCAGCACCGGATCGCCGACCGCGATGCGGGCGAGCTTGGTCTCCTCGAAATAGCCCGCGACATAGAACGAATCCGTGTCGACGAGCGCGGCGACGCCCTTGCCCGCGGTGACGTAGTCGCCGGTGCGCAGATCGAAATTGGTGACGACGCCGTTGACCGGCGCCTTGATCTGCGTGCGGGCGAGATTGAGCGCGGCGAGGTCCCGGCTCGACTTCGCCTGATCGTAGGCGGCCTGGGCCTGGGAGGCCGCCGTGATCGCCTTCTCGCGGGCCTCCTCCGAGACCGACAGGTTGGTGAGCTGACGGTAGCGCTCGGCGTCCCGGTCCGCTTGATCGAGGGCGGCCTTGCGGTCGGCGAGGGTCGCGTCCGCCTGGTCGAGCGCGAGCTGGTAGCGGGCCCGGTCGATGTCGAACAGCATGTCGCCGGCGCGCACCTTGGCGTTGTCGCGGATCAGGACGGTGCCGACGAGGCCGGAGACGTCGGGGGTGATCTCGACCACGTCGGCGAGCACGCGTCCGTCGCGGGTCCACGGCGCCTCGATATAATCCCGCCACAGGCCGATCCCGACCAGGATTGCGGCGGCGACGACGATCAGCGTCACCGCCATGCGGGCGAGCGTGATGACGAAAGCTCTCATGAGGGCATCCAATAGATTGCGAGCGCCCGCACACCGCCGAGCAGGATCACGAACAGGGCGAAATCGAACAAGGCGCGGTGCCAGACGAGGCGATAGAAGCCGATCGCCCTAAGCAGGCGGCGGAGGATCAGGTTGAGGACCATGGCCGCGAGGGCCCAGATCAACAGAGCGGGGAAATAGATCCCGGCGAGGCCGAGTTCGCGGATCATGCCGGGACCTCCACGGGGCGCGGGGCGGACAGGGGCGCGGTCGGGACGGCGGCGCGGTACGGTTCGGCCGAGGGGTGAAGGCCGCGGCGCAGTGCGACGAGGGCGAAGACCGCGTTCCGCCGCGCGAGACCTTCGGGCAGCCTCAGGAGGTCCCGAAGCGCGGTGTCGATGTCGGCGACGGGGGGCGCGGGAGCCTCCCCCGTCGGATCGCCGGCCCTGCGGCTGAAATAATCCTGGAGCTCCGCGACGAGCCGCTCGACGTCGTCCCGGGCGGGTGCGGGCAGGGTGCCGACCGCGGCCCGCAACTCGATCGTCGAAACGCCGACGGCGACGCCGACCATCGCCCGCTCGCTGCCGCGGGCGAGCGACGGCGCGAGGGCGAGGCGGGGCATGAGGAGGCCGAGCCGGTCGATCATCCGGCGGGCGAAGACGCGGGGACGGGCATTGGGGCGTCCCGCGGCATCGGCGACGTCGCGCCAGGCGGCGGCGAGGAGACGCCTCCCGGCCTGTTCGGCGCCGATCGTCCGCATCAGCGACAGCACGATCACGGCGATCACGAACCCGCCGATCGCGGCGATGTTGGCGTTGAAGAAGGTCGCGACATCGGCCGAATAGCGGTCCTGGATGCCGAGCAGCACGGCGGTGTTGACGGTGATCGCGAGCGCGATCGGAGCGGTGGACGGGCGGATCATGTAGGCGCCGGCGAGGACGAAGACAGGCGCGAGCACGGCGACGAGCGCCGGAAAACCGTCGACGGAGGGGAAGATCAGGAACTGGTAGACGAACACGATCGCCATCGCCGCAAGCGCACCGTAGATGAAGCGCGTCAGCGCCGGGACGGGGTTGTCCTGGGTCGCCATCAGGCTCATGCCGACCGCCACCATCTGCGCCGCCGTCGCCCCGTCGGCCCAGCTCGTGCTGATCCACATCAGGCAGCAGACCAGGACGCCCGCCATCGCCGCGACGGCGGACAGGGCGGCGATGCCGAGGTCGAGGTGCAGGGGCGATTCCGTCATCGGCTCGCCGGTGCGGTGCAGCCCCTCCGGCAGCCGCCGGTCGCCGGCGACGATCGCCGTCCAAAGGCGGCAGCAATCAGTGCGCAGATCGATGAAATCGCGCAGGCGCGCGAAAAGGCTCGCGCGGAGCAGCGTCGTCCAATCGGCGGCCGCGTCCAATGCGGGCAGGGTGGCGCTCGAAGCCGCCCGAAGGCGGGTGCCCTCGTCGGGATCGGAGGTGGGGCCGACGGCCATCCAGCGCCGCACCGCGTCGAGCAGAGCCTGCTCCTGCGGGGGAACCGCGCCGGTCGCCTCCTTCAAGGCGACGACGCGGTCGCGGATAATGCCGAGCAGCGGCAGCATGATGACCATGCGGCTCTGCAACGCCTGCATCTGCCGTGTCATGCCCTGGAGGTCCGAGGGGTCGTAATCGAGATGGGTCGCCAGCGCATGGAGTTCGCTCGCGTCGCCGGCGAGCCGCGCCCGCCCGCGAATGCGCTGCTCGTCAGTCCACGATCCCTCGATCGCGCCCACGGAGAGCTTGTCGATCTCGGCGAGCCATGCCTGGACGCGCGCCGAGATCACCGGTCCGACATGACGGGGAAAGAGGAGACGGCTCGCGAGCGCGGCGCACAGGATGCCGAGGATGATCTCCTCGCTGCGGGCGAGGGCGGTGTCGAAGATCGCCGCGGGATCGGCGACCGAGGGAAAGCCGATGATCGCGGCGGTATAGCCCGCGAGCATGAAGGCATAGGCGCGGGGCGTGCGGTCGAGCAGCGAGACGAATAGGCAGAAGCCGATCCACAAGGCCATCGCCAGCGACAGCACTTCCGGGGCGTTGGCGAGATTGGGCACCAGGACGATCGCCGCGGCGGCGCCGAGGAGCGTGCCGAGAACGCGATAGACGGCCTTCGACGAGACGGCGCCGGAGAGCGGATGCGCCACGATGTACGCCGTGCCCATCGCCCAGGCGGGACGCGGCAGATCGAGCCGGAGCGCGATGTAAAGCGCCAGCATCGCTCCCGCGAACGCTTTGACCGAAAACAGGAAATCGTCGCCGCTCGGCAACGCGGCCCGCAATCTGCCAAGCACGGTCGTCAGTCCCTATCGGTCTCGGCGGCGAGGATCTCGGCTTCGATCACTTGGAGCACGCGTACGGTGGTCGCGAGATCGGCTTCGGAAACCGCCCCGAGCAGGCGCACACGCACCTTGTTGAGGACGGCCTCGACCTCTTCGACCTTCTTGTGACCTGCGGGTGTAATATGCAGGAGCTTCGCGCGTCGGTCACCCGCACATTCGCGCCGTTCGACGATACCCTCGGCTTCGAGCTGATCGATGAGCCGGACGAGGGAGGGGCCTTCGATGCCGAGCTCGTCCGCAAGCGCACCCTGGCGCACATGCTCGCCCATCCGCGCCAGAACGACGAGCGGCAGCGCGGTCGCCTGCGAGACGCCGGAGCTCGCCAGCGTGCGGTCGGCTTCGCGCCGCCACAGCCGTGCCATGCGAATGAGAAGGCCGCCGAAACCGACGCGAAGGGGGACAGGGACGATTGCATGCCATATAGATAGCATGCTTATAGATAGCGTCAAAACTATTTTGACGATCGGCCGTCTGGCGCCGATCACAAGTGTGAGACGCGAGCCGCGCCAAAACCTCCGGATCGCATCGTAACGCAAGCGGCGGTGACGTCGCGCACGAAGTCGGACGTGCGAGGGAAAATGCGATGGGGTCGAACGCGGCCCCTGAGTGCGCATCTGGCCAATCAACGAGCGAGGCCGCCCAACAGGCCTAGGGTTGGGCGGCCTCTAGTCTACCGAGGTTGATTGGGAGCAGACTCGGTAGATATCTCGGGTTGTGATCTCAACTCAAGCGGCGGCGAAGTCGCGCACGAAGTCCGACACGACATGGCGCAGATCCGCGGCCTGGGTGGACAGGCCGCCGGACAGCGTCATGAGCTGCGTGGAGGCCGCGCCCGTCATCTCGGCCGACCGGCCGACGCTCGAGATGTTCTGCGTCACGTTGGTGGCGCCCATCGCCGCCTGCTGGCAGTTGCGGGCGATCTCGTGGGTCGTGGAGCCCTGCTCCTCGACCGCGCTCGCGATCGTCGCGGCGATTTCCTTGATGTTGGCGATCACGCGCACGATCTCCGACATCGACTTCACGGTACCGTCGGTCGCCTGCTGGATCTCGCTCACCTTGGCGGAGATTTCGTCCGTCGCCTTGGCGGTCTGTCCGGCGAGCTGCTTCACTTCGGCGGCGACGACGGCGAACCCCTTGCCGGCCTCGCCCGCACGGGCCGATTCGATGGTCGCGTTCAGGGCGAGCAGGTTGGTCTGATCGGCGATGCCCTTGATGAGGTTGATGACGTCGCCGATGGCCGCCGCCGCGGTCGCGAGCTCGGTGATGCGCTGGTTCGACGCCTCGGCTTCGCTGAAGGCGGTCTCCGTAACGGTGGTCGAATGGGTGACCTGGACGTTGATCTCCTTGACGGAGGCGGCCATTTCTTCCGACGAGGCGGCGACCGTCTCGACATTCGAGGCGGCTTCCTCGGCCGCGGACGACACCGCTTGTGCCTGCCGCGACGTTTCCTCGGCCGTGGCCGACAGGTTGCGCGCGGCCCCGGCGACTTCCGAGGAGGATTCGGCAAAGCCCGTCGCGAGTTGCTGCATGCGCTCCACGAAGGCGCCCGCGAGCTGTTCGCGTTTCGCGAGCTGGCGCCGTTCGATCTCCTCCCGGGCCGCCTGCTCCTGGCGCACCTTCGCGGCAGCAGCGAGACCGTCGCGGAACACGACGAGCGCCTTGTTCACGAGACCGATCTCGTCCTTGCGCTCGGTGTCAGCGACCTGGACGCCGTAATCCTCGTTGCGCAGCTTGTCCATGACGTCGACCGCGCCGCGCAGCGGCACCGCGATCATCCTGTTGAGGACGTAGGCGGCGGCGATGGCGAGGACGATGATGGTGAGCACCGAGACCACGACGGAGGCGATGATGGTCCACTGAGCGGATGCCATGGCGTCGGAGCGCGCACCGAGCAGCGAGGCTTCCATGCCCTTCATGTCGGCGATGGCTTTGCGGATCTTATCGAAGTACTGCTTGCCGGCGCCGGTCCGCTCGAGGTCGCCCGCCTTGGTCTCGGAGCCCGGCGTCCGCCGCAGGGCGATGGCCACCCCCGAGACGTTCTTCTGCCAAGCTTCCGCGTCTTCACGGATCGCATCGAGACGCTTCTGCTGGGCGGGGTTGTCGCTGGTCAGATCCTTGAGCTTGGTCCAATGCTCGTCGAACGCCGCGGTCCCGGCCTTCAGCGGATCGAGGTTTGCTTCGTTGCCTGTGATGATGAAGCCGCGAAGGCCCGTCTCCTGATCGACCATCGAGCTGAGAAGCAGGTCCGCTTCTCCGAGCACTTGGTAGGTGTGGATCGTCCAGTCGACGTTCTTCCTCACTGTATCGTTGGACAGAAGGATCGCGCCGCCCGCGATCAGATTGGCGAGGAGGATTATGCCGAAGGCGAGCGCAATCTTGGCTCGAATGGACATATTCGTGATCATGCTCGGCGGATCCTTTGGATCGGTTGGCTCAATACAAATGGAGGCGCAGGGCGCGGAATGGGATTCCGCGCCGTGTCGTGGGTTGGCTTCGTCATCGGGTTGTGGACGTGGCTACGCCTTCGAGAGCGCGTTACGCCGGTAGGACAGGCTTCTGCCTGTATTATTCTTGGACCTGTTGCGTTTCTTCCCGCGACTACTTGTGACTGCGAGCGCCCATTCAGCGGAGCGATCCGTGAATGGACTTAAAGACCGGCTTTTAGAATATGAGGGTTTCCGGAAGCTGCCAAAGTATCCCGAGCGTATCGATCCCGTCGCCGGGCGAGCGTGCGCCCCGAAGCGAGCCCGAGGCGCAACGCGGCGGCGGGATTCGATGAACGCCCGGCCTCACGAACTGGCTGAACGTGGCCGGTAGCCTATGCCTTGAGGGAGCGGGCCGCCGAGGCGTAACCGCCTGCGGCGCCATCGATGAAATGGACGTGGTCCGGGCGCAGCGGCGAGGGCACGAAGCAAGTCATCAGCGCTGCCGCCTGACGATGCAGGCCATAGCGCGCCAAACCGGAATCGGCAGCTTCCCGCAATCGCGCCTCCAGCGCGTCGGCGAAACGCGCGGTGCAATCGAGCGTCATCTTGAGCCCGTCGTCATATTTGCGGAAATCGGAATTGTCGTGGATCTGCCGGAGATAGACGCCGGCGTCGAACGGGCCGATCCGCTTCAGGTGCCTGATCGCGAAATAGGACAGGAGCGAGCGTACGCCGACCGCGGCGCGGCGCAGCCAGAGTGGCCAACCGCGCGACCGCAGGGCCCGCGCCTCGGCCTCGAGGCCGGCGGGCGGCCAGCCCACGGCCGGCGCCTCGCTCATGGGCTGTTCCGCCTCGTCGCTCGCGGCGATCATGTTCAGGATGTCGTCGACGCGCTCGGAGAACGCCTTCGGATCGGCGCGCTCGGCCGGGACGAAAATGAACGAGACGATCACCTCGTGCGCCGCCGGAATCTCGTCGAAGCGGCAGGAGAGGTTCGACAGGTCCGGCGCCGTCCCCGGCGCGGCCGGCGGCACGGCGAAGCGGCCGCGCTTCATCTCGCGCTCGAGGAAGGCGAGGCCGCCGCCGGAGAACATCGCATAGCTGACGTCGGCGGAGGCGGCGAAGCGAGCGATGCGGACGTCGGCGCCGTCGGCCCGGATTTCCTCGATGGTGGTGAGTGCCGCGCGCAGATCGAGGCCGAGTTCGTCCCGCGCCCAAGCCGAGGTTGCGGCCAGCGCCCTGCGTGCCGTGTCGGCATGATGGCCCGGCAAGGCGAAGCTCGCCCCGTCGCCGCCGAAAACATATGGGAATTCGCAATGGTCGAGCGCGTTGGAGAGTGCCGCGATGACCGCTGCGCCCGCCGTGTTCACAATCTTGTAATGGCCGCGGTCGATGGCCCCGGTGGAGGAGACCACGTCGGTGGCGCCCACCACCCAGCCCGCCGGCAGCGGCTTGTAGAGCGCGGTCTCCGTGATGCGGCCGAAGCCGTCGAATTCGACCAAACCCGCATAGAAAGGGTCGCAATAAGTGCGGATCGACGGCGTCGCGGTCTGCACGGGCACCCCTCCTCGGTCGCTTCCTGTTCGCCACACGTTTATTCTACGCCGTCGCGCGTGTGACGGCTCGTTCTTGCGCGCGAACCCTAGCAGATTAGATAAGGCTCGCCGAAGCGGCCGTCGGGCCGGAAGGGAAGGCCGGGAATGAACACGATCGACGAGCAGGCGAGGACCATCTCCGATTGGCTCATTCGGGAAGGGCGCTTTCTCGTCCCGACCGCGATGATCGAGTCGCTCGGATGGCGGCTCAGGGCCGCCGGGCTCGTCGTCGATCGGATGTCGTTCTCGCTTCGGGTGCTGTCGGCGAACGTCCTGGCGCTCGCACCGATGTGGCGGCCGAACATGCCGCTCGAGCTCAGAACCTTCGATTATGTCGATCGCGACGCGGGCTATTATGACCGCAGCCCGTTCCGCGCCGTTCGCGAGAGCGGCGAACCGCTCGCCCTCGACCTCGACGTCACCCCGGACGAGATGTTCGGCATCATCCCGGAGCTCAAGGCCGACGGGTACCGCGCCTACGCCGTGGCGCCGATTTCGTTCTCCGACGGCAATTTCAACGCGCTCACCCTCGCGAGCCGTGACCGAGACGGTCTCAAGGACGCGATCCCGATGCTGAACGCGATCGGCCCGGCGCTCGCGAGCGTGCTCGAGATCTTCACGAGCAAGCGGGTCCTGCGCGAATTGTTGTCGACCTATGTCGGCCGTGGGCCGGCGAACCAGATCATCTCCGGCACCACCCACCGCGGTGAGGTCACGCGCATCCGCGCCGCGATCCTGTTCGCCGATCTGCGCGGCTTCACCGCGATGACGAGCGCACTGCCGCCTGAGGCGACCGCCGACATCCTCAACCGCTATTACGATCTCGTCGTGCCGGAGATCGCGGCGCGGGGGGCGAACTTCTGAAGTTTATCGGCGACGGCATCCTCGCGGTGTTCGAGGAGGACGGCGGCACCGCGGGCGACGCGTGCCAGCGCGCGCTCGACGCCGCCCAGACCGCGCTCGCCTCGGTGCACAGCGGCGCGCTCGACGACGATTCGATCCGTTTCGGCATCGCGCTTCATTATGGCGACGCGGCCTACGGCAATGTGGGCTCGGGAGATCGGCTCGATTTCACGGTGGTCGGCCGCGACGTCAACGTCGCAGCCCGCATCTCGGCGCTCTGCAGCGCCCTCGGCCGGCCGCTGCTGGCGTCGGCCGAGTTCGTGGCGCAGGTCGTTCCGGCGTTCCACAGTTGCGGTGCCCATCCGGCCCATGGTCTCGACGGGCTCCTCGAAGTGTTCGAGCCCATCGAGACGGTGGCGGTCGCCGTCGCGGTCTGACGGTCAGTCGTTGTCGTTGTCGATGTCGAACGTGACGATCACGTCGACATGCAACGTCGTCTGGCCGGGCTCCGTGGGGACTGGTGCCGGCATGGCATCCATCTTCATCATCGCGGGGCCCGGGCTGTCGGTGCTGCAGCCTTCGCAAATGTGATCGACCTTGCCGAGCCGGACATTCGCCGCCTGAGCATAGAGTTCCGCCTTGCGGCGGGCGTCGGCGATCGCGTCGCGGCGGGCTTCGTCGAGCTTCTTGTCGGCGTCGGAGACGATATAGTTGACGCCCTGGATCTCGTTGGCGCCGGCGCTGACCATCACGTCGAGCAGACCGCCGAGTTTCGGCAGGTCCCGCACCTTGACCCGGACCTGATTGTCCACCCCGTAGCCGAGGAGCGCCGGCGTCTTGCCGTCGTTGGTCCGCTCGGCATAGCGCGGATAGATGCGGAAGGCGCTCGTCTGGATGTCGGCGGCGTCGATGCCCGCCGCCTTCAGCGCCGAGATGACGTCGGCGATCGCCTTCGTGTTGGCGTCGAGGGCGGCGCGGGCCGTCAGAGCCTCGGTGGTCACGCCGCCGGTGACGACGGCGATATCCGGCGTGACGGAGATATCCGCTTGCCCGACCACCCTGATGTCGTCGTCGGCCATCGCGGACGTGGCGGCGAGGGGAGCGAGGACCGCGAGCGCCGCCGCCAGGGCGAGGCTGCGCGGGACAGACGTGACCAGACGGCCGATGGATCGTGTCCTGTATCGTGTCATGGGCGTATCCCCGGTTGCCGGCCTCGGCGAGGCCTCCGCTCTCCGCTCCCACAGCAATGAGTCGCCTTTGCGACGGTTCCCGGCGGCACGGCCGGCGCCAAGTGCGGGCCTCGACAGGTGTTCGACAGGTTCGACGGGCGACAAGGCGGGGCCGGCCGATCGCGCCGGCCTCGAACCCGGAGCCCCCGATGAAAGTCCCGATGCTCGCCGCCGTTGCCGCCCTGTGCCTGGCGATCCCCGCGATCGCACACGCCGAGGAGGAGAAGACCGACTGCACCACCAAGCCGCAGAGCGAGTGGCTCTCGACCGACGCGGTCAAGGCTCAGCTCCTCAAGGGCGACTATGCCTCGATCCGTTCCATCACCACCCTCGGTTCCTGCTACGAGATCTACGCCAAGACCAAGTCCGGCAAGCGCGCCGAGATCTATGTCGATCCGGCGACCGGCGCTGTCGTCTCGACCGGCGAGGGGGATTGATCCATGGCCGCGACCCGCACCGGCGGCTCGGCCGCCTTCGTCGAGACACCTGCGCGGGTCAAGGTCTGGGACCCGGTGGTGCGTCTGTTCCATTGGACGGTGGTTGTGGGGTGCACCCTCAACCTCTTTGTCCTCGAACCCGGCCACCGGGCTCACCGCTATGTCGGCTACACCATTCTCACGGTGCTCGCCGTTCGCCTCGTCTGGGGTCTGATCGGCACCCATTATGCGCGCTTCGCGAGCTTCTTCCCGACGCCGAAGCGGCTCCTGCCTTATGTCCAGGCGCTCGCCAAGGGCCGCGAACCGCGGATGCTCGGCCACAATCCGCTCGCCGCGCTCATGATGTTCGCGCTGATGGCCCTGCTCGCCGCCACCGCGATCACCGGCTGGATGACGACGCTCGATGCGTTCTGGGGCCTCAAATGGCTTGAGGAACTGCATGGCCTGCTCGCCAACCTCATCCTGGTGCTCGCCGGGCTTCACGCGCTCGCCGCGATCGTGGAAAGCTGGCGGCACCGCGAGAATCTCGTCTGGTCGATGGTGACCGGATGGAAGCGCGCGGTCGAATGAGGGCGGCGTGAAGCTCCTGATCGTCGAGGACAGCCCGCGGCTCGTCGAGCTCCTGACCGAACGCATCCGTGAGGTCGGCTGGCGCGTCGAGGCGCGGGGTAATGTCGAGGAGGCCGAGGCGGCACTCCGCGAGGGGGAGCACGATGTCGTCGTGCTCGATCTCGGCCTGCCCGACGGCAGCGGTCTCGATCTCCTGAGGCGCATGCGCCGTCGCGGCGACATGCGGCCGGTGCTCGTCATCACCGCCCATGCGGCGATCGAGGAACGCATCGCCGGCCTCGACGCCGGGGCCGACGACTACCTCGCCAAGCCTTTCCATTACGAAGAATTTCTCGCCCGCTGCCGGGCCGTCGCCCGGCGCGGGACGCCGGTGGCGCCGCCGGTCCTGGTCGCCGGCCGCCTCCGCTTCGATCCGGCGACCTCGGTCGTCTCCTGCGACGGCGAGCCGGTCGCGCTCGCTTTGCGCGAACGCCAGCTCGCCGAGATCCTGATGCGCGACGTCGGCCGCGTGGTGCGTAAGCGGCGGCTCGAAGGTGCCCTGTCCGACGACGGCGAGGGGCTCAGCCCCAACGCCCTCGAACTCGCCGTGTCCCGGCTGCGCAAGCGGCTCGAGAGCCTGCCCGACGGCGGCGGCGTCGCCATCGAGACGATCCGCGGCGTCGGCTATCTCTTACGGACGACCGCGCCGTGAGCCGCCGCGCCTCCTCCCTCGTCGCGATCGTCGCCCGGCGCATCCTCGTCTTCGCCGCGCTCGCGAGCGCCATCCAGGTCGGGGTGGTGTTCGTCGATTATTGGTTCAACGACGAAGAGCTCGGCCGCATCCTGATCGAGCAGCAGACCGCAGCGATCCGCGACGACGTCCGCACAGTCCTGGCGCACGGTGGGCGCCTGCCGGGCGATATCCTCGAAGAACGCTACGACCTCGACGATCCCGACGGCGGTGCCGGCTATTATGTCCGGGTGCGCCATGCGGGCGGGGCGGTGCTCTATTCGAACTGCGGCGACGTGTGCGAGACGCGCTTCCTGCCCGACACCGTCGATGCGCCGAACTTCTGGATGCGCACGCTGCGGCCTGGCCGGCCGTTGACCCTCGCCGGTGGGCGTCTGTTCGCCGACGGGGCCGGGCCGCCGCTCGTCGTCGAGTTCGCCTCGATCGGCGATCCGCAGAGCCTCGTCGTCTCCGTGCTCCTGCACGAGATGATCGACCACATGGTCGTGCCCATGGGGCTGATGCTGTTTCTCGTCATCGGGGCCACCCTGGTCTCTATCCGCCATGCGTTGCGTTCGGTGGCGGTGGCGGCGGCGGCGGCCGACCGCATCGACCCGAACGCGCCGACGAGCAGGCTGCCGGTCGACGGCATGCCCAAGGAGATCGCCCGCCTCGCCGAGGCGGTGAACCGCGCGTTCGAGCGCATCGCCGCCTTGGTGCGGTCCCAGAAGATCTTCGCCGCCTCGGTCGCCCACGAGATCCGCACGCCGCTCGCGGTGATGCGCCTCGAGCTCGAGCGCATCGACGATCCCCGGGTGCGCGAGGCCGAGCACAATCTCGATCTGCTCGCCCACACGATGGAGCAGTTGACCGCGCTCGCCCGCCTCGATGCGATCGATGTCGCGGCCTTCGTCGAGCGCGATCTCGCCGATCTCGCCCGCCGGGCGGTCGAGGAGATCGCCCCCCTCGTCTATGCCCGCGGCAAGCACCTCGAATTCACGGCCGAGATCGAGCCCCGCGTCCGCGTGCTGCCGGGGCTCGTCGAGACGCTGGTGCGCAACCTCGTCGAGAACGCGGTGAAGCACACCCGGGCGGGCACGACGATCCGCGTCGCGATCGAAGCCCCGGCGGTGCTCGTCGTCCGCGACGACGGCGGCGGCTTCGCGCCCGGCGCCGAGGCGATCCGCGTCGAACTCGGCCAGGTCCGCACCTCCGGCGCGCTCGGGCTCGGCCTCAAGATCGTCGAGCGCATCGCGAGCCTCCACGGCGCCGACCTCGCGATCCGCTCGGAGCGCGGCGAGGGCGTCGAGATTCGGGTCGCGTTTCCGCCGAGCGGTGAGGACGGGGCGCCCGCCTGAGCGTCAGGCTGCCCTCTGGGACGCCGCGAGACAGGCCAGGAACGTCCGGATACGCTGCGCGAGCCCATACCATTGGGCGGGCCTGATCCTGAACTCGTGGTCGCAATCGACGAAATGCACCTCGATGGATGGCGACAGAGCATAATCGTCGAAGATCCGCAGCGCCCCATAGGGATCGCGTAGGCCTTGGAGGATGAGGGTCGGGGTTCGCAGGTCGGCGAGATGCGCGGTGCGCGCGGGCTCGATCGGTCCACCGGGCGTGCGGAACGGATATCCCAGGCACACGATCCCCTTCAGGCGGCAATGCGCCGCGCTCAGGGTGGCGACCCGAGCGCCCGACGACCGCCCGATCAGCACCGGCGGTTCCATCTCTTCCCGCGATTGGATTAGGCCGACAACGGACGGGACCCGGTATTCCATCGTTCCATTGAAATCCTGCGTTCCCAACCGCCGCAGCATCTCATGGGTGTTGATCCATGCGCGGAACGAGGGTGCGAGCCGCGCGGCCAGGGCGGCCTCGATGCGATCGTCCTTCGGGAACGAATCTCCCGACAGGAAGAATGCCTCGCATGGCCCGGTCGCGTTCATGGAGGTCCCCCGCGGTCTTCGTCTTCGTCACGCCGCGTCGCCGCAAAGCATAACGACCACGACAGCCGCCGCAACGGACGGATCCGGAAGCGTCCAGCGGTGACATGCAGCCCAGGCTTGCGTGTTCATTGGGCTCGTGACAAACAGCGGCGAGTGGACGTGAGCCTCGGCAAGGAACTGAGCCGGGCTCGACGGGCCGACTGCACGAGGCGGTCCCACGTCTGCCCAAGGGCGCGTAGCTCAATGGTTAGAGCCGACCGCTCATAACGGTCTGGTTGGGGGTTCGAGTCCCTCCGCGCCTACCATTTTTGTCGGCTTCCCGGTCTTCCCCTTTCTGCCGTCGGCGGCGACCTCGCCGTCTGTCTGGCAGAGACCCGGTCCTCCGTCTTCTGATCCTCGGCGACATCTGTTCATCACGGACCGCCCGCATCATGCCCGGGCAAGATTGGGGTGCGATCCTGATCGATGGGGATGATCGTTTTGCGGCTCTCGCCGCGGCCAGAGAAGGAAATTCCGATATGCGTTCTCTCAAGGCGTTGACGTTGGCGGTGGGGATGGCGGCTCTCGCGACCGGGGCCGCCCAGGCGCAGCAGCAGCCGCAGCCGTCGCCGGCCGAGATGCTCATGCAATATTGCAAGCCGGACATCGAGCGCCTCTGCCCGACCGTGCCGCCCGGCGAGGGGCGCCTGATGAAGTGCCTGATGGCCCACAAGATGCAGATGTCGGTCGGGTGCGCCGAGACGCTCAAGAAGCTGAAGCAGATGAAGATGACCCCCTGAGTTCGGGCCGGCGGGACCTGCGTCCCGCGCGAGGCTGACGGGGCCGGAGGGTGAGGGAGCGTCCATTCGCGTGGATCGAACGCGATTGCCCGCCCTCCGCCTTTCGACCCTCCGCCTTTCGGCCCCCGCCGGTCGGCGTCCATGCCGGCTGTGCCGCTCCAAGGCGGGTGACCGGGTAAGATATTTCCCTCCATTTCGGCTCAAACTACATCCTATGCGGGATGAATACTCTTTATTCGCGCTTTAATTCCGAGAAAATGGAACTGATTTGATCCAAATCGGTGAAAAATACCCCTCAATTCCACTCGATTGAATCTTATGGCGATTGACGAGGCGCACCATAGAAGTCAGACTTTCACGACCTATTTCTGTAGGCATTCGTGAAGGGGACGGTCATGGCTGGGACGACGACCACGATCACGTGGGCTTGGGGCAGCAACACCCTGGTCCAATTCAATCCTGCGACGGATATTCTGGATTTCGGCTGGTTCTCGGCTGACAATTTCACGGTTTCGCAGGTGAACGGCTCGGTCGTCATCTCGATTCCGTCGAACAACCAAACCTATACGCTCAGCGGAATCACGCTCGCCCAGCTTTCCATGGCGAACATCGCGGCGAAGGACGCCAGCGCCTCGGCGGAATGGCAGACGACCCTCTCGGCCTCGGGCGGCGGCACGTCGTCCGGAGGCGCCGCGTCGGGGGAGGCGCCTCGGGTGGGTCGTCGTCGGGCGGCTCTTCTTCGGGCGGCAGCAGCGGATCCGGCGCCGGCACCGGTGGATCGTCGGGCACTGACAGCGGCCACACGGCGGTGACCACGATCACCTGGGCGTGGGGCTCCCACGCCGTGCTCGATTTCCACCCCGCAACCGACAAGCTCGATTTCGGCTGGTTCTCGGCCGACAATTTCTCGATTTCGGAGGCGAACGGCTCGGTCGTCATCTCGATTCCGTCGAACGACCAGACCTACACCCTGTCCGGCGTCACGCTCGCCGACCTTTCGATGACCAACATCGCCGGCAAGGATGCGAGCGCGCTTGCGGAATGGCAGGCCACCCTGACGGGATCGGCCGGCGGTGGATCGTCCTCGGGCGGGACCGGGAGCGGAACCGGCGGCACGGAAACCGGAGGCGGCACCGGCGGGTCCACCGGTGGCGGCTCGACGGGCGGGGGCTCCACGGGGGCTCCACCGGCGGAGGTTCGGCTGGCGGCGGCTCCACGGGCGGCGGCTCGTCGTCGGGCGATGAGGCGGCTTACGCGGACGCGTGGTCGGCGTCCAAGGTCTACACCGCCGGGGCGCACGTCAGCGTCGGCAATGCCGTCTACGAGGCGAACTGGTGGACCTCCGGCGACGACCCGGCGACCCATAGCGGCGCCGGCGGCGGGCAGGTCTGGACCTTCGTCGGCTACATGGACACGACGCCGGTCACCCCCGATGCGCCGGCGGACCTCCACGCCGTCAGCACCGCCGGCACGTCGACGGTTCTCGTCTGGGACGCCGCCACGGTGAAGGGCGTCGGCACCATCAGCGGCTACAACATCTATGAGGGCGACACCCTCATCGCGACGACCTCCAACACTTATTACAAGGTGACCGGTCTCAATCCGTCGAGCGATTACAAGTTCAGCGTCGTCGCCATCGACGAGGCAGGCGCCTCGCAGCATTCCAATGTGATCGACGTGGTGACCCATGCCGGGGACACGAGTGGCGCAGCCAAGTCGTTCTCGCCTTATGTGGACATGTCGCTGACGACGAGCCAGAATCTCGTCCAGATGGTGTCGGAGGCCGGCCTCAGCGCGGTGACGCTCGCCTTCGTGCTCTCCTCGGGCACCGACAAGATCGGTTGGGGCGGCATCGGAACGATCGTGGACGACACCCTCTCGAACGGCACCAAGATATCGACGATCGTCGACACGCTGCATTCCATGGGCGTCGACGTGACGATCTCGTTCGGCGGCGCGAACGGTCAGGAGCCGGCGGCGACGGCAACGAGTGCCCAGGCGCTCGTCGCGTCCTATCAGTCGGTGATCGACAAATATCATGTGACCCACCTCGATTTCGACATCGAGGGGGCGGCGATCGCGAACACGGCCGAGAACGCCACCCGCAACGCGGCGCTCGCCGCACTCGAGAAGGCGAACCCCGATCTCGACGTCTCCTTCACCCTGCCGGTGCTGACCACGGGCCTCACCCAGGACGGCATCAACTTCCTCAAGGCGGCGATGGCGGCGGGCGTCCACATCGACACCATCAACATCATGGCGATGGATTACGGCGCCTATTACGATACCGGCGACATGGGCAAGGACGCCATCTCGGCAGCCACGGCGACGCTCCAGCAACTCCATGATATCGGCCTCGATTCCCACATCGTCATCACGCCGATGATCGGCATCAACGACGTGACGAGCGAGGTCTTCACCCTGGAGGATGCTCACCAACTCGTCGATTTCGTCGCTGCGAACGATCAGGTGGACGGCATCGCGATGTGGTCGCTCGGCCGCGACAACGGCAGCGAAGTTGGCCATGTCTCGCCGGTCGGCAGCGGGTTGACCCAGAGCGACTACGCCTTCAGCGAGATCTTCAACGGCGTGAGCTCCGGCACCGCTGCGACGACTGCGACCCAGACCGCCGCGTCGGTCAGCGCCGCCACGGTGACCTCGACGGGGACGGTTGCGTCGACGAGCGCGGTCGCGGCCTCGACCGTCGCCACCAGCCCTTCCAGCACCACCGCCGCGGCCACCACGGTGACGACCGGTGCCTCCACGTCAGGTGCGGCCACCACGACCGCCGCCGGGACGGCGGATGCCGCTCATGCGACCGGGGATGCCGCGCACACAGCCACGACGACGTCCATCACCTGGGCCTGGGGGGCGCACCAGGCGATCGACTTCCATCCCGACACCGACACGTTGGATTTCGGCTGGATGTCGGCCGACAATTTCAAAGTCTCGGAAGAAAACGGATCGGTGGTGATCTCGATCCCGTCGAACGACCAGACCTATACGCTGACGGGCGTCACCCTTTCGGAGATGAATATCGAAGACGTCAGTGCGAAGGACGCCTCCACAGTCGCCGAGTGGAAGGCGCTCATCGATGCGGCCCACGCAACGGCGGTCGCCGATACCACCGATCCGCTCCATGCGCACGACGGCGTCACCGTCTGAGCAGTGATCGCCCCGCGGCCGGCTCGCCGTCTTCGTGTGCACGGCGAGCCGGTTTGGTATCGATTTCTCCCTGTAGAATTGGCCTCGTGTTAAGTATTCGGCTGGGGAGAGAGATTCGCGGCGAGTGATTCGGCGGGCCGCTCTGCGGTCCCCGCCGTTCGGTGTCGTGCCGTTCGACGGCGCGGCGAGGGGGAAGATGTGTTGAAGCCAGCTCAAGCTCCTGCCGACGGCGCGCTGCAATCCGCGATCCTCGCCGCACTCGCGCACAGCCGTCGCGCCTTCTGGGGCGTCGCGCTCTTCAGCGGCATCGCCAACGTTCTCATGCTCACCGGTCCGCTGTTCATGCTCCAGGTCTATGACCGGGTGCTGGTGAGCCGCTCGATGCCGACGCTCGTGGCCATCGGGCTCATCACGACCTTTCTCTACATCGCCTACGCGCTGATCGATTTCGCCCGCGGGCGGGTGCTGTCCCGCGTCGCCGACGACCTCGAGGTTCAACTGGCACCCACGGCGTTCCGGCAGGAGGTCGCCGAGTCGTTCGCGGCGAGCCGGATCGAAGGGCGTGCGCTCACCGATCTCGGCACGGTGCGCAAATTCCTCATGGGTCCCGGGCCGCTTGCGCTCTTCGACGTGCCCTGGGTGCCGCTTTATCTCGCGGTTCTCGCCATCCTGCACTGGTCCCTCGGCCTCGTCGGGGTGATCGGCGCCGTCGTCGTCGTCGCCTTCGCGATCCTGACCGATCGCTTGACCTCGCGGGCGTTCGGCGAGGCGATGCACCACAGCATCGCCGCGGGCGGGCTGCTCGAAGGGGCACGCCGTTCCGCGGAGGCGATCACGGCGCTCGGCATGGTGCCGGCGGTGGTCGATCTGTGGTCGGACAAGCGCAAGGCCGCGCTCGACGCCGAGCGCCGGTCGGGCGATTCGGCGGCGCGGGTCGCGTCGGCATCCCGCGCCTTCCGCCTCTTTCTGCAATCGGCGACGCTCGCGCTCGGGGCCGTTCTCGTGATCCGGCACGAGGCGACCGGCGGTGTGATGATCGCGTCCTCGATCACCCTTGGCCGCGCGCTCGCGCCGATCGATCAGATCGTCGCCCAATGGAAGGGCTTCGCCAGTGCACGCAGCGCGTGGCGCAGGCTCGATACGGCGCTCGCTCGCTTCGCGGCCGAGCCGCCACGGGTGACGCTGCCGCGGCCGCTCGGCCATCTCTCGGTCGCCGGGGTGATCGCCGGCCCGCCCGGCAGCAACCGCGCGGTGTTGCAAGGCGTCACCTTCGGCCTCGCGCCGGGTGACGGGATCGGCGTGCTGGGGCCGAGCGCCTCCGGCAAGTCGACCCTCGCCCGGCTCGTCGTGGGGCTCTGGAAGCCGATGGCCGGCACCGTGCGGCTCGACGGCGC
Source organism: Segnochrobactrum spirostomi (assembly GCF_009600605.1). Taxonomy (GTDB): domain Bacteria; phylum Pseudomonadota; class Alphaproteobacteria; order Rhizobiales; family Segnochrobactraceae; genus Segnochrobactrum; species Segnochrobactrum spirostomi. The sequence goes on along the minus strand of NZ_VWNA01000001.1, from coordinate 892,217 downwards.
CACCCTCGACCAGTGGAACCCGGATTTGCTCGGTCGGCACATCGGTTATCTGCCCCAGGACGTCGAACTGATCGGCGGGACCGTGCGCGACTGTATCTCCCGTCACGCGCCCGACGCGACGGACGACAAGGTGATTGCGGCGGCGCGCGCCGCGGCCGCCCACGACCTCATCCTCCGCCTGCCGCAGGGCTACACGACGCGGCTCGGACCGGGCGGGGCGGCGTTGTCCGGCGGCCAGCGCCAGCGCATCGCGCTCGCCCGCGCGCTCTACGACGATCCGGCGCTCATCGTGCTCGACGAGCCGAACGCCAACCTCGACCAGGACGGCGACGCCGCGCTGACCCAGGCCATCAACACGGCCCGGGAACGCGGCGCGGCGGTGGTCGTCATCACCCACCGGCCGAGCGCGCTCGCCGCCGTCGATCGCATCCTCATCCTGAAGGACGGCCGGCAGGTCGCCTGCGGGCCGAAGGACGCCGTGCTCCGCGACCTCATGCAGAACAGCGCCGCCGCGGCGGTGAGCCCGGACGTTCGCCCGATGGAGCAGCGCGCATGATGGAGCCGGTCGATCACGACGAGACGGGCGCTGCCCCGTCCGCTCCGACGCCGCCGGAGGCGCCGCGCACCCCGCGCTGGCGGACCCGGTTTGCGGCGGTGCGCGCGCGCCTGCGCGGCAGGGTCGGCGAGGCGCTCGGGCTCGCCCGCGCGTTCGCGCTGCGCCACGGCGCTCCGCTCGACGGAATCGAGGCGGCCCTGCGCGCCTTCACGCCGCGCCGACCGGCTGCGGGCGCCGAGCGGCCGGCCGCGGCTTACGACGCGCACCTGCGTTTCGGCCTCGTGGTCTGCGTCATCGTCGTGTTCGGGTTCGGGGGCTGGTCGGCGTTCGCGTCGATCCGCAGCGCGGTCGTCGCCTCGGGCGTGATCTCGACCGAAGGGCAGAGCCGAACCATCCAGCACCGCGACGGAGGCATCGTCGACGCGATCCTCGTCAGCGACGGCGATCATGTCGAGGCGGGGGACGTAGTCGTGCGCCTCGATGCGACGAGCCTCAGGAGCGAGCTCGCGATCGTCGAGAACCGCCTTTACGAGGCGTTGGCGCGGCGGGCGCGGCTCGAGGCCGAGCGCGACGACGCCCCGACCATGCGCCGGCCGCCGCTGTTGGACGCGATGGTCGCGAGCGACCGCCGTTGGAAGGCGATGCTCGCCGGGGCGACCGCCGATCCGAAGCTCGTCTCCGCGCTCAACGACCATGCGATGGCCGACATCCGCGCCGAGAGCACGCCGGAGACCGGGGCGGAGATCGCCGACCGGGTGTTTTCCGGTCAGGTGCGGCTGTTCCAGGCGCGGCGCGACACCCTCAAGGCCCAGGTCGATCGCCTGCACGCCTCGATCGCGCAGAGCCAGGAGCAGATCAAGGGCATCGATTCCCAGCGCGAATCCCAGGAGCGCCAGCGCGATCTGATCCAGCAGGAGCTCGTCGGCGCTCGGGCGCTTCTGAAGAAGGGCCTCATCCAGCTTCCCCGCGTGCTGGCGCTTGAGCGCCAGGAGGCGGAGCTCGAGGGCGGCATCGCTGGCCACCATGCCGATGTCGCGGCGATCAACCAATCGATCAGCCAGCTCCAGCTTCAGATCATCGAGGCGCAGCGCGACATGCGCGAAAAGGTGCTGACCGAGCTGCGCGAGGCCGAATCGAACGTCCAGGATTTGACCGAGCAACGCGTCGCGGCGAGCGACAAGCTGAGCCGGATCGACATCCGCGCGCCGGTCAGCGGTACCGTCAACAACATGCAGATCCACACGGTCGGTGGTGTGGTTAAGCCAGCGGACGTGCTGATGTCGATCGTGCCCGACCGCGAGGCGCTGATTGTCGAGGCGCGCGTGGAGCCGCAATTCGTGGATCAGATCCGGGCGGGGCAGGCCGCGCGCATCCGCCTGTCGGCATTCGATCAGCGCACCACGCCGGAGCTCGACGGCAAGCTGATGACGGTGTCCGCCGACCGGCTCACCGACACGGCCACCAACCAGCCCTATTACGCGCTCAAGGTCTCGATCGCCCAGGCCGAGATCGCCAAGCTCGACGGCAAGATGCTGGTGCCCGGCATGCCGGCCGAGGTCTTCCTCGTCACCGGCGACCGGACCCCCCTCAGCTACATCATGAAGCCGCTCAACGATCAGCTCGCCCGCTCGATGCGCGAGCAATAGGCGCGACAGCTCACCGCTGACCTCTCGTGCCGCGGCCCGCATAGGGCCGCGGCTGCGCGCGCGTTGCTGTCGGCTGCCCCGCTGCCGCAACGCCCTCGGTATCGTCGCGGCGCGTGGCGGTCGGATTGCGCACGGGGCTGGGGCGCCACGTTCTCGGCATGATTAGGGAAGTATAACGCTGCCGTCGAGCCGCGCGCAGCCTCGTCATGCTGCCGTCGACGAAGATGTCTTAATTGGGGTAGGACTTGGGTCGGTTCTAATGAAACGTGCAAATGTAAGGCGGTTGGCTCTCGTTTGCGTCGCGTCGATGCTGGCGAGCCAGAACTTCGCATTCGCTCAGCAAGGTGTGGCGGACACGGCGCAGCCGACGGCATCGAACCCCACGGTCCGGCAGCCCAATTGGCCGCGCGTCTATCCGATGGGCGCGGAGACGGTGCGCCTCTACCCGCCACAGGTTCTCCGCTGGGACGATCAGCGTGTCCGCGGCCGCGCCGCGTTCGTGATCGTCGGTACGACCGGGACCCCGACCTATGGCTGGCTCTATTTCGAGGGCCGCGCGCGGATGAGCTGGAACGCGCAGTCTGTGCGTCTCCACGTCGGTCGGGTCGGACGCATCGAGATCCCGATGGCACCTGGGCGCGGCCACGACGTCCGCGACGCCGTTGGACCGCAGATCCGTGGTCTCGACCTCGAGATGCCGCTCGCCTCGGTCGAGAAGCCGCAGACCAACGTGCCGCCGGTCGATAATACCCCGCCGGCCATCGTCTTCACCGACCGGCTCAGCGTGCTCGTTCCGATTTCGGGGACGCCCGTTCTTCGACCCGTCGCCGGGGCGGCGGGCTATCAGCGCGTCGTCAACACGAGCGCGATGGTGCTCGTCGATCCGACCGGGGCCTATGTTGTCGAGGCCGGCGGCTCCTGGTTCACGGCGGCGACCGTCGCCGGGCCGTGGGTCTTGATGCCGTCGGTCCCGCCCGCGCTCTCGGCGGCGGCGACCCAGGCGAACGCCGCGCAGAAGGCGGACCCGCTGTTGCCGGCGAATGGCCAGCCGATCAACCCGCCGCCGGCGATCATCGTGGCGACGGTGCCGACCGAACTCGTCCAGACCGACGGCGCGATGAAGCTCGCCCCCGTCGGCGGCACCGATTTGCAGACGATCGAGAACGCGGACCACGCCGTCTTCCTCGATCCGACCAGCAACACCTACTATGTCCTGATCTCGGGCCGCTGGTTCGCCTCCCAGAGCCTTTCGGGCGGCTGGCAATTCGTGGCGAGCAACGCGCTGCCGCCCTCCTTCGCGCAGATATCGCCGACCGACCCGCGGGCGAGCGTCCTCGTCTCGGTCGCCGGCACGCCGCAGGCGCGCGCCGCCGCCATCGCCGCGACGATCCCGCAGACCTCGACGGTGAGCGTGACGGCGACCGCGACGGCGACCTACGAGGGCGCGCCGGCCTTCGCCCCGATCCCGGGCACCCAGCTCAGCTACGCGACGAACAGCCCCGAGCCGGTCATCCAGGTCGCCCCACAATCGAACTACATGGTCTCGAACGGCGTCTGGTTCACCGCGCCGGCGCCGACCGGCCCGTGGACGGTGGCGACCGCCGTGCCGCCGGAAATCTATGCCATCCCGCCGGATTCACCGGTTCATTACGTGACGAGCGTGCGCATCTACGCGACGTCGCCCGGCGCGGTCACCGTGGGCTATACGCCGGGCTACATGGGCGTCGTCGTCGATCCCGCGGGCACTGTGGTCTACGGCACCGGCTACAGCTATCCGGGCTATGTCGGCACCCGCTGGATCGCCCCGCCGGCGACCTACGGCTACGGCGCGGGCTTCGCCCTCGGCGGGCCGGCCGGCTTCGGGTACGGGTTCTCGAGCGGCTGGGCCTGGGGCGCGGCCCCCGCGCCCCATTGGGGCCCCTATGTCGGCCCCGGCCCGGTCGCCGGCGGCTGGGGCTTCGCCAATGCTGGCGGGGTCGATCTCTACGGCCGCTGGGGCGGCTATGCCGCACCGGCTCCGGTCGTCGGCTATGGCGGGCCGGGCGTCGGGGTGGGCGCGGCCGTCGGCTTCGCCGCGGGGGTTGGCGTCGGCGCCGCCCTCGGCGCCGCTGCGGGCGGCTTCAGTCCCTACAGCGGCCACTACATGGCGGGCTCGATCGGCAACCACATCAACAACGGCACGATCAACAACAACACGACGATCAACAACGTCACCAACAACACGACGAACAATGCGGCGCCGGCTCAGCCGCCGGCCGGCGGTGGCGCGGGTGGCCAGCCGCAGAACGCTCCGGCGAACGGCGGGGCGCCGAACGGGACACCCGCGAACGGAAACCCCGGCAACCAGAACGGCGCCGGCCCCAACGGGCAGCCTTCGAAAACGCCGGGGAGCACGCCGGGAAGCAATCCGTCGAACCAGAACGGGCAGAACGGCAGCCAGCCGAACAAGTCGAACCCGCAGAACGGCGGCGGCGACAAGGGCAATCGGGGGCGCCACCCGCCGGACGGCGGCCAGGGCAAGGGCCATGACCATCAGAACCCGGGCAATGGTGGCAAGGGGCCCGACGGAAAGGGGCCCGACGGAAAGGGGAACGACGGAAAGGGGAACGACGGCAAAGGCGGCCAGGGCGAAGGTGGCAAAGGCGGTGGTGCCAACGGCGGTCCGCAGCCGACCAACACCTTCCCGGGAGGCAAAGGTGCCGATGGCGGCTCCAAGCCGCACCTGATGAACACCTTCCCCGGCGACAAGGGCCAAGGCGACAAGGGGCAAGGTGAAAAGGGGCAAGGCGGTAAGGGTGAGGGGGAAGGCGGTCAGGGCACCGGTGGTGGCGCCAAGCCGCAGCCGATGAACACCTTCCCGGGCGGCAACGACAACCGCTCCGCCAACAAGCCGGCCCTAGAAAACACCACGACCGAAAACCGCCCGGCCGCGGATCGTCCGCGCGACAAGCAAACCGACGCCATGCAGCGCGACGATCAGCGCCGGGATCAGGCTCGGCCCGACGACAGAAAACCGGACGATCGTCGTCCGCAGGATGACAAGCCCGGCGATCACCGGCCGGACGACCACCGACAGCAGGATCAGCGGCAGGACGACCATCGGCAGGACGACCATCGTCCGGACGATCACCGCAACGACGACCATGCCCGGCGCGCCGACGACGCCCATGCCGACCACGATCAGCACCACGACGATCACGCCCATGCCAAGCGGCGCAAGCCGGAGGACGACAAGCACTGAGGACGGCCATTCCGTGCGGCGCCGGCTCCGGCCCGCGCCGTACGGCTGCCCTCATCCCTTGTAGGCGACGAGAACGGCGCCGGCGGCGATCAGCGCGACGCCGAGCCAGTTCGGCACACTGAGGCGCTCACCGAGAAAGGCGACGCCGAACACCGCAACCATGACGACGCTGAGCTTGTCGATCGGCGCGACGCGGGCCGCGTCGCCGATCTTGAGGGCGCGGAAATAGCAGAGCCACGAGGCGCCGGTCGCGAGCCCCGAGAGGACGAGGAACAGATAGGTTCGCGTCGACACCGAGAGCGGTGCCTGCCAGTTCCCCATGCCGGTCAGGATCGCGGCGATCGTGACGAGGATGACGATCGTCCGGACGAACGTCGCGAAATCGGAATTGACGTTCTCGATGCCGATCTTACCGAAGATCGCCGTCAGCGCCGCGAAGGCGGCGGACAGCAGGGCCCAGAACTGCCAGGTGGTCATCAGCGACCGCATCGGACGTCTCTCGCCTGTGGGTGTTCTCGCGTCGGCGTCTCACCGGGTCGGCGCGGCCGAACCCATCCTGCCCTCAGGCGAACCGCGGCGGAAGCGCGCTCAGATTGCGCCCCCGTCCGTTATTGCGCATCGAACCAGCTCTTCCATGCCGGCACCGCCTTGGCGAAGGTGCCGCGATGGCTCGTTTCGCCCGTCGAGACGGCCTCCACCTTGTTGTTGCCCATCGCCTGCTGCCACGTCATCGGCAGGCGGCCGAGCTCGGTGCGGATCGCCTCGTCGGAGAGCCCGTAATAGGTGCGCACCGGGGTCTTGATGACCCAGCGATAGGCCTGCGTCTGGGCGACGAGGCGGCCGAAGGCGGAGTTCGCGAAGACCTGCGGGTCGAAAAATTCGGGCCGGATCAACTTGTGGAGGTCGGTCGGGATCGCCTTCGCGTCGAACGGCTCGCCCAGATAGGCCTTGTGGATGTTGTCATAGGTCTCGGCCGTGAACAGCGCGCGGGCGAGACCGGGCACGCCATAATAGGATTCGTAGGAGAACGCGGTCAGAATGAAGATCGTGGTGATCCACTCGGCATCGTTCCTGCGGGGGAAGACGAGGAAGCCTTCGAACGTTGCGAACGCGTCGGCCGGGGCGCTTGCGGTGGCCGTGGCCTGGACGGGGATGTTGCTCGCTTCGAGCTTCTCGAGCATCGCCAACGTGACGAAGCCGCCCTGTGACCAGCCGGCGAGGAAAAGCTTGGTGTCGTGAAGCTTGAGGTCGGCGAGCACGGCGCGGCTCGCCGTCAGCATGTCGAAGGTCGCCTGTTGGTGGCTGCCCTTGACGAGATAGCCCTGCGGTTCCGGCGACAGGCCCATGCCGAAATAGTCCGCGCCGATCAACACATAGCCCTGACCGGCGAACTGCGCGATCATGAGCTGGGTCTCGGGAGACTGGTCGGGGAAGGAGGGTACCTCCTGCTTCCCGTAAACCGTCCCGTGTTGGTAGGAGACCATCGGGAAGGCGCTGCCCTCGATGTCTGGCACGGCGATGAGCCCCGTTGCCGTGATCGGCCGATTTCCGAGTTCGGGCACGACCGAGGGATAGGTCACCCGGTAGAGCTTCACCGCGTTGCGGGCGGGGCTGTAGGTCACCGGCACGCCGGAGAAGGCGGGGGTGTCGGTGGTCAGGATGTGGTTGAGCTTTTCGACATCCCAGCGCGTGAGGAATTCGTAGGTCACACCGGAGCCGACCGAGATCGGTCCGCTCGTCTGGCCGGCCAAGGCTGCGGGCACCATGCCCAGGATGGCGCCGACGACGATCATGATGGAAAGCAGCGATCTCATAACGATCCGAGCCGATGGGGGAGGATTCAATTCATGCGTATTTTATCGTGCGAGTTTTGTGAAAGGCCGGCCTTCTAATTTCATATTATCGACCTTGATCGGCGGCGGAGCGGCCCCGAGGCGCCTCGGCTCATTCCCTTGTCCGACGCCTCGTCCATCCAGCGTCCGAGACGGAACGATCCGGCGAGGCCTTCATTCTCCCCGAAGGCATCTCGCAGGATCGTCGGCCATGGCTCCGCACTCGTTCTGGAAGGGCTATCTGAAGCTCTCGCTCGTCACCTGTCCGGTGGCGATGACGCCGGTCGTCACCGAGAGCGAGAAGGTCCGCTTTCACACCCTGAACCGGGCGACCGGCCACCGCATCGAGAGCCGCTTTGTCGATGCGGAGACGGGCGAGCCGGTCGAGGAGGAGGTCGAGGTCAAAGGCTATCAGCGTGGCGAGAACGACTTCGTCGTGCTGGAGGACGAGGAACTCGAGGCCGTCGCGCTCGAAAGCACCCGCACCATCGATATCGAGATGTTCGTGCCCTCCGAGTCCGTGGGCTGGATCTGGTACGACCACCCACATTACCTGACGCCGGACGATCCCGTCGGCGAGGAGGCGTTCTCGGTCATCCGCGACGCCATGACGGCGACGGGCACGGTCGGCATCTCGCGCCTCGTGCTCTATCGCCGCGAACGGGCCGTGCTGCTCGAACCGAAGGGGCGCGGCATCGTGGTCTGGACCCTGCGCTACGGCGACGAGGTGCGAGACGCTGAGCCCTATTTCGCCGACCTGAAGGCGGGCAAGCCCGACGCCAAGCTGATGCCGCTGATGAAGACGCTGATCGAGGAGCGGGTGAAGCCCTGGTCGCCCGAGATGGCGAGCGATCCGGTGCAGGAGCGCCTCGTCGAGATCATCGCCGCCAAGAAGAAGGGGCGAAAGCCGCCCAAGGCGAAACCGGCCGCCGAGAAGCCCGACAACGTCGTCAGCATCATGGACGCCCTGCGCCGCTCGATCGCCTCCGAGGAGAAGACCAAGCGCCGCTGATGTTGGCGAGGGTCTCCGCGCGGCCGGCGCCTCAGGCGGCGCTGCGCCGGCGCGGAACGGGCAGCGGACGCGCCGCGCGACGGAAATCGGCCCACGGATCGGTGCCGAGGTTGGCGAGCCGGGTGCCGGCGTTGAGCACCGTGAAGAAGGCGGGCCCCAGCGCCGGCCCGAGTTCTTCCCAGGCGATCGGCATCGACACCGCCGCGCCCGGCCGTGCCCGGGTCGAATAGGGGGCGACCGCCGTGGCGCCCCGCCCATTGCGCAGATAATCGACGAGGATCTTCCCCTGCCGCTTCGCCTTGGCGACGGTCGCGACATAAAGGTCGGGGCTGTCGGCCGCCATCGCGTCGGCGATCGATTTCGTGAAAGCCTTGACCGTGTCCCAATCGGCCTTCGGGGTCAGGGGCGCCACGACATGGAGGCCCTTGCCGCCGGAGGTCTTCACGAAGGCCTCGAGGCCGGCGTCTTCGAGCCGCCGTCGCACCTCGCGGGCCGCCTCGATCACCGCGTCCCAGCCGACGCCCGGGCCGGGATCGAGGTCCATGATGATGAGGTCCGGCGTCTCGAGGCGCGCGAGGGTCGAACCCCACGGGTGGATTTCAAGGACGCCGGCCTGGACGAGGCCGATCAGGCCGTCCAAGTCCTCGATCGAAAGCAGCGGATCTTCCTCCGGGTGCTTCGGGTCCGGCGTCTGGCGGATGCTTTTCGCGAGCCCGTTCCAGGCGTGCTTCTGGAAGAAGCACTGGGCGGCGATGCCGCCCGGGCAGCGCACCAGAGAGAGCGGACGGCCGACCACGAAGGGGGCGATCCACTTCCAAATGTCGGAATAATAGTCGGCGAGGCCGGCCTTGGTGACGCCGCTCTCCGGCCAATAAAGCCGGTCGGGATGGGTGAGCTTTTGGGCGCTGCGGGACTTCGGCGCCTCCGCCGTCGGTCCGTCCTCGCGCACCACCTCGGCGGCTGGCTTGTCCTCGCGCAGGCCGCGGAAGGCAGCGTGGCGCAGGTGGTGGTCGGCGGTCCAGGCACGGAACTCGACCTCGGCGACGAGCGTCGGCTCGACGAAGCGCACCTGCCGGGCCTCGTCGGCGGTCAGCCGTTGGGCGAACGGGCTCTTGTCGATGCGGATCGCGTCGAGGCGGCGGTAGAGGTCCTCGGCGACCGCCGCGGTGTAGCCGGTGCCGACCCGGCCGACGGGGATGAGCCGGTCGCCGTCATAATAGCCGAGCACGAGCGAGCCGATCGCCTTGCGGGAGGTGGACGACGGCACGTAGCCCGCGACCACGAATTCCTGGCGTTGGGCGCACTTCGACTTGACCCAATCCTTGCCGCGCCCCGAGCGGTAGGGCGCATCGCGTCGCTTGGAGATGATACCTTCGAGGCTGAGCCGGCAGGCGTGGCGGAGCACCATGTTGCCGTCGCTCTCGAAATGGGCCGAGTAGCGCAGCACGTCCGGAGCCCCGGCGAGAAGGCCTTCGAGGGCTTCCTTGCGGGCGGCGAGGGGGCTGTCGCGCAGGTCCCAGCCGTCGAGATGGAGAAGATCGAAGGCGTAGAACATGAAGCCGGTCTTGCGCCCCTCGCTCAGCGCCGCCTGAAGGGCGGAGAAGTCGGACGCGCCGCTCCCGTTCTCGACGACGATCTCGCCGTCGATCAGGGCGCGCTCAGCTGGCAGGCCGCGCAGCGCGTCGGCCACCGCCGGGCCGAACCGCTTGGTCCAATCGAGGCCGCCGCGGGTGACGAGCGTCACCTTGCCGTCGTCGATGCGCGCAAGGAGGCGATAGCCGTCGAACTTGATCTCGTGCAGCCAGCGCGCGCCGCTCGGCACCTTGGATACAAGGGTGGCGAGCTCCGGCTCGACGATCGCCGGCATGGCCGCCTTCTTCGCCTTCGGGATCTTCGCGGGGTCCGGCGGCGTCGCGTCGCCCGTCGGGCCGTCCGCCGCGGCATTCGGTGCGACCGGTGGGGCCTCGGCGGCGTCCGTGACAACCTCGCCGTCGTCGTCCCGGTCGATGCGGCCGGTCTTGGACGACCATCCCGGCGCCTCGTCGGCGACGTCGTCGATATCCCGGCCCGTTTTCACCGAGGCCGGGCGTTCGACGAGGATGTCTGGGGCATCGGGGGGGCGGGCCGCGGAATCTTCCCCCTTGATGAGGAGCCAGTTCTCGTGCTTCTCCCGCGGCCGGCCGTGCATCCGCACCAGATGCCAGCGGCCTTTGAGCTTCTCCCCGTCGAGCTCGAATTCGAGGTAGCCCTTCTCGTAGCCGCGGTGGGCGTCGCCGATCGGCGTCCACGTCCCGCGGTCCCACAGGATGACGGTGCCGCCGCCATATTCGCCCTTCGGGATCGTGCCTTCGAAGCCGCCATATTCGAGGGGATGGTCCTCGACATGGACGGCGAGGCGCTTCTCGCCGGGCACCAAACTCGGGCCCCGCGTGACCGCCCAACTCTTCAGGACGCCGTCCATCTCGAGGCGGAGATCGTAATGCAGCCGGCGGGCTGCGTGCTTCTGGATGACGAACAGGTTGCCGGACGCCGCTGCGGCTGCCGTGCCTTCGGGCTCGGCGGTCTTCTTGAAGTCGCGCTTGCGGCGGTAGGTTTCGAGCGCCATGGCTCAACTCGCCTTGCGGCGGCGGGCGGTCGCGGGGGGCTTCTCCGCGGCGGCCTTCGCCTTGGTTCCGCGCCCGGCGCGCGTCGCCTTCGCTTTCGGGGCGGCCGGCGGGCTCATTCCCGCACTCTGGCGCAGTGCCTCCATGAGGTCCACCACCTTCGCCGCCGGCCGCGCCGCGGGCTTTTCGATGGGCCGCCCCTCGATCTTCGCCCGCACCAATTCGGCGAGCGCGGCCTCGTAACGGTCGTCGTAGGCCTTGGGATCGAACTGGCCCTTTTTGGTGCCGATGATGTGCTTGGCGAGATCGAGCATCTCGCCCTCGATCCTGAGATCACCGATGTCGTCGAACACCTCCGCCGCGGCGCGCACCTCGTAATCGAACCTAAGCGTCGTCCCGACGAGGCCGGTGTCGTGCGGGCGGATGAGGATTGTGCGCATCCGGCGGAACAGCACGGTGCGGGCGAGCGCCGCGACCTTCGCGGCCCGCATGCCCTCGCGGATCAGAGTGAAGGCTTCCTCGGCGACGCGGCCGGAGGGAGCGAGGTAATAGGGCCGGTCGAAATAGACGTCGTCCACGTCCCGGCAACGGATGAAGGCTTCCACGGCGAGGGTCTTGTCCGCCTCCGGAACGGCGGCGGCGACCTCGTCGGGCTCGAGAACGACATAGTCGTCGGCGGCGACCTCGTAGCCTTTGACCTGATCGTCCTTCGGCACCGTGTCGCCGCTCTCGCGGTCGACATAATCGCGGAGGACGCGGTGACCGGTCTCCCGGTTCAGGGTGTGGAGGGCGAGGCGTTCGGCGGTCGAGGCGGCGGTGTAGAGCGCGACCGGGCAGGTGAGTTCGGCGACCTTGAGGTAGCCCTTCCAGTTCGCGCGTGGTGCCACGGTGATCCTCCGCCTCTCGGCCCGGCGGGCCGCTCTGGCGGGGAACGCGGACGCAGCGGCGGCGTTCCGGCGGGTGCGCGATCGGGACGGGCGGCGCTGCACGCCGAGAAGACCGGCGCGCCCCTTCCCTTGCGGGAAATGGCGAGGGGCGCGCCGGCGGTGTCCTCCGAGTTGCAGCCAGAGGACGCCGCCGACGATAGGGCCCACAAAATCGCGCGCCTCACCCGGATGGGGGAACCGCACATCGCAGCGGTGGAAATTCCGCTTGATCTAGATGAGGTTGGCGCGGGTCAGCGGCGCCGCCGCGCGGCATAGGCGGTGCGCACGGCGTCGGCGATGAAGCTGTTGGCGTCGATCGGCGGATAGGTCCAGTGGGCGAGCCCGCCGTCGAACCACCGCATCGCGCCGGTCGCCTGGAGACCGTGGTGGAAGGCGTCGAACTTCGCCGAGCCGCCTTCGAGGCGCCACGCATAGAGCGGCTTTCCCGTGAAGGCCGCCTCGCCGAGCATGTTCACCGAATCACAGGTGACGACGAGCGCGTCCGCGGCGCCGAGGATGCCGAAATAGGGGTTCTCGCCCGTTTCGCCGTCCCAGATCCAATGGGGCGTCTGGCCGAGCGCGCCGCCGAGGGCGGCGAGCGCCGCGGCACCGGTCCGGCGCGACGGCGTCACGATCAAGCTGCCGCCCGTGGTGGTGGCGAGGGCGGCGAGGGCCTGGCCGAAGGTCGCCGCATCGGCCGGCTCGAAGCGGTAGGCGCCGCTCGCGCCGCCGAGCACGACGCCGATCCACGGGCGCGGCAGCGGCCGTCCCGCGAGCCGGGCGGCGAGCGCGGCCGCGCCGGCCGCGAGCCCGGCAGTCGTCAGCGTGTTCGGCGAGGTGAGGCTCTGGATCACGTTACGCCCTTCGACGCCGTCGTGATCGTTGACCCAGACGAGATCGAAATGACGGAGCGAGATCGCCGGGTTCTGCAACACGAGCACGAAGGTCTTGCCGCGGGCGCGTCGTCGGATCGCGCGGGCATAGGGAACGGCCTGGCGTCCCGAGGCGACGACGAGATCGGGCCAGGGCGGGGCGATCGCAGGATCGGGCGCGGCCGGCCCCCAAGGCGCCATCCACGACCAGGGCGCCGACGGCGCCACGCGCTTCACGACGGGTTCGAGCCCGAGCGCGCGGACGACGCCGATGCACTGGACTTCGTGGCCGGCGCTGCCGGGCGTGAGCGCCCAAGCGGACGCAGGAAGGGACTCCACCGGACGCGACCTCGCAGCGGCTCCGAAACCAAGGCGGCACAGGGAGGAGATGTGCCGGACATGCCGCGCGGCATAGACCCGCCGGGCCGTCGCGGTCAATGGAAAGGGGTCGGCGGCGGTGCCCCCTTTTGCGCACACGCCGATCGATTGTTGCGCACGTCCTTTCCAAATCCGCTCTGGCCGTGTTAGTCCGTGTCGCGGCGGCGAAATCTTATTTCGTGAAGACGGCCGAACCCAACCGGGAGAATGCGCGTGAAGGTCAGGCTCGACGATATCGACTGGAAGATCCTAAAGGAGCTCCAGGACGACGGGCGCATGACCAATGTCGAGCTGTCGCGGCGAATCGGCATTTCCGCGCCGCCTTGCCTGCGCCGGGTCCGTGCCCTGGAAGAAGCCGGTATCATCGAGGCCTACCGGGCGCTGCTCGACGAGAAGAGCCTCGGCTACGACCTGACCGCCTTCGCCTTCGTCGGGCTGACCAGCCAGTCCGAAGCCGATCTCGTCGCCTTCGAGAGCCGCGTGCGCGGCTGGCCGATCGTGCGCGAGGCGTGGATGCTGTCGGGCGAGATCGATTTCGCCCTCAAATGCGTCGCGACCAATCTGCGGGCGTTCCAGACCTTCGTCATCGAGGAACTGACCGCCGCGCCGAACGTCGCGAGCGTGCGCACCGCCCTCACCATCCGCCAGTCGAAGAACGCGCCGACCGTCCCGATCTGAGCCACGGCGCGTTGCCCGAGCTCTCAGGCGGCGCGGAACGCCGCCATCACCCGCGCGGCCGCCTCCGCTTCGCGTCCGCGATAGGCCCGTCGCTGCAGCGCCTCGCGGTCGGAGCCCCACAATTCCATGTTCCAATCCTCGTCGAGCGAGGCCGCCGCCCAGGCTTCCTCGACGGCGAGCCGTCCGTGCAGGACGGCGAGGGCGAGGAGCACGGAGCCCGTCAGCGTCGTCAGCGAATGGAACGCGGCGACGAGCAGGGCCGGAGAGGCGGGCACCGCCGCCGCGATGGCGGCGATGCTCTCGTCGGGCTGGGCCACGGGCATCACCCCCGCGACGATCGAGAAGCGTGCGCCGAACGCGTCCTCGACCCAGGCGAGGACGGGGTCCCAGATCGCCGTCTGGCGGGCGACGAGCGAATCCGGGCTGTCGGCTCGGTAGAACAGCAGGTCCGACCCGGCATAGCGCGCGGCGGCGGCCCTGACCGGCTCGATGCCGGCGGCGACGGCGTCGATCGCCGCATTGGCGAGACGGGTCAGCGGCATCGTCGCGGGATCGATATTTTCGCCCTGAGCGGCCCACTCCGCGGCGGCGAGATCGGCGAGGTCGCGGGTCGGCAGGACGAGGGGCGTGCGTCCCGGGGTCAGGGCCGGGCGGCCGTCGAGGGTCGGGGCGAAGCCGTCGCCGTGCTCGGCCACCGCCACCGTCTTGTAGAAGCGGCGGGGCAGCGGCTGACGGGACAGGGTCTGCGCCTTGCGGACCGGATCGTCCTCGCTCGTGCGGTCGAAATTCTCCAGAAAGTCGCGCATCAGGCGTCGGCCTCCAAGGCTCTGGTCCGAGGAGCTTGCGTCTTCGTTGTCTCGGACGTCCAGCCGAACCGTTCGGCGAGCGCCGCGCGCAACGCCGCGAACGTCCCGACCACGATATGCGCGCCCTCGGCTTCCAGGGCGGGGCGCTGGTGGAAACCCCATTCGACGCCGATCGCGCCGATCCTGGCCGCCCGCGCCATCGCCATGTCGTAGGTGGAATCGCCGATCAGCACCGTGCGGTCCGCGTCGGCGCCGGTTTCGGCGAGCGCGTTGAAGACCATCTGCGGATGCGGCTTCGACGGCGCGTCGTCCGCGGTCTGGATCGTGGTGAAGAGGGCGGCGAGATCGTAGCGGGCGAGGAGTTCCGTCACGCCGCGGCGCGACTTGCCCGTCGCGATGCCGAGCACGACGTCGTCACGGGCGGCGAGCGCCCGGATCGTCTCGACGGCGCCGTCGAACAGCGGCTCGTGGTCGGGATGGGCGAGGCGCTCGTCGCGGTAGCGCGTCTGGTAGCTCTTCACCATCGTCGGGATCGGTGCGTCCGGCAGACCCGGCGTGAGCGCCTCGATCGCCCGCGGCAGCGAGAGGCCGACAACGGACAGGATCTCGGGCCGCGGCGGCGCGGCGATGCCGGCTTCGGCGAAGGCGTGCTCCATCGCGGTGACGATGATGGCGCGGGTGTCGACCAGGGTGCCGTCGACGTCGAAGAGAACGAGATCCATGAACGTATCCGGCGAAAAGCGCGTCCGGCGAACGCCGGCGGCCGGGGCCGCATGAGGCGGAGGGCCGCCCGGCGTCGCTGCCCGGTCATGGGCCACGGTCACGCATCCGTCAATCGCCACCACGCCGCGTTGACCGGTCTTCGGCGCGATGGTTCAAAACAGGCCCATGTTCGAGCCGCGGCCCTTTCTCGATTCGAAAGCGTTTCTCATCCTGGTGATGTTGTGCGCGAGCTGGGGCGTGCAGCAGGTGATGGTGAAGGTCGCGCTGCCGACCTTTCCGCCGATCACCCAGACGGCGTTGCGCTCGGGGATCGCCGGAATCGTGATGCTCGTGGTCGCCCTGCGGCGGCCGAAGGCCGGCCTCCTCGTGCGCTACGGCACCCTGAAATGGGGCCTCCTGCTCGGCTCGGTGTTCGCGGCGGAGTTCGCCGTCCTCAATATCGGACTGCAATGGACCGACGCGAGCCGGGCGTCCGTGCTGTTCTACACCTCGCCGCTGATGGTGGCGCTCGCGGCCCAATGGCTCTTGCCGCACGAGCGGCTCGCGCCGGTTCAATGGGTCGGCCTCGTCGTCACCTTCCTCGGCGTCGTGGTCGTGATGAACTCGAAGGCCGCGTCCTCGAGCGAATCCCGGCTGCTTGGAGACGGCCTCGTGCTGCTCGCCGCGGCGGGCTGGACGACTAGCACCATGCTGATCAAGACGACGCCGCTCGCGCGCATCTCGCCGGAGAAGATCCTCGTCTATCAGCTCGTCGTGTCCGCGATCCTGCTCGGCGTCGCCGCGCTCATGTTCGGCGAGCACATCACCTGGCCGCCGGCGCCGATCGCGCTCGCCTCGGTCGCGATGCAGGCGATCTGGGTCGCGTCGTTCACCTATGTGCTGTGGTTCGCGATGCTCGCCGCCTATCCGGCAAGCCGGCTCCAGGGGGCGACATCGATGACGCCGCTGTTCGGCGTGCTCGCGGCCGTGGTCTTTCTCGGCGAGCCGCTGCGGCCTTCGTTCGGCGTCGCCGTCGCCCTCGTCATCGCCGGGCTGCTGCTGCTCAATCTCGGCCCGGTGCTGTTCCGCCGCCGCGGCTGAGCCTCAGGCGGCGCGGCGCAGCATGATCTCCTGGACGAGGCCGCCTTCGGGTCGGTTGTCGATGCGGATGTGGCCGCCTTGGCGCACCACGATCTCCCGGGCGATGGCGAGGCCGAGCCCGGTGCCCGGCACGCGCTGGCGACGCGCCGGATCGACCCGGAAGAACGGCTCGAAGACGCGACCGAGAAGATCGCGAGGAATGCCCGGCCCGTTGTCGACGACGCGGATGAGGGCCACCTCGTCCGCCGTGGCGACGCTGATCTCGGCCCCGCCGCCGTGGGTCGCCGCGTTGATGAGCACATTGCGGAAGGCCCGGGTCAGGGCTTCCGGCCGTCCCCGGATCGTCACCGCTTCGATCTCGCCGAGGGTGATGGGATAGTTCTGGGCGATGAGGTCTTCGACCGTGGTGCGAACGAACTCGTCCATCGCGATCGGCACCATCTCCGCGGCCTCGGTCTCCTCGCGGACGAGACGGATGGCGCTCTCGGCGATGCGCTCGAGCTCGTCGAGGTCCTTGAGCCAGAGCGCCCGTTCGTCCTCCGGCAGGAATTCGGCGCGGAGGCGGACGCGGGTGAGGGGGGTGCGGAGATCGTGGCCCGCCGCCGCGACCATGCGGATGCGGCTGTTCATGGCATCGCTCAGGCGCTGCGACAGCCGGTTGATGGCGTTCGCCGTGGCGCGCACCTCGGCGGAACCGAGTTCCGGGACCGGCGGCAGCGTCCCGTCCGGGCGCACCGCGGCGACGGCAGCCTCGATCACGGACAAGGGGCGCGTCACCCGGTTGGCGGCGAGCACTGCGATGGCGCCCGTGCCGATCGTGATGAGCGCGAGCCAGGCCGCGAGCACGAGGCGGAATTGGCGGCCCTGGCGGTGCGCCAGGATCGGGATGACGAGCCAGCCGCCCTCCCGCAGCCGAAGATAGGCCGTCGCCTCGCCCTCGGCGTCCCGGTGGGTGATGCGGACGTCGAGGGGCGTTCCGGCGCTCGCGAGCTCGGCCATCACCTTCGCGGTGCGGGCCTGATCGACCACGCCCGCAGGCTCCGGCACGATCTGCAGTTGCCCGGCAGGGCTCGCCTTGCTGATGAGCCCGTCGATGAGGACGAGCTGACGCGCCGTTGCCTCGTCGCGTGGCGCCGGCACCGGACCGAGCAGCGCCACGGTGGCATAGGTCGCGAGCACCACGACGAACACGATGGAGACGAGCAGGATGACCGCGATGCGCCGCCGGAGCGAATTCATCGGCGCGCTCCTCGTGTGCGCTCAGTCCGCGATTTCGACGCGGGCGGCGAACTGATATCCGCCGTTGCGGATGGTCTTGACGAGATGCGGATTGCCGCCCTCGTCGTTGAGCTTGCGGCGCAGCCGGCTGACCAGGACGTCGATCGAGCGGTCGAGCGGATCGCCGGCGCGGCCCTGGGTGAGGGAGATCAGTTCGTCGCGCGACAGCACCCGGCCCGGATGGTCCACGAGCACGCGCATCAGGTCGAACTCGGCCGCGGTGAGCGAGATGTCGGCGCCTGAAGGCGCCGTCAGGCGGCGCAATTCCGGCACCAGGGAATAGCCGGCGAAACGGTAGATCCGTGCATGGCTGTGGCTCGCGCCGTCGCGATGGCGCCGCATCACCGCGCGGATGCGCGCCACGAGCTCGCGCGGGTTGAACGGCTTGCCGACATAATCGTCCGCCCCGATTTCGAGGCCGATGATGCGGTCGACATCCTCGCGGAGCGCGGTCAAGAGGATGATGTAGAGATCCGGCCGCTCGCTGCGCAGATCGCGGCAGAGATCGATGCCGCTGCCGTCCGGCAGCATGACGTCGAGCACCACGAGGTCGATGTCGTGGCTCTCCAGCATCGACCGCAGTTCGCGGATGTTGCCGGCGAGGGAGACACGGTAGCCCTGGCTCGTCAGATAGCGCCCGAGCAGGGAGGAAATCTCCTCGTCGTCGTCGACGACCAGGAGGTGGGTCAGCGGCTGCACGAGGTCAGCGGTCGTGGGAGCGAGAGACATCGGCCGACTCTGAATGCGGGGGGTGCCGTGCGGGTACGCTTCCGTGCTGGGACGACACCGTGGCGAGACCAAGGCCGTCACGGCGAAAGCACGCGATCACGAACAAGTTGACCCGCGTGCGGGGTGATCGGCATGGTCCGCGCTATAGTGGGCGGACCGATGCGGGCGTGCGGCCCGGCGGCTCGAAGGGGAAGCGCGGTTATGACGGATGCCGAGGATCCGACGGAGACGAAGCTGACGCGGACGAAGGAGCGCTGGGCGCGGGAGGGGCGCTTCCTGACCGGCCGAACCGCCAGACCGGAGACCGAGCGCCTGCCGCCCGGACAGCATCTCGTCCGCGATTGGCCCGTCCTCGATCTCGGCCTCCACCCGGACATCGACCCGGCGCGCTGGCGGCTCACGGTCACCGGCCTCGTCGACCATCCGGTGACGTGGGATTGGACGACGTTCCGCGCCCAGCCGCAATCGTTCTTCACCTCCGACATCCACTGCGTCACGAGCTGGTCGCGCTACGACAACCGTTGGGACGGGGTCGCCACGCGCGATCTCCTCGCCCTGGTCGAGCCGAAGGAGGAGGTCCGCTTCGTCGTCCTCCATTCCTACGACGGCTACACCACCAACCTGCCCCTCGAGGATTTCGCCGCCGAGAACGCGCTGCTCGCGCACGGGTGGGAGGGCCGGCCCCTGAGCCTCGAGCACGGTGGCCCGGTGCGCCTCGTCGTGCCCCACCTCTATTTCTGGAAGAGCGCGAAATGGATCCAGCGGATCGATTTCCGCGCCGCCGACGCGCCGGGCTTCTGGGAAGTGCGCGGCTACCACAACCACGGCGATCCATGGCAGGAGCAGCGCTATTCGGAGGATTGAGTTGCGACAGCCGACATCGCGGGGCCGCCGGACAGCGTCCTGATGCCCCCGGTCTCGGCCGGCCGTCCGTTTTAATGAAATTCCTATTCTGGCCCCGCCCGGCCGCGTCTCGAATTCCTATGGCGCATCGGGCACATTTGTCCGCGTAGATCGCTGCTCGATGCGCGGTCTGGGCGTCGCAAGCGTGCCCGGACCGTCATGGCGCGTTGCGATGCGATGCGACGGCCGAACCCGGCCGCCGTCGCTCCCCGGAGATTGTCTCGATGATCGATGTCCTCATGCTCGGGCTCGGTGTCGCTCTTTTTGCCGCCGCGGTGGGCTATACGGCCCTCTGCGACCGACTTTGAGGGGGACGCCGTGGTTCTCGATTATGTCCTCGGCGGCGGTGTCACGCTGTTCCTGACCGCCTATCTCGTCGTCGCGCTCGTGCGACCCGAATGGTTCTGAAGGGCGCACCCCCATGACTTTAAACGGATGGATTCAGATCGCGCTCTATTGCGCGATCGTGCTCGCGCTGGTGAAACCCGTCGGCGCCTATATGACGCGCGTCTTCGATGGCGGTCGGACCTGGCTTTCGCCGGTTCTGCGGCCGGTCGAGGGCGCCCTCTATCGTCTGGCCGGCGTCGACGAGCGCCAGGAGCAGACTTGGTTCGGCTACACCGTCGCGATGCTCGCGGTGAACCTCGCCGGCTTCCTCCTGCTCTACGGGCTCCAGCGCGTTCAGGGCATGCTGCCCTACAATCCGGCGGGCATGACGGCGACGACCCCCGATCTATCGTTCAACACGGCGATCAGCTTCGTCACCAACACCAACTGGCAGGCTTATGCCGGCGAGACGACGATGTCCTATCTCGTCCAGATGGCCGGTCTGACGGTGCAGAATTTCCTCTCCGCCGCGACCGGCGTCGCGCTGGCGCTGGCGCTGATCCGCGGTTTCGCCCGCGCCTCGACGCGTACGGTCGGCAATTTCTGGGTCGATCTCGTCCGCTGCATCCTCTACGTGCTGCTGCCGGTCTGCATCCTCTACGCTCTGTTCCTCGTCTGGCAGGGCGTGCCGCAGAACCTCTCGGCCTATGTGGACGCGACCACGCTCGAAGGCGCGCATCAGACCATCGCCCAGGGCCCCGTCGCCTCCCAGGAGGCGATCAAGATGCTCGGCACCAACGGTGGCGGCTTCTTCAACGCCAACTCGGCGCATCCGTACGAGAACCCGACGGCGCTGACGAACTTCATCCAGATGATTTCGATCTTCGTCATCGGGGCGGGGCTCACCAACGTGTTCGGCCGCATGGTCGGCGACGAGCGTCAGGGTTGGGCCATCCTCGCGGCGATGGGCGTCCTGTTCCTCGCCGGCGTCGTCGTCACCTACTGGGCCGAGGCCCAGGGCACGCCGATGCTCCATGCGCTCGGCCTGCACGGCGGCAACATGGAGGGCAAGGAGGTCCGCTTCGGCATCGTCGCCTCGGCGCTGTTCGCGGTGATCACCACGGCGGCCTCGTGCGGCGCGGTCAACGCGATGCACGACAGCTTCACCGCCCTCGGCGGGATGATCCCGATCATCAACATGGAGCTCGGCGAGGTCATCGTCGGCGGCGTCGGTGCCGGCCTCTACGGCATGATGATCTTCGTCATCGTGACGATCTTCGTGGCCGGCCTGATGGTCGGGCGCACGCCGGAATATCTCGGCAAGAAGATCGAGGCGAAGGAGGTCAAGATGGCGATGCTCGCCATGCTCTGCCTGCCTCTGATGATGCTCGGCCTCGCGGCGATCGCGACCGTCATCCCGCAGGGCACCGGCGCGGTCGCCAATGCCGGTCCGCACGGCTTCTCGGAGATCCTCTACGCCTACACGTCGGCCGCCGCCAACAACGGCAGCGCGTTCGGCGGCCTCTCCGCGAACTCGCCCTGGTACAATCTGAGCCTCGGCCTCGGCATGTTCGTCGGCCGCTTCTTCGTCATCATCCCGGCGCTGGCGATTGCCGGGTCGCTGGCGGCGAAGAAGAAGCTGGCGCCGTCCGCCGGCACCTTCCCGACCCATGGCGGCCTGTTCGTCGGCCTCCTCGTCGGCGTCATCCTGATCGTCGGCGGCCTGACCTTCTTCCCCGCGCTCGCCCTCGGCCCGATCGTCGAGCACCTCGCGGCGGTCGCCGGTCAGACCTTCTGACGCCGATCCTAAACCCGTGGCGCGCCCCGCCGCCCGCAAGGCGGGGCGCCGGCCCTCTCCAGAATGCAACGGTCCCATGAGCCCGGCGCCCCGGAGGCGTAGGGCGGAAAGATGGTCCTGATGTCACGTCCGAAAACCCCGAGCATGCTCGATGCTCAGATCCTGGGCCCAGCCATCGGCTCGGCCTTCAGGAAGCTCGATCCCCGCACGCTCGCCCGCAACCCGGTGATGTTCGTCGTCGGCGTGGTGACGGTGCTCACCACGGTCCTGTTCCTGCGCGATGTGGTGACGGGGGGCAAAAATCTCGGCTTCTCATTCCAGATCAACCTGTGGCTCTGGTTCACCATCCTGTTCGCCAACTTCGCCGAGGCCGTCGCCGAAGGCCGCGGCAAGGCGCAGGCGGAGAGCCTGCGGCGCACCCGCACCGAGACCCAGGCGAAGCGCCTCACCGGCGCCGGTCGCGACGCCTACGAGATCGTGCCCGGCACCAGCCTCAAGGTCGGCGACGTCGTGCTCGTCGAGGCGGGGGAGATCATCCCGTCCGACGGCGAGGTGATCGAGGGCATCGCCTCGGTCAACGAGGCGGCGATCACCGGCGAGTCCGCGCCGGTCATCCGCGAATCCGGCGGCGACCGCTCGGCGGTGACCGGCGGCACCCAGGTGCTGTCCGACTGGATCCGCGTCCGCATCACCGCCGCGGCGGGCTCGACCTTCCTCGACCGCATGATCTCTCTCGTCGAGGGCGCCGAGCGGCAGAAGACGCCGAACGAGATCGCCCTCAACATCCTGCTCGCCGGCATGACGATCATCTTCGTGTTCGCCACGGCGACCATCCCGAGCTTCGCCACCTATGCCGGCGGCGCGATCCCGGTCATCGTGCTCGTCGCTCTGTTCGTGACGCTGATCCCGACCACCATCGGCGCGCTGTTGTCGGCGATCGGCATCGCCGGCATGGACCGTCTGGTGCGCTTCAACGTGCTCGCCATGTCGGGTCGCGCGGTGGAGGCGGCGGGCGACGTCGACACGCTGCTCCTCGACAAGACCGGCACGATCACGCTCGGCAACCGCCAGGCGGCCGAGTTCCGCCCGGTGCGCGGCGTGACGGCCGAGACCCTCGCCGATGCCGCCCAGCTCGCCTCGCTCGCCGACGAGACGCCGGAAGGCCGCTCGATCGTCGTGCTCGCCAAGGAGAAATACGGCATCCGCGGCCGCGACATGGGCGAGCTCAACGCGACCTTCGTGCCGTTCACCGCCCAGAGCCGCATGAGCGGCGTCGATCTCGACGGCTCCTCGATCCGCAAGGGCGCGGTCGATTCGATCCTCGCTCATGTGGGAGCCAATGTCGGGCGTGGTGCGGCGGCGGGCTCGGTCGCCCTCGGGGCGCCGGTCGACATGGATGCGGTGCGTGAGGTCCAGGCGATCGCCGAGGACATCGCCAAGGCCGGCGGCACGCCGCTCGCCGTCGCCCGCGACGGTCGCCTGCTCGGCGTCCTCTATCTGAAGGACATCGTGAAGGGCGGCATCCGCGAGCGCTTCAGCGAGCTGCGCCGCATGGGCATCCGCACGGTGATGATCACCGGCGACAACCCGATCACCGCGGCCGCCATCGCGGCGGAGGCGGGCGTGGACGACTTCCTCGCCCAGGCGACGCCCGAGGACAAGCTGCGCCTGATCCGAGAAGAGCAGGCGAAGGGCAAGCTCGTCGCGATGTGCGGCGACGGCACCAACGACGCCCCCGCGCTCGCCCAGGCCGATGTCGGCGTCGCCATGAACACCGGCACCGTCGCCGCCCGCGAGGCCGGCAACATGGTGGACCTCGATTCCGACCCGACCAAGCTCATCGAGATCGTCGAGATCGGCAAGCAGCTCCTCATGACCCGCGGCTCGCTGACGACCTTCTCGATCGCCAACGACGTCGCCAAATATTTCGCCATCATCCCGGCGATGTTCGCCGCGATCTATCCGCAGCTCGGCGCGCTCAACGTGATGGGCCTGACCAGTCCGGCGAGCGCCATCCTGTCGGCGATCATCTTCAACGCGCTCATCATCATCGCGCTGATCCCGCTCGCGCTGAAGGGCGTGAAGTACCGCGCCATCGGCGCCGGCGCGCTCCTGTCGCGCAATCTCCTCGTCTACGGCCTCGGCGGCATCATCGTCCCCTTCGTCGGCATCAAGCTCGTCGACGTGGTGATCACCGCCCTGCACCTCGTCTGATCCGGTCTCGTCTGAAGGAGGGACCCATCATGTTCCAGCAGCTTCGTCCGGCGATCGTCATGATCGTCGCGCTCACCATCCTCACCGGCCTCGTCTATCCCCTCGGGATGACGGTCATCTCCGGCGCGGTGTTCCCCCATCAGGCGAACGGCAGCCTGATCACCGACGGCAACGGCAAGGTCATCGGCTCCGAGGTGATCGGCCAGTCCTTCACCTCGCCGCGCTACTTCCAGGGCCGTCCGTCGGCGACCTCCGGGACCGACCCGAACGATCCGTCGAAGACGGTCGCCGCGCCCTACAATGCGGCGAACTCGTCCGGCTCCAATCTCGGCCCGACGAGCAAGGCGCTGGCCGATCGCCTCGCCGCGGACGTCGCCGCGCGCAAGGCAGAGAATTCGTCGATGCCGGTGCCGGTCGATCTGGTGACGACCTCGGGCAGCGGCCTCGATCCGGATATCACCCCGGCCGCCGCCCTGTTCCAGGTGCCGCGCGTCGCCAAGGCCCGCAATCTCCCCGAGGATCAGGTCCGCGCGCTCGTCGAGGACCACGTCGAGGGACGAATGCTCGGGATCATCGGCGAGCCCCACGTCAACGTGCTCGCCCTCAACCGCGCGCTCGATCAGCTCAAGACGCAATGAGGGGCCGAAGGAGCGGGGCCGGATGCGGCTGCTTTCAGGCGGCGGCTTTATCCGGTTCTTGCTCGGCCCGACGCGCTGTAGGTTGGCGCGGTGACGATGCGCGGCCGGATCGTGCCGGCCGCCGGAGACGAACGTGATGAGCGACGAGACCAGGGCGTCGGATCACCGGCCATCGCCCGAAGCCCTGCTCGTGGTGGCGCAGAAGGAGAGCCGCGGGCGGCTCAAGATCTTTCTCGGCGCGGCGCCCGGCGTCGGCAAGACCTACGAGATGTTGCAGACCGGCCGGGCCCGGCTGCGCGAGGGTGCCGACGTGGTCGTCGCCGTGGTCGAGACCCACGGCCGGGCGGAAACCGAGGTTCTGCTCGAAGGCTTCGAGATCCTCCCGCGCCGGCACGTCGTGCACAACGGACAGACGCTCGAGGAGATGGACCTCGACGCGCTGCTCGACCGCCGGCCGGGCCTCGCCCTCGTCGATGAGCTCGCCCACACGAACGCGCCCGGCAGCCGGCATCCGAAGCGCTACATGGACGTCGAGGAACTGCTCGCGGCGGGCATCGACGTTTTCACCACCCTCAACATCCAGCACGTCGAGAGCCTCAACGACGTCGTCGCCCAGATCACCCGCATCCGGGTGCGCGAGACGGTGCCGGATTCGATCATCGACAGCGCCGACGAAATCGAACTCATCGACCTGACGCCGACCGACCTGATCAAGCGGCTTCAGGACGGCAAGATCTACCTGCCGAAGACGGCGGCGCGGGCGCTCGACCACTTCTTCTCGCCCGGCAACCTGACGGCGCTGCGGGAACTCGCCTTGCGCCGCACGGCGCAGCGGGTCGACGACCAATTGCTGACCCACATGCAGGCCCATGCGATCAGCGGCCCGTGGGCGGCGGGCGAGCGCGTGCTCGTCTGCGTCAGCGAGGACCCGCGGTCGACCGCGCTGGTGCGGTACGCGAAGCGCGTCGCCGACCGTCTGCGGGGGCCGTGGACCGCCATCTACATCGAGACGCCGCGCACCCAGCAGCTCGGCGAGGAGGCCCGCGACCGCATCGCCGCCGCGCTGCGTCTCGCCACCAGCCTCGGCGGCGAGGCGAGCGTTCAGCCGAGTGCCGGCCGGCGCATCGCCGACGACGTGCTCGATTATGCCCGCGCCCACAACGTCAATCACATCGTCATCGGCAAATCCGACCGCTCGCGTTGGTTCGAGATCGTCAACGGCTCGGTGGTGCACGACCTCGTCCGCCGTTCCGGTACGATCAGTGTCCACGTCATCGCCGGGGAGCGGCTCCAGGAGGGCGCGGGCAAGGCGCCGCGCGAACCGGTGCAATCCGTCCGCCGCCATGCTGGGTGGCGTTCCTATGTGGCGTCGCTCGCCAGCGTCGCCGTCGGCCTCGGCCTCGCCAAGCTCGGCTTCCCCTATATCGGCGTCGAGAACGTCGATCTCGTGCTGCTCATCTCGGCGGTCGGCGTCGCGGGCCGGCTCGGCATCGGTCCGTCGATCACGGCGGTCGCCGCCGCCTCGCTCGCCTACAACTTCTTCTTCCTCCCGCCGCTCTACACCCTGACGATCGCCGACCCGAAGAACATCGTCGCCCTGATCTGCTTCGCCGTCGTCGCGATCCTCGTCTCCCACCTCTCGGTGCGCGCCCAGGCCCAGGCGGCGACCGCGCGGGCACGGGCCCGCACCACGGATGCGCTCTACCTCTTCAGCCGCAAGCTCGCCGGCGTCGGCACCCTCGACGACGTGTTATGGGTGACTGCCTATCAGATCGCCTCGATGCTCAGGGTTCGCGTGGTCCTCCTGCTGCCCGACGAGGAGCGGGGGATCTCGGTGCGCGCCGGCTATCCGCCAGAGGACCGGCTCAACCCGCCGGAGCTCGCCGCGGCGCAATGGGCCTTCGAGCGCAACCGCGAAGCCGGCCGCGGCGCCGATACGCTGCCCGGCGGCCACTGGCTCTTTCTGCCGATGCGCACCAACCGCGGCGCGGTCGGGGTCGCCGGCATCGACAGCGACAAGGCCGGCGCTCTGCTGATGCCGGACGAGCGGCGCCTCCTCGACGCGCTCATCGATCAGGCCGCACTGGCGATCGAGCGGGTCCATCTGGTCGAGGATCTCGACCGGGCGAAATATGCGGCCGAGCGCGACCGCCTGCGCACGGCGCTGCTCACCTCGATCTCCCACGATCTCAAGACGCCGCTCTCGCTCGTGATGGGCGCGGCGGAGACGCTGAAGAGCTTCGGTCCCTCCCTCGACGATGCGGCGAAGGCCGACCTGCTCGGCACCATCCTCGACGAGGGCGAGCGGCTCAACCGCTTCATCGCCAATCTGCTCGACATGACGAAGCTCGAATCAGGCGCGATCGTGCCGAAGACGACGCCGTGCGATATCGGCGAGTTGATCGGCAGCGCGCTGCGGCGCGCGGCCAAGATCCTCGGCGCCCACCGCACCCAGGTCGAGGTGGCGCCGGGGCTGCCGATGCCGGTGCTCGATCCCGTGCTGTTCGAGCAGGTCCTCTTCAATCTCCTCGACAACGCCGCCAAATATGCGCCCGCCGGCACGCTCGTCTCGGTGCGCAGTTGGGCCGACAGCCGCTCCGTCTATGTCCAGATCGAGGACGAGGGCGAGGGCATTCCGCCCGGCGACTTCGAGCGCATCTTCGACAAGTTCTACCGGGTTCAGAAGGAGGACCACGTGCGCGCTGGCACCGGCCTCGGGCTCGCGATCTGCCGCGGCTTCGTAGAGGCGATGGGGGAACCATCACAGCCGCCAACCGCACCGACGGCTCCGGCGCCGTCTTCACCATCACCCTGCCGCTGTCCTACCGCGAGGACATCGGCGCCGCTCCGGCGACGGACGCCCTCCCATGACGCAATCCGCTCCGACCGTGCTCGTGGTCGACGACGAGCCGCAGATCCGTCGCCTCCTGCGCACCGGGCTCGGCACCCAGGGCTTCGCCGTGGCCGAGGCGGCCGACGCCAAGAGCGCGGAAGCCTGGCTCGCCGGCGGCGAGACGCCGGACGTGGTGATCCTCGATCTCGGCCTGCCGGACGTCTCGGGTCACGTGCTGCTCGCGCGATGGCGTGCCGCCGGCGCCGCGTGGCCGGTCGTCATCCTGTCGAGCCGCACCGACGAGGCGGGCATCGTCGAGGCCCTCGAATGTGGGGCCGACGATTATCTGACGAAGCCGTTCGGCATGGCCGAACTCATCGCCCGCCTCAAGGTCGCGATCCGCCACCGGCTTCAGGCCCAAGGGGAGCGGCCGGTGTTCCGCACAGGCGCGCTCACCGTCGATCTCGTGCACCGCATCGTCCGGATCGGCGAGACGGAGATCAAGCTCTCGCCCAAGGAATACGACATCCTGCGCCTCTTGGTGCGCAACGCGGGAAAGGTCCTGACCCATCATTATCTTCTGCGGGAGGTCTGGGGCGACGGGGCGGATGTGCAATATCTCCGCGTCTATATCCGCTATCTGCGCCAGAAGCTGGAGCCGGACCCGGAACAGCCGACCTACATCCTGACCGAGACGGGCGTGGGCTATCGGCTGAAGGCGGCGGATTGAGCGCTCCGGCCTTGCCGCTTGTCGCCACCGGTGCGATCGGCTAGGCGACACGAGGTCGCCCGGAGGCCGGAGCGACCGCGAGATGAGGAAAGAGGCGCGTCCATGCCGGCTCAATCGGTGCTGCTCGTCAACAATGCCCGCGCCGGCTACGAGGCCGAGGGCGCCTGTCCGCTGGCGCTGCCGTCGCCGGAGGGCCTCGCCTGGCTCGCCGGCCGGTGGTGCGCCGACAACGATCGCCCGTTGCCGAAATCGGTCAAGGTGACGGGCAAGCGCATCGCGCTCGCTTGGGCCGACGGCACGTCGGACACCCTCGTCTGGGACAGCCTGCGCCGCCGCGTCGCACGGGCCTGACGGCAGCCGTCCGAAACGCGGACGGCCTGTACGGGACGCTCGCCGCACGGAACAGCGCCGCCCGCCGCCGCGTTCCTCCTCCCGCAGTGGAAAGGGAGAGGCGAGCCATGAACAGCCAGACATCCGGCCAGACACCAGGCGGTCGCAAGCGGATCGGCGAGAGCGAGCAGGACGAGGCGGATCTCGTCGCCGAGGTCGAGGCCCGCAGCCCCGAGCAGTCCGTCTCGGGCGGGCTCTTCGGCCACGAGACCGGCGATTTCCCGCCCGCACCCGCCGGGGAGGACGCCGACCTGGTCGCGGAGGACATCGAGGATCCGGACGCCCCCGAGAGCGACGCGACGGTCGAGGACTGGGCGGTCGCCGAACGCGCCCTCGGCGGGAGCCCCGGCGAGACGGAGGACGGGCTCGATTCCGTGGAGGAGGAGGTCCGCCGCCAAGCCGAGGACCGCGCCTTCGATCGTCGCGAGGTGGGGGAGGATTGACGGGCCTCCTTCACCCGGACCGCGCCCGACACTTGAGCGCGGTCCATCGTTCGATCGGATAGGCAACGGTCGTCTTACCGGCCGCCTTGCTCAGATGAACGGCGTTCCGCCCGTCACCGCGACCGTCGCGCCGGAGACGTAGCTCGCTTCGTCGGAGGCGAGCATCACGTAGACGGGGGCGAGTTCGACCGGCTGGCCGGGGCGGCCCATCGGCGTGCTCTCGCCGAAGTGCGCCACCATCTCCGGCGGCATCGTGGAGGGGATCAGCGGCGTCCAGATCGGGCCCGGCGCCACCGCGTTGACGCGGATGCCCTTCTTGGCCAGAAGCTGGGCGAGGCCGGCGCTGAAGTTCTGGATCGCCCCCTTCGTCGTCGCATAAGGCAACAGGTCCGGCCGCGGCTTGTCGGCGTTGATGGAGGCGGTGTTGATGATGCTGCCGCCATGCTTCATGTGCGGCACCGCGGCCTTCACGATGTAGAACATCGCCGAGATGTTGACGGCGAAGGTCTTCTCCCATTCCTCGTCGGGAATGTCCTCGATCGAGGGGATGCTCATCTGGTGGGCGGCGTTGTTGACGATGACGTCGATCCGCCCGAACCGCTCGGCGGTCTGCCGCACGAGCTCGCGGCAATGGTCCGCCTTCGAGACGTCGCCGGGGAGCAGAATGCAATCGCGTCCGGCCGCGGTGACGAGGCGCTGGGTCTCCTGGGCGTCTTCGTGCTCGTCGAGATAGGAGACCGCCAGATCGGCCCCTTCGCGGGCGAAGGCGATGGCGACCGCCCGCCCGATGCCGGAATCGCCTCCGGTCAGCAACACCTTCTTGCCCTTCAAGCGATCGGAGCCGTGATAGCTCTCCTCGCCATGGTCCGGGCGCGGGTTCATGGCGCGGGTCTCGCCCGGCACTTGCTGCACGGGGGTGTCGAACGGGGGCTTCGGGAAATGCGAAGTCATGGTCGCTCCTCTCGGGTTGTCGTCTCTGCGACAATCCGAGAGGGCGGTGATTGTTCACGCTGCGCTGCGCCGGGCGCTCGCCCGCGCGTCGGGCCGCCGGCCGCTCAGGCCCATTCGCCCTTGCGGAAGACCGGCACGCGGCTGCCGTCCGGCTTCACGCCGTCGATGTCGATCTCGCCCGAGCCGATCATCCAATCGATGTGGATGAAGCTCTTGTTGCCGCCGCGTGCGGCGATCTCGTCGGGGCTGAGCGAGGCGCCGTCGACGAAGCACTTCGAATAGCACTGGCCGAGTGCGATGTGGCAGGCGGCGTTCTCGTCGAACAGGGTGTTGAAGAACAGAAGCCCGCCCTTCGAGATCGGCGAGGAGTGCGGCACCAGGGCGACCTCGCCGAGGCGGCGCGCGCCCTCGTCGGTGTCGAGGACCTTGTTGAGCACGGCCTCGCCCCGGCTCGCCTTCGCCTCGACGATGCGGCCTTCCTCGAAACGCACCGCGATGTCGTCGATCAGCGTGCCCTGGTAGGACAGCGGCTTGGTGCTGCGGACGTGGCCTTCCACCCGCCGGGCATGCGGCGTGGTGAAGACCTCTTCCGTCGGAATGTTGGCGTTGCAGGTGATGCCGTTCTTGGCCGTGGAGGCGCCGCCCTGCCATTCGTGGCCGTCGGCGAGGCCGACGATCAGGTCGGTGCCGGGGCCCGTGAAGTGCAGCGCCTGGAAGGCCTGCCCGTTGAGCCAGGCGGTGCGGCGGGCGAGCGCCGCGTTGTGCTCGCCCCAAGCTCCGATCGGGTCGGTTCCGTCGACGCGGGAGGCGGCGAAGATCGCGTCGGCGAGGCGCGCGACCGCGACCGCCTCGTCCTCGCCCGGGAAGACCTGCGCCGCCCAGGCGGTGCCGGGGAAGGCGACGATGTTCCAGTTGATGTCGAAGCCGGCGATCTTCTCGAGCGCGGGCTGATAGGCGATCGAGTTGGCCTTGCTCGCCCGCGACACCTTCGCCGGGTCCTCGCCGGCGAGCAGCATCGGATTGTCGCCGACGATGGCGAGGCGGGCGGTGTTCTCCGAGAACGCCTTGGCGACGCCCTCGTAGAGCCAGCCGGCGGCGCGGTCGAAGCTCGCGTCGGGAGCGTATCGGTAGCGGGCGAGGGTGATCTCCTCGTCGGAGAACAGCGGCGTCACGAGGCCCGCGCCGGCCTTATAGGCATGCGCGGCGATGCGGCGCACCAGCGGCAGCGCGGCCATCGGCGCCGTCAGATAGAGGTCCTGGCCCGGCTGGAGGTTGAGGCCGACCTTCACGGCGACCTCGGCCAGCCGGTCGAGCTTTACGGGATCGATCGCGGCGGCGACATTGCGCGGATGGGTGGTCATGGCGGGCTCACTCAGAAGAGACGACTACCTAATTCGATACACCCCCATACCCCCGAGCAACAGGGCGGAAGAGGGGCGAAGCGCCGGCGGCTACGGCGGCGTCGAGGGCTTCAGAGCCTGCTCGGCCGGATCAGAACGTCGGCCGAGATGCCGAGCCGGTCGTGCAACTGGCGGATCATCTCCAGCGAAAGGGACCGGCGGCGATTGAGGATCTCGGAGGTGCGATTGCGGGTGCCGAAGATCGGCTCCAGGTCCTTCCGGGTGAGACCCTGCTGCTCCATGCGGAACCGGATCGCCTCGACGGGATCGGGCGGGTCCATCGGATGGTGTTTCGCCTCGTACGCGTCGATGAGGGTCGCAAGGATATCGAGGCGATCACCTTCCGGCGTTCCGTTCGGCGCGCCCCACAGGCGCTCCACCTCGCCAAGCGCCGCCTCGTAATCGGCTTCCGTTCGGATCGGCTTCAACTCAATCATGCTGCACCCTTGAGACGTCGATTGCGTCATAGGCTCCGTGCGTGCCGATCCATTTGATCCAGACGATGCTCTTCTCAAAGTCGACCGACACCACGAGGCGATAGCTGTTGCCCTTGATGTTGAAGACGATCCGCTCGGCGCTCACGATGCTCGCCGACGCGTAGAGGCGTCTAACCTCGGCCGAATTTGCCCAATTCGCCTTGCTGACTTCATCGAACCAGGCGTCGAGCGCGGCCTTGACCGCCGGTTGGTCCTTATGACCCGCCAAGCTTTCGACGAACTCCCGCAACGTACGCCGAGCTATGACCCGCATGTCGTCTTCACCTTGATCCCAAGATGGGACCGCGTCAACCGTCAATCAATCCGGCGAAGTTAGGCTGGCGTAAAATCAGAAATGTCCGCCGGCGCAGCAGCCCATGGGAGGCGTCGGCGCGGGTCGGGCCGTGAGCTCGGACGAGACCGTCGGAACAAAGACGGCCGGGCCGGCGTCCATCTCCCCAGCGGGTCCGAGACGGGCCCTCTCAAAGGCGTCTCCGGACGGCGCTCTTGGCAAGAAAGGATCGGCGATCGTGGCAGAGCTTGCAAGGCTTCTCGGTTTGGCGGTCGCGACGCCGCGCCACGTCATCCGCCAGGAGGAGGCGGCCGCGGCGGCGGCACAGATGTTCTCCGCCCGGTTTCCCGCCTTCGATCGCCTCGCCCCGGTCTTCCTCAATGCCGGCATACGGGAGCGGCGCTCGGTGCGGCCGCTCGCCTGGTTTCACGAGCCCCACGGCTGGGCCGACCGCATGGCCGCCTTCGCCGAGGGGGCCCGCGCGCTCTTTCTCGACAGCGCCCGCGCCGCCATCGCTCGGTCCGGGCTCGCGCCTGTGGACATCGATTGCGTCGTCACGCTGTCTTCGACCGGCTTCACCACGCCGAGCCTCGAGGCTCAAGTCGCCCGGGAGATCGGGTTCCGCAGCGACATCGAGCGGGTGCCGGTGTTCGGCCTCGGCTGTGCCGGCGGCGTCTCCGGTCTCGGCATCGCCGCGCGGCTCGCCGCCGCCCGACCGGGCGCCAACGTGCTCCTCGTCGTCATCGAACTCTGCACGCTCGCCTTCCGCCTCGACGAGCCGACCGGGGTCAATCTCGTCGCGACCGCCCTGTTCGGCGACGGCGCCGCCGCCTGTGTCGTGCGTGCGGGGGAGGGCGGCGTCGCGGCGATCGAAAGCGCGGGCGAGCACCTCTTCCCCGACAGCCTGGACATCATGGGCTGGAAGATCGACGACACCGGGCTCGGCGTCGTGCTCGCCCAGTCGCTGCCGCCCTTCGTGCGGGCCGAACTCGCCCCGGCCCTCGATGCGATCCTCGGCAGGGCGGGCCTGACGCCGGCCGATATCGACCGCTTCGTCTGCCATCCCGGCGGGACGAAGGTCCTGGAGGCGTTGGAAGCGGTGCTACCGGTCGTGCCTGGGGCCTTCGCCGACGAGCGGGCCGTGCTGGCCGATTACGGCAACATGTCGTCGCCGACCGTCCTCTTCGTGCTCGAGCGGGCGCTCGCGGCCGGCCTGCCGAACCGCGCCGCGCTCCTGGCGCTCGGCCCCGGCTTCACGGCGAGCTGCGTGACGCTCCGGAGCGTGTCATGAGCTTCGATGGGATCGACTGGATCGCCGTCGCCGTGCTCGCCTTCGTCACGGTGCAGCGGCTCGCCGAGCTCGTGCACGCCCGTCGAAACACGGCGCGGCTGCTGGCCCGCGGCGCCCACGAGGTGGCGCCGGGCCATTATCCGCTGATGGTCGCGATGCATGCCGCCTGGATCGCCGGCCTGTGGTGGCTGGCGCCGCGCCAGCCGGTGATCGCGCTGTGGCTGGCCGTCTTCTTCGTCGCGCAGGTTTTGCGGCTCTGGGTGCTCGCGACCTTGAAGGAGCGCTGGACGACGCGGATCATCGTGCTACCGGGCGAACCCCTGGTGCGGCGCGGCCCCTACCGCTTTCTCAGCCACCCGAATTATGTCGTGGTGGCGATCGAGCTCGCCGCGCTGCCGCTCGCCTTCGGCCTCGTCGGCTTCGCGGCGCTGTTTACGGTCCTCAACGCGCTGGTGCTCGCGATCCGTATCCGCGCCGAGAACGCCGCGCTGAAGAGCGCCGGGACCTGAGCTCTACGTTCAAGGAACGCCGGCCGCGCCTCAGCGCAGCACGCGCGAGAGGAAGCCCGCGGCGAGGGCGGCACCCTCCATGCCGATGGTGTGGCCGACATTCGGCTGCAGCGACAGCGAGACGTCGGCGCCCGCGGCCTTGAGCGCGGCTTCGGCGACTTGGCTTTCTTCGGCCGGAATGACCGGGTCCGCGGTGCCGTGGATGAGGAGTGTGCGCGTCGCCGGGCTCGGCGCGAGCGGCTCGGGTGTGGCGAGCCGTCCGGCGAAGGCGACGATCGCCGCAACCGGCCACCGCCCCGTCGCCAGCGCGTCGAGCGCCATGATCGAGCCCTGGGAGAAGCCGACGAAGGCGACGCGGTCGAGCCGCTCCGACAAGCCATGGGCCGCGATCAGGCCGGACACGACGGTATCGAACGCCCCCCTGGCGGTGCGGATGCGGTCGCCGCGGTTGCCGGCGTTCACCCCGGCGATGCTGAACCATTGCCGGCCGCGTCCGCCCTGGTCGAAGGCGAACGGCGCGTCGGGCGCCTCGAATGCGGCGGCCGGCAGAAGGCTCCGCCAATGTTCACCCAACGGCGCCAGATCCGCCCCGTTGGCCCCGACGCCGTGCAGGAAGATGACGAGAGACGACGAACTCATGAGGATATCCCGGATCGGAGGGCGAGGGCGGCTGCCCGACCCGTTCTACAATCTGCATCGAGATCTGTAGAGCCTTCCGGGCCTCGCCAAGGGAAACAGTGCGTCTCCGGTTTCACGGCGCGAGGCGGACGGCGTCGATGTCGCGGTCGTCGAGTTGGCCGTCGATCGTCATCTGGGCGTTGGTGCGCCGGTCGTTCCAGTGCAGCGTCAGATGACCCTCCGGACCGCCGTCTTGGGCGACGTCGAGGTCGGCGTCGATCTCGCCCGTCACCTGGTTCCAGTCGATGGTGCCGCTCACCGCGAGGTCTTGCGTCCAGCGCACGCCGTCGAGGGTGAAGCGGTAGCCTTCGCCGTCGGGCCCGAGGCTGAAATGGCCGCCGCGCAGGCCGACACCCTTTTCCGTGCTGTTGACGAAATAGCGGGCGAGCACGTCGCCGGCCGTCTCTGCCGCCGCCGCGGCGAGGCGGAGGTCCGCCTCGCGCGGCGCATCGAGCGAGGCGGGGGCCGGGGACGCCGGAGCGACCTCCGCCACCGTGCGCGCGAAGGCCGGCACGGTGCGGATCGGGCGGATCTCGGCCGCGCAGCGCACCGAGGGCGGCCGGCCGCCGTCGCCGACGAAAGCGGCCGTCATCGGGCCGGCGCAGCCGGCGGCGTCCGAACCGACCGGCGGCACCAGGACGGCCTCCGTCGTCATGGCCGCCACGTGGCTCGTGTTGCGCAGCAGCACGAAATAGGGGTCGGGGAAGAGGCGGGCGGCGGCGAAGCCTTCGTCGGGCGCCGTCGTGTTGTCGAGGTCGCCGGCGAGCACCAGCGTCGGCACCGACGGGAAGGTGGTCGCCGCGGGCAAAGGTGCGCCCGGCGTGCGGCCGTCGGGCGGAGCCGGCCAATCGAGGCAGAGATCGAGGCGTTCGACGTTGCGGGGCGAGTTGCGCACCTCGTCGATGGTGAAGGGGGCGTAGATATCGGGATGGCGTGCCTGCTTGTCGGCGACCGCCCGCTCGAGCGCGGCGCGCCTCTCGGCGGGGCTCAGGCGCAGATCGAACAACTGGCGATAATCGGTGCAGACGATCGCGGCATAGAGGCCCGAGGAGAAGTCGACCGGCACGCCGCCGGGGCTCGACATGTCGCGGGCTTCCGCGGTGAGGCGCAGGAGCGGCGCGCCGTCCTGGTGCACGAGCCAAGCGCGGGCGGCGGCGTCGAGCTCACGGTAGACCACGGGGTCGCTGCCGGCGGCGTTCATGACCATGAAGAGGGTCGGGGCGTCGAGCGTCACGTCGTGCATCGTGCCGTCGCCGTCCGGCGCGGTTCCCGACAGCGGCGTCTTGCGCACGGCGTCGAGGAGATCGGCGAGCCGCCGCGTCGAGCGGCCGCCGAGGGCGGTGCAGCTCGGCGAGCGGGCGCAGACGAGATCGAAACCGTCGCGCCCCGCGGCCCATTCGGTCGCATACCAGGGGTCCGGCCCGAACGGGGGATAGGCGCTGTCGAGCACCAGGGTGCGCAGCAGGGTCGGATGCCGGGCGGCGAACACGGCGCCGAAATAGGTGCCGTAGGAATCGCCGTAATAGGCGACCGGTCCGACCTCGAGGGCCTCGATCACCGCGGCGAGGTCGTCGGCCGCGAGCGCGGTGCCGTAATCCCAGGCATGATCCCCGAGCGCCGCGCCGCAGGCGCCGACCGCCTCGGGCGCGAGATCCGGGTCCTTCTGGAGATCCGGGCAATCGATCGGCTGCGACAGGCCGGTTCCGCGCTTGTCGACGAGGAGAATGTTGTGGCGGTCGCGGAGCGTGCCGAAGAGGTGGAGGAAGCCGGTGCGCGTGCCCGTGGTGGAGAAGCCCGGGCCGCCCTCCTGGGCAACGATGGTGCCGGCGGGATCGTCGACGGCGGCCGGGTAGAACTCGAAGCCGACCTTGATGGTCCCCGGCCGCGTGCCGGACGGATCGAGCGGACGGGGGAGGGTTCCGCAATAGGCGTCGCCGGCGCTGCCGACACAGGGCGTGAGGACGAGGGAGCCGACTTCGAGCCCGTCGGCCGGCGCGTCGGCGGGCGGCGGCGCCGGAGATTGGGTCGAGGATTGGGCCAGAGCCGGCTGCGGCGGGGATTGGGCGACGGCCGGCGACGTGGCGACGATCGCGACCGCGAAGAGGGCCGACATCAGCCCGCGACCAAGCCGCGCCTCGGCGCACACCCGACTGTCTCCCGCCATTTCCGACTCCGCTTTGCTCAGCCCGAATCCTCCCTTCGGACCCATCGAAGACTTTTTGACGGCTATTCAAAGCGGAACGGGGTCAGGCCGCGCATGTGCTCCTCGACGATCAGCGTCTTCGAGAACGGTGGATGGGCACGCTGGGTGCAGTCGGGACGCTCGCAGAGCCGGCAATTGATGCCGATCGGCGTGGCGTTCGGCTGCGCCAGATCGAGCCCGCGGGCATAGACGAGGCGGCTCGCGTGCTTCAGGTCGCAGCCGAGGCCGATCGCGACCTCCGGCTCTGCCTTCGCCCACGAGGAGACGACCCGGCTCACCGCCCGCGACAGGGTGAAATAGCGCGCACCGTCTGGCATCTCGACGATCTGGGTGAAGACGCGGCCGGGGATCTTGAAGGTCGCGTGCAGTTCCCACAGCGGGCAACTGCCGCCATAGCGCGAGAAGGGGAAGTTCGCCGCCGCGAAGCGCTTCGAGACGTTGCCGGCCTGATCGACCCGGATCATGAAGAAGGGGACGCCGCGGGCGGTCGGCCGCGACAGGGTCGTGAGGCGGTGGCAGACCTGCTCGAAGCTCGCACCGAAGCGGGCGGCGAGCACCTGGATGTCGTAGCCGAGATTTTCGGCGGCTGCGAGGAACGGCCCGTA
This sequence comes from Segnochrobactrum spirostomi, assembly GCF_009600605.1. Lineage (GTDB taxonomy): Bacteria > Pseudomonadota > Alphaproteobacteria > Rhizobiales > Segnochrobactraceae > Segnochrobactrum > Segnochrobactrum spirostomi. The sequence goes on along the minus strand of NZ_VWNA01000001.1, from coordinate 855,176 downwards.
GGGCATCATGATGGCGGCGGCGGCATAGTTCGTCAGGTTGACCTTCAAGAGCCGCTTCGTCGCCATCGAGCCGATCGCGGCCTTGCCGACGATCGCGTCCATCTGCGGCCCCATCTCCATCATCGCGAGCTGATAGGCGGCGGAGAACACCCGGGCCGGGCCCTCGAGCATTTCGGAGACGAGGAGTTGACGACGGTGGCGGTCGTAGCGGCGCAGCGCCGTCGCCATCACGTCGACCGGGATGATGCGCACGGTGATGCCGTGCTTCTCCCGAAGCCGCTCGCGGATGGCGCCGAAGAGATCGGCGTTGAGCGCGCCGAGCGTGCCGTTCAGCGCCTCCGCGGCGTCTTCGAGGGCCGGGAAATGGTTGCGCTGGTCCTGGACGAAGTCGCGCACGATCTCGACCGCGTCGTCGGCCGACGGCAGCGGATCGTTGCGGTCGGGCATCCGCGCGGTGGCGCTCTCCTCGCGCCGCTTCGAATCGAGGAACGCGCGGTAGAGCCGGGCGACCGCGTCGCTCACCCCCGGCGCCGAGCCTGCGACCTCGACGATCTCGTGGTGCGGCACGGTGAGGTCGCGGAACAGGGGATCGGCGAGCACTTCGGCGAGGTCGATGACGGCCTGCTGATCGGCCTCGCCGGCCAGCGCCCGCAGGTCGATCTCGTAGACTTCGGTCAAACGCAACAGGAACTGCGCGGTGACGGGACGCTGGTTGCGCTCGATCAGGTTGAGGTAGCTCGCCGAGACGCCGAGTTCCTCGGCCATGCGGCTCTGGGTCAGCCCGAGCTCCTGGCGCAACCGCCGCAGGCGGGGGCCGATGAAGAGCTTCTTTGCCGTCGTTTCCATCGCCATGGCGGGCCTTCGGAGCGCTTGTCAAAGTCGGTGAAATTTACAAGATTTACATCGTTACAAGTGTGACAACGACACACTCATACTAAGTGGCATTGTTCGCTATTCCCTTTCAAGCCGGAAAATCGTTAGGTCTCTGCGCGGCCGGCAAGGCCGTCCGTTACAAGACTCACGACGTTTGTCAAAGCGTGCGTCCCGGAGGACCAGATTATGCGCAGCTTCGAATCCCTCGTTCCCGGCACCCCGGCCGGCCGCTTCGCCGGCATCGAGCGGCCTTATGCGGTAGCCGATGTCGAGCGGCTCCGCGGCAGCGTGGTGCCGCAGATGACGCTCGCCGAGCGCGGCGCCAACCGTCTCTGGAAGGCCCTGCACGAGCTCGACTACGTCAACGCCCTCGGCGCCGTCACCGGCAACCAGGCGATGCAGATGGCCCGCGCCGGGCTCCAGGCGATCTATCTCTCGGGCTGGCAGGTCGCCGCCGACGCCAACGTCGCCGGCGCCATGTATCCGGATCAGAGCCTCTACCCGGCGAACTCCGCCCCCGAGCTCTGCCGCCGCATCAACCGCACCCTGCAGCGCGCCGATCAGATCGAGCACGCCGAGGGCAAGGTCTCGCGCGATTGGTTCCTGCCGATCGTCGCCGATGCGGAGGCCGGCTTCGGCGGCCCGCTCAACGCCTTCGAGATCATGAAGGCGTTCATTGAGGCCGGCGCTGCGGGCGTCCACTTCGAGGACCAACTCGCCTCGGAGAAGAAGTGCGGCCATCTCGGCGGCAAGGTCCTGATTTCGACCTCGGCCCATGTCCGCAACCTCAACGCCGCGCGCCTCGCCGCCGACGTGATGGGTGTGCCGACGCTGATCGTCGCCCGGACGGATGCCGAGAGCGCCCGCCTCATCACCTCCGACATCGACGAGCGGGATCGTCCGTTCATCGAATCGAGCGAGCGGACGCCGGAAGGCTTCTTCCGCCTGAAGGAGGGCACGGGCCTCGATCACTGCATCGCCCGCGGCCTCGCCTACGCGCCGTACGCGGATCTGCTCTGGTGGGAGACCTCTCACCCGGATCTCGAGGATGCGCGCAAGTTCGCCGAGGCGGTGCACAAGCGCCATCCCGGCAAGCTGCTCGCCTACAATTGCTCGCCCTCGTTCAACTGGCGCGCCAAGCTCGATCCCGACACCATCGCCCGCTTCCAGCGGGAGCTCGGGGCCATGGGCTACAAGTTCCAGTTCGTCACGCTGGCGGGCTTCCACAGCCTCAACCACGGCATGTTCGAGCTCGCCTCGGGCTATCGGGATCACGGCATGGCCGCCTACAGCGAGCTCCAGCAGGCGGAGTTCGCGGCGGAGGCGGCGGGCTACACCGCCACGCGCCACCAGCGCGAGGTCGGAACCGGCTACTTCGATCAGGTGTCGCTCGCGATCACCGGCGGCCAGTCGTCCACCACGGCGATGAAGGCCTCCACCGAGACCGATCAGTTCACGATCCCGGCGGTAGCGGCGGAGTGACGTCCGGCGCCGGTTTCAGAACCGCGCCCACGGCCTTCGTTCCCGCGATCGGCGTCTCCCCTCGAAAGGAAAGCCGAGACCCGATCGCCGCTCCGTCATCGAGACTTGAGGATAAGACCATGCATCACGATCGCTTCTGGGTCGTCGGCGGCAAGTACCGCGACATGTCCTTCGCCGATCTCATCCCGGGCTCCGAGAGCCTGTTCGGTCCCTTCCGCACGCGCCGCGACGCGGAAGACGCTTGGCGCAAGGTTTCCGAGCGCCACCGCAGCCAATGCCTCGCCCGCTTCGTCATCGCGGCGGAAGGGCATGCGCGTCCCCTCCCGGCGGCAGGCCACTTCGCCGCCTGACTCCCCCCAGAGCCGCCGGAGGGTTCACGCGAGCCCGCCGCTCTTCGCCCGAGCGGCGGGCTCAATTCGTCACGAGACGGCCGGGGCGACCCGGCCGTCTGCGTTTGCGCCTCACTGATAGTCGTTGAGGAGCGTCTCGAGATATTCCTGGCGGCCCGAGCGCGGCTGCGGGTTCACGCCGTTCGTCTCGACATAGGCGGCGAGGTCGTCGAGCGAGCGCTCGCCGGCGAGGATCGCCTTGCCCTCGGCGCCGTCCCAGCCCGCATAGCGGTCGGCGACGTGCTTGGCGAGGCGGCCGTCCTCGATCATCTCGGCGGCGGCGAGCAGGCCGCGGGCGATCGCGTCCATCGAGCCGACATGGGCCTGGATCAGGTCCGCCGGATCGAGCGACTGGCGACGGATCTTGGCGTCGAAGTTCATGCCGCCGGTGGTGAAGCCGCCGCCCTTCAGGATCTCGTAGATGGCGAGGGTGATCTGGGGCACGTTCATCGCGAACTGGTCGGTATCCCAGCCGAGCAGATCGTCGCCGCGGTTGATGTCGAGCGAGCCGAAGATGCCGAGCGCGTTGGCGAGCGCGATCTCGTGCTCGAACGAGTGGCCGGCGAGGATCGCGTGGTTCTGCTCGAGGTTGAGCTTCACCTCGCCTTCGAGGCCGTAGCGCTTGAGGAAGCCGTACACCGTCGCGACGTCGAAGTCGTACTGGTGCTTGGTCGGCTCCTTCGGCTTCGGCTCGATCAGGATCGGGCCCTTGAAGCCGATCTTGTGCTTGTGCTCGACGACCATGGTCAGGAAGCGGCCCATCTGGTCGAGCTCGCGCTTCAGGTCGGTGTTGAGCAGCGTCTCGTAGCCCTCGCGGCCGCCCCACAGCACATAGTTCGCGCCGCCGAGCTCATGGGTGATCTCGAACACCGTCTTCACCTGCGCCGCGGCGTAGGCGAACACCTCCGGATCGGGATTGGTCGCGGCACCGGACATGAAGCGGCGGTTGGAGAACAGGTTGGCGGTGCCCCACAGGAGCTTCACGCCGGTCTCTTCCATCTTGCGGGCGAAGATGTCGGCGATGACGCGCAGGTTGCGGTTCGATTCGGCGAGCGTCGCCCCTTCCGGCGCCACGTCGCGGTCATGGAACGCGAAGAACGGCGCGCCCAGGATGCGGAACAGATCGAACGCGACGTCGGCCTTCGCCTTGGCGAGGGAGAGTTCGTCGCTGCCGTGGAACCACGGGCGCTCGAAGGTGGCGCCGCCGAACGGATCGCCGCCCGGCCAGGTGAACGAGTGCCAATAGGCGACGGCGAAGCGCAGGTGGTCTTCCATCCGCTTGCCGAGCACGACGCGGTTGGCGTCGTACCAGCGGAAGGAGAGCGGGTTGCGGCTCTTCGGCCCCTCGTAGGCGATCGGGGTGGTTTCGGCGAAGAAGCTCATGAGCGGATGTCCTTCAGGTTCGGATAGATCTTGCGATAGGTCGTGAACGCGTGCCCGTAGCGGGCGGCGAGGGCGCGGTCGGGATCGATGGTTTCGGCGATCGGCGGCTTGGTCGCGACGGCGGACGGCGCCTCGCCTGTGGCGGCGAGCCGGCCGAGCCGGGCCGCTCCGTAGGCGCCGCCGAGATCGCCGCCGGCGAGCCGCTGGACCGGCAGATCGAGCACCGCGGCGATGATCTCGAGCCACAGCGTGGAGCGGGACCCGCCGCCGATGGCGGCCACCGCCGTCGGACGGCTCCCGGCCTCGGCGAGGGCGTCGAGGCAGTCCTTGAAGGCGAAGGCGACGCCTTCGAGGACCGCGAGGGCGAGGTCGGCCGGGCCGGACGCATGGCTGAGGCCGATGAAGGCGGCGCGCGCCTCCGGATCGTTGTGCGGCGTGCGCTCGCCCGACAGATAGGGCTCGAACATCACCGGATTGGCGCCGCGCAGGGCGGGATCGATGCGGGCGACGAGCGCCGCTTCGCTCTCGGCGCCGACGAGCTTCGTCACCCAGGTCAGCGCCGAGGCGGCGGAGAGGATGACGCCCATCTGGTGCCACGTCTTCGGGATGGCGTGGCAGAAGGCGTGGACGCCGCGCGAAGGGTTCGGGCGGAAGGCGTCCGTCGTCACCCACAACACGCCTGAGGTGCCGAGCGAGACGAAGGCGTCTCCGGTGCCGATGGCGCCGATGCCGATGGCGCCGGCCGCGTTGTCACCGGCACCGCCGGCCACGATCGGGGCCTTCGTCATGTTCCAGCGCTGGCGGAGCTCCTCGCGCAGGGCGCCGGAGGGCTCGGAGCCTTCGACGAGGCGCGGCATCGCCTCGAGGCCGAGGCCGGTCGCGGCGAGCATCGTCTCGGACCAGCGGCGCGCGCCGGTGTCGAGCCACAGCGTGCCGGCGGCGTCGGACGGTTCGGAGACCTTCTCGCCGGTCAGAAGCAGGCGGACATAATCCTTCGGCAGCAGCACCGTGCGGGTGGCGGCGAAGATGTCCGGCTCGTGGGTGCGCACCCAGGCGAGCTTCGGCGCGGTGAAGCCCGGCATGGCGCGGTTGCCGGTGATCGCCGGCAGGTCCGGCACGGCGGCTTCGAGCGCCGCGCACTCGGCGCCGGAGCGGCCGTCGTTCCACAGGATGCAGGGGCGCAGCACCCGGTCGTCGGCGCCGAGCAGCGTCGCGCCGTGCATCTGGCCGGAGAGACCGAGACCTTCGACCGCCGCGATCTCCGCCGGATGCTTGGCGGCGAGGCTGTCGATGGTGGCGAGGACGCCCTCCCACCACGCGGCCGGGTCCTGTTCGGACCATCCGTCGTGGGGGCGGGACACCTCGAGGGCGTGCTCGGCGGCGGCGATCTGGCGCCCGTCCGCATCGACGAGCACGGTCTTCACCGACGAGGTTCCGATGTCGATTCCGAGATTCATGAGGAGCGTACCTCAAATTTGCCCGGCGCTTTTCAGCACGCCGTGGCGGGTGAGACCCTATGGCAGGTTGTCGCGGATATAGATTCCGATGCGGATCTTCTCCTGGCTTTCGAGCACCGAGCCGCCGGTGCAGCGCGCGAGCAGGATGCGCGCTGCGGAACGCACCTCATGGCCCGGGTTCTGGTCGATGACGACGTCCATCACCCCGCTGAGCAGCCATTGGCGAGAATGCTGCGTCAGTTCATGACCGATGAACACGACGTCTTGAGCACGGCCGGCCGCCTCGAGCGCTTCGACGATGCCGCGGTTGCCGGCCCCGATCGAATAGACGGCGAGAAGGTCGGGGTGGTTTTCGAGGAGTTCGCCGACGGCGACGCGGTTGAGGGCGAAATCGTCGCGTCCCTCCCGCGGCGGCAGCACCGTCAGGGTCGGATATTCGGCGGAGATCACCTGCTGGAAGCCGAACAGCCGCTCGGCGTGGTCACGCAGGGCGAACGAGCCGGCGACGACGCCGATCTTGCCCGGCCGTCCGGCGGTGAACCGCCCGATCAGGCTCGCCGCGGTGCGGCCGGCGGCCGAGTTGTCGATGCCGACGAAGTGTTCGCGCCGGGCGCTCGGCACGTCGGAGACGAGGGTGACGACGGCGATGCCCCGCTCGACGAGGCCGTCGATCGCCGCGCGGACCGCCGGATGATCGAGGGCGACCAAGGCGACGCCGTCGATGCCGGGCTCGAGCTCGGCGAGGGCCCTCGACAGGATCGCGGGATCGAACACGTCGACGCGGCGCACCACGATCTCGGCGCGCTGCTCGGCGAGCCAGCGGGCCGCGAGCCGGGCTTCCGCCTCCAACATGATGGTGAACGAGGTCGCCCGCACCGGCAGGATGAAGCAGAATTTCAGCCGGGTCGCGCGGGCGAGCCGCGCCGCGAAAGGGTCCGGCCGGTAGCCCAGCGTGGCGACGGCGTTCTCGACCTTCTCGACGGTCGTGGCGCGCACGCCGGGGCGCCGGTTGAGGACGCGATCGACGGTCGCGAGACTCACGCCGGCGAGGCGGGCGACATCCTCGAGAGTGGCCTTGGCCAAGGAATTCCTCCGGAGCGCACCATCGCAAGGTGCAGGCTTCATCGCCTTCTCTAGCGGGCGACCCGGCAAATTCCCATCATTTTCTGAGGTGCGTCAATCATGCGCCGCATCATCGCCGCGCTGCACTGCGGGAGGTTCAGCCGGCGAGCGGGATTTCGCGGTCGGTGACGACGGCGATCGGGTCGCCGCTGAGCGCCGCCGCGAGGGCCGCGCGTCCCTCGTCGGTGCTGAAACCGGGCACGACGCGCCGCGCGCCGATCACCCGGGCCAAGCGGGCATTGTCGCCGAGACGGGGGTGGACGTTGATCCGGTGGATGGTCGCGTGGCCGCGCGCCACCGCCTCGTGGGCGGGCGTCTCCTTCGGCACGTGGCCGGTGAACACGAACGGCACCGACCCGCCCCAGCGGGCGAGGAGCTCGGCCGACATGCCGTCGTCGGCGGCGCCGTTGGTGCAGATCACGATGTCGGTCGGCTTGGGCTCGGCCGCCATCGGTTCGGCGAGGAAGCGCGCGGCGGCGGCATGGGCCGTCGTCTCGGCCGAGCGGTCCATCGCCGAGGCGAGGCGCTCCATCTGCTCGAACACGTTGGGGTCGAGCCAGGCGCGCGGCAGGCCGAGTTCTTCGAGCCGCAGCGCGATCTCCGGCCCGCGTCCGCCGACCGGCACGGGAAGCACCGCGCCACCCGCGATCTTCTCGGCCAGGCGGGCGACCTGCGGCTCGATCGCTTCCGTGTGCCCGCCATAAGAGGCATCGACCAGGGCGAGCGCCGCCTTCGGCGTCTCGTCGAATGGATAGACGACGGATTCGGTCGAATAATCGCCGGTATAGAGGAAGCCGTCGGCGAGCCCGAGCCACAGCCAGACGCCGCCGGGGGCGTGGCCGTCGCGGCCGGTCTTGACCTCGATGCCGGAGATTTCGAGCGAGCCCTGGAGCGGCAGCAGCTTCCGCAGCGAGGCGGGCGGTACCTGCTTCGGCGCGCCCGGATGCAGCCGGTCGACGATCGACCACGTCTCTTCGGTCGCGAACACAGGCGGGTTGCCGATGCGGTCGAGGTGGATGAGGCCGCCGACATGGTCGGTGTGGCAATGCGAGATGAGGAGGGCGTCGACCCGGCCGATGCGGTCGATGCCCTCGACGGGCTCGCCGTTCGCCCCAACGCCGAGATCGAGCAGGATGCGGCGCCCGCCGGATTCGATGAGGAAGCAGGCCGGCGACTTGCCGTCGAGCCCGCTCACCAGGATGAGCCGTCCGTCGCGGAATTCGTTCGTCGTCATTCGCTCGTCTCCCGCGGTTCCGGCATCGCTCCGACCCGGCGCCCCGTCGGCACCGGCTTGATCGAAATGACGAACCCGGCCGGAAGGTTGCTCCCGGCCGGGTTCGCGTTCAAGCGCGTGATGCGCGCGAAGCCTCAGTATTCGACGATGCCGTCGAGCGTGTAGTGCTTCACCGTCTTGCGGTTGGCGATGAGCTCGTCGATCGTCGGCTCGCCCTTCATGGCGCGGGCGAGGGCGAGTTTCATCGCTTCGTAGTTGGTGTCGTAGAGGTTCTTCTTGTCGAGTTCGGCATGGGTGGCGCAGCGCGGGTCCAGCCACAGGGTGACGATGATGCAGATCTCGTCCACCTGATCCTTCGGCAGGATGCCCTCGATCACCGCGTCGACGATGGCGTCGCCGACCGCACCCTGCACCACGCCGCCGAGCAGGCCGACATAGGCCGCGTTGTCGATCGTCACCTTCGTCGTCATCATCGCGGCCGGACGGACGAGCTGGTTGAGGTCGCGGATCACGAACATGCGGGTGTGGCCGACGACCTGGCCCATCATGCCCGCGAAGGCATGGCCGGCCGGACCGCGCACGGAACCGATCAGCACCTCGGGCATGGCATCCGTGTATTGGCCTTCGGCCGCCAGAACCGTCGCCTCGCCGGTGCGGAACCAGATTTCGCTCATCGTCTTCTCCTCGGGTGGAAATGGCGGCTTCGTACCGCCTCTGGAAGGGGGACCATCGCAGGGGGGACCCTCGGTCCGCCGGCGCGCACCATAGAGGGCGTTTGCGTCACGGGATATGACCGAGGCGACATCAGGGCCGCCGCTCCGCTGCGATCGCCGGCCGCTGGGGGCCGCCACCGTCGCGCTCTTCCTTACGGTCCTGGCTCGGCGCGACGCCGAAGCGGGCACGGTAGGCGCGGGAGACGGAGGAGGCCGAGGTGAAGCCGCAGGCGAGGGCGATTTCGAGCACGCTCTTGTCGGTCTCGCGCAGAAGCTGGCGCACCCGCTGGAGCCGGAGCCCGAGATAATAGGCGCCGGGCGTGACGCCGAGATTGGCGCGGAAAAGCCGTTCGAGCTGGCGGCCCGACACGCCGGCGGACGAGGCGAGGCGGCGCGCCGAGAGCGGCTCGTCGAGATGGCGCTCCATCAGCTCGACAATGCGGATGACGCGGGAATTGGTGACGCCGAGCCGTTTGGCGAGCTTCAGGCGCTGGGCGTCGTGACGGTCGCGGATGCGCTCGTGGATGAATTGTTCGGAGATCTTCACCGCGAGCTCGGAGCCGTGCTTGCGGGCGATCATGTCGAGCATCAGGTCGATCGCCGCGGTGCCGCCGGCGCAGGTGAAATGGCCGTTGCCGATCTCGAACAGTTCGTCGCTGACCTCGATGTCCGGAAAATCCTCGCGGAAGGCCGGCACCGCTTCCCAATGCATCGTCACCCGGCTGTCGTCGAGCAGGCCGGCGCGGGCGAGGAGATGGGCGCCGGTATCGAGGGCGCCGAGCGTCACGCCGCGGTGGGCGAGGCGGCGCAGCGTGGCGATCAGCGGCTTCTTGCCCTGGGCGCGCGGGTCGAACCCGGCGCACACGATCAAGGTCGGCACCGCCGCCTTGTCGACCGCCGCCTCGGCGGCGAGGCTCATGCCGTTCGAGGCCTCGACCGGCCCGCCGTCGGCCGAGAAGATATGCCAGGAGAACAAGGTCCGTCCGGCGAAGCGGTTGGCGACCCGCAAGGGCTCGACGGCCGAGATGAAGGCCATCATCGAGAAGCGCGGCACCAGGAGAAAACCGACCGGCTCCGGCCCGCTGCCGCGGTAGGGCTGGAAGAGCGCGCAGCGGTCCGCGCCCGGGCGGGACCGGCGCCGCGTCTGCGCTCTCCCGCCACCAGTGCGCTCACACGCCATCCCTCGCGTAGCGCTCGTCCCAGGACCGTTCGCGCACCAGCGCGCCGTTCTCGAACGCCCGGAGATGGGCGGTGAGGCGGAACGCGGTGGCGTCGGCGGTGAGCTCCGACACGGTTTCGATGCGGATGCGCCAGCCGTCGCGGCCGATCTCGTAGGCCTGATCGATGCGGTAGCGGGCCGAGAGCGGATCGTCGCCGGAGATCGTCAGCTCACGCCGCAGATCGTGGGCGTTGGAGGTGCCGATCTCGTCGAAGCGCACGACGCCCTCGCCGAACAGCCCGCCGCGACCGTCGGTGATGTAGGTCGCGCGGTTGGCGATGAGGTCGATCGAGGCGGAGCGGACCATCGAGCCGTCGGTGATCCGGGTGCTCGGGGCACGCGGACCGCGCGCCGGCGGCTCGAAAGCGACTGAGGCGTCCTCCGGGCGCGGGGTGCGCACGGGCAGGGCGAGGCGGCCGGCGTGGACCGTCAGCGTGGTGGCGTCCGCGGCCGGCCACAGCAGCGGCCAATAGGCGGTCGAGATCGCGATCCGCAGCCGGTGCCCCGCGGCGAAGCGGTGGCCGGCGACCTTGAGCGGCAGACGGACCATGAAGCGCTCGCCGGGCCGAAGCGGCTCGGCGCGCTCGTGGCCGTTGCGATGGGTGAGGTTGAGGACGCCGTAGGCGACCCTGAGCGCCGCGCCGTCCGGGGCGACCTCTTCGAGGCGCACGGCGATCTGGCCCGTCGGCTTGTCGGCCGTCAGGTCGAGCTCGATGATGGGAAAGCCGAGGATCTCCAGCGGTTCAGAGAGAGGCACGCCGTCGAACACCAGCGATCCGCCGTCGTCGAGCCGCTGGTCGGCGGGCATCTCGCCCTCGACACCGGTGCCCATCCATTCGCCGGCGGCGATGCCGGTCCAGAGCGGGGAGCGGATGGCGCGCGCCGCCGTCAGGGCGCCGGTCGCGGCGAGGCCTTGATCGGCGAGGTGGAGGACCTGCGGCGCGATCGACGGGCTCGGCCAGACCGGTTCCGCGACCCAGCGGCCGTCGGAAGCCGGCCGGCTCGTCTCGGGCTTCATCCAGTCCTCGACATAGGCGCGCAGCATCGGCTTCGCTTCGGCCCCGTTCGCCTCGCCCTTGAGCCAGCGATCCCACCATTGCTTGGCCTCCTGAAGGAAGCCGATGGCGGGCGCGGGCGTCGCGTCCTGGGGATAGATGTGCGCCCACGGGCCGACGATCGCCTGGCGCGGCACGCTCAAGCCTTCGAGCAGGCGGGGGACGGCGTTGGTGTAGGAATCCGCCCAGCCGCCGATCGCGAGCACCGGGCATTCGATCGCCGAGAAATCCTCGCAGACGGAGCCGTGGCGCCAATAATCGTCGCGCAGCGGGTGCTCCATCCAGAGGCCGGGCCAGAGCGGCATGGCGTCGAGCCGCCTCAGCCAATCCTCGCGCCACGTCGGGCCGACGATCTCCGGATCGAGCGGGCGCGCCTGATAGGCGAGCATGATCGCGCCCCACCAATGGTTATCGTTGAGGAGGCAGCCGCCCATGTAGTGGATGTCGTCGGCGTAGCGGTCGTCGGTCGAGCAGACGGTGACGATCGCCTTCAAGGCCGGCGGGCGGCGGGCCGCGACCTGCAGCGAATTGAAGCCGCCCCAGCTCTTGCCCATCATGCCGACCGCCCCCGTGCACCAGGGCTGCGCGGCGATCCAGGCGATCGCCTCGACGGCGTCGTCCTGCTCCTGCTTCAGATATTCGTCGGCGAGGAGTCCGTCGGATTCGCCCGAGCCGCGCATGTCGACGCGGATCGCGGCATAGCCGTTCTCGGCGAACCAATGATGCATCGGCTCGTCGCGGTCCCGGGTCCCGTCGCGCTTGCGGTAGGGGATGTATTCGAGAACCGCCGGCACCGGGACGGTCTCCGCATCGGCCGGCAGCCACAGGCGCGCGGCGAGGCGGGTGCCGTCGGCGAGCGGAATCCAGAGATTTTCGGTGACGCTGACGCTCATGGAGGCACTTCTATCGGCGAGAGATGGGATGGGAGGCTGTTTGAACCGATGGGTCACGGTGCACCGTCGCGACCCGGTCCCGGTGTGGGAGGGCTGTCGCATCGGCCACAAATAGAGCCGCCTCTCCCTTCGCCCCCTCGGGGGAGAAGGTGCCCCGAAGGGGCGGATGAGGGGGCTTTCGTCTCGGATGGCTCGTGCCGCTCTTGCCCCCGAGAGAGGTCTCGGAGCGCCCCTCATCCGGCCCTGCGGGCCACCTTCTCCCCGCCAGCGGGGAGAAGGGAGAGGGCGGTGAGCGGCGGGACACTGTCATCCACTTGCTGGCGCGAGGGGCCCGCATGGCGCGCCGCCGCGATATCATTCCGCGCTCCCGCGGCTCTTCAGCACCTCTTCGAGCCAGCCGGGGCGCATTTCGGGGACGGAGGCGAGGAGCTTCGCGGTGTAGGGGTGCGACGGGTTGGTGAAGATCTCCGCCGTCGGCCCCTCGGCGACGATCTCGCCGTTGAGCATCACCACGACGCGGTGGGCGATGCGGCGCACCGTGCCGAGATCGTGGGTGATGAAGAGGTAGGCGACGCCGAGTTCGTCCTGAAGGCGGCGCAACAGGCGCAGGATGTCGTCGGCGACGAGCGGGTCGAGCGCGGAGGTCACCTCGTCGCAGATGATGAGGTCCGGCTTCGCCGCCAGCGCCCGGGCGATGCAGACACGCTGCTTCTGGCCGCCGGAGAGGGCGCCGGGCCGGCGCGTGGCGAAACTCTGGTCGAGCCCGACTTCGGTCAGAAGCTCGGCGACGCGGGCCGCGAGCGCTGCGCCCTTGAGGCCGAAATAGAAGGTCGCCGGCCGCCCCACGATCTCGCCGATGGTCTGGCGCGGATTGAGCGCGACGTCCGGAAGCTGGAACACATATTGGATGCGGCGGAGGTCCTCGCGGCTGCGGCGGGCGAACGACGGGGCGAGCACTTGGCCGGCGAACCGCACCGTGCCGGAGCGCGCCGGCACCTGGCCGGCGATGCCGTAGGCGAGCGTCGTCTTGCCCGAGCCGGATTCGCCGACGACGGCGACGGTCTCGTGCTTGGAGACGGTGAAGCGGGCGGCCTTCACCGCCGTCTTTTGGCCGTAGGCGATGGTGAGGTCTTCGATCGCCAGCACCGTTTCGGCGCGGGCATCCTCGGCGGCGCCGGTGCCCTGTTCGGCGGCCTTCCGCTCGGCGACCAGGGCGCGGGCATAATCGGTCGTCGGCCGGCTCAGGATCGCCTCGGTCGGGCCCTGCTCCACCATCTTGCCGTGGCGCAGCACCATGATGCGGTCGGCGATCTGGGCGACCACGGCGAGATCGTGGGTGATGTAGAGCGCCGCGGTGCCGTAGAGCGCGATGAGCTTCTTGAGGTGGGCGAGCACCTCGATCTGGGTCGTCACGTCGAGGGCGGTGGTCGGCTCGTCGAGCACCAGCACGTCCGGCCGGCACGACATCGCCATCGCCGCCATCGCGCGCTGCAACTGGCCGCCGGAGACCTGGTGGGGATAGCGCTCACCGAAATGTTCGGGGTCCGGCAGATCGAGGGCGCGGAACACTTCGACCGCCCGGGCGCGGGCCTCGGCGCGGCCCATCAGGCCGTGGCGGATCGGCCCTTCGCAGACCTGATCGTAGAGGTTCATCGCCGGATTGAACGCTGCCGCCGCGCTCTGGGCGACGTAGGCGACCCGCACGCCGCGGGTCTGCCGGCGCCCGGCCGAAGAGAGGCCGCGCAGGTCCGTGCCGTCGAGCACGATCTCACCGCCGGTGATGCGGCAGCCGGGCCGGGCGAAGGCGAGCGCGGCGAGCCCGATGGTCGACTTGCCGGCGCCGGATTCGCCGATCAGCCCGAGCACCTCGCCGCGGGCGAGCTCGACATCGACATTGTCCACGAGCACGGCGCCGGACGCCGCCTCGACGCGGAGGCCTTCCATACGCAGTACGGTGGAAGTGGCCGGGGCGGGGGCCTCGAGAACGTCGGTCATGGCTCAGACCTCCAGCGCGTGGCCGCTCGGGCGCGAATGGAGCGTCAGCATCCAATCGATCACCAAGTTGACCCCGATGGTGAGGACGGCGATGGCGCCGGCGGGAAAGAGCGGGGCATAGAGCCCGAAATTGATCGCCTGGGCGTTCTCGCGAACCATCGAGCCCCAGTCCGCGGCGGGCGGCTGCACGCCGAGGCCGAGGAAGGAGAGCGAGGCGATGAACAGGAAGATGAAACAGAAGCGAAGGCCCGCTTCCGCGATCAGCGGCGGCAGCGCGTTCGGCAGCACCTCCCGCACGATGATCCAGCCGAGCCCTTCGCCGCGCAGCCGGGCGACCGCCACATAATCGAGCACGGTGATGGTGCGCGCGACGGCTCGTCCCACGAAATAGACCCGCGTCGATTCCAGGATGCCGATGGTGCCGATCAGGACCGGGATCGAGGTGCCGAGCACCGACAGCACCATGAGGGCCGAGATCAGCACCGGGATCGACAAGAGGATGTCGATGCCGCGCGACATCACCGTGTCGACCCAGCCGCCGATCGCCGCGGCGATGAAGCCGAGGGTGACACCGATCAGGAAGGCGACCGCCGTGGTGACGACGGCGATGCCGATCGTGGTGCGGCCGCCGTAGATCAGCCTCGTCAGCATGTCGCGGCCGATATTGTCGGTGCCGAGCCAGGTTGCGGCACTCGGCGGGTCCCAGACGCCGCCGACGAGTTCCGCCTCGCCGTAAGGCGCCGTCAGCGGCGCCAACAGGGCGGCGAGGACGATGACGAGCACGATCACCCCGCCGATGATGGCGGAGAGCGGCGGGCGCCGCCGGGTCTTGCGGGCGGCAGCCGGCGGGGGCGCGGGGGCGGCGGAGGGCGTTGCAGAGGTCACGGCGGCGGTCCTCTCGCTCATCGCGGGCGCTTGAGGCGCGGGTTGACGAGGATCGCGACGACGTCGGCGAGCGTGTTGAGCCCGACATAGGTCGCCGCGAAGACGAGGCCGCAGGCCTGCACCAGCGGCAGGTCGCGCTTGGAGACGGCATCGACCATCAACTGGCCGACGCCGGGATAGACGAACACGACCTCGACAACGACGACGCCGACGACGAGATAGCCGAGATTGAGGGCGACGACCGCGATGATCGGCGCCGCCGCGTTCGGCAGGGCATGGCGCATCACGACCGTGGAGCGGCTCAGGCCCTTCAGAAACGCCATCTCGACATAAGGCGCCGACATCACCGAGAGGATCGAGGCGCGCGTCATCCGCAGCATGTGGGCGAGGACGACGAGGACGAGGGTGAAGGCGGGCAGGGCCACCACCTCGAGCCGGTCGATCAGGCTCATGCCGGAATCGATGGTGGCGAGCGACGGCAGCCAGCCGAGCTGCACCGAGAAGACGATGATGACGACGTAGCCGACGAAGAATTCCGGCACCGAGATCGTCATCAGGGAGAGGATCGAGACGAGGCGGTCGAACAGCCCGCCCTCGCGGATCGCCGAGAGAAGGCCGAGGCCGACCGCGAGCGGAACGGAGACGATCGCCGCGACGCCCGCGAGGAACAGCGTGTTGCCGAGCCGCGGCATCACCTCGGCCACGATGGGGCGCCCGGAGGCCAGCGACGTGCCGAAATCGCCCTCGAACACATGGCCGAGCCAGACGAGATAGCGGTACCAGGCGGGCTGATCGAGGCCGAGCGAGATCCGGATCGCATGCAGCGCTTCCGGCGTCGCCGATTGGCCGAGCAGCGCCGACGCGACGTCGCCCGGCAGCAGGTTGGTGCCGAAGAACAGGAGCGCCGAGATCGCCAGCAGGGTCAGAAGGCCGAGCGCTGTTCGCTCGGCGACCAATCGGATCATGGAACCTCTCGCGGGCGGTGGGCGCCGGGGCAAGCCGCCGGCACCGGGCCTCGGCCGCCGTCGCTCGGACGGCGCGGGACCGTCATGGCGAAACCGGCGGGCTCAAAGTCGGAACGGGCTCATTATGCGCCCATTCCGTCTCGTGCGGGATAGGGTGGGCCACGCGGCGGGTTCGAACGAGCCGCCGCGTCGCGTCACCGCTGTTGAAAAGGGGGGTGCCGTCAGGACGGCATCCACACCTTTTCGCCGATCCGCTGACCCATGAAGTCGAACATCGGGTGCGGCTTCCAGCCCTGCACCTTGGTGGTGCCGGCCTCGATATAGTCGATGAACATCGGGATGAGGGCGCCGCCGTCCTCCCAGATCATCTTCTGGCACTCGCCGTAGAGCTCCTTGCGCTTCGCCTGGTCGAGCTCGGCGCGGGCCTCGATGAGGAGCTTGTCGAATGCCGGCCGGTGCCAATTGGTGTCGTTCCACTTGGCGTCCGACTTGTAGGCGATCGACAGCATCTGGTCGGCGGTCGGTCGGCCGCCCCAGTAGGAGGCGCAGAACGGCGCCTTCATCCAGACATTGTCCCAGTAGCCGTCGGAGGGCTCGCGCTTCACGTCGAGATTGATGCCGGCATCCTTGGCGGCCGCCTGGAACAGGACGGCGGTGTCGGTGGCGCCGGTGAAGGCCGCTTCCGAGACCTGGAGGGTGACCTTGAGGTTTTCCTGGCCGGCCTTCTTCAGGTGGAACTTCGCCTTGTCCGGATCGTAGCCGTGCTGCGGCAGGTCGGCATTGTAATAGGGATTGGTGCGCGGGATCGGCTGGTCGTTGCCGATCGTGCCGTAGCCGTTCAGCACCGTCTTGATGATCTTCTCGCGGTCGATCGCGTACTTGAGCGCGAGGCGGATGTCGTTGTTCTTGTAGGGGTCGCTCTCGCAGTTCATCAGCAGGACGCCGTGCTGGCCGGCCTGCGAGCGGATGACCTGGAACTTCTTGTTGCGCTTGAGGAGATCGACGGTGCGGCCGTCCAGGCGGTTGATGATGTCGACCTGGTTCGACAAAAGCGCGTTGATGCGGGCGGTGATGTCGTTGATGACGATCACCTCGATCGAGTCGACATAGCCGGCGTTCGGCTTCCAATAGGAGCCGGTCTTCTTGGTGATTGAGCGCACGCCCGGCTCGAACTTCTCGAGCTTGTAGCCGCCGGTGCCGATCGGGTTCGCCCAGTCGGTGAAGCCGTTCGGCACCGCGAACAGGTGGTAGTCCGACAGGATGTAGGGCAGGTCGGCGTTGCCGTCGGTCAGGGTGATCTGGATCTGGTGGGTGTCGAGCTTCTTGATGTCGACGATGTCTTCGAGCACCGCCTTCGCCGCCGACTTGGTGTCGCCGCGGTGCAGGTTGATCGAATAGATGATGTCGTCGGCGTCGAGCGACTTGCCGTTGTGGAATTCGACGCCCTTGCGGACGTTGAACACCCAGTCCTTGGCCCCCGGCTTCGGCTCCCAGCTCTCGAGCAGTTCCGGTGTCGCCTTGTTGTCGGCGTCGATCTCAACGAGACCGTTCATGATCTGGTAGGCGATGTTGACCGGCACCCAATCGGTGAAGGTGCGCGGGTCGAGCGTGTCGGTGGTGGCGCCGCCCGACATGCCGAGGCGCAGGGTGCCGCCGGTCGTCGGCGTCGCCGACTGGGCGAAGGCCGGGCTGGCGAGCGAGAGGCCCGCACCGGCGCCGGCGAGCGCGCCGAGGAGGGCGGTGCCGGTCAGGAACTCGCGGCGGTCGAGGCCCCGCGGGCCTTCTTTCAGAATCCGTTCGTCCATCGTCGTGGGTCCTCTGGAATGTTGTGTTTGGACGTGTCCGCGCGGCACGAGCCGACGGACCGTCAGGCAGGATGATAGGAGCGCGCTCCGACGCTGATTTGGCGAAAAGCGACCCCGAAGGTAGCGGTCAGCGACATTTTCATGCGGCGGGGCGACATCCGGGTGCAATTGTTGCGGGAGGCCGGTCGCGGCATTGCGCCCTCATGGCGCGCGCCTTGGGAGGCTCCGGACCGTGGGGCGATCTTTCGAGCGAGGGAGCGGTACGTCAACGCACCTTATTTTCGCTCAAGCATGAGAAAAAGTTATGCGAAGCGAGGCGACTCCGAGGGGCGGGTCGCCGCTGCCGGAAACCGGCCGTCCTCCGACTCTCATCGCTGCGCTTCGCCGAGCCGGGAGCCGGTGTCCAGTGTCTCGAGCGATCCCTAGTGCGCCGCCGCAATGCGGGCCGCGACGAAGTCGGCGAGCGCCGCATAGAGCCGCCGGACGCCCGGGCTCCGCTCTCGGGCCCGCACACAACCGTGCGCCAAGCCGGTGCCGAGCAGCACCTCCGCGGTGCCCCCCGCAGCCTGCACCCGCTCGGCGAACAGATAGGCGTCGTCGCGCAGCGGATCGTGCTCCACGGGTAGTGCGAGCACCGGAGGCAGCCCATCGAACCGATCGGTATCGAGGGGGAAATCGTAGGGGCCCGGCTGCTGCCCGCCGAGATAGGCTTCGACGCAGCCGCGCACTTCCGAGAGCGTTAGCATCGGCGCCTCCGCTTCGTCGTCGCGGGCGGGCGGGGTCGGATCGCGGGCGAGCAGCGGATAGATGAGCGCGAGGCCGGCGAGCGGTGCCTGCCCGCCGTCGCGCAGCGCCATGGCGACGCCGGCCGCGAGGGTGCCGCCGGCGCTGTCGCCCGCGAGCACGAAGGGCAGTCCGCCGATCGCGTCGAAGGGCAGGCGGCCGGCGATCGCCGCCTCGGCCACCGCAAGGCAATCCGCGAAGGCGGCGGGGGCGAGATATTCCGGCGCGAGGCGATAATCGACCGCGATCACCGCCGTCCCCGTCTCGGCCGCGAGCCAGGCGGTGACGATGTCGTGGCTGTCGAGCGAGCCGAGGATGAAGCCGCCGCCGTGAAAATAGAGCACCAGTCCCGTCGGTGCGTCGGGGCCGCGATAGAGGCGGAGCGGGATGGCGCGGGCGTCGACGGCCAGCGCGCTGTCTTCGGCGGTGATGCCGGGCGGGCGCGGTGGCGTCATCCGCGCGGCAAAGGCGTCGTAGAGCGCGCGGGTTTCCGCGATGGGTCGGGTCTCCGCGCCGGGCGGATAAGCGATCTGCGCCTCGGCGATGAAGGCGGCGAGCTCCGGCTCGATCATGGACGATCCCTTGGGCTTGGGGCAGGACTTCAGGGGTGGTGTGCTTGAGGGGCGGAGACGAGAAAAATCACGTTTCGGCCGGCGCGCAAACACATTCCCCTCCCGCACAAATTCCCTCCCCGAACACATGCCCCTCCGTCGTCATTGCCGGCCTTGTGCCGGCAACCCAGGGGCTGCGCGCTCGACGGTTGCCGCCCCTGGCTCCCCGGGACGAGCCCGGGGATGATGACGGAAGGGACGTGCCGGGTCGCATGACGAAGGCGGCCTCTAGGGATGATCATTCAGAGGCAGGTCCGGATCGCGATGTCGAGCCAAGAGGATCGGATACCGCACCACCGTTCTTCCAAGGCTCGACGACCGCCCAATGGAATTGTCGCCCACCGCCTCGGCTTTGTCGCTCCATGACAACTCGCCGCGGCGGCTCGCCCCCTATCATGGACGGCGAACACCCGGCCGAGCGATCCGGGCGAGAGGAGCAGCTTCCATGAATTTCGACGTGTTCGTCACCTGCGCCGTCACCGGCGCGGGCGATACCGTGGGCAAGCATCCGGGCGTGCCCGTGACGCCGGCGCAGATCGCGGATGCCGCGATCGAGGCCGCCCGCGCGGGCGCTGCGATCGCCCACATCCACGTCCGCGATCCCGAGACCGGCAAGGCCTCTCGCGACGTCAAGCTCTACAAGGAAGTGGTCGAGCGCATCCGCGCCTCCGACGTCGACGTCGTCATCAACCTGACCGCCGGCATGGGGGGCGACCTCGTGCTCGGCTCCGGCGAGCGGCCGCTGCCGCCGAACCCCGAGGGCACGGACATGGCCGGTCCGCTCGAGCGGCTCGCGCACGTCGAGGCGTTGCGTCCCGAGATCTGCACGCTCGATTGCGGGACGATGAACTTCTCGCTCGGCGACTACATCATGACGAACACGCCCTCGACGCTCCGCGCGATGGCGGCCCATGTCCAGAAGCTCGGCGTGCGGCCCGAACTCGAGGTGTTCGATACCGGGCACCTCGTCTTCGTGAAGGACCTCATCAAGGAGGGCCTGATCGACGATCCGGCGATGATCCAGCTCTGCATGGGGATCCCCTACGGCGCGCCGGACGATCCGCTCACCCTGATGGCGATGGTCAACCAGATGCCCCCGGGCGCCGTGTTCTCGGCCTTCTCGATCGGCCGCCACCAGCTTCCCTATGCGGCGCTCGCGGCGATCGCCGGCGGCAATGTCCGCGTCGGCCTCGAAGACAACATCTACCTGGAGCGCGGCGTGCTCGCCTCGAACGGCCAACTCGTCGAGCGCGCCGTGACGATCCTGCGGGCGATGAACTGCCGGATCCTGGGCCCGCGCGAGGTGCGCGAGAAGCTCAAGCTCGTGAAGCACGGCTGAGGAGGCGACCATGCGCGACGTCAAGACCATCGGCCTCGTCGGCGGCGGGGTGATCGGGGCGGGCTGGGCCGCCCGCTTCCTCCTCAACGGCTACGACGTGACGGTGTTCGACCCCGATCCGGAGGTCGAACGCAAGCTGAAGACCGTGCTCGCCAACGCGAAGCGCGCCCAAGCCAAGCTGACGCCGGGCGTGGCGCTTCCCGAGGGCAGCCTCACCATCGCCGCGAGTGCGGTCGAGGCGGTGAAAGGCGCAGACTTCGTGCAGGAGAGCCTGCCCGAGCGGGAGGATCTGAAGCGCCGGGTGCTCGCGCAGATCGACGCCGCGCTGCCCGCCGACGCGGTGATCGCCTCGTCGACCTCCGGCCTGCTGCCCACCAATCTCCAGGCCGACATGGCCCACCCGGAGCGGCTCGTCGTCGGCCACCCGTTCAACCCGGTTTATCTTCTTCCGCTCGTCGAAGTCTGCGGCGGCGCCAAGACCGCGCCGGAGGTCGTGCGCGACACCGCGGCGTTCTACGGCACGCTCGGCATGCACCCGCTCGTCGTGCGCACGGAGATCGACGGCTTCATCGCCGACCGTCTGCTCGAGGCGCTGTGGCGCGAAGCCCTGTGGCTCGTCGAGGACGGCGTCGCCACCACCGAGGAGATCGACGACGCGATCCGCTACGGTGCGGGCCTGCGCTGGTCGTTCATGGGCACCTTCCTGATCTACCGCCTCGCCGGCGGCGAGCCGGGCATGCGCCATTTCCTCAGCCAGTTCGGCCCGGCGCTGAAGCTGCCGTGGACCAAGCTGGTGGCGCCTGAGCTGACCGACGAACTCACAGACCGCGTCTCCGCCCAATCCGACGATCAGGCGCGCGGGATCTCGATCCGCGAACTGGAGCGGCTGCGCGACGATTGCCTCGTCTCGGTCCTCTCGGCGCTCGCCGAGCAGGATTATGCCGCGGGCGCGGTGGTGAAGGCGCACCGCGCGGCGCTCGCCGGCCGTGGCCGCACCGACGGCGAGGCGGCTCCGCTCGCTCTCTACCGCACGCAGGTCGCCCCGGATTGGATCGATTATAACGGCCACATGACCGAGAGCCGCTATCTCCATGCGTTCGGGGAAGCGACGGACGCCCTGCTCGCCCACATAGGGGTCGACGATCATTATCTGGCGTCGGGCGGCAGCTTCTACACGGTCGAGACGCACATCATGCATCTCGGCGAGGCGCACGAGGGCGACGGGCTCGCCGTTGCGACCCAGCTTCTCGGCAGCGACGGGAAGAAGCTCCACCTCTTCCACACGCTGACGCGGACCAAGGACGACGTCACCATCGCGACCGCCGAGCAGATGCTGCTCCACGTCGATACCAACGCCAAGCGCGCCGCGCCGGCGCCGGCCGCGATCACCGACCGGCTGATGCCGATCGTCGCCGCCCACGCCGCCCTGCCGCGCCCGGTCTCCGCCGGCCGCCATGTCGGCGCGCCGCGTGGGTAGGGGCGTCGGCTCCGGGCACGCCTCGCGGCGCTCGTGGCCGACGAATTGTCCCGAGCTCTCCTTCTCCCCGCGCGCGGGGAGAAGGTGGCGCAGAGCGCCGGATGAGGGGCCTTCGCCCGATCATCACAAGCTATTGGAATGAATTAGAAAATCCCCTCGGCGGCCCGACCAGGCCACCTTCTCCCCAAACGGGGAGAAGGCAGCGGAGGCGCGGATGCCAGAGGCGGAGACGGCGCGCGAAGGTCGCGTGCCGCCGCTTCGCTCACCACTTGCCGTGACGGGCGATCTCGGCGAGCGGCTTGCGGGTGCGCGGGGCGGTCTCGCGGCTCTTGTAGGGCTCCGGCAGGTTCTCGGCGACGCCCGGCCAGGCGAAGCTCGCCACGACATAGGGCTGGTAGCCGTCCGGAATGCCGAGCGAGGCCGTCAGCTTGGCGCCGTCGAAGCCGGCCATCTGGTGCCAGGCGAGGCCGAGGATGCTCGCCTGGAGCGTCGCCTGGGCCATTGCCTGGCCGAGATCGTAGGGGCCGTAGATGTAGGGCTGGCCCTCGGCGTTCTTCACCTGCGCGATGCCGACGATGAAGCCCGCGGCGTTCTCGTTCCACGGATGGTTGCCCGGCACCAGCGCGTCGAAGATCGCGCTGAAGCCCGGCTCGCCGCGCAGGGCGTAAACGAACGCCCACGGCTGCGCATTCATCGCGGAAGCGGCCCAGCGCGCAGCCTCCAGAATGGTCTCGACGGCCTCGATCCCGACCGGACGCACCGGATCGAAGGCGCGCGCGCTCCAGCGTTCGGCGATGACCTCGTGGATCGGATGCTCGGCGGCAGCGGTCTTCTTCATGGCTGGCTCCAGTTCGCGGTGGGCGCGGACAGGGAGGTGTCCGCATCGTGGGATGGCAAACCGGTAGAACCCGCCGCTTCGGCGCGCAAGCACTCCAGCCGGTGTCCGCAGCGTCTCCCAGCGGTGAACGTCAGCCGAGCCGGGCCGCGGCGGCACGGTCGGCGAGCACGGTCACGGCACCGTGAAGCTGCAAGGCCGACGCCGGGC
Source organism: Segnochrobactrum spirostomi (assembly GCF_009600605.1). Lineage (GTDB taxonomy): Bacteria > Pseudomonadota > Alphaproteobacteria > Rhizobiales > Segnochrobactraceae > Segnochrobactrum > Segnochrobactrum spirostomi. The sequence continues at coordinate 832,451 of NZ_VWNA01000001.1, read as the reverse complement.
AGGCGTCCCCGACGGGACCGTGGAGGGCGGCGGCGATCGCCTCGGCTTTCGCCGTGCCGGTGGCGAGCATGAGGATGCGCCGCGCCTCGAGGATCGTCGCGATGCCCATGGTGATCGCCTCGGTCGGCACCGTTTCGCCGGGGCCGAAGAAGCGGCTGTTGGCCGTGCGCGTCTCCTCGGTCAGCGCGACGACGCGCGTCCGCGAGGCGAGCGGCGAGCCGGGCTCGTTGAAGCCGATGTGGCCGTTCGATCCGATGCCGAGCAGTTGCAGATCGATGCCGCCGGCCGCCCGGATAGCCGCCTCGTAGGCCGTAGCCTCGGCGTCGAGGTCGGCGGCCGCGCCGTGGGGCAAGAACGTGCGCGCGGCGTCGATGTCGACATGGTCGAACAGAAGCCGCCGCATCGTGGCCCGGTACGAGGCGGGATGGTCGGGGGAGAGGCCGACATATTCGTCGAGATTGAAGCTCGACGCGTGGGCGAAGCTCACGCCGCCGGCGCGATGGCGAGTGATGAGCGCCGCATAAAGCGGCTCGACCGTGCCGCCGGTCGCGAGCCCGAGCACGCTCGACGGCGCCGACAGCGTCTCGCAGACGAGGTCGCAGGCGCGCCGGCCGACGGCCTCCGCATCGTCGAGGACCTCGATGCGGATCGCGTGATCGGCTCCGGCGAAGGGCTTCATGGCGTCACTCTCTGAACAACAGGCGGGGAGGATGAGCGGGAAGAACCGGGCCGTGGCGCCGCTGTCAAGAGCCGCCCGGCGGGAGGTGTGGGAACCGGCGCCCACGCTCGGCATTCTCCTCTCGCTCCGAGCCGAAGAAGCGCAATGATCGCCGACATTTCGTCCGGAGAGACCGGCGCCGCGCGCCGGTCCGGAGGGCGGGCACATGCGCAACGACGATCAGGTGACAGGCGGCGCGGGCTGGACCGACAGCCCGAGGACCGACGCGACGGGCGAGCGCCCTGGGACGGCCCCGGCGAAGCCGAGCGAGGGGGCCGCGAAGCCGGCACCCGAAGGCGGCGGCGGCACCTGGCATCCGGTCGAGGTCGAGGGCGCCGGCTGGCGCATCGCCGGCGCGACGCTCGCAACCCGCAAGATCCGCCGCCCGCCGATCGGCGGTACCTCGCTCTCCCAAGCGGGGATTCTGTTTCTCGCCGGCCTCGCGCTTCTCGCCGCGCTCGGTTACGCGCGGGATCTCGCGGTGCCGATCTTCGCGGCCTTCGTCATCGGGCTGGTGCTCGGCCCCGTCAATCAGGCCCTGGTGCGCCGCCGCGTCCCCGAACCGCTGGCGGCGACCATCGTCGTTGGCGGGGCGATCGCGCTTCTGCACCTCGCGATCGTCATGTTCGCGCTGCCAATGCAGTCCTGGATCGAGCGGGCGCCCGAGGTCTGGGACGCGCTGGGCAAAAAGCTGCGCCTGCTCCAGGTCGCGTTCGGCCAGATCCAGGATGTTTCGGAATCGATCGGGCGGATCGGCAGCGACAGCAAGACCCGCGAGGTGGTGGTCAAGGGCCCCGGGCTGCTCGGCAGCTTCGCCTCGCTCGCCCCCGCGCTCGTTTCCGAGGTCGTGCTCTTCGTCGGGACGCTGTTCTTCTTCCTCGCCACCCGCAACAGCCTGCGCCGTTCCCTCTTGTCCCTTTGTTTGTCGCGGTCGGCACGGCTGACGGCGGCGCGCATCCTGCTCGACAGCGAGCGCGCGCTCTCCCACTATTTCGGCACCATCACGATCATCAATGTGGTGCTTGGCGTGGCGACGGGCGTTGCCATGTGGGCCCTCGGCATGCCGACGCCGAGCCTGTGGGCCGCGTTCACGGCGGTCGCCAACTTCGCCCCCTTCATCGGGCCGGCGGTGACCTTCGCGGTGCTCGCGGGCGTCGGGCTCGTCACCTTCGACGGCCTGCTCCCGAGTTTGGTGCCCGCGCTCGTCTACCTCGTGCTGATGGTGATCGAGAGCCAGTTCGTGACGCCCGCCGTGCTCGGCCGCCGGCTCGTCATCAACCCGATGCTGATCTTCATCGGCGTCTCGTTTTGGATGTGGATGTGGGGGCCGATCGGGGCCTTCCTCGGCGTGCCCTTCCTCGTGATCGGCTCGATCGCGCTGGGGCGGCTCGCCGGCTGGCGCGACGCCCGGTGAGGAGCGTCGCGCTCTCGGGCGGCTTGCTCTATGGTTCGGCTCGTCCTGAGTCTGACAATAGAGCATCCCCGAGATGACGATCGAAACGCCCGCCCGTCCTTACCGCTTCGGCGTCCTGTCGACCGCACGCATCGCCGTCGAGAAGGTCATTCCCGGCATCCAGCGCTCCCGTCTCGCACGCGTGACCGCGATCGCGTCGCGCGACGGCGAGCGGGCCAAGGCGGCGGCCGGCCGGCTCGGCATCGAGACGGCGTACGGCTCCTACGAGGAGATGCTCGCCGATCCCGAGATCGACGCGATCTACAACCCGCTGCCGAACAATCTCCATGTCGACTGGACGATCAAGGCCGTCGAGGCTGGCAAGGCCGTGCTCTGCGAGAAGCCGATCGGCATGAATGCGGCGGACGCCGAGCGGCTCCGGGCGCTGCCCGCCGACGCCTTCGTCCAGGAGGCGTTCATGGTGCGCTTCCACCCGCAATGGCTGCGCGCCCGCGAGATCGTCCGCTCCGGCGACGCCGGGGCCCTGCGCGCCATCAACATGTTCTTCTCCTATTTCAACGTCGATCCGCAGAACATCCGCAACAGTCCCGAGACGGGTGGCGGCGCGCTTCTCGACATCGGCTGCTACCCGATCACCGCGGCGCGCTATTTCTTCGAGGCGGAGCCGGTGCGGGTGGCGGGCCTCATCGAGAACCATCCGGTGTTCGGCATCGATCGCCTGACCAGTGCGATCCTCGATTTCGGCGACGGGCGGCGTGCCGATTTCACCGTCTCGACCGAGATCGTGCCCTATCAGCGCCTCAACCTGTTCGGCCTCAAGAAGCGCATCGAGATCATGATCCCGGCGAACGCGCCCCAGGCCGAGGAGACGCTCATCGCGGTCGACGACGGCTCCATCCACGGCGGCGGCTCGGCGGTGCTCGAGACGATTCCCGTCAGCGACCAATATGCCGAACAGGCGGATGCCTTCGCCCGCATGGCCCGGGGGGAGGCGCCGCGCCAATACGGCATCGAGAACGCCATCCAGGGCATGAAAATCATCGATGCGATCTTCCGCTCGGCCCAATCCGGCCGTTTCGAAGCGGTGGTGTGACGCACCCCTCTATTGCACTGCACAAGAAACGCCTAAAATAGGTCCTGCATGAAGGGCAATATCCGCCGCATCGCCCGATGCGGACGAACGCCGCCGACGCGCCTCCCGTGCGCCGGCGACGGTTTCGGGAAGGCTCGGTGTCATAGAAGCCCGTACGGGCGGCCTCCGTCCGCGCGGCAGGAGAGTCCAATCCTTTGAAATTCGAGCGGTTCGTCGACTGGCCCGATCAGGCGGGCAGGCGGTCGCTCGCGGTCTGAAACGTGGATCCGCGCAAGGCCGACGACGGGCCGGCTGTCGCCGCCCGGACCGGACCGATCTCGGATCGAGACGGAGATGAACATGGCTCGCTTAGCATTGGTCACCGGCGGCGTGAGCGGCATCGGGGCCGCGATCTCGAAGCTGCTCAAGGCGTCGGGGTACCGCGTCGTCGCCAATTATTTCGGCAACGAGGCGGATGCCCAGGCCTTCCACGCCGAGACCGAGATCCCGGTCCGTACCTTCGACGTCGCCGATTTCGAGGCGACCCAGACCGGCATCGCCGCCATCGTCGCGGAGTTCGGCCCGGTCGAGGTGCTCGTCAACAATGCCGGCATCACCCGCGACAGCTCGCTCCACAAGATGACGCTCGAGCAGTGGCGCAGCGTCATCGAGGTCGACCTCGGTGGTTGCTTCAACACCTGCCGCGCGGTGATCGAGAGCATGCGCGAGCATCGCTTCGGCCGCATCGTCAACATCAGCTCGATCAACGGCCTGTCCGGCCAGTTCGGCCAGACCAATTATTCCGCCGCGAAGGCCGGCGTGATCGGCTTCACCAAGGCGCTCGCGCTCGAAGGAGCCTCGCGCGGCATCACCGTCAACGCCATCGCCCCCGGCTATACCGGCACGACGATGGTGAAGGCGGTGCCGCAGGCGATCCTCGACGAGATCGTCGCCGACGTGCCCGTCGGCCGCCTCGCGACGCCTGAGGAGATTGCCCGCGGCGTCCTCTTCCTCGTCGGCGAGGAAGCCGGCTTCATCACCGGCGAGACGCTGTCGATCAACGGCGGCCGCTACATGCACTGACGGCGCCAGGGTCGGGCCAGCGCCACCCCGCCACGGCGCCGGCCCGACCTCGATGCGGCCTCGTCGGAGCTCGCGAGACGTCTCCGTCTCATCGTCCACCCCCGCCCTCTCGCATGATCTCCGCCGACCTCCCACCGCAAAAGAAGGGAGGACGTGTCTTCGATCGCGAAAGTTTGAGCCTGCGCAAGGCGAGCCCTGCGGGTCGTCTGGAAAAGAAACGGCGAACAATCATTAACTCGTTCGACACGCGTGCATTTTTATCATGCACAGCTTTGCCGGGCGTCCGATAGTAGAAGTCCATCTCGAGGGTGCGAGCTCGGAAGGGCAGACTTGAAGCGGGCGCGAGTGCGTCCCCGACGGGCGACAGGAAAGAGGTATCCGCCCCCTGATGAGCGAGCCGCTGCTCTGGGTTCACGTCGATGGCTTCGTCAGGAACGGCTGCGTGCTCCTGATCGCGGTCGTCGTCGCGATGTTGATGCGAGGCGCGCTCGCCTCGTGGCGGCCGTTCGGCCGGGGCCTCGCGTTCGGCACAGCCTTCGGCGGTATTGCGATCGCGAGCATGGTTTTCCCGATCCGGGCAGAGTTCGGGGTCCTGCTCGACCTCCGGATGGTGCCCCTGATGCTGGCTTCGCCGCTCTACGGCTTGATTGCGGGGCTGGCAGCGACGGCACTCGCCGTGATCGCGCGCGTGATGATCGGTGGCCCTTCCATGGGCCATGGGCTCATCATGATCGTCGGCGCGGCCCTGGTCGGAGCCATCGTGTCCTGGCGATGTGGCTGGCGATTGTCGGCGAAGTCCCTGCCGCATCGCCCGATCACCCTCCTCGATATCGCTACGCTCGCCCTCGGCGCGGCCCTGGTTCACCTCCTCATCCGGGCGATCTGGAGCAGCACGTCGAGTGAGGCGGCGGCCCAGTTCGCGGTTCTGACCCCGCTTTCCATCATCGCCTGCATGGTGGCGACCCTCGTCATCGGCACCATTCTGATGGTCGACCAGCGCCGGGCTTTCCTCTCGGCTTCGCTCGACCAGACCCGCGAGCGGTTGAGCACAATCACGGCGAGCATTCCCGGCGTCTTCTATCGCCGAAAGGTGCGCCCCGACGGCGCGTTCGAGCTCATCTATGTGAGCGATAGCGCCCAGGAAGTCCTCGGCGTGTCGGCCGATGCTCTGATGAAGACGCCGAGCCTCTTCATCAGCATGCTGCACCCCGACGATCGCGGCCGTATCGTCGAGATCGTTCAGGAGGCCGACGGCACGAACGGCAGTTCATTCATCTCCGAGTACCGTATCGTCAGGCCTGACGGGGTGGTGCGCTGGATGGAGGCGCACAGCCGTATCAACCACACCGCCTCGAAGCTCACGGGCGAAATGGTCGCCGACGGCATCGCCCTCGACGTGACGGCCCGAAAGGAGGCGGAGTTTGCCGCCCGGCGCGCCAACGAGCGGCTGAATTGGGTCGCCGATCACGACCAGCTCACGGGCCTGCCGAACCGCTCCTTCTTTCAGCGGCTCGTTGTCGAGTGCCTCGACCGCCGCGAGCGGGTGGCGCTCGCCTTCGTCAAGCTGCGCGACAGCCGGCTCGCCAACGAATTGTTCGGTCAGGTGGTCGGCGACGCCCGCATCCGCGAGGCGGCACGCCGGATCGCCGCGGCCGTGCCGGAGAGTGTTCTCGTTGCTCGCACCGGCAGCGACGAATTCTCGGTGGTTTCCGCCGACCAGAATCTCATGAGGGACTTCCCCGCGGTGTGCGCCGCGGTGCTCGACAGCCTGGCGATCCCGTTCCAGAGCTTCGGACAGACCATCCCCCTCGCGGCCGACCTCGGCTACGCCCTCGCCCCCGACCACGCCGACGAGGCGGCCCGCCTGACCCAGGTCGCCCTCATCGCGCTCGAGACGGCGCGCGACCGCGCCGCCGGGGCGCCGCTCGCCTACAGCGCGGAGATCGAACGCGCCCGCGCGGAGACGCGGCGCTTCGACAATGATCTCGCCGACGCCGTCGAGGCCGGGCGGTTCGACCTCGTCTTCCAGCCGGTGGTGGCGAGCGGAGATCGCCGGCTGATGGGGCGCGAGGCCCTGCTGCGCTGGACGCGGCCCGGCTATGGGGCGGTGCGTCCGGACGTGTTCGTGGAGCGGGCCGAGCAGATCGGTCTCTGGCAGCGGCTCGATGCCTGGGTTCTACGGGAGGCCTGCCGGGAGGCTGCAACGTGGCCGGCGGACCTCTGGATTTCCGTGAACGTCTCGGCCGCCTGGCTCAAGGGGGGCGAGCTCGACCGTGTCGTGCGGGCCGTGCTCGACGAGACCGGGCTCGCTCCCGACCGCCTTCAGATCGAGGTGACGGAGCGCGTCCTCATCGAGGATTATGACCGGGCGCTCGCGGGCTTCGCCAAATTGCGCGAGATCGGGGTTTCGGTCTCGATCGACGATTTCGGCGCCCGCTTTTCCTCGCTCGGTTACCTGCACCGTCTGCCGATCCTCAAGATCAAGCTCGACAAGAGCTTCATCGAGAACATCGCGACCGACGAGCGTGCCCGCGCCATCGTCCGCTCGGTCCTGACGCTCTGCCGCGACCTCGGCATCAGCGCAGTCGCAGAGGGGGTCGAGACCGAGGAACAGCTCGGCTGGCTCGTCGCTCTCGGCTGCCCGGCGGTGCAAGGATACCTGACCGGCCGGCCGGGTCCGGTGCCGCCGCAGGAACTCGCGAGCTGAGGCGCCGGTTCAGAGCCCGCCGACCCGCTCGATCAGCGCCATCGCGGCCCGCGGCGCCTTCGGCTTGAAGCCGTTGATCATGAAGACGAAGACCTCGCGACCGTCGGCCTTCGCCGGAGCGGGGGCCGCGATGAGCGGCAGGTCGTCGGGCGCGCCGCCTGCGGCCCAGGCGCGTGCCCGCTCCGCCCAGCGGTCGAGAACGGCGGCGGGATAGCCGTTCTCCTCGTCTTCGGACGCCGTCTGCAGGCGGGCATAGACGAAGGGCGCGGTGATGTCGGCGATCTCGGGGAAGGCGTCCTTGTCGGTGTAGACGATCCCGACCCCATGCTCCCGGGCAAGCGCGACGAAATCCGCCGTGCGAAAGCTCTCGTGGCGCACCTCGACGACATGGCGAAGCGCGAGGCCGTCCACCGCGTGCGGCAGCAGGCCGAGGAAGGCGGCGAAATCGTCGGCGTCGAACTTCTTGGTCGGCATGAACTGCCAATTGATCGGCCCGAGCTTTTCTTTCAGCTCGGCGATGCCGCTCGTGACGAACTTCTCGATCGACGGCCCGGCTTCCGCGAGCACGCGGCGGTTCGTGGTGAAGCGCGAGCCCTTGAGGGAGAACACGAAGCCGTCGGGCGTCTCCTCCCGCCAGCGGGCGAAGCTCTCGGGCTTCTGCGAGCCGTAATAGGTGCCGTTGATCTCGATCGCGGTGAGCTTGCGGCTCGCATATTCGAGCTCGCGCTTCTGGGCGAGGCCGGGCGGGTAGAACGTGCCGTCCCGCCACGGCTCGAAGGTCCAGCCGCCGATCCCGACCCGGATCGGGCCCGCCGCATCGTTCGCCATCTCGTCTCTCCCCGGTTCTCGGCCTCGCACCCTGGCGCCCGGGCGGGCGAGGGTCAAATCCCGAACGTGGGATGAGCGGGCTTATCCCTTGCGCTTCTCGGCGAGCAGGATGTGATCGCAGGCGAGCACCGTCTCGCCGCGCTGGTTGACGACCTTGCAGCTCTCGACGATGCGGCCGTAATCGGCGCGCTTCGGATCGTCCTCCTTGGCGGAGACGGTGAGCACGGTGTGGATGGTGTCGCCGATGAAGACGGGCTTCGGAAAGCGCAGCCGCTCGTAGCCGTAGGTGAAGGCGTGGGGGTTGATCTCGCTCGCGGTGAGCCCGATGCCGATCGCGAAGGTCATCGTGCCGTGGGCGATGCGCTGGCCGAACGGCGAGGATTTCATGAACTCGGCATCGAGGTGGTGCGGGAAGAAATCCCCGGTATGGCCCGCATGGACCACGAAGTCGGTCTCGGTGATGGTGCGGCCGTGGGTCTTGCGGACCTCGCCGACCTCGTAATCCTCATAGAAGCGCGGACGTTCGGACATGATGAGCCTGGATGTTCGAAGGGATCTCAGATCGTCGTGCGCACGTGGCCTTCGCGGCCATAGAGCGAGACGAGGGCGATGATGACGAGGCCGAGCGCCGCCTGGACGGTCGCCGGCTGGAGGCCGAGGCCGATGAGGAGCGTGTTGAGCTCCGTCAGCACGAGGGCGCCGGCGACGGTGCCGAGATAGGAACCGCGCCCGCCGACGAGCGCGGTGCCGCCGATGACGACCGCCGCGATGGTCTGGAACAGGTAGGGCTCGCCGACCGCCCCGTAGGCCGAGCCGGTGAAGCCGAGCAGGAGGACCCCGGCGAGCGCCGCGAACAGGGCGGAGAGCGCGAAGGTCGCCGTCCACATCGCGACCGGCCGGATCAAGGCGAGCGGCGCCGCGCCGGGGTTGGAGCCGAGCGCATAGAGCCGGCGGCCGAACGGTGTGCGGGCGAGGGCGAGAATGACGAGGGCCGCGAGGACGATGAAGCTCGGCACCAACCACGGCACCGGCAACGGGCCGGCCGATCCCCCGATCGAGACGAAAGACGACACGGCGTCCGGCGCCGACCCGGACGGAAAGCCCCCCGTCCAAAGAAGCACCGCGCCTTGCACCACCGTCCCGACGCCGAGGGTGACGATCAGCGGATGGATCTTGAGCCCCGCCGACAGCGCCCCGTTGAGGGCGCCGATCGCGAGCGCGAGCACGCCGACGAGAAGGGCGACGAAGACGAACGGGTAGCCTTCGCCGTAGAGCTGCGCGGCGACGACGTTGGCGAAGCCGATCACGAACGGGATCGACAGATCGATGCCGCCGATGATGACGACGAGGGTCTGGCCGATCGAGGCGACGGCGAGGAGCGAGGCGATGACGAGCATCGCCCGCACCGCGAAGGCGGCGCTGTAGCCTTCGATCATCGCCATGCCGGCGAGGTGCAGGAGGGCCGCGATGATGAAGGCGCCGGCAACGCGGGCGGGCGTGCCGCTCGGCAAGCGGAGGCCGCGGCGGACGGGGTCACGCGTCATCGGTCGCCCTCCGGGACAGCCGGTCCTGCACGGCGGTGAGCACCACGGCGGCGACGAGGATCGCGCCATAGGCGATCTGCAGGACGAAGGTCGAGACGTTGAAGAAGGTGAGGGCGCTCTGCAGAAGGAAGATGTCGAGCGCCCCGATCGCGGCCCCGACCAGCCCGCCTCGGCCGCCGGCGAGGCTGACGCCGCCGAGCGCCACGGCGGAGATGGCGATCAGGGTGTAGGTCGGGCCGATATTGGGGTCGGCGGAGCCGATCAGCGCGGTCAGCATGATCCCGGCGATCCCGGCAAAGAGGCCGGTCAAGCCATAGGCGAGGAAGCGGACGAGGGTCACCGGAACGCCGGCCGTATAGGCGGCGCGGTCGTCGCTGCCGACCGCCATCAGGTGATCGTAGAACGGGGTTTGCTTGAGCCCCCACCAGATCGCGAAGACCGCCGCGAGCGGCACGATCGAGGCCGGCCCCGCGAGGGCCTTCAGCCAGTCGGGGGCGGGACCCACGGGTGCGGGCAGGATCGTCAGCGTCACGCCGGCGAGGACGAGATAGGTCCCGAGCGTCGCCACGATCGGCTGTACCCGCACGATCGTCGCGAGCCACCCGTTCCACGCACCGACCGCCACGCCGATGAGGAGCGCCGCCGGCACCAGCACGAGCGGCGAGGAGATGCCGGCACCGAGGAAGAGGACGGAGATCAGCACCGCGTTGACGAAACCCATCGTGGGTCCGACCGAGACGTCGATGCCGCCGCGGCCGGCGAGGATGACCGGAGCAGACGCGAGCGCCGCGCCCACGAGCGGGGCCGCGAGGCCGATCAGCGTGCCCCAGGCCGCCGGCGCGAACCGGGCCGGATTGAGCCAGACGTTGACGGCGAGGAGGACGACGAACAGCACCGCCGCGAAGCCGGTGCGGCGCCAGAGGCCGGCGAGGCGGGAGGGCTGCGGCGCGGGGACGATGTAGCTCATGCGGCCCGTCCGAACATGGCGGCGATCACGGTTTCGGTCGTCATCTCGGCACCGGACAGCCGGGCGGCGAGCGCATGCTCGCGGAAGACGAGAACCCGGTCGCAGAGGAGCAGGATCTCCTCGATCTCGCTCGAGAGGACCACGAGCCCCATGCCCTCCTTGGCGAGGTCGCGGAAGACGCCGTAGAGGACGCGCCGGGTCGCGACGTCGACGCCGCGGGTCGGGTCGTCGAGGAGGAGCAGCTTCGGCTCGGCGGCGAGCCAGCGGGCGAGCAGCACCTTCTGCTGGTTGCCGCCGGAGAGGGTGGTGATCGGCGCGTCGGGCCGGGGCGCCACGATCGACAGCCGCTCGCGATAATGCTCGTAGCGCGAGCGACGGCGGCCGGCGCTGATGAGGCCGGCGGGCGCATCGCGCCCGACCGTGGCGATGGCGAAATTGTCGAGCACCGAGAGCGTCGGGAAGATGCCGGTGGCACGCCGGTCGCGCGGCAGATAGGCGACGCCGCGGGCGACCGCCCGTCGGAACGAGCCGATGCGCTCCTCCGTCCCGTCGCGCTCGACGAGGATGTCGCCGGCGGCGGGGGCCGTCAGGCCCGCGAGCATCTTGAGAAAGGTCTGCTGGCCGTGGCCGTCGAGGCCCGCGAGCCCGACGATCTCGCCGGCCCCGACGACTTCGTCGAACGGCGCGGCACCGGCTCGCAAGGCGAGTCCGCGGGCTCTCAAGGAAAGGATGTCAGCCATGGTGCGCGAGCTCCGCGGCGGTTTCGGGCGCCATCAGCCGCAAGAGATCGTCGGGATCGGCGCCGGCGGCCGGGCGGGTCGCCACCACCTTGCCGCCGCGCAGGATGGAGATGCGGTCGGAGAGCAGCGTGACCTCGTCCATGCGGTGGGTGATGAACAGGATGAGCGTGCCGGCGTCGGCGAGGTCACGCATCAGCGCGAACACCGCCTCGCGGTCGGCGAAGTCGAGCGCGGCGGTCACCTCGTCGAGGACTAGCACCTTGGGACGGCGCACGACGGCGCGGGCGAGCACCACGAGTTGCTGCGCCGCGAGCGGAAGATCACCGGCGAGGGCGTCGAGCGGCACCGCGGTGCGGGCGAAGCGCGCAAGGGCTTGGGCCACCGCCGTGCGCCGCGCGGCCCGCGCGATGCGGCGACGGAAGAGGCCGTCATAGCCCATCAGCACGTTGTCGATCACGGTGCGGTCCGGGGCGATCAGCACCTCCTGGAACACCGTCATGAAGCCGGCGGCCTGAAAATCGGCCGGGCGCCGGCCCGAGAAGGCATGGCCCTCGAACAGGATCGCGCCGGCATCCGGCAGCACGATGCCGGAGAGGAGCTTCACGAGAGTGCTCTTGCCCGAGCCGTTCTCGCCGAGGATCGAGTGGACGAGCCCGGCGCCGAAATCGATCGAGGCGCCCGAGAGCGCGATCGTCTCGCCGTAGCGCTTCGAGAGGCCTTCGATCGCGAGCATTCCATCCCTCGGAGGCGGTGTTGTCGGACGGGGCTTAGGGCCGACGTCGGGCCGGCGAGCGTCCCCGGAGCGAACTCCGGGGACCGTAACGGGACGGAGAAGCAAAAAAGTCGGGACCCTTTGCCATCCGTCGTGACCGGCTCACTGTCCGGCGCAGGCCTTCGGCACGTCCGCATAGTTCCAGCCCGGCGTCGGGGCGGGCTTGGCGAAATAGGCGTCGAGCAGCGTCTCCGGCATCGGATCGGTCGGCGGCACCGGGAAGACCGACACCGAGGCCGGCGTCATGCAGGGCTGGTACCACGTGTCGAGATCCGCGCCGTGCACCGCCGGGATCGGGATCATCAGCGTGTTGAGCTTCGGCTGCTGCCCCTCGAGGGTGCGGACGCCGACGCGGAACAGGGTCTCGGCGGTCCAGCCCGGCAGCACCGCGTTGCCTTCGAAGCGGAAGCGGTCCGGGTGCTCATGCCAGTAGCCGAGCGCATCGCCGGTGATCGAGCCGGTGATGATAGGGGCGGGCCGGCCCGCCTCGGCGAAGGCTTCGGCGACGACGCGGCTTTCGCTGCCGGTCGTCCACACCGCGCCGATCGGCGCCGGGTTGGTGGCGATCGCCTGGAGCACCACCGTCTTCGTGACGTTGGCGGTCCAGTTGCCGTTCACGGTGCGGGCGATCTTGAGCCCCGGATTCTGCTTCAGCGCGGCGTCGGCACCCTGGCGCTCCTGCGCCACGATCGGATGGCCGGCGATGCCCTCGACCATCAGCACGTTGCCCTTGCCGTCGAGGGCCTTGCCGATTGCCGTCATCATATCGAAGCCCCAGCGGGAATAGTTGGAATCGACATTGATGGCGTAGGGGCTGGTGACCGATCCGGCGGCGGTGACGAACGGGATGCCGGCGTCGTAGGCCGCCTTCACCGCGTCGTCGAGGGCGGTGGCGGAGCCCGGGATCGAGGTGATGATCGTGCACTTCTTGTCGATGAAGGCGCGGATCTGGTTGATCTGCTGGCTGGTGTCGTTGTTGGAATCGGCGATCTCGAAGCTCGACACCAGACCCTGGGCCTTGAGCCCCTCGACGAGGCGCTTCAGTTCGTTCGTTACCGCCACGCGCCAGGGATTGCCCTGGTAGGATTCCGAGTGACACCACTTCCAGGGCTTCGCTGGCGGGGTGAACTTGTCCCACGCCGAGGGCCCGATCTTCTGCGGCGCGCCCTCATATTGCGCTTTGAGCTCGGTCGGCAGCCCGGCGATCGTCGCCGAGACGTCTTCGGCGCGCGCGGCGCCGGCGAACGCCGCAACCGCGATGCCCGCCGTCAGGGCCGCGCCCGCGAACACTCGTCTGCTGTTCTTCGTCTTCGTCATGTCCGTTCTCCTCCCGCTCGGCCGGTCGTTGCGCCGGCTGTTTCGCTCTTAAGATGGGACCTATTTTTGAACTGCCTTCCCGATCAGAAGCTCTCCCGGAACAGGCGGTTGAGGTCGGCGACGATCGCCTCCGGCGCATCGCCGGCCTTGAGGCCGTCGGTGATGCGGTGGGAGGCGGCGTCCTGGAAGGGCATGTAGCCGTCGTGGCGGGGCCGCACCCAGGCGCCTTCGAGGGTGGCGCGGGTCGCGGCGTAGAAGTTGCCGGTCGCGGCGTTGATTGCGGCGTCTTCCCAGGCGGCGGCATGGCCAGGCTGGCCGCCGGACGCGGCATAGAGGCCGCGCTGCACATCGCCGCTCGCGATCCAATAGGCGAAATCGATCGCCGCCTCGACATGGGCGGAGCGGGCCGAGACGGCGATGCCGGTGCCGCCGAGCGCCGAGCCGACCGGCCCCGCGTCGCCGGCGATCGGCATGTCGGAGAAGGCGAGCCGGTGCGGCCGGAATCCGGCGCGGGCGTAGCTCACATAGCCGTAGATCAGCGGGCTCACCGCGGTCGTCGAGCCGGCCTCGGCCATCCGTTCGAACACGGCGATCGGGTCCATCGCGAAGGCAGCGGGATCGCTCACCGCCGCGAGATCGGCGAGCAGGCGCAGGACGCGGACGCCGGTCTCCGGATCGATGAGATCGCCCGGCCCCGTCGTGGCGCAGGGGCGGCCGAGATGGGCGGCGAGCGTATAGACGCACATCAGCGCATGGGGCGCCCGGAGCGGCGTCAGCACGCGGCCCTCGCGCGCGAGGGCCATGACGTCGTCCCAAAGGTGCGGCGGGGTCTCGATCAGGTCGGGGCGCCAGGCAAGAACCTGGGTCGCGGCGTCGATCGGAAAGGCCCATTGGCGGCCGGCCCAGAAATAGCTCGGATAGGACGCGCCGACGCTGCCGGCGGCGAGCGCCGCGCGCTCCGCCTCGCGACCTTCGATGTCGAGCGGCGCGAGGCAGCCCTCGGCCGTGATCTGGCCGACATGGGGATGATCGATCACGATGAGATCGTAGGCGCGGGCGAGTTCCTCGACGGGGAACGACTCGAAATCCTGGAGCGAGCGCTTGTCCCAGGCGATTTCGATGCCGGTCTGCTCGCGCCACAAGGCCGAGCAGGCGACCATCGGATCGTAGCCGCGCGGGTGGCTCCAGGTCATGCCCTTCAGGCGGATCGCGCTCACAGTCCGAACTCCGCCCGGATCTGCGCGCTGTGCTCGCCGACGCGCGGCGCGGCGCGGTCGAACTTTGGACGCACGCCGTCGACCCGGATCGGCGAGCGGGTGGTGAGGATGTGGACGTCGTCCTCGCGCTCCACGAGCTGGAGCATGTCGAGCGCCCGGAAGCCCTCGTTGTCGAGGAGTTCCTCCCAATCGAGCACCTTGGCGCACCAGATGTCGGCGGGCTCCAGAATCGCCAGCCAATGGTCGGTCGGCTCATGGGCGAGGGTCTGGGCGATGATCGCCTTGATCTCGTCGCGGGCGGTGAACCAGGTCGCCGGCGCGTCGCGATAGGGGGCGAGGCCGTCGATCTTCAGAAGGTCGGCGAGCTTCGGGATCGGCGTCATGGCGATCGCCAGCCAGCCGTCTTTGGTGGGATAAACGCCGTAGGGCGCCGAGAGATAGGCGTGGGCGCTGCGGAATGCCGAGCGGCGGGGGCGGCGCCGGCCGTCGTTCAGATAGGTGGTCAGCACCTCGAACTGGAAGTCGATCAAGGCTTCCATCAGGCTCGTCTCGACGTGCGAGCCCTGATTGGTGATGCCGCGGCGCACCAGGGCGGCGAGGATGCCCTGGGCGGTCGCCGACCCGGCGAGCATGTCGGCGATGGCGAGGCCGAACGGTACCGGACCCTGGTCCTCGTCGCCGTTGAGCCACATCACGCCGGAGCGCGATTGGGCGAGCAGATCCTGGCCCGGCCGCATCACCCACGGGCCTTCGGCGCCGTAGCCGGTGATGCTCGCGTAGACGAGGCGGGGATTGATCGCGCGGGCTTCCTCGTAGGCGAGCCCGAGCCGCTCGATGACGCCGGGGCGGAAATTCTGGATGAGCACATCGGCCTGGGCGATCAGCCGCTTGAGGGCGGCGAGGTCGTCCGGGTTCTTGAGGTCGATGGCGAGGCTTTCCTTCGCCCGATTGATGGCATGAAAGATGGTGGAATCGCCGCCGATCTCGGTGTCGCTCAGATAGAGGCGGCGGGACAGGTCGCCGCCGTCGGGGCGCTCGACCTTGATGACGCGCGCGCCCAGGTCCATCAGGCGGAGCGAGCAATAGGGGCCCGACAGGAACTGGCTCATATCGACGACGACGAGCCCTTCGAGGGGCAGGCCGGTCGTGGACGCGGGCTTCGGTTCGGCAGAATTCATGATGATGGGCTCGTTCTCGATCACTTCTCGGTCTGGCCGACGAAGCTCTCCGGATGTCTGTATTTGACCGTCTGCAGGTGCTCGCAATAGAGGATCAGCTCCCCTTCGCCCTTGAACACCTCGTAGCTCGCGCGGATCAGGCCGAGCTCTTTGTATTTCGGGCGCTTATCGAGGTTGGTGCGGATCGTGTAGATGGTCTCGCCGATGAACAGCGGCTTGATGAAGCGCAAGCGGTCGTAGCCGTAGGAAAAGGCGTTGACGCAGTTGGTGGCGACGAGGCCGAGGCCGGCCGAGAACACGAAGGCGCCGGCGACGAGCCGCCGGCCGAACACGCCCTCGGTCTCGGCGAACATCTGATCCTGCACGTATGGATGGATGTCGGTGACGAGGGTGTTGAAGAGGTGGCTGTCGCTCTCGCCGATGGTGCGGCGGAGGGAACGGATCTTCTGCCCGACCGGCCAATCCTCGTAGAACCAGTTCTCGGCGTTCCAGACCGGCAGCGCGGCGTGGTCCGCCGGCATGTCGCGGGGAACGGTGGAGGAGACACCGACGGTGGGCGCGAAGCCCTCGCGTTCGTCGTTCATGACAGAGCCTCCGGGCTTGCGGGCACCGGCGTCGCCGGCGCGGCGGACGAGCGGAAGGCCGCCTCGACGAGGGCCATGGTGTGCCATGCGTCCTCGACCGAGGTGACGAGGCGGTCGTCCTCGCCGGCGGCGAAGCGCTGGAGATTGGCCATCGTCCCGATGAAGGCGTGGGGGAACCAGCCGCCGGCGAGGGGGACCTGTTCCCAGTCCGCGCCGCCGGTCGCGATCCACAGTTCGTCTGGCTCGCCCTCCGGGTAGTTCAAAAGGAGGCCGAGCTTCACCATCGCGGCCCCCTCGGTGCCCTCGAAGCGGAAGCTCGCATCCTGGAAGCGGCGGCCGAAATCGTGGTGGTGGTTGATCGACACCGCGACGCGGACATCCGGGCCGTAATCGATGAGCGCGCTCGTCCGCGTCTGGGCGAGGTCGCTCGCCGGGTGGCCGAGGGTGCGGGCGTGGATGCCGACTGGGTTGCCGAGGAGCCCGCGGATCAGATCGAGATAATGGATCGAATGGACGGCGATCTCGACCCGCTCCATCCCCTTGAGGAAGGGGAACAGGTGCCACGGCGTGACGAGGTTGAGGTGCACCTCGACGTCGATCAGCCGGCCGAGCAGGCCCTTCGCGAGCGCGTCGGCGACCGCGAGCATCATCGGCGAGAAGCGGAGCTGGAAATTGACCGCCGCCTTCAGACGTCGCGCCCGGGCGAGGGCGAGGATGCGCGTCGCCTCGTCGAGATCGCGCCCCATCGGCTTCTGAAGCAGCACGGCGGCGCCTTCGGGCAGACGTTCCAAGACGCTGAGATGGGCCGCCGGCGGCAGCGCGAGGTCGAACACGGCGTTCGGCACCGCGAGCGCGGCGTCGAGGCTGTCGAACGCGGGGATGCCGAAGCTCTCGCCGAGCGCACGGGCGCGCGCGGCGTCGAGATCGTAGAGGCCGGCGACGGGAAATCCGGCGAGTCGGTAGGCCGGCAGATGGGCGTCCTTCACGATTCCGCCGGCCCCGATCACGACGATCGGGCGCGGCGCGGACGGCCGCGGCCAGCTCTGCCGGAGCGTGTCTTGAAGCGCCAAGGCGTTCCTCCAAATCCGTTGGTGCGGATTTACGTTCTTATGTGAATGATCTTTTCATTTATGAGCGGAGGCCGCAAGGGGGAATGTCGCGGCGCGCGTCCGACGCGCCGCGATGCCCTGCGGAGCGGGGCGCGGGCGGTCCGCCCGGCCTCAATCGGCGTGGAAAACCTCGTCCATCCCGGCCCACCATTCGCCCCGCTTGCGGGTCTCGAGCGGCGCCTGGCAGGGCATGCACACGGCCCACCATTCCTGGGTCTTGGGGTCTGCCGCCATCTTCGCCATGTCGGCGGCGTGGTCTGTACCGTGATATTCGTAATAGCCGAACAGCAGATTTTCCGGCTCGCGCAGGAAGATCGAATAATTGCGGATGTTGCACTCGGCGATCTTCGCGAGCACTTCGGGCCAGACCGCGGCGTGGAGCCGCTTATAGTCGGCGATGCGGTCGGGGTTGAGGGCGATCACGCTGGCGATGCGCTGCATTTCGGGCGTCTCCATCTCGAGGATTGCGGGGCGGTCGTCACCTCAGGCGAGGTGGTAGATCCGCTCCGCGTTGCGGTGGAGGAGCTTCGCCTGCTCGTCCGCGCTGGTGCCGGAAATGAGGTCGTGGGTCGCCGCGACCCAGCGCGACAGGTCGGCGGTGAGCGTGCAGACGGGGAAGTCGCTGCCCCACACGACGCGGTCCCAGCCGAAGCAGGCGATCACGTGTTCTACATAGGGGCGCAGGTCGTCGACGGTCCAATCGGCGCCGGCATAGGCGACGATGCCGGAGATCTTGGCGGCGACGTTCGGCAGCGCGGCGATCGCCGCGATCTCGGCGCGCCACGGATCGATCGCCTTCGCCGCGATGTCCGGCACGCCGCAATGGTCGAGCACGAATTGCACGTCGGGGCAGCGCTCGGCGAGCCGGCGGCCGACCGGGAGCTGCCGGGCGAGCACGCAGAGATCGAAGGTCCAGCCGAGCGGGGCGATGCGACGGATGTTCTCGGCGAACAGAGCGGGTTCGGAAAGGTCGTCGGGGGAGGTGTGGAGGATGCGGCGCAGGCCTTTCACACCGGGGATGGCGGCGAGCCGTTCGAGCTGCGCCGGGAAATCGGCCCGCTCCGGGCGCCCCGAGGCGATGGCACCGACGATGCGGGGATCGAGCGTCGTCACGAAGCGCGTCTCGCCCTCCTGGTCGGCCTCGGCGACGTCGACCTCCATGTGCAGTGCCGCCTCTATGCCGAGGGCGGCGGCTTCCGCGAAATAGGGTTCGGCCGGGAACGGGTGGGCGAGGGCGGGCACGTCCGCGAGCCAGGGATAGGAGAAGCGGTCGGGATAGACGAGGTGCAGATGGGTATCGACGATGCGCATCGGGCTCTTCCTCCTGCGGCGCTTCTGTCCGGCGCGCGCGTTGGGCGGCCGTTTTCCGGCCGGCTGTCGTTGCCGCGCGCCGTGAGGCGCGCGGTCGAGGGCTGTCTCGGGGCGGTCAGGCGCCGCCGACGAGGTGGGAGATGTCCTGGCCGGTGCGGATCACCATGGCGAGCACCGCGTCGGAATCCGGTGCGTCGCTGACGTCGATCCGCTTGAGATAGGGGCAGGTGAAGACCGCGACGACGCTGCCGTGCGGCCCGAGGATCGGCACCGAGATGTTCTGCACCGCCGTGGTCTGCTGGCTGTCCATCATCTCGTAGCCGCGCTCGCGGACGACGGCGAGGCGGGCGTCGAGATCGTCCGGCGCCTGCTCGTGCGGCATGAACTCGTGTTCCTCGATCATGAACTGCCGCTCGCGCTCGCTCGCGAAGGCGAGCAGCACATGGCCCGAGCCGGTGTTCAGCAGGCCGACATGGGAGCCGACGCGCACCGCGAGGCCCCAATAGCCCGGCGAATCCACCTGCGCGACGACGAGCACGTTGCCCCGGTCGTAGACCGCGATGTGGCAGCTCTGCTCGGCGTCGCGGGCGAACTGGCGCAGCATCGGCATCGAGTGGGAAACGAGCCGCCGCATCGGTGCGTGCCGATGGGCGAGGGCGAACAGCTTCAACGACAGTTCGTAGCGGTCGCCCTGGGTGCGCACGACGTAGCGCCGGCGCACCAGGCGGTCGAGCATCCGGTAGATCTCGTTCGGCGTGCGTTCCAGCGCCTTGGCGATCTCGGCCTGGCTCATTCCCTCCTCGGTGGAGGCGAGCAGTTCGAGAATGTCCAATCCCTTGTCCAAAGCCGGGGCGCGGTAGCGGTCGCCGTTGTCCTCCGTGCTCATCATTCCTCCGTGGCCATCCAGGCGGTCACGCCAACGGGCGTTGACCAAGTCTTATCGTTTGTGCTTACCTGCGAATTGAACTTTCAAATATGGATGACACCTCGTCAAGATTGGTTGCACGAAAGTTCGGGAGGAAATCGATGGCGTCCTATCAAGGGTTGAAGACCCTGTTCCTGGCGTGCTGCGCGCTCGGCGGTCTCGCCGGCGCAGCGCAGGCCGATAATTTCGATTACGGCAAGTTCCCCGGCTACACGCTCAAGGTGAAGCTGATCGGCGGCACCCAGTACGAGAAGCTCTATACGCGCATCCCCGAGTGGGAGAAGCTCACCGGCGCGAAGGTCGAAATCGTCTCGTCCAAGAATCACTTCGACCTCGATCGTGAAATCAAGCAGGACATCGCGTCCGGCTCGATCACCTGGTGCGTGGGGTCCAACCACACGAGCTTCGCGCCGCAATACGGCGATCTCTACATCGATCTGAAGCAGGAGGTCCCGGCCGACGTCCTCGCGGAATACGTGCCGGGCACCCTCAAGGCCTCCGAGGTGGACGGCCGCCTCGTACAGCTCCCCCGCGTCACCGACGTCTCCAACATCTACTACAACAAGGATGTCTACGAGAACGCGGACATCAAGGCGAAATACAAGGAGAAGTTCGGCGTCGATCTCGCGCCGCCGAAGACCTTCGACGAGTTCAAGCAGCAGGCGATCTTCCTGGCGAGCCCGCCGAACCGCTACGGCACCGCCTTCGCCGGCAAGGACGAGGGTCTGACGGGCCGCTTCATGGAGATCGTGCGCGCCAACGGCGGCGACATGTTCGACAAGAACTGGAAGCCGATCTTCAACTCGCCGGAAGGCGTCGCCGCGCTGCAATGGTTCGTCGATCTCTACAAGGCGAAGGCGGTTCCCGCCGGCACCGTGAACTATACGTGGGATGATATCGGCCAGGCCTTCGCGGCGGGCCAGCTCGCCGTCGATCTCGACTGGCCGGGCTGGGCGGCGTTCTTCAACGATCCGAAGACCTCCAAGATCGCCGGCCACGTCGGCCTCGCGACGGCCCCGGTCGGCACCTCGGGCAAGCGCGGCGGCTGGTCCGGTTCGCACTCCTTCTCGGTCACGCAGGACTGCGACAACAAGAAGGCCGGCGTGTCGTTCGCGGTGTTCATGACCAACGACGAGTCCGAACTGCTCGAGGCGCGCGCCGGCAACCTGCCGACCCGCACCAAGGTGTTCGACGACGTCGTCAAGGAGTTCAAGGACAGCGGCAACACCTACATGGCCGACATGTTCACGGCCTGGCGCGCCTCGCTCGCCGACGCGCGCACCCCGCCGCTCGTGCCGCAATGGATCGAGGTCTCGAACGTGATCTGGCCGCAGCTCCAGGCTGCGATCGTCGGTGAGAAGACGCCGCAGGAGGCGCTCGACAAAGCCGCCGCCGACGCGACCCAGATCATGCAGGACGCCGGCCTCCTCAAGCAGTGAGGTCCGCGCCCGCGGGCGTGTCCCGCGACACTCCGTGATGTATCGGCGGCCGGTCTCCCGGCCGCCGCTCCCCGCGTCTCGTCAGCGTCAGGATCCTGCGGGAATGTCGTTCCTCCGCTCGCCCCGAGCCATTCCCTACCTGCTCCTCCTGCCGTCGATCGTGGTGATCGCGGCGGTGGTGCTCATTCCGCTCATCGTCTCGCTGTGGTCGAGCTTCACGCCTTATGTGCTGACGCGGCCCGCGACGCTGTTCCAGTTCGTCGGCTGGCGGAATTATCTGCGCATCGTCTCCAGCACGGACTTCTGGTGGGCCTTCGGCCGCACCCTGCTGTTCGTCACGGTGGCCCTCAATCTCGAGCTCGTCTTCGGCCTCGGCCTCGCGCTCCTCGTCAACAAGGTGACGATGGGACAGAAGACCATCCGCACCGTGATGATGTTTCCGATGATGTTCTCGCCGATCCTGGTCGGCTTCCAGTTCAAGTATATCTTCAACGACGCCGTCGGCCTGATGAACAACGCGCTGTTCTCGCTCGGCCTGATCACCCAGCCGATCCCGTGGCTGGTGGACGGCGTGCTGGCCAACGCGTCGATCCTCGCGGCCGAGATCTGGATGTCGACCTCGATCTTCGCGATCCTGCTGCTCGCCGGCCTGCTGGCGCTGCCGAAGGATCCGATCGAGGCGGCGAAGGTCGACGGCTGCAATCCGATCCAGGTCTTTCGGCACATCACCCTGCCGTTCCTGATGCCCTTCATCTACATCGCCATGACGATCCGCTCGCTCGACGTGGCGCGCGCCTACGACATGGTGCGGATCATGACGAACGGCGGTCCGGCGGGGCGTACCGAGCTCTTGTGGACGCTGATGGCCCGCGTCGGCTACCAGAACTCGCAGATGGGCATGGCGAACGCCATGGGCTACGTCTCGATCCTGACGTCGATCCTCTTCACCGTCTATTTCTACCGCAAGCTCGTCGCCGCGCGCCGTTACATGGGAGGCGCCGAATGACGCGGGCCGCTTCGACTACCGCTCCGCTCGCTCTTCAGAAGGGCCGCTCGATCGAGAAGCCCTGGCAGCGCTGGCTGATCCGCCTCGGCATCTTCGTGGCGATGGCGATCCTGTGCGTGCCGGGCCTCTGGGTGGTGCTGACCGCGTTCCGCCCGAACGTCGAGATCATGGCGAGGCCCCCGGTGTGGATCCCGCAGGATCTCAATCTCGACAATTTCCGCGGCATCTTCGGTCTGCTCCCGCAGCAGCAGCAGGGCCTCCCGGTCATCGAATATTTCCGCAATTCGATCGTCATCTCGGTCACCTCGACCGCGATCGCGATCATCGTTGGCATGGCGGGCGGCTATGCCTTCGCCCGCTTCCGCTTCCGCGGCAAGCAGGCCCTCTTCGTCAGCTTCATGCTGTCGCGCACCGTGCCGGGCATCGCGTTGTCGCTGCCGCTCTTCATCGTGTGGAGTCGCCTCGGCCTCATCGACACCTCGTTCGGCCTGATCGTCGTCTATCTGGCGATCAACGTGCCCTTCACCATCTGGCTCACCGACGGCTTCTTCCGTCAGATCCCGGTCGACCTCTCGGAGGCGGCACAGATCGACGGCTGCACGCGGTGGCAGGCGTTCTGGAAGATCGAGTTCCCGCTCGCCCGCTCGGGCCTTGCCTCCGCTGCGATCTTCGCCTTCCTGACCTCGTGGAACGAATATGCGCTCGCCTCGCAACTGACCCGCACCACGGCGTCGAAGACGATGCCGGTCGGGCTCATGGATTTCACGGCGCAGTTCACGGTCGATTGGACGGGCATGAGCGCGATGGCCGTGCTCATCATCATCCCCGCCCTCATCCTCACCTTCATCGTGCAGAAGCACCTGATCGCCGGCCTGACCTTCGGCGGCGTCAAGTAGGCGTCTCGGAACAGAGACACCGCGAAAAAGAGACGACAGGACAAGACATGGCCGAGGTTTCGCTCAGCAAAGTCGTCAAGCGCTATGGCGGCGTGGAGATCGTGCACGGCATCGATCTCGAGATCGCCCACAACGAGTTCGTCGTGCTGGTCGGGCCGTCCGGGTGCGGCAAGTCGACGACGCTGCGCATGATCGCGGGCCTCGAGGAGATCTCGGACGGCCTGATCCGGATCGGCGGCAAGATCGTCAACGACCTGCCGCCGCGCTCGCGCAACGTCTCGATGGTGTTCCAGAATTATGCGCTTTATCCGCACATGAGCGTGCGGGAAAATCTCGGCTTCGGCCTCAAGATTGCCGGCCGCAAGCCCGAGGAGATCGAGGAACGCGTCAAGGAAGCCGCGGACATCCTCGGCCTCGGCGCCATGCTCGACCGGCTACCGGCGAACCTGTCCGGCGGCCAGCGCCAGCGCGTCGCCATGGGCCGCGCCATCGTGCGCCATCCGGACGTCTTCCTGTTCGACGAGCCCTTGTCGAACCTCGACGCCAAGCTGCGCGGGCAGATGCGGGTCGAGATCAAGAAGCTGCACCAGCGGGTGAAGACGACGGTCGTCTATGTGACGCACGATCAGGTCGAGGCGATGACGCTCGCCGATCGCATCGTCATCATGCGCGATGGTCATATCGAGCAGGTCGGCACGCCGCTCGACGTGTTCGAGAACCCGGTCAACACCTTCGTCGCGGGCTTCATCGGCTCGCCGCCGATGAACCTGCTCGACGCCGAGGTGACGGGCCGCGACGGTGCGGCGGTCGCCCGCCTCGCCGACGGGATCGAGGTGCCGCTGCCGACGGCGCAGGCTTCGAAGCTCAAGGCGGGGCAGGGGATCGTGCTCGGCTTCCGCCCGGATTCGCTGCATCCGCGGGGGCACGGCATGCTCCACGCGGACGCGGGCCTCGACCTCGACCGCACCATCAAGCTCGCCGAGCCGCTCGGCACCGAGACGTTGCTGTTCGTCGATTTCGGCGGCCGCGAGGTTCAGGCCAAGATGCTGAGCCCGCGCGTCGTCGTACCGGGCGAGACGATGCCGTTCGTGCTCGACCTCGAACGGCTCCACGTCTTCGACAAGGCCTCCGGCCGCAGCATCGCCGCCTGATCGCGACGTCCATAACAAGGAGCCGAACCATGGCCCGTATCGTCCGCGTCGAAGCGGTGATGGTCGATCTGAAGCCGAAGACGAAGCGGGTCGACGCGATCCAGTCCTTCGTCAGCCAGGAAACCCCGATCGTCCGCATCTTCGATGCCGATGGAGCGATCGGCACGGGCTATTCCTACACCATCGGCACCGGTGGCCCGGCGGTGATGTCGCTCATCACCCGCACGCTGGCACCGGCCCTGATCGGCCGCGAGGCGGACGAGATCGAGCGCATCTGGCGCGACCTCCTGTTCCTCACCCACGCGACGAGCGTCGGCGCCATCACCTCCATCGCGCTCGCGGCGATCGACACCGCCCTTTGGGACCTGCGTGCCCGCAAGGTCGGGCTGCCGCTCCATCGCCTCGCCGGCGGCGCGCGGGACAAGGTGCCGCTCTACACGACGGAAGGCGGCTGGCTCCATCTCGAGACGACGGCCCTCGTCGAGGACGCGATCAAGGCCAAGGAGGCGGGCTTCGGCGGCGCCAAGCTGAAGGTCGGCCGGCCGATCCATGAGGACGTCGCCCGCATCTCGGCGGTGCGCGAGGCGGTCGGCCCCGGCTTCGAGATCTTCACCGACGCCAACCAGGCCTTCGCGGTGGACGAGGCGATCCGGCGCGCCCGCCACTACGAGCCGCTCGACATCGGCTGGTTCGAGGAGCCGCTGCCGGCCGACGACGTCGAGGGCCACGTCCGCTTGTCGCAGGCGACGACCCTGCCGATCGCGGTCGGCGAGAGCCTCTACAGCCACCTGCATTTTCGCGATTATCTCGCCCGCGGGGCCTGCTCGGTGGTGCAGGTCGACGTCGGCCGCATCGGCGGCATCACGCCCTGGCTCAAGGTGGCCCACCTCGCCGAGTGCTTCAACGTCGCGGTCTGCCCGCATTTCCTCATGGAGATTCATGTCGCATTGTGCGCGGCGGTGCCGAATGCGCGCTGGGTGGAGTTCATTCCGCAGCTCGACACCATCACGAGTGTTGGCATGACGATCCGGGACGGCTACGCCGTTCCGAGTGCCGAGCCCGGTCTCGGCATCTCCTGGGACTTCGCCGCCATCGAGCGGCAGGCCGTGGAAGGCTCGCGCGCCGCGATCGCCTGACGGCCGCGAACACGGATTGGGAAAGGAAACACCGATGACTGATCTCAAGGGCAAGGTCGCGCTCATCACGGCTGCGGCCCAGGGCATCGGCAAGTCGACCGCCGAACTGTTCTCCAAGGCCGGCGTCCGCGTGATCGCGACCGACATCAACGAGGCGAAGCTCGCCGAGCTCAAGGCGACCGAGGGCGAGATCGTCGCCCGCAAGCTCGACGTGCTCGACGGTGCCGCCGTCGATGCGCTCGTCGCCGAGATCGGCCGTGTCGACATCCTCTTCAACTGCGCCGGCATCGTGCACAACGGCTCGATCCTCGACGCGACCGAGCGCGATCTCGATTTCGCCTTCGACCTCAACGTCAAGGCGATGGTGCGCACGATCAAGGCCGTGCTACCCGGCATGCTGGAGCGCGGCGACGGCGCCATCATCAACATGGCTTCGGTTGCGAGCAGCGTGAAGGCGGTGCCGAACCGCTTCGCCTACAGCGCCACCAAGGCCGCCGTGATCGGCCTCACCAAGTCGGTCGCGGCCGATTACGTGACGAAGGGCATCCGCTGCAACGCGATCTGCCCCGGCACGGTGGAGAGCCCGTCGCTCCAGGATCGTCTGCGCGCCCAGGGCGATTACGAGGCGGCCCGCGCCGCCTTCATCGCCCGCCAGCCGATTGGCCGCATCGGCCAGCCGGACGAGATCGCCGATCTCGTGCTCTATCTCGCCGGCGCGACCTATACGACCGGCCACATCCACGTCATCGACGGCGGCTGGGCCGCCTGACGACCCGCCACCGCCGATCGCCGTATCCGACCCGAGACCGAGACCTGCTGCCGAGACCGGAGGCACGAGCATGAGCGAGACCTTCCTCTTCGTCGGAACTCTCAACCGCTCCGCCCCCTATTTCCAGGCGGCGAACGGCATCGGTCTCGCGGTCTACCGGTTCGACGAGGAAACGGGCGACGCCGAGCAGATCGACGTCGCCGCCGACGTGGACAATCCGACCTTCCTTGCGGTCGATCCGATCCGCTCGGTCATCTATGCGACGAGCGAGGTGTTCGGCTGGAAGGAAGGCGTCGTCAGCGCCTATCGCTTCGACCCGGCGACGGGACGGCTCGCCTACCTCAACAAGCAGGCGGCGCTCGGCAGCATCACGGCCTATTGCAGTCTGACGGCTGACGGGCGCCATCTCCTCGTCGCCAATTATGCGATGGGCGGAGGCGGTCCGGACCGCTCGGTCGCGGTCTTTCCGATCCGCGACGACGGCGGCCTCGACCCGTGCGTCTCCGCGGCGCGCCACGAGGGTTCCGGCCCGAACGCGGAGCGCCAAGAGCGCAGCCATGCGCACTGCGCCGTCGAAAGCCCGGACGGCCGCGACATCCTCGCCGCCGATCTCGGTCTCGACCGGCTGGTGTCCTACAGCCTCGCCGCCGACGGGGCGCTTCTCCCGGGGCGTGAGAGCCTTTCGCTCGCCCCCGGTTCCGGCCCGCGGCATCTCGTGTTTCATCCGAGCGGACGCTTCGTGTTCGCCATCAACGAGCTCGATTCGACGATCGTCTCGATCGCCCGCAGCGCCGAGACCGGCGCCTTGCGGCTCGTGGCGACGGTGCCCGCGGTGCCGGAAGCGGCGCGCGGGCACAACCATTGCTCGGAACTTCGCCTCTCCGCGGACGGCCGCTTCCTCTACGGCGCCAATCGCGGCGACGATACGATCGTCGCCTATGCGGTCGATCCAGAGACCGGCGCGCTCGCCTTGATCGGACACGCCCCGTGCGGCGGCGCGACGCCGCGCCATTTCACGCTGTCGCCCGCGGGCCGCTGGCTCCTCGTCGCCAATCAGAACGCCGACGCGGTCGCGCTTCTCAACCGCGACGCGGCCGACGGCACGCTGTCGGACAGCGGGCGCCGCATCGCCATCGGCACGCCGATGTGCGTCCAGGTGGTCCGCTTCCCCTCGAACGCTCTCTCGAACGGCTAGGCGCGATCCCGCGCCACGGATTCCCGCATGACCCGTATCACCGCCCTCCGCGTCTTCGACATCCGCTTCCCGACCTCGCAGGCCCTCGACGGCTCCGACGCGATGAACCCGGACCCGGATTATTCGGCCGCCTACGTCATCCTCGACACCGACCAGGACGGCCTCTCGGGCCACGGCCTCACCTTCACGATCGGGCGCGGCAACGACATCTGCTGTGCTGCGATCGAGGCGCTCAGGCCGCGCGTCGTCGGGCTCGACCTCGATTGGATCAAGGAAGATCCGGGCCGCTTCTGGCGCCATGTCACGGGCGACAGCCAATTGCGCTGGATCGGCCCCGACAAGGGCGTGATGCACCTCGCGACGGGGGCCGTCGTCAACGCCGTGTGGGATCTATGGGCCAAGGAGGCGGGCAAGCCGGTGTGGCGGCTCGTCGGCGAAATGAGCCCCGAAGAACTCGTCCGCATCGTCGATTTCCGCTATCTCACCGACTGCATCACCCCCGACGAGGCGCTCGATCTCTTGCGCGGCGCGGCACCGGGCAAGGCCGCGCGCATCGCCGCCCTCGAGGCGGAGGGCTATCCCTGCTACACGACCTCGGCCGGCTGGCTCGGCTATTCGGACGACAAGCTGCGCCGGCTCGCCCGCGAGGCGGTCGATGCCGGCTTCAGCCACATCAAGATGAAGGTCGGCCGCGATCTCGAGGACGATATCCGCCGCCTGCGCATCTGCCGCGAGGAGATCGGCCCGAACGTCCGCATGATGATCGACGCGAACCAGGTCTGGGAAGTCGGTCAGGCCATCGATTGGGTGCGCAAGCTCCAGTTCGCCGAGCCTTATTTCATCGAGGAGCCGACCAGCCCCGACGATGTCGAGGGCCATCGCAAGATCCGCGAAGGCGTCGCGCCGGTGAAGGTCGCGACCGGCGAGATGTGCCAGAACCGCATTCTCTTCAAGCAGTTCATCATGCGCGGGGCGATCGACATCGTGCAGATCGACGCCTGCCGCATCGGCGGCCTCAACGAGGTCTTCTCCGTGCTTCTGATGGCGGCGAAGTACGGCCTGCCGGTCTGGCCGCACGCCGGCGGCGTCGGCCTGTGCGAATATGTGCAGCATCTTTCGATGATCGACTTCGTCGCGGTGAGCGGCACGCGCGAGGGCCGGGTGATCGAGTTCGTCGATCATCTCCACGAGCATTTCGTCGATCCGTGCGTAATCCGTGGCGCGGCCTATATGCCGCCGTCGCGGCCGGGCTTCTCGATCGAGATGAAGCCGGATTCGATCGCGCGGCACACCTTCCAGGGTGCGCCTCACCTCGGTGCGTCTCAAGGCTGAGGCGCGGCCGAAGGCGCGCCGGCCTTCGTCGCCATTTCCATCGCCTGTCGTGTTGGAGCGCTCCGCATCCACGGGGCGCTCCGCTCTTTTGGGGGACCTCCCGCGCGGGTTGACGCGACTGTCGTCCTATCGTCGTGTCCGTGTCGCAATGAGAGTTCGGGCACGCCGCGCGGCGACGCGAAACGGTGCGCCGGAAGATAAGTCATTCTCCGGCTACCGCTTTGCGCGGACGGGGATTAGGGTAGAAATCGTGCCATGCGAAGGGCCGGAACTCCCGCCGCGCCGCTTCGAATGTCGGTCAATTGAATCACGATCCGCTGGGGCTCCGATCATGAACGTCAAAGCCGAACCGGTCCACGCCGCCCTCGAAACCATTCCGGCGGAAAGCCCGGGCGCCCCGCGCGGGGACGACAATTCATCGCTGCGCGCCGATATCCTCGAGAAGCTGACCTATTATGTCGGCAAGAGCACGGTGACCGCGAGTGACCGCGACTGGTTCGTCGCCGTGGCGCTCGCCGTGCGCGATCGCGTCGTCGACCGCTGGATCGCGAGCACCAAGGCGACCTACGAGAACGGCGCCAAACGGGTCTATTATCTATCCCTCGAATTCCTCATCGGACGCCTCCTGTTCGATGCCCTCAACAATCTTCAGCTCACCGATCCGGTGCGTGCCGCGCTCGAGGAACTCGGCGTCGATCTCGACCGTCTGCGCACGGTCGAGCCCGATGCGGCGCTCGGCAACGGCGGTCTCGGCCGCCTCGCTGCCTGCTACATGGAGAGCATGGCGACGCTCGGCATTCCGGCCTACGGCTACGGCATCCGCTACGAGCACGGTCTGTTCCGTCAGGCACTCAAAAACGGCTGGCAGCAGGAATATCCGGAAGATTGGCTCTCGTTCGGCAATCCTTGGGAGTTCGAGCGGCCGGAGGTGGTCTACGCGATCGGCTTCGGCGGCACCGTCGAGGCCGAAGCGACCTCCGATGTCATGGTTCGCAGCGTCTGGAAGCCGGCCGAGGTGATCGAGGCGGTCGCCTACGACACCACGATCGTCGGCTGGCGCGGCCGCCATGTGAACACGCTGCGCCTGTGGTCGGCGCGCGCGAGCCATCCGCTGCGCCTCGACGCCTTCAATCTCGGTGACCATGTCGGCGCCTTCGCCGACCGCATGCGCGCGGAATCGATCTCCAAGATCCTCTACCCGAGCGACGAGACGCCGGCCGGCCAGGAGCTGCGCTTCCGGCAGGAATATTTCTTCGCCGCCGCCTCGCTCCAGGACCTCGTACGTCGCCACATGAAGGTCTACGGCGATATCCGCACGCTGCATGAGAAGGTCGCGATCCAGCTCAACGACACGCATCCGACCATCGCGATCGTCGAGCTGATGCGCCTGATGCTCGACACCTACGACATCGCCTGGGAAGAGGCCTGGGAGATCACCCAGAAGACCTTCTCCTACACCAACCACACGCTGCTGCCGGAAGCGCTGGAGAGCTGGCCCGTCCCGCTCATCGAGCGCCTGCTGCCGCGTCACATGCAGATCATCTATCTTTTGAACGCGTTCCATCTCGATGCGGCGCGCTCGAAGAATCCCGGCAACGACGCCCTGCTTTCCTCGGTCTCGCTGATCGACGAATCCCAGGGCCGCCGGGTGCGCATGGGCCAGCTCGCCTTCGCCGCCTCGCACCGCATCAACGGTGTCTCGGCGCTCCATACCGACCTGATGCGCCAGACGGTGTTCCGCGATCTCAACACCCTGCTGCCGGGCCGCATCGTCAACAAGACCAACGGCATCACCTTCCGCCGCTGGCTGCATCAGGCGAACCCTGGCCTCACCAAGCTTCTCGTCGAGGCGATCGGCCCGAAGATTCTCGACGACTCCATGGAGCTCGAGAAGCTGAAGCCGCTCGCCGACGACGCCGCGTTCCGCGAGAAGTTCCTCGCGGTGAAGCGCGCCAACAAGGTCGCGCTCGCCAAGGTCATCCAGGAGCAGATCGGCATCCGCGTCGATCCGTCGTCGCTGTTCGACGTGCAGATCAAGCGCATCCACGAATACAAGCGCCAGCTTCTCAACATCCTGGAGACCATCGCGCTCTACGACGCGATCCGCGCGCAGCCGACGCGTGATTGGAACCACCGCGTCAAGATCTTCGCCGGCAAGGCGGCGCCGAGCTACCACCAGGCGAAGCTCATCATCAAGCTCGCCAACGACGTGGCCCGCATCGTCAACAGCGACCCGACCGTGCGCGACAAGCTCAAGGTCGTCTTCCTGCCGAACTACAACGTGAGCCTCGCCGAGGCGATCGTGCCGGCGGCCGATCTCTCCGAGCAGATCTCGACGGCCGGCATGGAAGCCTCCGGCACCGGCAACATGAAGCTCGCTCTGAACGGCGCGCTGACCATCGGCACGCTCGACGGCGCCAACGTCGAGATCCTCGAGAATGTCGGCGACGACAACATCTTCATCTTCGGCCTGAAGGCCGACGAGGTCGAGGCGCGCCGCCGCGAGGGCATCGACGGCACGGCCAACATCTCCAACTCGCCGATCCTCGCCGAGGTGATCGAGGCGGTGGAATCCGGCGTGTTCTCGCCCGGCGAGCCGGGGCGCTTCGGCTCGCTAACCAACGCGCTGCGTCACCACGACTATTTCATGGTCACCGCGGATTTCGACGCGTACTATGCAACTCAGCGGCGGGTCGGCGACAAATGGCGCGACACGGCGGCCTGGGGGCGTTCGAGCATTCTGAACGTCGCCGGGATGGGCTGGTTCTCGTCGGACCGCTCGATCGCCGAATATGCCGAGGATATCTGGGACGTCCCGGTGCGGTATTGATCCGACCGCCCGGGCGCGGACCGCGCGGATACGGGGAAGGGCGAGCGTGAACCGAGCGCTTTGGCGGGCGAGTAACGACGATGTCGCGGCGATCGTCGCGGCGCGCCACCCGGATCCCTTCGCAGTGCTGGGTCTCCATGCGGTGCCGGACGGCTACGCCGTCCGTGCCTTTATTCCAGGCGCGGATGTGGTGGCGGTGCTCGGCGAAGACGGCGCGCCGCTCGGCGATCTCGAGCGGCGTCACGGTGCCGGCTTCTTCGAGGGACGGATCGCGCGGCTCGGGCCGCGCTTTCGCTATACGCTCGAGGCCTCCAACGCCGGCGGAAGCTGGCGTCTGAAGGACCCTTACGCGTTCGGACCCACCCTCGGCCCGCTCGACGATCATCTCCTCGTCGAAGGCACCCACCGGCAGCTTTATGAGCGTCTCGGCGCGCAGCCGATGGAGCACGAAGGCGCCGCCGGCGTGCGCTTCGCCGTCTGGGCGCCGAACGCCCAACGCGTCTCCGTGGTCGGCGACTTCAACGATTGGGACGGCCGCCGCCACCAGATGCGCAAGCGCGTCGACAGCGGCCTGTGGGAGATCTTCGCCCCCGGTGTCGGCGAGGGCGCGGTCTACAAATACGAGATCGTCGGCGTGCACGGCGCGCTGATGCCGCTCAAGGCCGACCCGTTCGGCTATGCCTCGGAACTGCGTCCCTCGACCGCCTCGGTCGTCGCGCGCACCGATCGCTTCGCGTGGCAGGACGACGCCTATCTCGCGGCGCGCGCCGCGGGCGATCCGCGGCGCAAGCCGTTCTCGGCCTACGAGGTCCATCTCGGTTCGTGGATGCGCGGGGAGGGCGGTCGCTTCCTCAGCTATGACGAACTCGGCGACCGCCTGATCCCCTACGCGGTCGAGATGGGCTTCACCCACCTCGAATTGCTTCCCATCACCGAGCACCCGCTCGATGCGTCGTGGGGCTATCAGCCGATCGGGCTGTTCGCGCCGACCCGTCGGTTCGGCGACCCGGCGGGCTTCGCCCGCTTCGTCGACCGCGCCCATCAGGCCGGGCTCGGCGTGGTGCTCGATTGGGTGCCGGCGCATTTCCCGACGGACGTGCACGGCCTGTCCCTGTTCGACGGCACGCACCTCTACGAACACGCCGATCCGCGGCGCGGCTTTCACCCGGATTGGAATACGGCGATCTATGATTTCGGCCGCCGCGAGGTCGCGAACGTCCTGATGGCGAGCGCGCTCTATTGGGTCGATCGGTTCCACATCGACGGCCTGCGCGTCGATGCGGTCGCTTCGATGCTCTACCTCGATTATTCGCGCGGGCCGGGCCAGTGGCTGCCCAATTCCGACGGCTCGAACGACAACCGCGATGCGGTCGCGTTCCTGAAGCGCGCCAACGAATATGTCTATGCCGAAGCGCCGGGTGCGGTAACCATCGCCGAGGAATCGACCTCGTGGTCGGGAGTCTCCAGCCCGGTCTTCGCCGGCGGCCTCGGCTTCGGCTTCAAGTGGAACATGGGCTGGATGCACGACACGCTCGACTACATGTCGCGCGATCCGGTGCATCGGCGCTGGCACCACGACAAGATGACGTTCGGCCTGCTCTATGCGTGGTCGGAGAATTTTGTGCTGCCGCTCTCCCACGACGAGGTGGTGCACGGCAAACGCTCGATCCTCGGCCGCATGCCGGGGGACGAATGGCAGCGCTTCGCCAACGCCCGCGTCTATTACGGCTTGATGTGGGGCTATCCGGGCAAGAAGCTCCTCTTCATGGGCCAGGAATTCGGCCAGATCTCAGAGTGGAATTTCGAGCAGGGGCTCGACTGGCATCTCACCGCGTTCTGGCCCCATCGCGGACTCCAGGCGTGGGTGCGCGATCTCAACCGTGCCTATGTGAACCACCCGGCCCTTCACGCCCGAGACTGCGAGCCGGAAGGGTTCCGCTGGATCGTCGTCGACGACCGCGATCAGTCGGTCTTCGCGTGGCAGCGCAGCGACGGCGAGGACGGTCCGCCGATCGTGGTGGTCTGCAACTTCACCCCGGTACCGCGCCCCGGATACCGCATCGGTCTGCCGCGGGCCGGGCGCTGGCGGGAGATTCTCAACAGCGACGCCGAAATCTATGGCGGATCGGGTGTCGGGAACGGAGGATCGGTCATCGCCGTAGAGGAGCCGAGCCACGGCCTTCCGGCCTCGGCCGAGGTCGTGGTGCCGCCGCTGGCGGCGCTCTATCTGGTGTGGGACCAGGAACCGGTCTGAGACGACGGCTGTCGTGCAAGAACCGGGACTGAACAAAAAGGTCGTGCAGGGGAGTCGGGGATGCCCGTTGAAACCGGAACCAGAGGTCGTCTGTCGCGGCATGCGATGGCTTATGTGCTGGCGGGTGGGCGCGGCAGCCGCCTGATGGAGCTGACGGACCGGCGGGCGAAGCCGGCCGTCTATTTCGGCGGCAAGACGCGCATCATCGATTTCGCGCTGTCGAACGCGCTCAATTCCGGCATCCGCCGCATCGGCGTCGCCACCCAATACAAGGCTCACAGCCTGATCCGGCATCTGAGCCGCGGCTGGACCTTCCTGCGCCCCGAGCGCAACGAGAGTTTCGACATCCTGCCGGCGAGCCAACGCGTGTCCGAGACGATGTGGTATCTCGGTACCGCCGATGCCGTGTACCAGAATATCGACATCATCGAAGCCTACGATGTCGAATACATCGTCCTGCTGGCGGGCGATCACATCTACAAGATGGACTACGAGCTGATGCTCCAGCAGCACGTCGACCAGCGGGCCGATGTGACGGTCGGCTGCCTCGAGGTCGCGCGCGAGCAGGCGACCGGCTTCGGCGTCATGCATGTTGACGATGAAGACCGCATCATCGATTTCGTCGAGAAGCCGAAGAACCCGCCGGCAATGCCGGGAAAACCGGAATCTTCGCTCGCCTCGATGGGCATCTACGTCTTCAACACCAAGTTCCTGCTCGACGAACTGCGCCGCGATGCCGCCGATCCGGGCTCGAGCCACGATTTCGGCAAGGACATCATCCCGCACATCGTGAAGAACGGGAAGGCGGTGGCGCACCATTTCTCCCGCTCCTGCGTGCGCTCGGAGGCGGAATCGGGCCCCTATTGGCGTGATGTCGGAACCGTCGACGCCTATTGGGAGGCGAACATCGATCTGACCGCCGTCGTGCCCGACCTCGATCTCTACGATCGCGACTGGCCGATCTGGACCTACAGCGAACTCGCGCCGCCGGCCAAGTTCGTCCACGACGAGGACGGCCGGCGCGGCCAGGCGGTGTCCTCGCTCGTCTCGGGCGGCTGTATCATCTCGGGCGCTTCCCTGCGCCGCACCTTGCTGTTCACCGGCGTGCGGGTAAATTCATACAGCCATATCGAGGGTGCGGTTATTCTCCCTTATGCCGACGTCGGACGCGGCGCCCGCCTGTCGCGGGTGATCGTCGATGCCGCCGTGCAAATACCCGAGGGCTTGGTGGTCGGGGAGGACCCGGAACTCGATGCGAGGCGTTTCCGCCGCACCGAGAAGGGGGTCTGCCTCATCACCCAGCCGATGATCGACCGCCTCAGGGGCTGACGGCCGCCTTCCCGGACGCCGGCTCCTTCTCTCCTCTCCTGCGAGCGGCCCCGCCATGCCCGAAATTGCCGTCCTGTCCGTCGTGTCGGAACTCTATCCGCTCGTGAAGACCGGCGGTCTCGCCGACGTCTCCGGTGCGTTGCCGGGAGCGCTCGCCGCGGTCGGCGTGCGGATGGTCTCCCTGATCCCCGGCTATCCCGCGGTGATGGCCGCGCTCGAAAGCGCGGAGGAGGTCCATACCTTCCCCGATCTTTTCGGCGGGCGGGCTCGGCTCCTCCATGCCCACGCGGCCGGCCTCGAACTCCTGGTGATCGATGCGCCGCATCTCTACGACCGACCCGGATCGCCCTACCTCGCGCCGGGCGGTGTCGATTGGCCGGACAACGCCATCCGCTTCGCCGCGCTGAGCGCGGTCGGTGCCTATGTCGGGGCCGGCCATCTCGGCGCGTTTCAGCCCCATGTCGTCCATGCCCACGATTGGCAGGCCGGGCTGACCGCCGCCTACATCTATTATGGCGGGGCCGCCGACAGGGTCGCGACCGTGATGACGGTCCACAACTTGGCCTTCCAAGGCAAGTTTCCGGCGGAGATCCTGCCCTCGATCGGCCTGCCGCCCCACGCTTTCTCCCTCGGCGGCGTCGAGTTCTACGGCAGCGTCGGCTACCTCAAAGCCGGGCTCCTCCTGTCGGACCGCATCACCACGGTGTCGCCGACCTACGCCCTCGAGATTACCACGCCCGACGGCGGCATGGGCCTCGACGGGCTGCTGCGCGCCAAGGCGAACGCCCTCGTCGGGATCGTCAACGGCATCGACACCAGCGTCTGGAATCCGGCGACCGATCCGCTGATCGAGGCTTCGTTCGACGCCAAATCGATGAAAGGGCGTGCGATCAACAAAGCGGTCCTCCAGAGGGCGTTCGGCATCGACGTCGATCCGAGCCGGCCGCTGTTCGGGCTCGTCAGCCGCCTGTCCTGGCAGAAAGGCCCCGACCTGCTTCTTGAAAGCGCCTCCGCGCTTATTGCGGCCGGCGGCCAACTCGTCGTGCTCGGCAGCGGCGACCATACCTTCGAGAACGCGTTCCGCGGGCTCGTGGCGGCGCACCCCGACCGGATCGGCGTCGTCGTCGGCTATGATGAGGCGCTCGCGCACCGCGTCCAGGCGGGCTCGGACGTGATCCTGGTGCCCTCCCGTTTCGAGCCCTGCGGGCTGACCCAACTCTGTGCCCTGCGCTACGGCGCGCTGCCTCTCGTCGCGCGCGTCGGCGGCCTCGCCGACACGGTGATCGACGCGAACGAGGCGGCGCTCGCCGCTGGCGTCGCGACCGGCTTCCAATTCGCGCCGACGACCGCGGATATGCTTCAGCGCGCGCTGGCGCGCGTCGCCGCCCTGTGGGACGATCGCGAGCGCTGGGGGCGCATGCAGAAGAACGCGATGACCATGGATGTATCGTGGGCCGGTCCCGCGGCGCGCTATGCGGCGCTCTATCGCGAGGTTCTCGCCGAGCGTCGCTGACGGCCGGGACCCCGCGTCGGAACCGCGGGGGAGGGACGCGCATATATGTAGCCATCGGCGCGCCCCGCGCCCGCCTCGCATCGTTCCTTCGGTGCGGCCAGACGCTGACAGGCAGGAGCCCCTATGACCGACCGCATCGTCACCGCCGGCCGCCCGGAACCACTCGGTGTCCGTGCCGACGACCGGGGGGTCAACGTTGCGGTCTATGCCGCGCGCGCGGCGCGGGTGCTGCTCTGCCTGTTCGACGAAGCCGGCGCGGTAGAACTCGAGCGCATCGCCCTGCCGGCCCGCACCGGCGACGTCTTCCACGGCCACGTCTCGGCCGTCGCACCGGGCGCGCGCTACGGCTTCCGCGTCGAGGGCGAGTGGAGGCCCGAGGCCGGCGACCGCTACAACCCGGCGAAGCTCGTCCTCGATCCCCAGGCGACGCGCATCGACCGCTCGTTCGCGCTGCATCCGGCGATGTTCGACGTGCCCCCCGGCACGCCGTTCGGGACCGAGCCCGACCGCACCGACAGCGCCCCCTTCATGCCGAAGGCGATCGTCGTGGAGCCCGGCTTCTTCGCCGCCGCGCCGCCGCCGCCCCGGCCCCACGATCGTGGCCGCACCGTTCTCTACGAGCTTCACGTCCGCGGCTTCACCGCGCTCAATCCGGCGATCCCCGAAGCGATCCGCGGCACCTATGCGGGGCTCGCCCATCCCGCCTCCATCGCGCACCTGAAGCGCCTCGGCATCAATGCCGTCGAACTGATGCCTTCGTCGGCGGCGATCGACGAGCGCCATCTGCCACCGCTCGGGCTGCGCAACCATTGGGGCTACAATCCGGTCCTCTATGCCGCGCCGGAGCCGCGTCTGGCGCCCGGCGGCTTTCCCGAGATCCGGGCCGCCGTCGAGGCGCTCCAGGCGGCCGGCATCTCGGTCATCCTCGACGTCGTCTACAACCACACCGGCGAGGGCGACCGGCTGGGGGCGACCGTCTCCATGCGCGGCTTCGACAACGCGGCCTATTATCGTCTGGTTCCAGGCGATCTCTCGCACTTCGTCGACGACACCGGCTGCGGCAACACGCTGCCGCTCGATCGCCCGCATGTGCTGCGGGTGGTGCTCGACGCGATGCGGCTCTGGGCGGTGCAGACCGGGATCGACGGTTTCCGCTTCGATCTTGGCGTGACGCTCGCCCGGCGCGACGACGGCTTCGATCCGGCCGCGCCCTTCCTCGCGGCGATCGCGCAGGACCCGATCCTCAAGGACCGAGTACTCGTCACCGAGCCGTGGGATCCCGGTCCGGGCGGCTACCATCTCGGCGCCTTCCCGGCCGGCTGGGGCGAATGGAACGATCGCTACCGCGACAGCGTCCGCCGCTTCTGGCGCGGCGACGGCGGCATGATCGGCGAAATCGTCACCCGCTTCGCGGGCTCCGCCGACGTGTTCGCGCCGCGCCGCCGCCTCGTCTCCGACAGCATCAACTTCGTCACCGCCCACGACGGCTTCACCCTCGCCGACCTCGTCGCCTATGCGGGCAAGCACAACGAGGCGAACGGCGAGTTCAACCGCGACGGCACCGACGCCAATTATTCCTGGAACAACGGGGTCGAGGGGCCGACCGACGATCCGGCCGTCCTCGCCCGCCGGGCGGCGGAAGCGCGGGCGCTGATGGCAACCCTGCTGTTCTCGCGCGGCACGCCGATGCTCTCGCTCGGCGACGAGTTGGGCCGCACCCAGGCCGGCAACAACAACGCCTACGCCCAGGACAATCCGATCTCCTATATCGACTGGGAGCATGCCGACGAGGGCATGATCGAGTTCGCCGCGAGCCTCGTCGCCGCGCGCAAGGCGCACGCGGCGCTCAGGGCCGAGCGTCCGCTCACCGGCGCACCGGCGACCGGCGCCGCCCTTCCCGATGTTCAATGGCTGCGGGCGGACGGGGCGCCGCTTGGGGCCGAGGACTGGAACAACGCCGACATCCGCACCCTGATCGCCGCGCTCTACGAGCCGGCGCG
Source organism: Segnochrobactrum spirostomi (assembly GCF_009600605.1). Lineage (GTDB taxonomy): Bacteria > Pseudomonadota > Alphaproteobacteria > Rhizobiales > Segnochrobactraceae > Segnochrobactrum > Segnochrobactrum spirostomi. The sequence goes on along the minus strand of NZ_VWNA01000001.1, from coordinate 794,115 downwards.
CGAGAGCGAGGCCGACAGCCGGGTCGTCGTCGTCCTCCACGCCGGGGGCTACGATCTCGACGTGACGCTGCCGACGCCGCGCGCCGGGTCGCGCTGGCGGATCGAAATCGACAGCCATGATCTCAGCCGCGCCGGTCCGGTTGCGGCCCGCACCCTCGCGGTCTCCGGTCGCTCGGCGATCCTCGTGGTCGAGGAGCCGATCACGAAGAGGGCGGGCGCGACCGACGCCGAGGTGCTCGACCGCCTCGCCACCGCGGCGGGGCTCGCCCCGGACTGGTGGGACGTCGACGGCAACAATCACCGCGTCGGCGACGACAGCAAGCGGGCTTTGTTGAAGGCGATGCGGCTGCCGGCCGGGTCGACCGGCGAGGCCCGCGACAGCCTCTTTCGCCTGATGTCCGAGCGGGCGCTCGCGCCCCTGCCGCTCGCCACCGTCGCCAGGACGGGCGCCGCGACGACCTTGCGCCTCGGGCCCGACACGGGGGCGGCCGGGCGACCGATCGATCTCGTCATCGAGCATGAAGGGCGCGGCACCGAGACGATCCGGATCGAGGCCGACGCCGTTCGCACGGCCTGGACGGCGCTGCCCGACGGGCGCTCCGTCCGCCTGCGCGAGATCGATCTGCCGCCGCAGCCGCCGGGGCGTCACGTCGTGCGCCTCGCCGACCGCGCCGACGCGAGCGGCCAGCTCATTGTCGCCCCCGGCGCCTGCTATCTGCCGCCCGCGCTCGCCGACAGCGGGCGCCGGTTCGGCCTCGCCGCGCATCTCTATTCGGTCCCCCGCGTCGGCGACCAAGGTATCGGCGATTTCACCACGCTCGGCGCGCTCGGCCGGTTCGCGGCCGACGCCGGGGCCGCCGTGCTCGGGCTCAATCCGCTCCACGCTCTGTTCGAGCACGACCGCCGGCGCACGAGCCCCTATCATCCGTGCGATCGCCGTTTCCTCGAGCCGATCTACATCGACGTGACGGCGCTGCCGGCGGTGCTGCTCTCCGAGCAAGCCCGCGCCGCGCTCGCCGCCGAGGCGGGGCGCCTCGCGGCGCTCTCGGCGACGCCCCATGTCGATTATGTCGGGGCCTGGGACGCCAAGCGGCGGGTGCTCGACGCGGCCTTTCAGGCCTTCGAGGCGCGGCGGGCGTCCGATGCCGCCGACCCCGCGCTTGCCGCTTTCGAGGCGTTCATCGCACGGGGCGGCCGCGCGCTTCGCCGCTTTACGACCTTCCAGGCGATCGCCGAGGCGCGGGGCACCAGCGAATGGTGGACTTGGCCGGCCGATCTCGTCCACCCGGAACAGAGCGGCGTCGAGTTCTTCGCCAGGGCCCATCCCGGTCGCGTCCGCTTCTTCTCGTTCCTGCAATGGGTCGCGGACCTTCAGCTCGGCGAGGCCGCCGCCACCGTGCGCGAGGCCGGCCTTTCGATCGGATTCTATCGCGACCTCGCGGTCGGCACGGCGCCCGACGGCGCCGAGGCGTGGTCGGAGAGCGACGTCCTGATGAGCGGCGTTTCGGTCGGGGCGCCGCCGGACCCGTTCGCTGCCGACGGCCAGATCTGGAACCTGCCGCCGCCGGACCCGATCGCCTGGGCGCGCGAGGGTTATGCCGGCTTCGCCAACCTCGTGGCCGCCAACATGCGCCATGCGGGCGCGCTCCGGATCGACCACGTTCTGGGCCTGCGCCGTCTGTTCCTCGTGCCGGAAGGGGCGGGAGCCGGGGAGGGCACCTATGTCGCCTTCCCGTTCCAGGATTTGATCGGCGTCCTCTCGCTGGAAAGCACCCGCGCCGGCTGCCTCGTCGTCGGCGAGGACCTCGGCACAGTGCCGGAGGGCACCGGCGAGGCGCTGATGGCGGCCGATATCCTGTCCTATCGGGTGCTCTGGTTCGAGCGCGACGGCGAGACGTTCCGCCCACCGTCGGCCTATCCGCCGCGCGCCGCCACGTGCGTCTCGACCCATGATCTGCCGACGCTTGCCGGCTGGTGGATCGGGGCGGACATCGACGAGCGCCATCGGCTCACGATCCTCGGCGATGCGGAGGCGGTGGCGGCGCGGACCGAGCGTCACGCCGCGAAGGAGCATCTCCTGGCCGCGCTCACAGCCGCCGGCGTGCTCGGCGCGCCGCCCTCGCTCGAGGCGCCACTCGATCCGGCGAGTGCCGGGGCGATCCACGCCTTCCTCGCCGAGACGCCGTCGATGCTGGCGCTCGTGCAGGCCGACGACCTGACGGGAGAGACCGAAGCCCTCAACCTGCCCGGCACGACGACCGAGCGTTCGAACTGGAGCCGCAAGTTGCGCGTTCCGGTGTCGGCACTCGGCGACGCCCCCGCGTCCGGTGCGATCCTCGCCGCGATGGCGGCCCGCGCCGCGCGGTGAGCCGCGGGCCAGGCTCGTTTCGATGCCGCCGGCGTCGAACGCCCCGCGAGGGTGGTCTTTTGCACGGCTGCGCGGTCGTTTGTTCGTGTTCGGCGGGAGGAGGGGCTTGATCGTGTCGCCGACAGGTTCCATGGTCCCGACGCACGGCGGGAACCATCGTCGGGCGTCGGGGCGCTCCGGCTCGCATGTCTTCGCGACGTGTGGCGTGTCGGTGCAGACGAAAACAAAGACCTCGATCCAGGCATTCGGAGGCGGCGTCGACAGCATCCGGCATCGGGAAAGCTGGAACGCCTCCAAAGAACAGGGTGAGTCTATTGGGCGATTTGGCTGATATCGGCGTACTCGGTCTCGCGACCATGGGAGCGAACCTGGCGCGCAACGCCGCTCGCAAGGATTTCAACGTCGCGGTGTACAACCGTCATCCGGGCCGTACGGAGGAACTGATCCGTGAGCACGGCAGCGAGGGCCGCTTCTTCCCGGCGACGGACATCGGCGCGTTCACGCGTTCCATCGTTCGGCCGCGTCCGATCATCATCATGGTCAAGGCCGGCAAGCCGGTCGACGAGGTGATCGAGGAACTGCTGCCCCACCTCGACGAGGGTGACATCATCATCGACGGCGGCAACTCGCTCTTCACCGACTCGAGCCGCCGCTTCCATGCCCTGAAGGACAAGGGCATTCGCTTCGTCGGCATGGGAATCTCCGGCGGCGAGGAGGGTGCACTCGAAGGCCCGAGCATGATGCCCGGCGGCGAGCGCGAGGCCTATGCCCGCATCGAGCCGATCGTGACGCGCATGGCGGCGCAGGTGGACGGCACGCCCTGCTGCACCTTCATCGGGCCCGAGGGCGCCGGCCATTATGTGAAGATGGTGCACAACGGCATCGAATATGCCGACATGCAGCTCATCGCCGAAGCCTACGACCTGATGAAGTCGCTCTACGGTCTCGAGGCCGAGGCGATCGCCGACATCTTCGCCGAGTGGAACAAGGGCGAACTCGAATCCTACCTGATCGAGATCACCGCCGCGGTGCTGCGCAAGCGCGACGGCACCGGCAAGCCGCTGGTCGATTCGATCGTCGACGAGGCCGAGCAGAAGGGAACGGGACGCTGGACCGCCCAGTCCGCGCTCGATCTCGGCGTGCCGCTGACCTCGATCACCGAGGCGGTGTTCGCCCGCGCCCTGTCGGGTTCTCGCGCGCTGCGGCTCGATGCGGCGAAGGCTCTGCCGCAGCCGGCGATCCCCGTCCGCGCGCCGACCCAGGCCGACATCGACGCCATCCGCGACGCGCTCTACGCCTCGAAGATCGTCGCCTATGCCCAAGGCTTCGAGCAATTGTCGGCGGCCTCGGCCCAGTTCGGCTGGGATCTGCACCTCGGCGATCTCGCGACGATCTGGCGGGGCGGCTGCATCATTCGTGCCCGCTTCCTGAACCGCATCCGCGAGGCCTATAGCGGCCTCGACCCGGTGCCGCACCTGCTGCTTCAGGACGTGTTCCGCGAGGCCGTCGTGGCGGCCGAACCGAACTGGCGCGCCGTCGTCGCCCGGGCGATCTCGGAGGGCATTCCCGTCCCCGCCTTCGCCTCGTCGATCGCCTATTTCGACGGCTTCCGGCGCGGCCGCGGCCCGGCGAACCTGCTCCAGGGTCTGCGTGATTATTTCGGTGCCCACACCTATGCCCGGCTCGACAGGCCCGGCCGCTTCCACACCCGCTGGGGTCAGGACGGCAGCGAGATCGAGGTCTGACAGGGGCTTACGGGCGGCGGGCTTGCCCGTCGCCCGCGAGGCGGGGAATTGAGATTGGCCCGCGCCGCCGACCCTTCTCCCCCTCGGGGAGAAGGTGCCCCGAAGGGGCGGATGAGGGGGAAAGACTCTTTATTCTTAGAGCGTTACGCCGATGGTGAGCGGCGCGAAGGCCCCTCATCCGGCCCTGTCGGGCCACCTTCTCCCCGCTCGCGGGGAGAAGGGAGAGCAGAGAGGCTGAGCGATGTGATCGGTCGCCGCCGGCTCAGATCTTCGCTGAAAAAAGACGCGATGAGAGGCCGCGAGGCTCAGGCGCGCTCGAGCACGTCTTCGAGCGGTGTCGGCTTCGAGATCGCGTAGCCCTGCGCGTAATCGACGCCGAGCATCTGGATCGTCCGCAGGATGTCGTCGTCCTCGACGAATTCGGCGATCGTCTTCGCCCCGAGTTCGTGCGCGATGTTGTTGATCGATTGCACGATGACGGATTCGATCCGGCTCTTGTTGACGTTGCGGACGAAGCTGCCTTCGATCTTGACGAAATCGACCTTGAAGCTGCGCAGATAGGTGAACGAGCCGACGCCGACGCCGAAATCGTCGAGCGCGATCTTGCAACCCAGATCGCGCAACTGCTCGAGCGTGCGGCTCGCGATCGAGATATTGTTGATGACGGCAGTTTCCGTCACCTCGATGGTGAGGCGCTCGGGGGGCAGCGTCGAACGTTCGATCAGATCCAGGAAGAACGGGAAGAAGCGCGTGTCGTTCAGCGAGTTCGCCGACAGGTTCACGCTGATCGAAAGGTCTGGAATGCGGGCGAGCGCCTTGGCGTGCTTGGTGAGCATCTGGCTCAAGACCCAGCGGTCGAGGTCCGCCATCACGTCGTAATGCTCGGCCGCCGGAATGAAATGCGACGGCTGCACGAGGTTGCCCTCGCGGTCGACCATGCGCAGCAGAAGCTCATAATGGCGATAAGTGTCGCCGCGCGCCGAGATGATCGTCTGGGCGAACAGCCGGAAACGCCCGTCGGCGAGCGCCTCGCGCAGGTCGGCGGCCATCAGGAGCTCGCGCTGTCGCTCCGGATTGGCGCCCGCCGGCGCCTCGTAGACGCTGTAGCGATTGCGGCCGGCCCGCTTCGCCGCGTAGCAGGCGATGTCGGCATAGCGCATCAACTGGCCGCGGGATTCCGAGAGAGGCGTCACCCCGACCATGCCGATGCTGCCGCTCACCCGGAAGATGCGATTCTCCCAGGGGAATTGCATCGCCTGGAGGGCATCGACGAGATGGCCGATCACCTCTTTCGCCGCCTCGACGCCGCGGTTGAAGAGGATGATTGCGAATTCATCCCCCCAAGACGGGCGACCAGATCGGTCTCGCCGACCGCGCGGCGGATCAGCCGGGCGACGGCGCATAGAAGCGTGTCGCCCGCGGCGTGGCCCGCCGTGTCGTTGACGATCTTGAAGCGGTCGAGGTCGAGGAAGCACAGGGTGTGCTGGTTCGTGGTGCCCCGGATCTGGCGCAGCGCATCGTCGAGCGTCTGCTCGAAATAACGCCGGTTGGGGAGCCCGGTGAGGCCATCGTGGGTGGCGTTGAAGCGCAGCTCCCGCTGGATGTTGCGCACCACCGTGACGTCCTGGAAGACGAGCACCGAGCCGATCAGGGCGCCGCTCTTGGCAACGATCGGAGCGGCGGAATCCTGGATCTCGCGCCGCTCGCCGTGGCGGCCGAGCAAGGCGAGATTGCCCGGCATGCTGATCACGTGCCGGTCGGCGATGCTGCGGTAGACCGGGTTCTCGATCGGCAGCCCGCTCTCGCTGTCGACAACCTTGAAGACGTCCTCGACCTTGTTGCCGCGGGCGTCTTCAAGCGACCAGCCCGTCATCTCGCAGGCGGCGGCGTTCATGAGCTCGATGCGGCCCTCGAGGTCGGTCGAGATCACGCCGTCGCCGATGGCATAGAGCGTCACCTGGAGCCGGTCGCGCTCGGCGTGGAGCGCCGCCTCGGCCCGCTTCAGGGCGTCGATGTCCTGGACCTGGCAGATGAAGTGCAACGGCGAGCCGTCGTGGGCGCGCACCAGCGAGACGTTGAGCAGGCCCCAGACATAGTGCCCGTCGGCGCAGCGATAGCGCTTCTCGATGCGGTAATTGTCGATCTTGCCGTCGATCAGGTTGTGCCTGAGTTCGAGATCGATCGCGCTGTCCTCCGGGTGGCAAGCAGCGTGGAAATTCTGGTCCTCGATCGTGGAGAGCGCGCATTCGAGCATCACGCAGAGCGCGCCGTTGGCCCGCAAAACCGTACCGTCGATGCCGACGAGGGCCATGCCGATGGCGGAATGCTCCATCGCCGCGCGGAAGCGCTCCTCACTCGCTTTGAGGATCTCTTCGTTCTGCTTGCGCTCGGTCAGGTTGCTCGTCACGACCGCGAAGCCATCGAGCTGGCCGATCTCGTCATAGAGCGCGGTGACGCCGAGAATGGCCCAAAATTCCTCGCCGCTCTTGCGCCGGCACCAGCCCTCGATCGCGATCTGACCCTGCTCGGCCGCCTCGGTGAGCAGGCGCTCCGGCAAGCCGTCCTGGACGTCGCGCAGGCGGAACAGGCGGCTGAACGGCTCGCCGAGGATCTCCGCGGCGGCATAGCCCTCGTTGCGCTCGGCGCCGGCATTCCAGCTTCGAATGCGCCCCTCGCGGCTCAGCATGTAGATCGACGACGTCTCGACCGCTTCGATGAGCGAACGGAACCGGCGGCGCCTCCGGCCGCCCATCGGCAGATCGTTCGGATCGTTCTCAAACATGCGCGACGCTTTCCGATCGGTCGCAGGGTTCGACCGCTACGGCACGAGGCGCTCTCACGGGCTCGGGGCCCTGACAGCCCGGCTCGGTGGGAGATCGCGCATTCCTTCCAACAAGACCCGCCGTTCGCGGGCTCGGGATGCCGCCTGAAATGAAGAGGTTCGGACTCAACCTTTGAGGACCCGATATTCTAGATCGTATTGGGTGCTTTGAATGCAACCATACAGTTCCCGATCCGAGGGTGAAAGCGCGGTTTCAGCCTTGAGGTCTCTTTCTCACGCTATTCTCAAGGAAACCAAGGCCGAGATAGCAGGCCGAAATGAGACGGTGAGGCGATTAATCACCAAGGGTCCGCGGCCACAAAATGGGGAACAATGGATGTTCCATCGCAGCACCTGCCGGTAACTCGTTCTCTAAGTTCGGGAAATTGGGGGAGGTTTTCCACGGCCTCGGGGCGTGTCGCATGTCGTCGCCAAGAAAGCGCACCGACAGGACCCGCCGCCGGCCGCTCCCCGCACCGCCGGCGGCGTGCAGGGCGAGCATGTGGAAAAACACCGCGTCCCCCGGCTCGAGCGCCCAGCCGAGGATCGGGAAGGCGTCGCGGTTGGCGTCGATGTCGGGCAGATCGGCGAGGCTGCCCTCCGGAAACCAGCGTGCCTCGTTCGTCATGAAGGTTCGCGGCATCAGCCAGGGCCCGAGATGCGAGCCGGCGACGAATTCGAGCGTCGCCGTCCGCGGCACCGGATCGACCGGCATCCACATCGAGCAATTGAGCCGGCCCTCGACGTTGTAATAGGGCTGGTCCTGGTGCCACGGCGTCTTCTGGCGGGTGTTGGGCTCCTTCACCAGGAGATGGTCGTGATAGAGCCGCACCGTGGCCGCGCCCATCAGCCGGGCCGCCGCCGCGGCAGCCGGCGCGCCGAACACGAACTGCCGGTAGCCCTCGATCCGCTGCCAGTTGCAGAAATCCTCGATGAAGAAGCCGGGATCCTCCGGTCGGCTCGCGACGATCGCCCGTTCGCTCGGCGCCGCCATGTTCTCGTCGATGGCCGCGCGGCAGAGCGCAATCTCGTCGGCGTCGAACAGCCCGCGCACGCACACGGCGCCGTCGCGCCGGAAGGCCTCGACGAGGTCGTCGTCGATCGCCTGCCTTACGCGCGCCTCGATCGCGGTTGAATCCGTCGCCGCAGGCGTCATAGTCGTTTCCTCCTCGGGGCCTTCCGGCCGCGCAGACTGTTTCGCCGTTCGCCGCGCGGATCAAGCCGGCTTACAAACGGCGTCCAAAAATGCCGCAGCGTGGCGGTTGGCACTCCCGTTCACCGAGTGCCAAATTTTTCGTCCCACCCTCTTGAACCCGTCGCCGATTTCGCCCAAATCGTCGGCGTCCGCCCGGCGTGCCTTTTCAGGATGCCGGGCCGGACGGAGGAACCTGTCATTCGAGCTTGGAGGAAAGAGCATGACGTTCCGGCCGCTGCATGACCGCGTCGTCGTCCGCCGCATCGACGCGGAGGAGAAGACGAAGGGTGGCATCATCATCCCCGACACCGCCAAGGAAAAGCCGCAGGAGGGCGAAGTCGTCGCCGTCGGCCCGGGCGCCCGCAACGAGAAGGGCGAGCTCGTCGCTCTCGACGTGAAGGCCGGCGACCGCGTCCTGTTCGGCAAATGGTCCGGCACCGAAGTGAAGATCGACGGCCAGGATCTCCTCATCATGAAGGAGAGCGACATCCTCGGCATCGTCGAGGGCGTGAGCGCCGCGAAGCAGGCCGCCTGACGGCCGACCCCGCTCACCCGACCTTTTTCATTCGGAGATCAAGACAATGGCTGCCAAGGACGTAAAGTTTTCCATCGACGCTCGTGACCGCATGCTGCGCGGCGTCGACACCCTCGCCAACGCGGTGAAGGTGACCCTCGGCCCGAAGGGCCGCAACGTCGTCATCGAGAAGTCGTTCGGCGCTCCCCGCATCACCAAGGACGGTGTGACGGTGGCGAAGGAGATCGAGCTCGAGGACAAGTTCGAGAATCTCGGCGCCCAGCTCGTCCGTGAGGTCGCCTCCAAGACCAACGACCTCGCCGGCGACGGCACCACGACCGCCACGGTTCTCGCCCAGGCGATCGTGAAGGAAGGCGCCAAGGCGGTTGCCGCCGGCATCAACCCGATGGACCTGAAGCGCGGCATCGACCTCGCCGTCGAGGCGATCGTTGCCGATCTCAAGTCGAAGGCCCGCAAGGTCACGACCAACGAAGAGATCGAGCAGGTCGGCACCATCTCCGCGAACGGCGACCAGGAAGTCGGTCGGTTCCTCGCCGAGGCGGTGAAGAAGGTCGGCAACGAGGGCGTCATCACCGTCGAAGAGGCGAAGTCGCTCGACACCGAACTCGAAGTCGTCGAGGGCATGCAGTTCGATCGCGGCTACCTGTCGCCCTACTTCGTGACCGATGCCGAGAAGATGCGCGTCGAGCTCGAGGACGCCTTCATCCTCATCCACGAGAAGAAGCTGTCCTCCCTCCAGGCGCTGCTTCCGGTTCTCGAGGCGGTCGTCCAGTCGTCGAAGCCGCTCGTGATCGTGGCCGAGGACGTCGAGGGCGAGGCGCTCGCCACGCTCGTCGTCAACAAGCTGCGCGGCGGTCTCAAGATCGCGGCCGTGAAGGCGCCGGGCTTCGGTGATCGCCGCAAGGCGATGCTCGAGGACATCGCGATCCTCACCGGCGGCACGGTCATCTCCGAAGACCTCGGCATCAAGCTCGAGAACGTGACGCTCGACCTGCTCGGCCGCGCCAAGAAGGTCGTCATCACGAAGGAAGACACCACGATCGTGGACGGCGTCGGCGAGAAGTCCGACATCGAGGCCCGCGTTTCGCAGATCAAGGCGCAGATCGAGGAGACCACCTCGGACTACGACCGTGAGAAGCTGCAGGAGCGTCTGGCCAAGCTCGCGGGCGGCGTCGCGGTGATCCGCGTCGGCGGCGCGACCGAGGTCGAGGTGAAGGAGAAGAAGGACCGCGTCGACGACGCGCTGCACGCGACCCGCGCGGCCGTCGAGGAAGGCATCCTCCCGGGTGGCGGTCTCGCGCTCCTGCGCGCGCTCAAGGCCCTCGAGTCCGTGAAGCCGGGCAACGACGACCAGAAGGTCGGCGTCGAGATCGTTCGCCGCGCCGTCCAGGCGCCGGCCCGTCAGATCGCCATCAATGCCGGCGCCGACGGTTCGATCGTGGTCGGCAAGCTCCTCGAGAAGGACGAACTGGCGTACGGCTGGAATGCCCAGACCGGCGAGTTCGGCGATCTCTTCAAGATCGGCGTCATCGACCCGGCCAAGGTGGTGCGCACCGCGCTCCAGAACGCCGCGTCGGTGTCCTCGCTCCTCATCACCACCGAGGCGCTGATCGCCGAGAAGCCGAAGAAGGACGCTCCGGCGCTCCCGGCCGGCGGCGGCATGGGCGGCATGGGTGGCATGGACTTCTGAGGTCCGGCCCGTCTGCACCCTCGGACAGAGAACGAGCGCGGGGAGCAATCCCCGCGCTTTTTTCATGGGGCAGTCCACCCGGGCCAGGGCGGGATGTTAGGGCGCGCGCGTCCTTCGTCGGAAGGCTGACCGCTTCGACCGATCAAAGGGCTGGCGGGAAGGGCGGTGCCGCTTCCGCGCGGCTCTGGGACCGTTCCGCGGCCTTGCGCTCCCGGATCGCCGCAAGGGACGTGCCGATGGAGGCGCAGGAGATCAGCCCGATACCGACCCATTGGCTGAGGGGCAGCGCCTGCCCGAGCAGGATCGCGCCGATGACGGCGCCGACCGCCGGCTCGCCGCTGCTCAGGATGCCGAAGGTCTTCGCCGAGAGGTGCCGGAGGGCGAACATCTCCAGCGAATAGGGCAGCGCACTGGAGAGCAGGCCGACGATCAGGGCGAGCACCAGCACGTTCGGCTCGAACAGGTGAGGTCCGGCGTGCGAGAAGCCGATCGGCAAGACGATGAGAGCAGCAATCGTCATCCCGAGAGATGTCGCGCTGCCGCCGAAGTCCCGGCCCGCCATGCGGCCGAAGACCATGTAGCCGGCCCAGCATAATCCCGCCGCGAGCGCGAACAGGGAGCCCACGAGATCGACACGCGCGGCGCTCGCCCCCATGAGCACCAGCAAGACGAGACCCGTCGCGGCGAGAGCGATCCAGAGAAGATCGAGCGCGCGCCGGGACGACACCGTCGCGAGGCCGAGCGGACCGATGAACTCGATGGCGATCGCGACACCGAGCGGCAGGGTCTGCAACGACATGTAAAAGAGCAGGTTCATCCCGCCCATCATCGCGCCGTAGGCGATGACCGGAGCCCATCGCTTGTGACCGAAGCGCATCCGCCACGGACGGGCGACGCCGAGCAGAAACAGCGCGCCGATCACCAAGCGGAGGGCCGTCGCCCCTTCGGCGCCGACCACCGGAAACAGCCGCTGGGCAAAGGACGCGCCCGCCGTGATCGACACCATCCCGAGCACCAGCGCCATGGGCGGCAGGGCCAGGGACGGCGATGAAATGGCCTCTTCGGTGTCGCTGAACATGAAAATCCCGCTCTCGGTCGCGGCCCCTTCTAGCGGGCGAGGTCTGTTGAAGGCGCTCAATTTTCCTGAAAAGATGATAAAAATTATCGCGGGACGCCCTCATGCGCGACGAGCTGGATTCCATTGACCGACGGATTCTCGCGGAGCTTCAGAAGGATGCGCGGCTTCCCATGGCGACGCTCGCGGCCCATGTGGGGCTTTCCGTGCCGGCCTGCTATCGTCGTGTCCGGGCGCTGCGCGAGGCGCAGATCATCGTGCGCGAAGTCGCCGTGGTGGCGCCCAAAAGTCTCGGCTGGCCCTTGTCGATGATCGTGCTCGTCGTCCTGGAGCGCGAGGGCGCCCGGACCAACGAAGACCTGATGCGTAAATTCGAAAAGGAGCCGGAGATCAGTGCCGCCTGGCAAGTGACCGGATCGTACGACTTCGTTCTCCACGTCCTGGCTCGGGACATGGAAAGCTACGACGCGTTCGCGCTTCGCGTTCTGTCGGAGGACGAACGGATCAGGATGTTTCACACCCACGTCGTCATCCGCGGCAAGACCCGCGCCCCGATCGTGCCCGTCTGACATGGTGTCGAGGTTCGGGTCATCGACGCCGCTCCGTCGTGACACCGTCGAGCGGAGCCTCTTTCCCCTCGCTCGGGCACGTGGTTTGGTCCGCTCCGGGCGGCATGCCCACGCGAACGATCGAGACGGCCCGGCGGCTTCATGGAATGGCATGACGAAGGCATCGTGCTGACGACCCGCCCGCTCGGCGAGCGGGATGTCGTCGTCGAGCTGATGACCGCCGCCCACGGCCGCCATCTCGGTCTCGTGCGCGGCGGGCGCTCGCGGCGGCTTCAGCCGGTTCTCCAGCCGAGCAACACGGTCGATTGCCGCTGGCGCGCCCGCCTCGACGAACAGCTCGGCGCCTTCGCGATCGAGCCGATCACCGGCCGCGCCGGCACCATCATGGAGAGCGCGGTGGCGAGCTTCGGCCTCGCGACGCTTTCCGCCCATCTCCGCCACCTGCCGGAGCGCGATCCCCATCCCGGGCTCTATTCGGCGTTCACGATCGTGCTCGATCATCTCGACACCCCGGCAGTCGCCGGCGCGCTGATGGTGCGTTTCGAGATGGCGCTGCTCGAAGAGCTCGGCTTCGGTCTCGATGTGTCGCGCTGCGCGGTGAGCGGGGAGACGTCGGACCTGACCCACGTGTCGCCGAAGACGGGGCGGGCGGTCGGGCGGGTGGTGGCCGAGCCCTATCTCGACCGGCTGTTGCCGCTGCCGCGCTTCCTCATTGATCGCGGCATGAACGCCGATCCCGATCTCGACGACATCCGCGCCGGCCTCGGCCTCACCGGCCACTTCCTCGATCGCCATCTGAACGAGCCGCGGGGCATCCTCATGCCGCGGGCGCGGGAGCATTTCCTCGCCGCGCTCGCGAAGGCGCTGCCGGTCGAGAGCAGCCGATAAGGGCCGGCGATCGGGGGAAGGTCAGGGCGCCCGGCGCATGGCGCGCAATTGCGCGCCGGGCTTCGGCGGCACCACTTTGCCCGCCGCACGCGGCTGCGATGCCTGGGTGCGCCAAGATGTGCCGGCGATCGCCACCACCCGGTTGCCGCGGAAATCCGTCTCGCAGCGGATGTGGCCGCGGTCGGTCATGTAGGTCAGGAGCCAGCGTCCGCGTGACGGCGACCGGCTGCCGTAGGCCTGGGCGATCGTCTCGTCGGATGGGCAGGCTGCGCCGTCGCGGGCCGCGCGGGCGATCAGCAGGAAGACGCCCTGCATCTCCTCGGGCAGGCTCTCGGCGACGGCGATCACCCCCTGCCAGTCCTCGTCCCCGTCGCTCTCGTCGATGCCGGCCCGGGCGAGGGCGAGGCGGCGACGGAAGCTCGGCAGATCCTGCCCGAAGTCGCCGAGCTTGCGCAGCCGGCAATGGAACAGGAAGTCCTGGTAGACGAGCGGAATGGGGCGGAACGCGATGTCGGGGTCCGACAAAACCTCGCGGTAGATCTCGTCGAGTGCGGCCTGGAGCTCTTCCGCCGAGCGCGGGTCGGGCTCCGGCTCGGCCACCGGGGCGGGCCGCGGCGCCGGGCGGGGCGCGGCGAGAAGCTGCGACAGCTCCGCCGCGCGCTCGGCCCGCGGGCGCGCCACGGCGGGCGTCGGCAGCGGTTCGTCGCTCGGCGCGAAGATGAGATCGGCGAGCTCTTCCCTCGGCGTCTCCGGCAACGGCATCAGCGACGGGCGGCCGGTGCGGCCGGCGGTCTCGACCGTGCCGATGCGGATCGGGATCGGCCGCCGCGACAACGCCGGCCCGAGGGCGACGAACTGGCCGGGATTGAGGTCGCGGAAGGCTTCCGCCTGTCGCCGCTCCATGCCGAGCAGGTCGGCGGCGCGGGCCATGTCGATATCGAGAAAGGTGCGGCCCATCAGGAAGTTCGAGGCTTCCGCCGCGACGTTCTTGGCGAGCTTGGCGAGGCGCTGGGTGGCGATGATGCCGGCGAGGCCGCGCTTGCGGCCGCGGCACATCAGGTTGGTCATCGCCCCGAGCGAGGTCTTGCGGGCGGCGTCCGACACGTCGCCGGCGGCGGCGGGGGCGAAAAGCTGCGCCTCGTCGACCGCGATCAGCATCGGAAACCAGGCGCTGCGGTCGGCGTCGAACAGGCCGTTGAGGAAGGCGGCGGCGCAGTGCATCTGCTCCTCCGCGTCGAGGCCTTCGAGGGTGAGGACGACCGAGGCGCGGTGGTGGCGGATACGGTCGGCGATGCGGGCGAGTTCGCTCGGGCTGTGATCGGGGTCGATCACGGTGTGGCCGTAGCGCTCGGCGAGGCTGACGAAGTCACCCTCCGGATCGATGATCGCTTGCTGCACCCATTCCGCGCTCTGTTCGAGCAGGCGGCGCAACAGGTGCGATTTGCCGGAGCCGGAATTGCCCTGCACCAGGAGCCGCGTCGAGAGCAGCTCCTCGAGGTCGAGCTTCGCCGCCTCGCCGGTCGTGGTGGTGCCAAGCTCGATGCCGACTTTCATTCCGCCGTGCGATCCTCAAGCCTCGGGAAGGCCGGCACCCTAATCGATCTCGACCCGCCGGTGGACTCCTTCTGCGACCCGCCCCCGAAGGCCTTGGCCGCGAACGACTCTTTCCTGTGGACCGGCTGTGGGTTCAGGGCTTGCCCCCGACACCGCGTGGTCCGGCGCAACGGCGGTGCGATTCTCGAAGGCGCCCGCCGCCGCTGCGTTCCGCCGGGGCTCAGGCGGCGCGGATCGCGGCGAAGAAGCGCTCGACCTTCTCTTGCAGGTCGCGGGCCTCCTCGGAAAGCCGGCTTGCCGAGTCGAGCACGCGGGCGGCGTTGCCGAGCGTCTCGGTCGCGCCGTGACGGACATCGACGACGCTCGACGATACCTCGTCGGTGCGGGAGGAGGCCTCCATCACGCTGCGGGCGATTTCGTCGGTCGCCATGCCCTGCTGACCCACCGCCGCCGAGATGTCGGCCGAGATCGTGTTGATGTCCTCGATCACGCCGCTGATGTCGCGGATCGCGGAGACAGTCGCCCGCGACGTGCTCTGGATGGCGGCGATCTGAACGGTGATCTCCTCGGTCGCCTTCGCGGTCTGGCCCGCGAGTGACTTCACCTCCTGCGCGACGACGGCGAAGCCCTTGCCGGCATCGCCGGCGCGGGCGGCTTCGATGGTTGCGTTGAGGGCGAGCAGGTTGGTCTGCTCGGCGATCGCATTGATCAGGCCGACGATCTGGGAGATACGCTCGCCCATCGTCACGAGGCCCTGGACCGTGCCGTCGGTTTCGCGCGCAGCGGCGACGGCGCGCTCCGCGACGGTACGCGAGGTCGTCGCGCGCTGATGGATGTCGCGGATCGAGGCGGAGAGCTCCTCCGAGGCGGCGGCGACGTTACGCACGTTGGCCGAGGCCTGTTCGGCGGCGCTCGCCACGCCCTGGGCATGGTTGGCGCTGCCGTTCGCGGTGTCGTTGAGGGAGCGCGCGGTTCCCTCGAGCGCCGACGTGGAGCTCGCGACGAGGTCGAGCAGGCCCGCGATGTCGCGGTTGAAGTCGTCGACGAGGTGGTCGATCGTTTCCGCGCGGCGCCGTTGGATTTCGGCCGCGGTGCGCTCGCGCTTTTGGAGGCTGCGGCGCTCGATCGCGTTGTCCTTGAAGACCTGGACGGCGGCAGCCATGGCGCCGATCTCGTCGCGGCGGTTCACGTCCGGCACCTCGGTCGTAAGGTCGCCGGCGGCGAGCGTCTTCATGGCCGCCGTCATCCGGGCGAGCGGGCGGGCCACCGCGCGGTGCAGGAGTTGACCGAGGAGGAGGGCGGTCAGCACGGCGATGATGAGGGTCGCCGTGAGGGCGGTCCAGCGGAAGGTCTGGAGTTCGGCCATCGCCCTGGCGGGGTCGACGGCAACGCCGAGATACCATTTCGTCTGGCCGAGCCCGGCGAGCGGATAGAACGACACCAGCGTCGGCGCACCGCCCATCGACGCCTCCTTGACCCCCGGCGCGAGCGCCGGCGCGCCGCTCTCGAACAGGTCGGCGAGGCTCTTGCCGAGCACCGACATATCGGGATGGACGAGGACTGAGCCGGTGTCGTCGACGAGGAAGACGAAGCCCTTGCCGCCGAAATTGATGGTCGAGAGGTGCTGGACGAGGCTCGTCACGAAGAAGTCGCCCCCGACCACACCGGCGAGCTTGTCGCCCGCATAGACGGGCGAGGCGACGGTGATCGTCGGCTTGCCGGTCGAGGCGTCGATATAGGGGCGGGTGAGGATGGTGCCGCGCGCGGCGTCGGCCGCCTTGTACCAGGGCCGAACGCGCGGGTCGTAGCCGGCGGGCAGTTCCTCGGTCGGATCGTACATGGCGCCGCCGGCGGTGCCGACATAGGCCGCCTTGAAGGTGTCGAGGAGCACGGGGCTCTTCATCATCGCGTTCGCGACCGGGGCGTTTTCGAGCAGCCCGGGATCGCGGGCGAAGCCGTCTGCCATGCCGCGGACGAGAAGTTCGCGCCCGGCGAACCAATTCGCGACGGAATCGGAGGCGAGCGTGCCGGCGATATCGATCTGGGCTTCGACATCGGCGCGCATGGTCGCCTGCTGCCGGAGATCGATCACGGCCGAGAAGACGGCGAAGGCGACGACCACGGCGAGCGAAACGACGATGATGATCCGTCGGATCAAGGCCGTGCGGGCCGCCGGCTCGCGTTGCGCTCCGCGCCGGGTGCCGGACGCCATCGGGACGGCGTCGTCGATCCGCAAGATATCGGTCATGGTGCCCGCCGAAAAATGCCTGCGGCCGGTGCCGCGTTAAGGAAAATCGCGTCGTGTCACAGGCATGCGCCGTCGCGAAGAGGGCAAATGCCTTCGCGGCGTCCAAGTAAAGGAAAGTTAAAAAGAATTTATGACGTACTTTCTTGCGTCGAAGACAGACGACGCAAGCTTCGCGACAGCTTTCTGCGGTGTCCTGCGTGTTTGATCTGACGGACTCCCGTCCGCTCGCCTTCAGAGCGTCAGGCGGTTGCGGCGCAGCTCGAACAGGGCGATGCCGGTCGAGATCGCGAGGTTCAGGGAATCCGCCTCGCCGGCCATCGGGATCTTGACCAGCGCGTCGCACACGGTGGCGACGGCGTCCGACAGGCCGGCCTGTTCGTTGCCCATCATGAGGAGCGCCGGCTCGCCGAAATCCGCGGTGCGGATGTCGTTGGTGCCGGACAGGTGGGTGCCGACCACGGCGCCGCGGAACGACGGGCGCCAGGCGAGGAAGGCGTCCACGCTCGCGCGGGCGAGCGGCACGTGGAAGAACGAACCCATCGTCGCCCGCACCGCCTCGAGGCCGAACGGATCGGTGGTCTCGCCGACGAGGAGCACGCCAGCGGCGCCGAGGGCGTCGGCGGTGCGGATCACCGTGCCGAGATTGCCCGGATCGCGGACCGCCTCGAGCCCGACCCAGAGGCCGGGATGCTTGGCGACGGCGTCGAGGCCGGCGATGCGCTGCTTGAAGACGCCGACGACGGTCTGCGGGTTCTCGCGGCGGGAGACCTTCTCCATCACCGGGGCGTTCGCCTCGATGATGGTGGCGCCGCGGGCGCGGGCGGTCGCCGCCACACGGGCGGTGAAGGGGTGCTCCATCGCACCGAGCGCGAGGACGAGGGTATCGACCGGCCAACCGGCCTTCAGCGCGTCGGCGGCGAGCTTCACCCCCTCGGCGATGAAGAGACCCGTCTCGGCGCGGTATTTGCGCATCTGAAGCGCGCGGATGTGCTTGATCTTCGGGTTCGAGACGGCGCTGATCTTCTCGAACGCGCCGGCCTTCGGCAGATCGGCGGTCGGGCGCACGGGCGTCGCTTCGGGAATGTCGTCGCGGCGGGTCATCGGGCGCTCCAGCGGGTGAACATCGAGGTCGGCAGCAGCCGGCCCGTCTCGGCCTCGACCAGAGCCAATTCACCGGATTCGATCGCGCCGGCGAGGTCGCCGAACACCTCCTCGCCGAGCCGGTGGGCGGCGAGGAAGGAGGCGCGGATCGCGTAGGCCGTGAGCGCGATGAAGAGCGGCTGCGGCGCGAGCACGCCGCGCACCAGGCGCAGCATCTCGGCGAGGCCCTCGAACAGCTCCCACACCTCGCCCTTCGGCCCGCGGCCGAACTTCGGCGGATCGAGCACGATGCCTTCGTAGACGGAGCCGCGGCGCACTTCGCGGGCGGTGAACTTCACCGCGTCGTCGAGAATCCAGCGGATCGGCAGCGCGTCCATGCCTGACAGGACCTGGTTTTCGCGCGCCCAGGCGATCGCCTTCTTGGAAGCGTCGACATGGGTGACCCGCGCGCCCGCCTCGGCGGCGAGCAGCGAGGCGAGCCCGGTATAGCCGAACAGGTTGAGCACGCGGACCGGCCGGCCGGCATTGCGGATGAGGCCGGTCATCCAATCCCAATGGGCGCGCTGCTCGGGAAACACGCCGACATGGCGGAAGCCGGTGAAGCGGCAGATGAAGCGCGCCGGGCCGTAGCGCATCTCCCACGCCTCCGGCAGCGCCCGGTTGGCGCGCCAGCGCCCGTGGCCTTCGTCGTCGTCCTCGCCGGTGAAGACGGCGTCGGCCCGTGCCCATTCGCTCTCGGGCAGGCCGGGTGTCCACATCGCCTGGGGCTCGGGGCGATCGACGACGATGCGTCCGTAGCGCTCGAGCTTGCGCCCGGCGCCGGAATCGATGAGTTCGAAGTCGTCCCACCCTTCGGCGTGGAGCACGAAGAGGGGCGAAGAGGCGGGGCCGGAACCGGCTCGCGGCGGCATGGAAGGGGCGGGGCGCGTCATGAGCGCGAGTTAGGGTGAGAGCGGCCTTCCGGTCAACCTGCCGCGCTCGAAGGGATCGGGCTTCGCGCGCGCGAACGCGCCCGTCCGCGCTCAGTTGTCGAGGCGGATGGTTCGATCGGCCGCCGGACCGAAGCCTTTGAGCGACAGGACGAGTGTGATGGGCTTGCCCGTCTGTGAGGCGATCACGTCGATGCCGAGGACGTCGGCCTTGCGCAACGCCGCGATGGCGTTCGCGTCGAAGCTGACCGGCACGAGACAGGCGACCGGCATACAGGTTCGGAACGCCAGCGTGTCGCCCAACGGCGCGTCGCCCACCTTAAGCCGGGCGCCGTCGCGAAAGTCGATGCCGAACGGCAGATAGAGCACGCCCGAGACGCCGTTGCCGTCGGCGCTCGCGGTGAGTTCGAGCGTCACGATCCGCTGCTTCGATTGCGGGTCGATCTGGGTTTCGGTCATGGCGCACTTTTCCGCCGCAGCCTGACGCTGACAGACGACCGCCCAGTCCTGATAGGATTCTTGGACCGAGGTGGCGCCGGCGGGTAGCACGCCCGTGAGATCGGCGGCGCTCGGGGCGGGAGAGGCTTGCGTCGGGGCCGGCGTGGGAGCCGGTTCCGAGAGATCGTTTTGCGCCATCAGCGCGTCCGTCATCGCGGGCGCGTTACGGGTGGAGAGCCTGTCGCTCGCCCGGGCGGGGATCGCCGCGGCGAGAACGCCGAGGACGAGTGCGGCCGCGGGGGCGACGCGCCAGCCGATCCCGAAGCCCCGCCGATCCGCGAGCGATGCGCTCCCATCCTGCCGGCTCGGCGTCTCTCGGTGGTGCGGTGCCGTCATGCGATGCCTCTCGTCCCGCCCCCGTTCGGCGCTTGAACGATTCATGGATGAAGGTCCGACGTTTCCGGTGAGGGATTTGCTCCCTTTTGCCCGAGCAAACATGCTCTCGCGTGCGCGCCGTCGCCGCGCGCAACTCGGGGATGTTTTCGCCGGTGTGTGCTCGCCCATTGCCGAGCGGCTTGAAGCAGGTCAATCTGTCGAAGCACGATTAGACTAATGAAAAAGAGCCGCGTCCGGCGGCGGGAGGACGAGCCGGGCCGGGGAGACGTTCGCGACAGGTGGCGGTCGGCACGCAACGGGCCTATGTCCGGTGGCGGACCTTCCGTCCGATCCGAACCCTTCCACCCGTGCGTTGCCGCAAGAGGAACCGAAGCCTTATGGAGATGACCGGCGAGTATCGCATTCCGGCACCCCGCGAGCGGGTGTGGGAGGCGCTCAACGATCCAGCCGTTCTGAAATCGTGCATTCCGGGCTGCGAAAGCCTGGAGATGACGTCGCCGACCGAGATGACCGCCGCGGTGACCGCCAAGGTCGGCCCGGTGAAGGCGAAGTTCACGGGCGCCGTCACCTTGTCGAATATTCACGCGCCCGAGCGCTACACCATCAGCGGCGAGGGCAAGGGCGGCGTCGCCGGCTTCGCCAAGGGCGGCGCCGACGTCGATCTCGAACCGGACGGCGATGCGACCATCCTGCGCTACACGGCGCGGGCGCAGGTCGGTGGCAAGCTCGCCCAGCTCGGCTCGCGGCTGATCGATTCGACCGCCAAGAAGATGGCGGACGATTTCTTCGGCGCCTTTTCGGCGACGCTCGGCGGCACCGCCACGGGCGGCTCGGTTCCCACCACCGACGATCCGGCGATCGCCGTCGAGCCGGTGCGCATCGACGCCAACGGCAACCGGCTCGAGATCGCCGACGCGGCGGTCGTGGACGAGATCTACGACGAGGCGGAAAACGTCCTTGCCGAGGCCGAGGAGAAGGTCGAGGCCGCCGCGGAGCGCGCGTTCCTCGGCGGGCCTGTGGCCTGGGGATTCATTGCGGTGGCGATCGTGATCCTCTTGATCGCGATCTTCCACTGAGGCGCCCGCGGGCCAACGGGAAACCGGCTCGAGGAGGGCGGCACGTCATGACGATCCGGGGCTCCCGGCTCCTCTCAGAGGCGCCGGGGTGCTCGACCGACCAGCGCGCGGCCGGCGGAAGATCGGCCCGCGCTCCATAGGGAGGAGTGCGTATGACGAAGGTCAGCATCGACCTGAACGGTCGAACTGTGACCGCGGACGTGGAGGATAGAACCCTTCTCGTCGCCTTCATCCGAGAGGTGGCCGGCCTGACCGGCACCCACGTCGGCTGCGACACCTCGCAATGCGGGGCTTGCGTCGTGCTCGTCGATGGCCTTGCGGTGAAATCCTGCACCCTGCTCGCGGCACAGGCCGACGGCGCATCGGTCATCACCATCGAGGGCCTCGCGAAGGGTGATGAACTGCACCCCGTGCAGGCGGCATTCCGCGCCCATCACGGCCTGCAATGCGGGTTCTGCACGCCCGGCATGATCATGACCGCCGTGGACATGATCGCCCACCATTCCGGCCCGCTCGACGAAGCGACGATCCGGGAAGGCCTCGAGGGCAACATCTGCCGGTGCACCGGCTACCACAACATCGTCAAGGCGATCGCGGCGGCCTCCGCCGAGATGGCCGGCGTGGCGCACGCGGCCGAATAAGCGCGCGCAACGCTCGGCAACATCAAACCGGAGGACATGTCATGGCTGTCGAAGGCATCGGCGCGCGCGTGCTGCGCAAAGAAGACAAGAGGTTCGTCACCGGACGGGGCCGCTACACCGACGATATCGTGCCGAAGGACACGACCTACGCGATCTTCGTGCGTTCGCCCCACGCCCACGCCCGCATCCGTGGGATCGATGCGAGCGAGGCGCTGGCGATGCCGGGCGTGGTCGCGGTGCTGACGGGCGCGGATCTCGCCGCCGACAAGATCGGCGGGCTCATCTGCGGCTGGATGATCCACTCGAAGGACGGCACTCCGATGCGGGCCGGCGCCCATCCGGCGATCGCGGCCGATACGGTGCGCTATGTCGGCGATGCGGTCGCCATGGTGATTGCCGACACCCGCGACATCGCCCGCGACGCCGCCGAGAAGGTGGCGGTGGATTACGAGGAGCTGGCGGCGGTCGTCGAGCCGGCCCATGCGCAGGACGAGGGCGCGCCGCAGGTCCATGCCGAGGCGCCGCGCAACACCATCTTCTCGTGGGAGCTCGGCGAGGCCGCCTCGACCGACGCCGCGCTCGCCCGCGCCGCCCACATCGTCGAGCTCGACGTGGTGAACAGCCGCCTCGTCCCGAACGCGATGGAGCCGCGCGCGGCGGTCGGCGTGTACGACCCGGCCGAGGAGCACTATACCCTCTACAACACGAGCCAGAACCCGCACGTCGCCCGGCTCGTGCTCTCCGCCTTCGTCGGTATCGCCCCGGAGAACAAGCTCCGGGTGGTGGCGCCGGATGTCGGCGGCGGCTTCGGCTCCAAGATCTTCATTTATCCGGAAGAGACCGCCTGCCTCTGGGCCTCGAAGCGGATCGGCGGCCGGCCGGTGAAATGGACGTCCGATCGCACCGAGGCGTTCCTGACCGACGCCCATGGCCGCGATCACGTCACCAAGGCGAAGCTCGCCTTCGATGCCGATCACCGCATCATCGGCTTCAAGGTCAAGACGATCGCCAATCTCGGCGCCTACATGTCGACCTTCTCGTCGGCGATCCCGACCTATCTCTACGCGACACTGCTCTCGGGCCAATATGCCATGCCCGCGATCCACGCCGAGGTCGACGCGGTCTATACCCACACCACCCCGGTCGACGCCTATCGCGGCGCGGGGCGGCCCGAAGCCACCTATCTCATCGAGCGGTTGATGGAGACGGCGGCGCGCGAGTTCGGCATCGACCCGGCCGAGCTTCGGCGGAAGAACTTCGTCCGGTCGTTCCCGCACCAGACGCCGGTCATCATGTGCTACGACGCCGGCGACTACGACGCGACGCTCGATGCGGCGCTCGCCGCCGCCGATTATGCCGGCTTCCCGGCGCGGCGGGCGGCGGCGGCGGCGCGCGGCCGCAAGCGTGGCATCGGCCTCTCCTGCTACATCGAGGCGTGCGGCATCGCGCCGTCCCAGGCGGTCGGCTCCCTCGGCGCCGGCGTCGGGCTCTGGGAATCGGCCGAGGTTCGCGTCAATCCGGTCGGCACCATCGAGGTTCTGACCGGCTCCCACAGCCACGGCCAGGGCCACGAGACGACCTTCGCCCAGCTCGTCCACGAGCGGCTCGGCGTGCCGATTTCGTCGGTCTCGATCGTCCACGGCGACACCGACAAGGTGCAGTTCGGCATGGGTACCTACGGCTCGCGCTCCGGCGCGGTCGGCATGAGCGCCATCTCCCGCGCCCTCGACAAGGTGGAGGCCAAGGGCAAGAAGATCGCCGCCCATGTTCTCGAGGCGTCGGAGGGCGACATCGTCGTCGAGGGCGGCGCCTTCAAGGTCGCCGGCACCGACCGCGAGCTGAAGTTCCACGAGGTCGCGCTCGCCGCCTATACCGGCCACAATCTGCCGGCCGGCATGGAGCCCGGGCTCAAGGAGAGCGCCTTCTATGATCCGACGAACTTCACGTTCCCCGCGGGCACCTATGTCTGCGAGGTGGAGATCGATCCCGATACCGGCATCGTCGAGATCGTCCAGTTCGTCGCGGCGGACGATTTCGGCAAGATCATCAATCCGATGATCGTCGAAGGGCAGGTCCACGGCGGGCTCGCCCAGGGCATCGGCCAGGCGCTGTTCGAGGGCGCGCGCTACGATGCCGAGAGCGGGCAGATCCTGACCGCCTCCTTCATGGACTACCAGATGCCGCGGGCGGGCGACCTGCCGTCGTTCACGGTGATGACGACCGAGACCATCTGCCCGAGCAATCCGCTCGGCATGAAGGGCTGCGGCGAGGCCGGCTGCATCGGCTCGACGCCGGCCGTCATCAACGCGATCACCGATGCGCTCGGCATCCGCGAGATCACCATGCCCGCCACCCCTGCGGTGGTGTGGGAGGCGATCCAGGCGACCGCGCCGCGGCTCGCGGCGGAATGACATTCGAAAGGCGGCCGCCGGCGCACCGCGCCGGCGGATTTCACCCGGACGTCTTTTGAGGGAATGCCTTCCATGTATTCGACGACCTATCACCGCCCGCAGACTCTCGCCGAGGCCGCCGCGCTCGCGACCGGCGAGAGCGAGGCGAAGCTCCTCTCGGGCGGGATGACGCTGATCCCGACCATGAAGCAGCGTCTCGCCGCCCCCGAACATCTGATCGACATCGGCCGGCTCGCCGAGCTCAAGGGCATCACGGCGACGGCCGAGACGGTGACCATCGGCGCGGCGACCACCCACGCGGAGGTCGCGGCTTCGACGAGCGTCGGCGGCGCGATCCCCGCGCTCTCCTATCTCGCCTCGCAGATCGGCGATCCCGCCGTGCGCCACCGCGGCACCCTCGGCGGTTCGGTCGCCAACAACGACCCCGCCGCGGATTATCCGGCCGCGGTGCTGGCACTCGACGCCACGATCACGACGGATCGGCGCATCATCCCGGCGGACGATTATTTCGTCGGGATGTTCGAGACCGCCCTCGACGAGGGCGAGATCATCCGCGCCATCTCGTTCAAGGTCCCGGACAAGGCGGGGTACCGCAAGTTCCGCCATCCGGCGTCGCGCTATGCGATGTGCGGCGTGTTCGTCGCCCGCTTCGGGGGCGGGTCCGCGTCGCGGTCACCGGAGCAGGGGAGGGCGGCGTCTTTCGCGTTCCCGAGATGGAAGCGGCGCTCGCCCACGCGTGGTCGCCGGAGGCGCTCGCCGGCATCACCGTCTCCGCGGACGGCCTGATGGCCGACATGCACGGCTCCGCCGCCTACCGGGCCAATCTCGTCTCCGTGATGGCGAAGCGGGCGGTCGAAGCGGCGGGGTAGCGCCGCGCGCGACCTATTTGATCTTCGTCTCGGCCGGCGAGGGGCCTCTCGCCGGCGTGCGGCGGCCGGACGAGGAGCTCCGGCCCCGCTTGGGTGCCGGCGGCTTGGTGGCCGAACCATCGACGACCTCTGACGTCTCCGCGGCGATCGGCACCGCGTGCCGTCCCGTGCAGGCCGTCGCGCGGCGCAAGGTCGGGCAGACGGTCGGGTCCGTGTCGAGGTCGGCAAATAGCGGCACGCTGTCGGCGGCGATTTCCGGTGGTCCGTCGCAGGTCCGCGGCCCGGCGGCGCGCGGGGGAGGCGTGGCTTCGCCCCGGAAGCTCGCAAACAGGCGGTCGAGGCAACCTGTGCCGATGCGGCAGATATCGTAGGCCTCGGGCTGCTTGAGCCACTCGTAGAGTTGGCCCATCATGAAGCTGCGGAGCATCCACACCGCCGCTTCGGGCGTCCAAGCCGGCGAAAGCCGCCCGCCGTCGCGGGCGCGCCGGAAAGCCTCAAGCAAGTGTGACCACAATTCGCGATTGGATTCCTCGAGGCGCCGTAGCGCTTCGCTCATCTCGTCGACATATTCGCATCGCTGCATCAGGATGGACATCACGCGTACCTTGCGTGAGTCACCGGCGAGTTCCCGCAGCGTGTCGAGCGTCGATTGTTCGATTGCACCCAGGGGATCGGGATGGCGCCCGTCGGCCGCCATGGCTAGCAGGTCTTCCGCCGGCGTGCAGATCCGCTCCTGGAGCGCGCACAGCACGTCGAGCTTGTTGCGGAAGTGCCAATAGACGGCGCCGCGGGTCACCCCCGCCGCTTTCGCGATGTCGTCCAGGGAGGTGCGGGAGACGCCCCTTTCGTGGAACAGGTGCTCCGCCGCATCGAGCAGGTCGGCACGGGTCTGTTCGGCTGCTGCCTTCGTCCGGCGGACCATCGTTTCCTGACCGATTGATCTTTACATACACCTCTGTATGTATAAATAGCTACGCTGAAGCGTCGCGTCGAGCCCCGTCCCTCCCGAACGTGCTCCCGGCGCCTTCCCTGACGCTCAAGCTAGGCAGAGGCGCCTGGCGCGGTCTCTTCGAGGCAGATTCCATGACGGCACGCAAGTTCTCCGCACGTCCCGCGGTCGCGATGGCGATCGTTGCCGGCTTGGCGCTGGCCGGGTGCCTGGAAGGCGGTCAGGCTCAGGCTCAGGCGCAGCACGCCCCGCCGCCACCGACCGTCACCGTCCAGTCCATGGAGGCGAAGGACGTGCCGCTCGTCTACGATTATCCCGGTCGGCTCGTCGCCTACCGCGAGGTCGAGGTGCGCGCCCGGGTCGAGGGTATCCTGCTCGAAAAGGACTTCGTCGAGGGCTCGATCGTGAAGAAGGGCGAGGTGCTCTTCCGCATCGATCCGGTGACGTTCGAGGCGGACGTCGCGCGGGCGAAGGCGCAATTGCAGCGCGCCCAGGCGACGCTCGTGCAGGCGAAGGGCGATCAGGAGCGTGCCGTGCAGCTCTTCGAGCGCAAGGTCGGCACCGAGAAGGCGCGTGACGACGCGGTGGCCGCCGTGGCGATCGGCGAGGCCGACGTCGCCTCCGCCGAGGCCCAGCTCAAGACCGCCCAGATCAATCTCAGCTACACCACGGTGACGGCGCCGATCAGCGGCGTCACCGCCCAGCGCGCCCTCGCCGAGGGCAGCCTCGTCGGCAGCAGCGCCGCGGACAGCCTCCTCACCCGCATCACGCAGCTCGATCCGATCTATGTGAACTTCTCGTTCACCGACAACGAGGCGACCGAGATCCGCGATCTGATGGAGTCCGGCAAGGTCGTCCTCAACGACGGCGGCAAGCTCAAGGTTCGCATCTCCATGTCGAACGGGAAGGCCTACGATCGCGAAGGCGTCGTGGACTTCACCTCGCGCACCGTCGACACGGCGACCGGCACGGTCCTCGCCCGCGCCGAATTCCCGAACCCCGACAACCGTTTGCTGCCGGGCCAGTTCGTCCGCGCGGCGATCTCGGGCATCACGTTGAAGAACACGATCGTGGTCCCGCAGGCCGCGGTGATGCAGGGGCCGCAGGGCACGTTCGTCTATGTGGTCGGCGGCGACAACATCGCCCAGGTGAAGCCGGTCGATCTCGGGCGTGAGGTCGGTCAGGGCTGGGTGGTGCGCTCCGGTCTTGCGCCGGGCGACCGGGTCATCACCGAAGGCGTCATCAAGGTGCGGCCGGGCAGCCCGGTCACCGTGGCGACCGCGCAGGCCGTCGAGGCGTCCGCCGCGCCCGCGGCGGGGGCCAAGTCGACCACGGCGAACTGAGCCGGAAAGAACGCTGCCATGGGTTCACGCTTCTTCATCGACCGGCCCGTATTCGCGGCCGTCATATCGATCGTCATCGTCCTCGCGGGCCTCGGAGCCATGCGGTCGCTGCCGATCGCGCAATATCCCGACATCGTGCCGCCGCAGGTGGTGGTCTCGACCACCTATCCGGGCGCCAGTCCGGAGACCGTCGCCGCCACCGTCGCCGCGCCGCTCGAGCAGCAGATCAACGGCGTCGACAACATGATCTACATGGAGTCGACCAGCCTCTCGAACGGTCAGATGACGCTGACCGTCACCTTCAAGATCGGCACCGACCCCGATCAGGCGACGATCAACGTCAACAACCGCGTGCAGCGCACGCTTTCGACCCTGCCGGCCGAGGTGCAGCAGCAAGGCGTCAAGGTCGACAAGCGCTCGAGCTCGATCCTCGAGGTCGTGACGATGTCGTCGCCCGACGGCTCGCGGGATCCGATCTATCTGTCGAACTACGCGCTCCTCAACGTCATCGATGAGTTGAAGCGCACGCCGGGCGTCGGCGACGCCTCGCTGTTCGGCTCGAAGGATTATTCGATGCGCGTCTGGCTGCGGCCGGACAAGCTCGCGCAATACAATCTCACTCCGGGCGATGTCGCTGCCTCGATCCGCGAGCAGAACGCCCAGTTCGCCGCCGGCCGCTTCAACGAAGAGCCGACCGCGAGCGACCGGGCCTACACCTATACCGTGACGACTTCGGGCCGGCTGCCGGATGCCAAGGCGTTCGAGCAGATCATCCTGCGCGCCGATCAGAACGGCTCGACGCTGCGTCTCAAGGACGTCGCCCGCGTCGAACTCGGCGCCCAGGACTACAATCTGCAGACCACGATCGACGGCAAGGCCGCCATCGCCATGGGCATCTACCTCCAGCCTGGTGCCAACGCGCTCGCCACCACCGAAGGCGTCGCCAAGCGCATGGAGGAGCTCTCCAAGCAGTTCCCCTCGGGCATCACCTACGCGATCCCCTACGACACCACCAAGTTCGTGCGGATCTCGATCGAGGAGGTGGTGAAGACCTTCATCGAGGCGATCATCCTGGTCGTCGCGGTGGTGTTCATCTTCCTCCAGAGCCTGCGCGCGACGCTGATCCCGATCATCGCCGTGCCGGTCTCGATCATCGGCACCTTCGCCGGCATGTACGTGCTCGGCTTCTCGATCAACCTGTTGACGCTATTCGGCCTCGTGCTCGCGATCGGCATCGTCGTCGACGACGCGATCGTGGTGCTCGAGAACGTCGAACGCATCATGTCGACCGAGAAGCTGCCGCCCAAGGCGGCGGCCATCAAGGCGATGCAGGAGGTGACCGGGCCGGTCGTCGCGATCGTGCTCGTGCTCATCGCGGTGTTCGTGCCGGTCGCCTTCATGGGCGGTCTCGCGGGCCAGATGTACAAGCAGTTCGCGGTGACGATCGCCGTCTCCGTGACGATCTCCGGCATCGTCGCGCTGACCCTGACGCCGGCGCTCTGCGCGCTCGTGCTGAAGCCCGGCCATCACCGGCCGATTCTGCCGTTCCGCATCTTCAACCGCGCCTTCGAGGCGGCGACGGTGGGCTACACGGCCGGCGTCCGCTTCCTCGTCAAGCGCTTCCTGATCGGTATCGTCCTGTTCGCGGCGCTGCTCGCGTTCGGCTGGCACATCTCCCAGAAGATTCCCGGCTCGCTGTTGCCGAACGAGGATCAGGGCTACGTCATCACCGCCGCTTTCCTGCCGCCGGCGGCTTCGCTGGAGCGGACCGAGCGGGCGACGGGCGCCTTCGTCGAGCAGGTCATGCACCTGCCGGAGACCGAGCACGTCATCAACCTCGCCGGCTTCGACATTCTGACCTTCGGCCAGAAGCCGAACGCGGGCGTCGCCTTCATTCCCTTGAAGGATTGGAAGGAGCGCGCCGGACCGGGTCAGGATTCTCAATCGCTCGCCTTCCAGCTCATGGGCATGGGCTCGCAGATCCGCGACGCCCTGATCCTCGCCTTCAACCCGCCGCCCATTCAGGGCATGTCGACCACCGGCGGTTTCGAGGTCTACCTCCAGAATCGCACGGGCTCGGATTCCGCCGCGCTCGCCGACGTGACCACCAAATTCCTGGCGGCGGCGGCGAAGCGGCCGGAGCTCGCCGGCCTCAACACCACCTTCAGCGTCGGCGTGCCGCAATATCGCATCGACGTCGATCGCGAGAAGGCGAAGGCGCTCGGGGTGCCGATCTCCTCGATCTTCGAGGCGATGCAGGCGACCTTCGGCAGCCTCTACGTCAACGACTTCACGATGTTCGGGCGGAACTTCCGGGTCAGCCTGCAGGCCGATGCGAGCTTCCGCGAGCGTCCCGAGGATCTGAAGAAGGTATTCGTGCGGGCCGATTCCGGCAGCATGATCCCGATCGACGTGCTCCTCAGCGTGAAGCGGATCATCGGCCCGGACACGGTCACGCGCTTCAACATCTATCCGGCGGCGAAGATCCTCGGCGGTCCGGCCCCCGGCTTCTCGTCCGGACAGGCCATCGACGCGATGACCCAGGTCGCCACGGAGGTGCTGCCGGAGGGCTATCAGCTCGGCTGGATCGGGTCGGCCTATCAGGAGCGTGAGACGAGCGGGTCCGGCAGCCAGGCCTTCCTGTTCGGCATCATCATGGTGTTCCTGATCCTCGCGGCCCAGTACGAGCGCTGGTCGCTGCCGTTCGCGGTCATCCTCGCGGTGCCGTTCGCCTTGGTCGGCGCGCTCACCGCGGTCTATCTCCGCGGGCTCGAGAACGACGTCTACTTCCAGATCGGCCTCGTGACGCTGATCGGCTTGGCGGCGAAAAACGCCATCCTGATCGTCGAGTTCGCGGTCTTGAAGCGGAAGGAAGGGCTGACGGCGGCCGAGGCCGCGCTCGCTGCGGCGCGGCTACGCTTCCGGCCGATCGTGATGACCTCGCTCGCCTTCATCCTCGGCGTGTTGCCGCTCGCCACCTCGACGGGTGCCGGCTCGGCGAGCCGCCACTCGATCGGCACCGGCGTGATCGGCGGCATGCTGGCGGCGACGTTCATCGCGATCTTCTTCATCCCGATGTTCTATCGCCTGATCGCCTGGCGCAATCCGAAGCCGGCCGATGACCACGCCGCCGAGGAGCGCGCCGCGCAGCATCCGGCGCCCGGAGAATAAATCGACCGGGCGCGTCCCTCTCACTGGTCATCCCCGGGCTCGTCCCGGGGACCGAGGGCCGCGAATGGCGGCCCAGGAGGCAGTGATGAGAGGTGCGGGCGCGCTCCACTGCTCGATCAGCCAACCATCCAAACGAAAACGGCGCGCCGGGGATGCCCGGCGCGCCGTTTTTCATATCGGGATCGAAGTACCGCGGAGAGCCGCCGGACGGCGGAACCGTCCGGGGTCTCGAAGGTCGCGGGGCCTCGCCTCGACCGCAGTGGCCTCAGCGGCGGCGCGGCGGCGGGCGGCGCTGCGGCGCGCCCGGGGGCGGGGCGCCGCCGGTCTTGTGGCGGAAGTTGATCCGGCCCTTGTCGAGGTCGTAGGGCGACATCTCGACCGTCACGCGGTCGCCGACCAGGGTCTTGATTCGGTTCTTCTTCATGCGTCCGGCCGCGTAGGCCAGCACCTGATGGTCGTTGTCGAGGGTGACCCGGAAGTGGCCGTCCGGCAGCACCTCGGTCACCACGCCTTCGAACTCGAGTAGTTCTTCTTTGGCCATACAGCCCGTCTCCGTCTTCACGCTTGCGCCGGCTTAGAGCATCTGAAGGAAAAGTTGAATGACTTTTCCGGGATGCGTGCCGGAATGAATGGCATCAGCGGCGGGGGCGACCCGCCGAGCTGTCGCGCTCGCCGCGCCGCGCCGGTTCGGCGAGGAAGCGGACGCCGGCGATATCGCCGCCGCCCTGATCCGCCGACCGTCCGCGGCCGCCGTCGCGGCGTCCGCCGTCACGGCTCGCCCCATCGCGCGCGCCGGTGACGTGACCGCCGGAGCGGCGTCCGCCGCCCTCGTGGTCGCGCCGCGGGGTCGCGCTCCGCTCGCCGCCGTTTGCCGCGCCCGCCGCGCCCTGCGCCTTGCGGGGTGCCTCGCGGCGCCCTTCGGTGCGGGCTTCGTCGCGGCCGCCGGCCCGGTTCGGCCGGGCGTCGGTGTTCGCGGGACGCTCTGCGCCGACGCGGGGGTCGGCGCCGTTGCGGGGCTCGTTGCGCTGGCCGCCCGAAGCGGCACGGCCGTCGCTGCGGCGCTGGCCGTTGTTGTTGCGCCCTGCGCCGTTGCTGCGGCCACCGTCCTGGCGGCCGCCGCCGTTGCGGCCACGGCCACCGCCGCGTGCGTCTTCGCGGCGGTCGCGGTCGTCGGCAACCACCGGACCGGAGCCGGCGAGGGCCGCCGCGGTGGAGGCATAGGCGGTCGCGAGGGCGATCGGCTGGCGCGTCAGCTTCTCGATCTGGCGCAGATAATCGCGCTCGTCGCCGGCGCAGAACGAGATGGCGATGCCCGAAGCGCCGGCGCGCGCGGTGCGCCCGATGCGGTGGACATAGCTCTCGGGAATGTTCGGCAGATCGAAATTGAAGACGTGGCTGACGCCGTCGACGTCGATGCCGCGCGCCGCGATGTCGGTCGCGATCAGGATGCGGGTGCGGCCCTCACGGAAATTGCCGAGCGCGCGTTCCCGCTGACCCTGGGACTTGTTGCCGTGGATCGCCTCGGCGGTGACGCCGGAAGCGGCGAGGTTGCGCACCACCCGGTCGGCACCGTGCTTGGTGCGGGTGAACACGATGGCGCGGTCGATCGGCTCAGCCTTGAGGATCTCGGCGAGCAGGCGGCTCTTCGCCCCCTGGTCGATATAGAGTACGCTCTGCTCGATGCGGTCGGCAGTCTTGGAGACCGGGGTCACCGCGACCTCGATCGGATCGCGCAGCAGGCGGTTGGCGAGGTCGGCGATCTCCTTCGGCATGGTGGCCGAGAAGAACAGGCCCTGACGCTTCTGCGGCAGCTTGGCGATGATGGCGCGGATGGCGTGGATGAAACCGACCTCGAGCATGCGGTCGGCCTCGTCGAGAACGAGCACCTCGATCTCGTCGAACTTGACCGCGCCCTGTTCGTAGAGGTCGATGACGCGGCCCGGCGTGGCGACGAGTACGTCGACGCCCGGCATCAGCGCGCGGGTCTGGCGGCCGATCGGCACGCCGCCGATGGCGAGCGTCACGGTGAACTTCAGGTGGCGGCCGTAGGCCTTGAAGGAATCCTGGATCTGACCGGCGAGTTCGCGGGTCGGGCTCAGGACGAGCACCCGGCAGCCGCGCCGGCCGACCGGCCGGGTGTGCTGGGCGAGATGGTGCAGGATCGGCAGGGCGAACGCAGCGGTCTTGCCGGTTCCGGTCTGGGCGATGCCGAGGAGGTCGCGTCCGGCGAGGACGGGCGGAATAGCGTCCGCCTGGATCGGGGTCGGCGCATCATAGCCTTCTTCGGCGAGCGCCTTGAGGATCGGCTCGGCGAGGCCGAGGTCTTGGAAAGAGGTCAAAGCAAGTCTTTCGGTTGCGCGAACGGAGCGCGCACTGTGGCATCTCGTGCCACGAGCCGACGGCCGATCGCGGGGTCTTTGAGACGCCCCGCGTGATTGGGCAGTCAAAAAATGTGTCTGATGAAGGGTCCGGCTGGCCGACGATGGGAAGACGTCTCGGTCACGCGCCCGGTAAACCCGCTCCGTAGATGGCGGATTTCTGCGAAAAGTCAAGTCGAAATGCCGATCCGCCGCGCCGCAATGATCATGGTGGCACGACGTGCGCCCTGCGCGCCGCGGCGACGTCACGGCATCGCGCACTTTAGAAAAGCCGGAAGGGGGATGCGAAAAGGGCGCCGCTGCTATAGATGAAGGCTCCGCGGCCTCTCGCCGCGTGTGAACGAACAACAAGGACTACGACGATGCCGGCCTACCGTTCCCGGACCACCACCCACGGCCGCAACATGGCGGGTGCGCGGGGCCTGTGGCGTGCCACGGGCATGAAGGATCAGGATTTCGGAAAGCCCATTATCGCCGTCGTAAACTCCTTCACTCAGTTCGTGCCAGGCCACGTCCATCTCAAGGATCTCGGCCAGCTCGTCGCCCGCGAGATCGAAGAGGCGGGCGGCGTCGCCAAGGAATTCAACACCATCGCGGTCGATGACGGCATCGCGATGGGCCACGACGGCATGCTCTATTCGCTGCCCTCGCGCGACCTCATCGCCGACAGCGTCGAGTACATGGTGAACGCCCATTGTGCGGACGCCATGGTCTGCATCTCGAACTGCGACAAGATCACTCCCGGCATGCTGATGGCGGCGCTGCGCATCAACATCCCGGTCGTGTTCGTCTCGGGCGGCCCGATGGAGGCCGGCAAGGTCGTGCTCGGCGGCAAGGAAAAGGCGCTCGATCTCGTCGACGCCATGGTCGCCGCCGCCGACGACCGCGTGTCGGACGAGGACGTGAAGATCATCGAGCGCTCGGCCTGCCCGACCTGCGGTTCGTGCTCGGGCATGTTCACCGCGAACTCGATGAACTGCCTGACCGAGGCCCTTGGCCTGTCGCTGCCGGGCAACGGCACGATCGTCGCCACCCACGCCGATCGCCGTCGCCTGTTCGTCGAAGCGGGACATCTCATCGTCGATCTCGCCCGCCGCTATTACGAGCAGGGCGACGAGAGCGTGCTGCCGCGCTCGATCGCTAGCTTCTCGGCGTTCGAGAACGCGATGACGCTCGACATCGCCATGGGCGGCTCGACCAACACCGTGCTGCATCTGCTCGCCGCCGCCTACGAGGCGGGCGTGCCGTTCACCATGCAGGACATCGACCGGTTGTCGCGCCGGGTGCCGGTGCTCTGCAAGGTCGCGCCCTCGGTGCCGAACGTGCACATGGAAGACGTCCACCGCGCCGGCGGCATCGTCGGCATCCTGGGCGAACTCGACCGCGCCGGCCTCATCAAGACCGACCTGCCGACCGTGCATTCCGAGACCCTGGCGAAGGGCCTCGACCGCTGGGACATCAAGCGGACCAAGAGCGAGAGCGTGGAGACCTTCTTCCGCGCCTCGCCGGGCGGCATCCCGACCCAGGTCGCGTTCAGCCAGGATCGCCGCTACCGCGAGGTCGATGCCGACCGCGAGACCGGTGCGATCCGCGATGCCGCGCATGCCTTCTCCAAGGACGGCGGCCTCGCCGTGCTCTTCGGCAACCTCGCCGAGGACGGCTGCATCGTGAAGACCGCGGGCGTGGACGAGAGCATCCTCACGTTTGCCGGCCCGGCCCGCATCTTCGAGAGCCAGGACGCGGCGGTCGAGGGCATTCTCGGCGGCAAGATCGTGCCGGGCGACATCGTGCTGATCCGCTACGAGGGGCCGCGCGGCGGTCCCGGCATGCAGGAGATGCTCTATCCGACGAGCTACCTGAAGTCGAAGGGCCTCGGCAAGGCGTGCGCGCTCATCACCGACGGCCGCTTCTCGGGCGGCTCTTCGGGCCTGTCGATCGGCCACGTCTCGCCGGAAGCGGCCGAGGGCGGCGCCATCGGCCTCGTCGAGGACGGCGACCGGATCGAGATCGACATCCCGAACCGCTCGATCCGCCTCGCCGTGCCGGACGAGGAGATCGCCCGTCGCCGCGCCGCCATGGAGGCCAAGGGCAAGGCCGCCTGGAAGCCGGCGAAGCCGCGCCCCCGCCAGGTCTCGGCCGCGCTCAAGGCCTATGCGGCGCTCACCACGTCGGCCTCCCGCGGCGCAATCCGCGACGTGAGCCAGATCGGCCAGGATTGACGAGAGCCGGAAGACCGGCGGGACGAGACGGCGCTGCGCCGGCCTTGCTTCCGCCGCGGCTCTCCCCGAAAACAGGACGCCGCCCTTCGCAAGAGGGGCGGCGTTCGCATATCGGGCTCGTGCCGGGGAGGGGCGTCGCGTGAGCGAGGACATTTTCGATTTCGTCATCGCCGGGGCGGGCTCGGCCGGATGCGTCCTCGCCAACCGCCTGTCGGAGGGTGGCCGCTACCGCGTCGCCTTGGTCGAGGGCGGCCGGCGCGATCGCTGGATCTGGTTCCACATCCCGGCCGGCTATCTCTTCGCCATCGGCAATCCCCGCGCCGATTGGATGTTCCGCACCGAGGCGGAGCCGGGCCTCGGCGGCCGCAGTCTCGCTTATCCCCGCGGCAAGGTCATCGGCGGGTCGTCGGCCATCAACGCCATGATCTATATGCGCGGCCAGGCCGGCGATTACGATCACTGGCGCCAACTGGGCCTCGACGGCTGGGGTTGGGACGACGTTCTGCCGATCTTCAAGCGCCACGAGGACCACGTCTTCGGCGCCGGTCCCTTCCACGGGGCGGGTGGCGAGTGGCGGGTCGATCTCCCGCGCATCGAATGGCCGATCCTCGACGCCTTCCGCGCCGCGGCGGCCGAGAGCGGCATCCCCCGCACGCGGGATTTCAACACCGGCGACAATGCGGGCTGCGCCTATTTCCAGGTGAACCAGAAGCGCGGCCGCCGCTGGAGCGCGGCGCGCGGCTTCCTCAAGCCGGCGCTGAAGCGGCCGAACCTGACGGTCATCACCGAAGCGCTCGCCGAGCGGCTGGTGTTCGAGGGCAAGCGGGCGGTCGGGCTCGTCATCCGCCAGGGCGGCGGCACCCGTATTCTCAAGGCGCGCCGCGAGGTCATCCTCGCCGCCGGCGCGGTCGGCTCGCCGGCGATCCTGGAGCGCTCCGGCATCGGCGACGGCGAGCATTTGCAGGCGCTCGGTGTGCCCGTGGTCCACCATGCCCCCGGCGTCGGCGAGAACCTGCAGGACCACCTGCAACTGCGCCTCGTCTACAAGGTGTCCGGCACGGCGACGATGAACACGCTCTATCGCTCGCTCGGGCGGCGGGCGCTGATGGGCCTCGACTATGCTCTGTTCCGCCGCGGTGCCCTCACCATGGCCCCCTCGCAACTCGGCGCCTTCGCGGCCTCCTCGCCGGATTTCGAGCGGCCGAACGTCCAATTCCATGTCCAGCCGCTCTCCCTCGACAAGTTCGGCGACGACCTGCATCCGTTCGACGCCATGACGGTGAGCGTCTGCAATCTGCGCCCCGAGAGCCGCGGCACCATCCACATCGCCTCGCGGGATGCCGCGGCGGCGCCGAAGATCGCGCCGCATTATCTCTCGGCCGAGGCCGACCGCCGCGTCGCGATCGATTCGATCCGGCTCGCCCGCCGCGTCGCCGCCGCCCCGGCGCTCGCCCGCTTCCGGCCGGAGGAATATCGCCCCGGCGCGGCTTTGGAGACCGACGACGAGCTCGCCGAGGCCGCCGGCGCGATCGGCACGACGATCTTCCACCCCGTCGGCACCGCCCGCATGGGCCTGCCGAGCGACCCCGCGGCCGTGACCGACGCGCGCCTCGCCGTCCTGGGCGTCGAGGCGCTGCGGGTGATCGACGCCTCGGTGATGCCGCGCATCACCTCCGGCAACACCAATTCCCCCACCATCATGATCGCCGAGAAGGGGCCGCGATGGTGCTCGCTGACGCCCGTTGAACGGTGAACAGGCATTCAGCGTCCCTCTCAACGAGGCAGCCTTGCCCGTGCTACCGCGCTGGGGCATTCCCGACATGCCGCGTCGCAAATGTTCAACGCCACCGCCGTCTCCGTTCTCGCATTGAACGGCCGATCAATCCCATCATGACAGGGTCCGGGAGGCGTTCTCCCGAGGGCCATGCTCCCGAGGGTTCTTGCGCCGATGCAGAAATTCTCCGTCTTCTCCCTCGCCGCGAAGGCGTTCGGCGGCCATGCCGGCTGGCAGCCGCAATGGCGCACGCCGGAGCCGAAGCCCGCTTATGACGTCGTCATCATCGGTGGCGGCGGGCACGGGCTCGCGACCGCCTATTATCTCGCCAAGGAACACGGCATCCGCAACGTGGCGGTGATCGAGCGCGGCTGGCTCGGCGGCGGCAACACCGGCCGCAACACCACGATCGTCCGCTCGAACTACCTCTTCACCGAGAGCGCCCGGCTCTACGACCACGCGGTGAAGCTGTGGGAGGGCCTGTCGAAGGACCTCAACTACAACACCATGTACTCGCCGCGCGGCGTCATGATGCTCGCCCACACGGTGCACGACGTGCAGAGCTTCAAGCGGCACATTCACGCCAACCGCTTGAACGGCGTCGACAACGAGTGGCTGACGCCGGCGGAGACCAAGGAATTCTGCCCGCCGCTCAACATCTCCAACATGCGCTATCCGATCCTCGGCTCGGCGCTGCAGCGGCGCGGCGGCGTCGCCCGGCATGACGCGGTCGCCTGGGGCTATGCGCGCGGCGCCGATGCGCTCGGCGTCGACATCATCCAGAACTGCGAGGTGACGGCGATCCGCCGCGACGCCTCCGGCGCGGTCGAGGCGGTCGAGACCACCAAGGGCACCATCCGCGCCAAGAAGGTCGGCGTCGTCGCCGCCGGTCACACCAGCGTGGTGATGGCGATGGCCGGCGTGCGGATGCCGCTCGAATCCTACCCGCTCCAGGCTCTCGTCTCGGAGCCGGTGAAGCCCGCCTTCCCCTGCGTGGTGATGTCGAACACCATCCACGCCTATATCAGCCAGTCGGACAAGGGCGAGATGGTGATCGGCGCCGGCACCGACGCCTACACCTCCTATTCGCAGACCGGCGGGCTCCACATCGCGAGCCACACCCTCGACGCCATCTGCGAACTGGTGCCGATGTTCCGGCGGCTGCGCATGCTGCGCAATTGGGGCGGCATCGTCGACGTCACCCCGGACCGCTCGCCGATCCTCGCCAAGACCCCGGTTCCCGGCCTCTACGTCAATTGCGGTTGGGGCACCGGCGGCTTCAAGGCGACGCCGGGCTCCGGCAACGTGTTCGCCTGGACCATCGCCAAGGACGAGCCGCACCCGATCAACGCGCCGTTCTCGCTCGAGCGGTTCCGCGACGGCTTCCTCATCGACGAAGCGGCCGCCGCCGCCGTCGCGCACTGATTGCGAGGCGCACCGATGCTTCTCATCACCTGTCCCTATTGCGGCGCCGCCCGCCCCGAGATCGAGTTCCGCTATGCCGGCGAGGCGCACCTGAAGCGCGATCCGGCCTCGGCGACCGACGAGAGCTGGGCGGACTTCCTCTATTTCCGCACCAATCCGAAGGGCTACCATTTCGAGCGCTGGCGCCACACCCACGGCTGCGGGCGCTTCTTCAACGCCGTGCGCCACACCGTGAGCGATGCCTTCGTGACGACCTACAAAGCCGGCGAGCCGAAGCCGGATCTCGCGACCCTGATCGGGGAGGGCGGCCGATGAGCGCCTCGCTTCGTCTCGCCTCCGGCGGCCGCATCGACCGCGCCAAGCCGGTCTCCTTCCTGTTCGACGGCAAGCGCTATCGCGGCTATGCCGGCGACACGCTCGCCTCCGCGCTGATCGGCAACGGCATCCACCTCGTCGGCCGTTCCTTCAAATATCACCGGCCGCGCGGCATCCTCTCCGCCGGCTCCGACGAGCCGAATGCGCTGGTCGGCATCGGCGCGGACGAGAGCCGCTTCACGCCGAACCTGCGCGCCACCCAGGTCGAGCTCTATGACGGGCTCGTCGCGGTCAGCCAGAACCGCTGGCCGTCGCTCGAGTTCGATGCGGGCGCGGTGAACGACCTGTTCGCCCCGTTCATCCCGGCCGGGTTCTACTACAAGACCTTCATGTGGCCGACGAACGCCTGGAAATCGTTCTACGAGCCCAAGATCCGCGCCATGGCGGGCCTCGGCCGGGCGCCGACCGCCCCCGACGCGGACCGCTACACCCACCGCTACGCCCACGTCGACGTGCTCGTCGCCGGCGGTGGTGCGGCGGGTCTCGCGGCGGCGCTCGCCGCGGCCGAGCGCGGCGCCACCGTGATCGTCGCCGACGAGCAGGCCGAACTCGGCGGCTCGCTGTTGTCCGAGACGAACGCCACGATCGAGGGCCAGCCGGCGGCCGATTGGCTCGCGGCGACCGTCGCCCGGCTTGCCGCCTTCGAGACCGTGACGCTGCTGCCGCGCACCACCGTGTTCGGCTATTACCAGCAGAACTTCATCGGCCTCGCCGAGCGTGTCACCGACCACGTCGCCTATCCCGATCCGAAGCTGCCGCGCGAGCGGCTGTGGCAGGTCCGGGCCAAGGAGGTGGTGATCGCCGCCGGCGCCCTCGAGCGCCCGCTGGTGTTCCCGGACAACGATCGTCCCGGCATCATGCTGGCCGATTCCGCCCGCACCTACGCCAACCGCTACGGCGTCCGGCCCGGCACCCGCGCGGTGATCTTCACCGCCGACGACTGGGCCTACCGCGCCGCGCTCGACCTCGCGGCGGCGGGCGTCACCATCGCCGCGGTGATCGACCTGCGCGCCCATGCCGAGGGTCCGCTCGCGGCGCAGGCCCGCGCCGCCGGCATTCCGGTGCGGCCGGGCTCCGTCATCACCGGCACCAAGGGGCGGCTGCGCGTATCGAGCGTCCGCGTCGGCCGGCTCGACGGCCACGGCGGCGTCAAGAGCGAGGATTCGATCGCCTGCGACCTGGTGCTGATGTCCGGCGGCTTCACGCCCTCGGTTCATCTCTATTCGCAGTCGCGCGGCAAGGTGGTGTGGGACCCGGCGATCACCTCGTTCGTGCCCGGCCCCTCGGTGCAGCGCGAGCGCTCGGCCGGCGCGGCGCACGGCGTGTTCGATCTCGGCGCGGCGCTCGAGGACGGCTTCGCGGCGGGCGACGCGGCGGCGGTCGCCGCCCTCGGCCTCGCCACGGGCGACAAGCGCACCATCTCCGTCGCCGGGCCGACCGCGACGATGATCGGCTTCGCCGGCGCGGTGCCCCACGACCGCGATCCACGCTTCGCCAAGGCCTTCGTCGATTGGCAGAACGACGTGACCTCGAAGGACCTGAAGCTCGCCACCCGCGAGGGCTTCCGCTCCATCGAGCACATCAAGCGCTATACCACCACCGGCATGGCGACCGACCAGGGCAAGACCTCCAACCTCAACGCCCTCGGCATCGTCTCCGGCATCCTCGACAAGCCGATCCCGGAGATCGGTCTTACCACCTTCCGTCTGCCCTACACGCCGGTCACCTTCGGCGAGTTCGCTGGCGCGGCGCGCGGCGATCTGTTCGATCCGGTCCGCACCACGCCGATCCACGGCTGGGCGGTCGAGCACGGGGCGGCCTTCGAGGACGTCGGGCTCTGGAAGCGCGCTTATTATTTCCCGCGCCCCGGCGAGACGATGCACGCCGCGGTCGCCCGCGAATGCAAGGCGGTGCGTGAATCCGTCGGCATCTTCGATGCCTCGACGCTCGGCAAGATCGAGGTCGTGGGACCGGACGCGGCCGAGTTCATGAACCGCATCTACACCAACGCCTGGGCGAAGCTGGAGCCCGGCCGCTGCCGCTACGGCGTGATGCTGCGCGAGGACGGCTTCGTGATGGACGACGGCGTCGTCGGCCGCATGGCGCCGGATCGCTTCCACGTCACCACGACGACC
This sequence comes from Segnochrobactrum spirostomi, assembly GCF_009600605.1. Classification (GTDB taxonomy): domain Bacteria; phylum Pseudomonadota; class Alphaproteobacteria; order Rhizobiales; family Segnochrobactraceae; genus Segnochrobactrum; species Segnochrobactrum spirostomi. Next base: position 753,797 of record NZ_VWNA01000001.1, on the reverse strand, counting down.
GGCGGCGCCCCGCGCGTCCTCGCCCACATGGAGGATTATCTCCAGACCGAGTGGCCGGACCTCAAGGTGTGGCTGACCTCGACCACCGAGCAATGGGCGGTGATCGCGGTGCAGGGTCCGAACGCCCGCAAGGTGATCGAGAACTTGGTCGAGGGGATCGATCTGTCTCCCGAAGCGTTCCCGCATATGGCGGTTCGCGAGGGCCGCATCTGCGGCGTGCCGACCCGGCTGTTCCGCATGAGCTTCACCGGCGAACTCGGCTTCGAGATCAACGTGCCGGCCGATTATGGCCGAGCGGTGTGGCAGGCGATCTTCGCCGCCGGGCGGCCCTACGGCATCACGCCCTACGGCACCGAGACGATGCACGTGCTGCGCGCCGAGAAGGGCTACATCATCGTCGGCCAGGAGACCGACGGCACGGCGACGCCGGACGATGTCGGCCTCGCCTGGGCGCTCGGTAAGACGAAACCCGATTTCGTCGGCAAGCGGGCGCTCGCCCGCGAGTCGATGCAGCGGCCGGACCGCAAGCAGCTCGTCGGCCTCCTCACCGAGGACCCGAAGGTGGTGCTGGAGGAGGGCGCCCAGATCGTCGCCGATCCGCTGGCCCCGATCCCGATGCCGCTGCTCGGCCACGTGACGTCGTCCTATTGGAGCCCGAACGTCGGGCGGTCGATCGCGCTCGCCATGCTGGAGCGCGGCCGCGCCCGCCTCGGCGAGACCCTGTCGGTGCCGATGCCGGAGGGGCCGATCACCGTGAAGGTGGTGGCTCCGGTGTTCTTCGATCCGGAAGGAGTGCGGCTCAATGCTTGATCTGTCGATCACCGGCCGCGCCGACGCGCTCGCCATCCTGGAACAGACGGCCTCGCCGTGCCCGACCGCGCGGCTCGCCTCGCTCGGCCCCCGCAGCCGCTTCATCCTGCGCGGCGGCGACGAGGCGGTCGCCGCCGCCTCCGCGGCGTTCGGCGTCGAGATCCCGCGGGAGCCCAACCGGGCCGCGGTCGCCGGAGACCGCGCCGCGCTCTGGCTCGGACCGGATGAATGGGTGCTCGTCGCCGGCGAGGAGGAAGGGCCTGCCTTGGGCGAGGCGCTCGCCGCCGCGCTCGAGAACATCGCCCATTCCCTGACCGACGTCAGCCACCGCTCGGTCGCCTTCACCCTGGCGGGGCGGCACGCGGCGACGGTGCTCAATTCGAATTGTCCGCTCGATCTCTCGCTCGCCGCCTTCCCGGTCGGCGCCTGCACCCGCACGCTTCTCGGCAAGGCCGAGATCGTGCTGCGTCGGGCCGACGAGGAGACCTTCGTCATCGACGTGTGGCGCTCCTTCGCCACCTATGTGTGGCGGCTGATCGAAGAGGGTCGCCTCGAATACACCCTGTGAGGCGATGCCGGAGCGATCCGGCCCACGAACGTTTTGAGCCGGCCGCCGCTCGCAAGAGTGCGGCCGGCATCCTTATATGAATGAGCCACCGGCGGACGGCGGAGATAACCGCGCGCCGCCACGGAGGGGTCCCGCGTGATCAGCGTCTTCGAATTGTTCAAGATCGGCATCGGCCCGTCCTCGTCCCACACTGTCGGGCCGATGAAGGCGGCGCTCGCCTTCGCCGACGCGCTCAAGACGGACGGTCTCCTCGACCGGGTCGCCGCGGTTCGGGTCGATCTGTTCGGCTCGCTCGCCTGGACCGGCCGCGGCCACGGCACCGACAAGGCGGTCATCCTGGGCCTCGCAGGGCTGCACCCGGAGACCGTCGATCCCGATCAGGCCGAGCGCATCTTCGCCGACATGGCCGCCGTGAAGCGCCTGCCGCTCGCCGGCCTCAAGGCGATCGTTTTCGATCCGGCGGCGGCCATCGTGTTCGACGGCGTCGGCGAGACGCCGGTCCATCCGAACACGCTCGCCTTCGCGGCTTTCGATGCCGCCGGTGCGGTGCTCGCCCACGAGCGATGGTGTTCGGTCGGCGGCGGCTTCGTGGTGCGCGAGGCAGAGGTCGGTCATCCGGTGGAGGAGGGCACGGCGGTGCCTTATCCCTTCCGCTCCGGCAAGGACCTGCTGGTGCGCGCCGACGAGGCGGGGCTGACGATCGCCGAGCTGATGATGGCGAACGAGCGGGCCTTGCGTCCGGCGGAGGACGTCGACCGCCACATCGACCGCGTGGTCGAGACGATGATGAGCTGCATCGACCGCGGCCTCAGGACCGAGGGCGAGCTGCCGGGCGGGCTCTCCGTCAAGCGGCGCGCCAAATCGATCCGCGCCCGGCTCGTCGCCGATGCGGAGCGCAACGCCCGCTCGCCCCACGAGATCATGGACTGGATCTCGCTCTATGCGATCGCGGTCAACGAGGAGAATGCGGCCGGCGGCCGGGTCGTGACCGCGCCCACCAACGGTGCGGCCGGCGTGGTGCCGGCGGTGCTGCGCTATTATCGCGACCATTGCCCCGGCTCGAACGAGGACGGCATCCGCGCCTTCATCCTGACCGCGACGGCGATCGGCGCCCTGTTCAAGATGAACGCCTCGATCTCGGGGGCCGAGGTCGGCTGTCAGGGCGAGGTCGGTGTCGCCTGCTCGATGGCGGCGGGCGGCCTCTGCGCGGCCCTCGGCGGCACCAACGCTCAGATCGAGAACGCGGCCGAGATCGGGATGGAGCACCATCTCGGCATGACCTGCGACCCGATCGGCGGGCTCGTGCAGATCCCGTGCATCGAGCGCAACGCCTTCGGCGCGGTGAAGGCGATCAACGCCGCCTCGCTCGCTTTGCGCGGCGACGGCACCCACCGCGTCCACCTCGATCAGGTGATCGCGACCATGCGCCAGACCGGCGCCGACATGCAGTCGAAATACAAGGAGACCTCCCTCGGCGGCCTCGCGGTGAACCTCACCGAGTGCTGAGAGAACAGATTCGCGCTGCCTTGTAGATGGTGGCGAAACGCGATTAGGCGAATTGGATGCTCATCGACAGGATCGCACGATCGGTGCGTTCAATGATGTCGCTCGTGTAACAAAATTCCATGTTCATACTTGCGTTGTCATTATGGGGAGAATAATTTCGGCGAATATAGATTAATGTTGGGGGGCAGCATGTTGAGGCGCCGTTTCGTCGGGGCTGTAGCATTTTTTGCTGGAGCGTCCCTTTTACCTGGATCGGCAGCGATTGCTGACCAGCAGGATGCTGGTCTTCCAGAGTGCCCGTCAAATTTTTCCGAGGTGGGATCTTGTGCATTCAAGTTTACAGAAAATTTCTATGACGTGTATGTAAGTGCGTCTATATTGTATCTTGATAGTGATCTTCAAAATTCTGGTAAAATTGACAGATCTGAATGGGAGGCGTTTGTATTCAATAAATTCACATCCCCTACTGGCGGCGATGTTTTTTCCTTTACTGCTGGGAGTGTGGGACTTCTAGCAAGAATTGCCGATTTTTATAACGGATATAAAGGTGAGGCCAGGGATTAATCGAACTTGAGTTTTATAATATATTTAGACGGGAATCCGGTTTCCGGAAAAATTGAGATTGTGTCTGACGAAAGTATGCGAAGCACTGATCCCGAGGCATTCCGCTCTGCGGCGAGTGGGTTCTCTGTGCTGCATGAATTTAAGATTGAGTTTCTGTATAACGATCAGGTCTGTGCGGTCATTGGAGGTAATTTTAGAGGTTTCCCCGAGGCGATGAAAGCCGCGGAGCAAGGGTATGAAATGAGCCGGGCAGCTAAGCGGGACGGCCTATGCCGGGGGGCAGCGATACACGTCCGTGCATCGTGACGACCGTCTCATGTCGATTGATAGGCCTGCCCGATGATTGCTTTGAGCTGGCAATGATGCGCAGATTGCGCGATAGATACGTCGCCTTGGATCCCAAGCGCCGGTGTGTTATTGAGGCGTATTATCAAGAAGCTCCACTTTTGCTCGATAAAGCGAGATTGTTGGGGGATGACATTTATCTTATGAATCTATACATGCGATATATACTTCCCTCAAGTGTGCTTATCTGGTTGAAACTCGAGCGGGTAGCATACCGATTGCTTCTGACGATGGTGCGCGAGATGGAGCAGCGATATCTGCCGACTGAGATGCATTTGTTCGGCCTCAACCGGCTGCCGAGTATCGGCTGACCGGCCTCGCCCGCGTCCCGCCGCGCCTACTCTCCTGCCGGAAGCGGGGCTGGCGTCGCGGCATGGCCCGCTTCGGCCTTGGCCTTCCGCCCGGCGAGGAACGTGAGCACCGCCGGCACCACGAACAGGGTGAGCAGCGTTCCGAAGCTCATGCCGCCGACGATGACCCAGCCGATCTGCTGACGGCTTTCCGCACCGGCTCCCGTCGCCAGCGCGAGAGGCAGGGCGCCGAGCACCATCGCCCCCGTGGTCATCAGGATCGGACGCAGCCTGAGCGTCGCCGCCTCGACGATGGCGGCGCGTCGTTCGCGGCCCTCGGCCTCCAGTTGGTGGGAGAATTCCACGATCAGGATGCCGTGTTTGGTGATGAGGCCGACGAGGGTGATGAGCCCGATCTGGGAATAGACGTTGAGGGTGCCGCCCGTCAGGCTCAACGCGGCGAGCGCGCCGGTCATCGACAGCGGCACGGTGACGAGGATCACGATCGGATCGACGAAGCTTTCGAACTGCGCCGCGAGCACCAGATAGATGAACACGATCGCGAGCAGGAAGACGAAGACGAGGCTCTGGCCGGAGGCGAGGAACTCGCGGCTCTGCCCCGCATAATCGGTGCGGTAGGTGTCCGGCAGCACCTCGGCCGCGAGACGGTTCAGGGCGGCCACCGCCTCGCCCATGGTGTAGCCGGGGGCGAGGTTCGCCTCGAGCGTCGCCGAGCGGAGCTGGTTGAAGCGGGTGAGTTCGCGCGGCGCCACCGTCTCCTCGATGCGCACCACGTTGCCGAGCTGCACCATCGCGCCGTTCGGCGCGCGCACATAGATCTCCCGCAACGTCTCGGGGCTGGTGCGGTCGGCGTCGGCGAGCTGCACCATGACGTCGTATTGCTCGCCGTCGCGCTCGAACCGCGTGACCTGCCGGCCGCCGAGCATCGATTCGAGGGTCCGGCCGACCACCGAGACGTCGAGCCCGAGATCGGCGACCTTCTGGCGGTCGAGCGAAATTGTGATCTCCGGCGTGTTGAGCTTGAGGTCGGATTCGACGCCCACGAGCCCGGGATTTTCGCCGGCGCGGGCGACGAGGCGGTCCATCACCGCATTGAGGTCCTCGTAGGTGCCGGTCGTCTCGACGACGAGCTGCACCGGCTTGCCGAACCCGCGCTGGCCGAGCGAGGGCGGGTTCGAGACGAAGATGCGCATGCCCGGAATGCGCGAGACCTTGGGGGCGAGGGCGGCGACGATCTCCTGCTGCGAGCGGGTGCGGTCGGCCCAATCGACCAAGTTCGCGTAGGCGACCAGGTTGGTCGATTGCGGGAAGCCGATCACGGTGAGGAAGCCGCGGATCTCCGGCACGCCCGCGAGGATCTTCTCCAGTTCCTTGGCGTAGCGCTCGGTATAGGCGATCGAGGCGCCCTCCGGCGCCGTGCCGAAGGCGGACACGGTCCCGCGGTCCTCGGTCGGCGACAGCTCGGACTTCAGATGCGTCAGGAAATAGCCGCCGAGCGCCGCGACGGCGACGGCCCCGAGCACCACGAGGACACGCAGCCGCAGTGCGCCCCCGAGCGCCCGGCCGTAGCCGCGCTCGACCGCGCGGAAGGCGCCTTCGAGGACGCGGAAAAAGAGGTTCGGCTTCGTCTCGTGGCGTAACAGGCGGGCGCACATCATCGGCGTCAGCGTCAAGGCGACGAAGCCCGAGATCAGCACTGCGCCGGCGAGCGTCAGCGCGAACTCCAGGAAGAGCCGGCCGGTCCGTCCCGGCGCGAAGGCGACCGGCGCATAGACGGCGGCGAGCGTCAGCGTCATCGCGATCACGGCGAAGCCGATCTCGCCGGCGCCCTTGATGGCGGCCGCCTTCGGGCTCAGGCCCTCCTCGACGTGGCGGAAGATGTTCTCGAGCACCACGATGGCGTCGTCCACGACGAGGCCGATCGCGAGCACCATGGCGAGCAGGGTCAGCGTGTTGATGGAGAAGCCCGCCGCATACATCAGCGTGAAGGTCGCGATCAGCGAGACGGGGATGGTGACGACCGGGATGATCGAGGCGCGCAGCGTGCGCAGGAAGAAGAAGATCACCAGGACGACGAGCACGATCGCCTCGCCGATGGTGTGGTAGACCGCCTCGATGGAGCGGTCGATGAACACGGCCTGATCGTTGCCGATGGTGACCGAGACGCCCGCCGGCAGGCTCGCTTCGATCTCCGGCAAGGCGGCGCGCACGGCATTGGAGACGTCGAGCGGGTTGGCGGTCGCCTGCTTTATGATGCCGACGGCGACGGCGTTCTGTCCGTCGTAGCGGCTCGCCCGGCGCTCGTCGCGGGCACCGAGGCTGATGGTGGCGACGTCGCCCAGGCGCACCTGATGGCCGCCGGCGACCTTCACCACGATCGCTGCGAACTCCTCCGGCGTCGTCAGGCCGGTCCGCGACAGGATCGAGAACTCGCGATCGGTGCTCTCGATGCGGCCCGACGGCAGCTCGACGTTCTGGGCGCGGATGGCGTCCTCGATGTCCTGCACCGTCAGATCGTAGGCGGCGAGCTTCGCCCGATCCACCCACACCCGCATCGCATATTGCCGCTCGCCGAAGATCTGCACGTCGGCGACGCCGAGCAGCGTCTTCAGGCGGTCGACGACGTTGCGGTCGACGAAGTCGGTGAGGGCGAGGGGATCGATCGTCTGCGAGCGGAAGGCGAGGAACATGATCGGCTGGGCGTCCGCCTCGACCTTGGCGATGACCGGCTCGTCGATCTCGTCGGGCAGGCGCGCGCGCACCCGGCTGACCCGGTCGCGCACGTCGGAGGCGGCGACGTCGGGATCGATGCCGAGGCGGAAGCGCACCGTGATGCGGCTCTGCTCCGAGCGGCTCGTCGATTGCAGGACGTCGATGCCCTCGATGCCGGCGATCGAGCCTTCGAGGACCTGCGTCACCTGGCTTTCGATGATCCGCGCCGAGGCGCCGGAATAGGTCGTCGTCACCGACACCGTCGGTTCGTCGATCGCCGGATATTCCCGCACGGTGAGGCGCTCGTAGGCGACGACGCCGACGAGGACCAGGATGAGGCTCAAGACCGTCGCGAAGACGGGCCGCTCGATGCAGATCTCGGACAGCTTCATGGGCCGGCTCTCCGGGCGTGCGGGACGGGCGACAAGGGCGGCGTCAGCTTTCGGTCGGCACGATCGGATGCCCGTCGGCGCCCACCGTCTCGACGGGTGTGCCCTTGCCGAGCCGCGTCTGGCCGGCGGTCACCACCACGTCGCCGGCCGCGACGCCGGACAGGATCTCCACCATGCCGTCGGCCCGCCGGCCGAGGGTCACCTTGCTTTCGGCCGCCGTGCCGTCGGCGACGCGGTAGACGAGGTGATCGACGCCGCGGGGCACGATCGCCGCCTCCGGCACCATGACGATGCTGTCGCGGCCCTCGCCGACCACCGTCACGCGCGCGAACAGGCCGGGCCGCAGCAAGCCGTCCGGGTTGGGCAGCCGTCCGCGCACGCGGACCGCCCGGCCATTGACGTCGATCTGCGGCGCGATCGCATAGATTTCGCCGGTGAAGACGCGGCCCGGATAGGCATCGACCGCGACCTCGACGGGCAAGCCGACGGACAGCGCGGCGAGGTCCTTCTCGGGCACGCTGAAATCGACCTTCACCTGGTCGATCTTGTCGATCGAGGCGATGACGTCGCCGACTTTGAGGAAGGCGCCGACCGAGACCGAGCGCAGCCCCATGATGCCGTCGAAGGGGGCGCGGATCGAGGTCTTGTCGAGGCGCGATTGCAGGAGGTTCACCGCCGCCTGGGCGATGATGAGGCCGGAGCGCGCCTCGTCGCGGGCACGCACGGTGCCGGCGCCACTGCCGGACAGGGTGTTCGCCCGTTCATAGTTCTGTTCGGCGAGGGTGAGCCGGGCCTTGAGGTCGTCGACCTGGGCGGCGAGGAGGCTGTCGTCGAGCTTGACGAGGAGGGCGCCGGCTTTGACCGCCTCGCCTTCGGTGAAGTCGATCGCGACGATCCGGCCTTCCTGCTCGGCCGCCACCGCGACCGCCTCGTCGGCCTGGATCGACCCGATCGACTGGATCTCGGTACGCGGCGTCGCCGTCTTCGCGACCGCGACCTCGACGGGGATCGGCCGCGGCTTGGCGCGGGTCTTCGGCGCGGCTTCGACGGGCACCGTCCCAGAGCCGTTCAACGCCGCGAGGGCGCCGTCGATTGGGCGGCTCACGGCGACGGGCAGGGCACCGCTCACATAGGCGTAGGCGCCGGCTCCCAGCACGCAGAGGGCGGCGATCGCGACGACGGAAGGACGCATGGGGGCTCCCGGGGTCTCGACGAGGACGAAAAAGCGGGCGGTCCGGGGCCGAGCCTGTCCCGCACCGCCATTCCGCCTATGTAGGCCGAAAAACGTCCCCGTCACGCCCTCGAGGGGCCCCGGTGCAATGACTTTACGGCGAGGTATGCGTCTCGCCGGTGCCGGCGGCGCTCAGTCCGAGCTGTGGGCGATCAGCCGATCGACGAACATGAGGGCCTTCTCGAGTTCGGAGACGGCGATGAACTCGTCCGGCTTGTGGGCCTGCTCGATCGAGCCCGGCCCGACCACAACGGTCGGAATCTCGGCCTCGGAGAACAGGCAGGCTTCGGTCGCATAGGCGACCTTGGCGTGGTCGTTGCGGCCGGCGAAGCGCTTGGCGAGCTGCGTCACCTCGGCGTCGACGGGTGTGTCGAGGCCCGGCGCGAAATTGTAGAGGTCGATGTCGATGCCGGTTTCGGGCGCGATCGCCTTCATTTCCGGCTCGAGCGCCTCGCAGGCGAAGCGGCGGATCTCCTGTACCAGGGACTCGCTGTCGGCCTGTGGCAGCGAGCGGAACTCGAACGTCACCTCGCAGCACTCCGGCACGATGTTGAGCGCGGTGCCGCCGGAGATGAGGCCGGTGTGGACGGTGGTGAAGGGCACGTCGTAGAGCGGATCGCGCGGCCCTTCGGCGACCTTGAGACCGAGTTCGCGCAGGAAAACAATGAGGCGCGCCGCATAATCGATCGCGTTCACGCCCTGGGGCGCGAGCGACGAATGGCAGGGCTTGCCCTTCACCGTGGCGCGGAAATTGTATTTCGCCTTGTGGGCGACGATCACCTGCATGCTGGTCGGCTCGCCGACGAAGCAGGCGATGGGCTTGATCGGCCGGTCGCGCAGGTCGGCGACGAGGCTGCGCACGCCGGTGCAGCCGACCTCCTCGTCATAGGAGAAGGCGAGGTGGATCGGGCGGTTGAGCCGCGCCGCGGCGATCGCCGGCACCTTGGCGAGGCAGACCGCGAGAAAGCCCTTCATGTCGGCCGCGCCGCGCCCGTAGAGCAGGCCGTCCTTGCGGGTCAGCGTGAACGGCGGCGTCGACCAATCCTGCCCGTCGACAGGCACCACGTCGGTGTGGCCCGACAGGACATAGCCCGGCACGCCCTCCGGCCCGATGGTCGCGAACAGGTTCGCCTTGGTGCCGCTCTCGTCATAGAGGCGCTCAATGCGGAAGCCGTGGGCGGTGAGGAGCGTTTCGACCCAATCGAGCAGCGGCAGGTTCGTGTACCGGCTCGTCGTGTCGAAGGCGACGAGACGTTCGAGCAAGGCGATGGCGCTGTCGATCATGAACGGGTCCGGCCTGGGCGGCCGCTCCGAGCGTCGGAGGGCCGGCGAGGATTGCTTGGGAAGTTCGAGCCTCCCAGAAAAGGCCGACATCGCGGCCGCTGGCAAGCCCCAGGGCTCACTCTTCGCGCCGGCGAATGGGGAGAGCGTGAGAATCCGTTGACGTCGACCGGGCCGCCCCGTCAGATGCGGCGGGTCTTCAGAGGTGCGTGGCTTTCCATGATGCTTGGGAGTGCGGCGGTGCGGCGTCGGCGCGTCTACGAGATTCTGGAGGGGGACGATCAGCGCGACGTCATCGGCCGCGCGTTCCATTTCGGCATCATCGGCCTCATCATCCTGACGGTCGTTCTCTCGATCCTCGACACGGTGCCGTCGATCCAACAGCGGTGGAGCAATTCGGCAAGCCGCGTCGGTGTCGTCTCCACCACGATCTTCCTCATCGAATATGTCTTGCGGATCTGGGTCTGCGTCGAAGATCCGCGGCGCGCCGGCATGACGCACCTTCGCGCCAGGCTCAACTATATGCTGAGCTTCGATGGGGTGATCGATCTCATCGCCGTGCTACCGTTCTTCCTCGTCGCCCTGACAGGCTACGATCTGCGCACGGTGACGCTGCTGCGGCTGCTGCGCTTCTTCAAGCTGCTGCGCTATTCGACGGGCATCATGTCGCTGTTTGAGGCGATCTATGCCGAGCGGCACACGCTGTTCGCGAGCCTCGTCGTGCTCATGACGGTCGTCGTGGTCGCCGCGACGATCATGTACGAGGTGGAGGGCGGCGTGCAGCCCGCCCAGTTCGGCTCCATTCCGCTCTCCATGTGGTGGGCGATGGAGACCATCACCACCGTCGGCTACGGCGACGTCATCCCGATCACCGCCGGCGGCCGGGTCATCGCCGCGGCGACGATGGTGCTCGGCCTCATCGTGCTCGCCCTGCCGGTCGCTATCGTCGCGACCTCGTTCAACGAGGTGATCCGCCGCCGCGGCTTCCTGCTCAATTGGGCGACGCTGTCGCGGCTGCCGCTGTTCTCCGGCCTCGATACCGGCACGATGGCCGAGGTGCTTTCGGTCGCCCGGGCGCACTCCTACGATTCCGGCAACCACGTCCTGCGCCGAGGCGACGATGCGCTCAGCCTCTACGTGATCGCGCTGGGCGAGGTCGAAGTCGAGACGGAGAGCGGCGGCATTCCGCTCAAGGACGGCGACTGCTTCGGGGGGCCGGCGGCGTTCGGCGGGGAGAAATCCGCGGTGATCGTCCGCGCACTGAACCGGACGCGGATCGTCGTCATCCCCGAGCGCGATCTCGCCGCGCTCATGGCGCGCCGCCCGATTCTGGCGGCGCGGGTGCGCTCGCTGGCTCAGCCGGGGCGCTATCAGCCCGACGTCTCCGGAGATGGAGACGAGTGAAAGGGCGCCGGCTCAGGCCGGCGCCGTTCCGTCGAGGCTCAGAAGCGGCCGGTAGAGCTCGGGCCGGCGGTCGCGGAACAGGCCCCACGCGGCGCGGCTCGCCGCGATCGCGTCGAGATCGAAGCGATGGGTGAGCACCGTCTCGCTTGCTCGGTCCGCCTCGGCGACCTTCGCGCCGGTCTGGTCGGCGATGAAGGAGGAACCGTAGAAGGTCAGCGCCGTGCCCTTGCGGCCCCGCTCGGTGCCGATGCGGTTGGAGGCGATCACCGGCACCATGTTGGCGCCGGCGTGTCCCTGCATCACGCGCTGCCAGTGGGCGGCGCTATCGATCGTCGGGTCCTGCGGCTCGGAGCCGATGGCGGTCGGATAGAACAGCAGCTCCGCGCCCGCGAGGGCCATGGCGCGCGCGGCCTCGGGGAACCATTGATCCCAGCAAATGCCGACGCCGATGCGGCCGTAGGCCGTGTCCCAGACCCGAAAGCCGGTATCGCCGGGCGAGAAATAATATTTCTCGGTGTAGCCCGGTCCGTCTGGGATGTGGCTCTTGCGATAGAGGCCGAGCACGCGACCGTCGGCGTCCACGATCGCCACGCTGTTGAAATAGGCCCGTCCCGCGCGCTCGAAGAACGAGACGGGCAGGACCACCTTCAGTTCGGCGGCAAGGCGCGCGAAATGGGCGATCAGCGGGTTGCTCTCGAACGGCGCCGCGAGCGCGAAGAAGTCGCCGATTTGGTCTTGGCAGAAATAGAGCGTCTCGAAGAGCTCCTGGATCAGCACGATCTGGGCGCCGACGGCATGGGCTTTCCGGACGAGGCGCTCGGCCGTCTCGATATTGTGCCGGGCGTCTTCGGTGCAGGCCATTTGCGTGGCGGCGACGGTGACGGTGCGCATGTCTCGTGGTGCTCCAGCCTCGATCGAAGCGGAGCCATAGCACGGCGGATGGGCACGGTCTCGCGGCCGATCGGGGGCGGCATCGGGGGCGTTCCGCCGCGGGTTAGGCCGGGCGAGGGGCGCGCGGCGGACGCGAGACCTACTCGCCGCGCTGCCCCTCGACCCCGCTCCGTCCGAACGTCCGGACGGCGCTCTTGATGCCGCCGCAGGCGGCAATCGCGTTGGACGGTCGGGTCAATGCCCGCCGCCGCCTCCGCCCGCCCGCGGGCGGCGGAACAGAAAGACCATCGGCAGAAGCACGATGAAGATCGCCGCGAGCATCAGGAAGATGTCCGCGAGCGACATGACGTAGGCCTGACCGCGGGCGAGCGTGCTCAGCCGCTTCAGTGCCGCGGTCTGCGCGTCGGGGCCGAGATCGGCGAAATGCTGGGTCATCGTCGCGTGCCAGGCCTTGACCTGGTAGTTCGCGTCGCTGATCGACTCGTGGAGCCGCGCGATGTGCAGGTCCCAGCGCTTGTTGATGAGCGTGTTGATGCCGGCGAGACCGAAGGCGCCGCCCATGTTGCGCATCAGGTTGTAGAGGCCCGAACCGCCCTTCATCTGCACCGGCGACAGCGTGCCGAGCGCGATGTTGTTGATCGGGATGATGCACAGCATCAGCGACACGCCGCGGAACACCTGAGGCAGCGCCAATTCCCAGAAGTCCCAGTCCGACGTCATCTTGGTCATCAGCCAGCACGAGATAGCGAAGCCGACGAACCCGATCGCGAGCATGATGCGCGGGTCGGCCTTGGCGGAAAGACGGCCGGCGATGGGAGCCGTGAGGAACATGCAGAGGCCGGAGAGGAACATGGTTTCGCCGATCATCATCGACGTGTAGCCACGCACCTGCCCGAGGAAGAGCGGATAGATGTAGGTTAGCCCGTAGAGGCCGATACCGAGCGTGAAGGAGAACAGGCAACCGACCGCGAAATTGCGGTTCTTGAACGCCGTCATGTCGACGATTGGTTCCGGACCCGTCGCCACCCGGTAGAAGAAGGCGACCGCTCCGACGCCGGTCAGGATGGTGAAGAGGACGATGCTCTCGTCCTGGAACCAGTCGTTGCGCGCCCCTTCCTCCAGCACATATTCGAGGCTGCAGAGGAAAAGGGCCATATAGATCAGGCCCCACCAATCGAATCGCTTCATCAGCGCGAGGTTGGGCTCGTCGAAATCGATCAGGCTGATCGCGGCGATCGTCACCGCGATGCCGGGGATGATGTTGATGAAGAACAGCCAGTGCCAGGACTGGATCTCGGTCAGGTAGCCGCCGACGGTCGGGCCGATGGTGGGGGCGAGCGTCGCGATCAGGCCGACGACAGGCTGCACTGCGGCGCGCTTGGAGCGCGGGAAAATCGTGAAGGACGCGGCGAACACGCTCGGGATCATCGCGCCGCCGAGGAAGCCCTGGAGCGCGCGGAAGACGATCATCTCCGAGATGTTCGTCGCGAAGCCGCACATGATGCTGGTGATCGTGAAACCGCCGGCGGAGAGCGCGAACAGCCAGCGCGTCGACAGCACGCGACCGAGGAAACCCGAGAGCGGGATCATCACCACTTCGGCGATGAGATAGCTCGTCTGCACCCACGACATCTCGTCGGTGCTCGCGGAGAGGCCGGCCTGGATGTCGCTCAGGGAGGCCGAGACGACCTGGATGTCGAGCAGCGCCATGAACATCCCGAACGACATCGCCATGAAGGCGATGAGCCGCTTCGGATCGATGCGCTCGTCCGCGGGCGCGCCCGGGGCGATGCCCGGGGCGGCGTGGCCGGCCGATGCGGCGGGAGGAGAGGCGCTGCTCATCGAGTCACAGGCGGGTTGGCGTCAACGTGGGATCGGGCCGATCGCACCGGCCGGCGCGCGACTGCGCCGGCGCTCATCTCGGACGGGGCAGAGTCGGCGCCGTCAGGGCGTCGGCTTCGCCGGGGCGGGCGCGGCGTTCGCGGCCCCCGGCCCGCCTTCGCGGGTGTCGACCGTCACGATCACCGAGAGTCCCGGACGCAGCATCGCGTTCGTCTCGTCGCTCGGCGTGATTGCGATGCGCACCGGCACGCGCTGGGTGATCTTGGTGAAGTTGCCGGTGGCGTTATCGGGCGGCAGCAGGCTGAAGGTGGCCCCGGAGCCCGGCGAGATGCTCCTCACCGTCCCGTGCAGCGCATTGCCGTCGAGCGCGTCGACCGAAACGGTCGCCTGGAGACCCGGCTTGATCGCGCCGAGCTGGGTCTCCTTGAAGTTCGCCTCGACATAATAGGCCCCGCTCGGAACGAGAGCGCCGATGCGGGTGCCCGGCTGCACGTAGCCGCCGAGATTGATCGCCTTGTTGCCGAACACGCCGTCCACGGGGGCACGGATCTCGGTGTGGCCGAGGTCGAGTTCGGCCTGCCGGACGGCAGTCTCGTCCGAGGCGAGCTGACGCTCGGCCTCGAGCTTCTGGGCGACCATGACGTCGCGCTGACCTTGGGCCGAGGCGACCTGCGCCTTCGCCGACAGCAGCGCCGCCTTCGCCTTGGAAAGGTCGGTGGTCGCGTCGTCGAGCGTCTTCTGCATCCCGGCCGGGCCCTTCATCAGGGTCTGGGCGCGGTTGAAGTCGTTGGTGGCGCGGGTGAGTTCGGCGTCCGCGGATTCGACCTGCGCCTTGGCCTGATCGATCAGGGCTTCCTGCGCGTTGATCTGTGAACCGATGCGGGCGATCGTCGCCCGCGCGGAATCGACCTTCGCCTTCGCGGAATCGAGTGCGACCTTGTAGTCGGCGTCGTCGATCTTCGCGATGAGGTCACCGGCTTTGACCGGGGTGTTCTCCTCGACCGGCAGCGCGCTCACGTAGCCGGACACCTTCGCCGACAGGTGGGTGATGTCGGCCTGGACATAGGCGTCGTCGGTTTCGACGTGGAAACGGCCGACCGTCCAATAATTGTAGCCCCACCAGCCGGCGCCGCCGAGCCCGAGCAGAACGATCACACCGAGAATCTTGCGCGCCTTCGACTTCGACTTGGTCGGCGCGGCCGCGTTCGCCGCAGCCGCGCCAGCGGCGGGTGCGGGCGTTGCCGGCGCAGGGGAGGGCTGAGCGGGACCCGCTGGCGCGGGGCCGCGGCGCGCATCGCCGTGTCCTCGGGCCGCAGGGGGCTCCGAAGAGGGCTCTTCGCGGGTCAAATCGGCGGCCCGCAAGGCGTCCTGAGGCGCTTCGCTCATGATCTCGATTCCGGCGGAGGAAAGTGTTGACTAAACCGTGTGGTAAAGTCTCTACTCCTTCCCAGAGCCGATGGCAAGGGTATGGTGCGCTGCAAAAAGCGATATCCTCGACCGGGAATCGGAACGCAAAAAGAAGACGGCGAGCGCCCCGGGGTTCCCGGCGCCCGCCTGCGAAGGACCGAAAAAGTGACCGCAAGTCCCAAAGTCCGACCGGAGGGGAGCGCCGTCGCGGTGCGTGCCCAGCGGCGCACGCGGCAGGAGCACCAGGAGGAGAAGCGTCGGCGCATCCTCGAAGCGGCACGGCGCGTCTTCACCCGCGAGGGCTACGACCGGGCGAGCATGAACGACATCGCCGTCGAAGCGGGCGTGTCGAAGCCGACGCTCTACGTCTATTTCGAGCACAAGGAAGCGCTGTTCGCCGCGCTCATCGCGGATCTCAAGAAGGAGCTGCCGGAATGCGGCAGCTTCGAACTCGACCCGCATGAGGATGTCCGCGAGACGCTGGTCGAATATGCGTCAGCGCTTTTGTGGAAGATCACGCGGCCCGAGCACATTTCGGTCGTCCGCATGGTGATCGCGGCCTCCGAAGCGTTCCCTGAGATCGGGCGCATGACCTACGCCGCAGGACCGCAGATCGGGATCGAGCGGCTCGCGAGCTACCTGAAGGGGCAGACGGAGCGGGGCACGCTCGCCATCGACGATCCCGAATTCGCGGCCCTGCAACTCCTCTCGATGACGCAAGCGGCGCATCTGAGGCAGATGCTTTTTGCGGTCATCGACCGGCCGCCAGTCGACGAAATCCGGCGCCACGCCGAGCGGACGGTCGAACTCTTCCTCAAGCTCTACCGGGTCGAGGCACGCTGACGGCGGTTGCCATCAGCCCAGCATCTGCACGATGGCGTCGGAGAGCTGGCCGAGCGCCGTGCTCATGGCACGGACGAGGTCCTTCGTATCCGTCGAGGCCGGACGCACCTCGTAGCGCACCGTCTTGACAGCGGGCGTGCCGTTGCCGCGCGACACGGCGATCTGCGCCGCCAGCACCACCGAGCCCGAATGGTCGAGATCCATGCGCTGGATGTCGATCTCGACGAGCGCGTTCGGCGTGACCGAAAGCGCGCTGTCGCCGTTGAAGACGACCGCCTTCGGCAGGCGCTGGCCGAGATTTTCCGCGACGATGCGCGACACCATCGAGCCGAGCGGGTCGCCCCAGCGCTCGTTGCCGCCGATGGCGATCTGGTTGTTGCTCGTCGAACGGACCACCTGCGGCCGGTCGAGATAGCGCGCGATCGAAACGGAGCGCACCTCGATGCGGGTCGGTGCCTTGGTCTGCACCGGCCCCGCAACCTGGGACAGGGTGTAGAGCTTCGGGTCCGGCGAAGCGCAGCCGGCGAGGGCGAGCGCGAGGCTGCCGGCAATCAGGAGCGGGGCGCGGAAACGCGGCGGCATCAGTTTGATCCTTTGCCCGAACGGCCGAGAATGAGCGCCTCCGGGTGGGCGCTGAGCAGGTCCGCCACGACGCGGATCGACCGCACCGCATCGTTGACCTGGAGCATGGTGCGATCGAGATCGCGCTGGAAGCGGGAATTGCTGCCGTAGGCGCTGTCGATCGAGGTGGCGAGCTTCGTGCCCTGCTTCAGGATGGCCTGAAGGTCGTCGGACAGCTCGGGGAGCTTCTTCAGCGCCGGGGTCAGGTCCTCTTCCATCGCCTTCATGAAGGACTGCACGCCGAGGAGGGTGCTCTTCAGGCTGGCGATCGACTGCTGAAGATCGGGCGAGCTGACGAGCGCGTCCGTATTCTTCAGGAGCTTGTTGAGGTTCTCGCCGATTTCGGCGAACGGAAGCGCCGAGATCTTGTTCATGATGTCGGTCGCCGAGCGGGCGAAGCCCTCGATCTGGGCCGGCATCGACGGCATCACCAGCGAATCGCCCTCGCGGTAGGTGTCCTTCGGCGGAGCGTTGGGGAAGAAGTCGAGCGCGAGAACCTGCTGGCCCGTCAGGATGTTGTTGGCGCGGAGCTGGGTGCGCAGCCCGCGGTCGATCATCAGCTTGACGTTGCGTTCGAGGTCCGCGTCGGTGATTTCCTCCTCGGGAAGGCCGATGCGACCGGGCTCGATATCGAAATAGACGGGGACCCGGAATTTGCCCTTGTTGCGCTGATAGCCCAGCGACACGGACGTCACGCGTCCGACCTGGATGCCGTAGATCTCGACCGGCGATCCCTGGCCGAGGCCGCTGACCCACGATCCTTCGAAGTAGGACACGAAGGAGATGCGGCGGTGATAGTGCGCCGCATCCGCATCGGCCTGGTTCTTGTAGAGCTGGAACTTGGTGTCCGCTGCGGCGACATCGGTCTTCTCCGCGTTCTGCGGCGTGTCGAAAGCGATGCCGCCGGCGAGCACGGCCTCGAGGGATTCGATCTGCAACTCGACGCCTTCGGCCCCGAACTTGATGCCGATGCCCGAGGCATTCCAGAAATTCGAGCCCTTGCGGACATAGCGGTCGTACGGGGAGCGCACGAAGACCTGGAGCGCAACGCCCTTGTCGAGGTCGCTCGCGTCGTAGCCGAGCACGTGACCGACCGGGAAATCGCGGAAGAACACCGGCGAGCCGGCATTGAGCGATCCGAGCCGTTCGGCGTTGACGATGTAGGTGGTGCCGGTCACGTCGGACTGGACGATCGGGGCCTGAGAGAGGCCGATGAACTTGTGCTTCGTCTCGCCGCCCTGAGCGCCCGGGTCGATCGCGATGTAGGCGCCGGATAGGAGCGTATCGAGCCCCGAGATCTGGGTCAGGCTGGCGTGCGGCGAGACGACCCAGAAGCGCGCATGGTTCGTCAGCAGGCGGTCGGCCTCCCGCGTCATCTGCGCCGAGATGACGACGCCCCGGAGATCGTCGGCGAGGGCGATGTCGCTCACCACCCCGAGCTTCACATCCTTGAACTTGATCGGCGTCTTGCCGATTTCGATGCCGCTCGCGTTGGTGAAGCGGATGGTGATGACCGGCCCCTCCTTCTGCATCGTGTGCCAGGCGAGGAAGCCGGCGATCAAAGCGGCGAGGACGGGCACGAACCAGATCGGCGAAATCCGGCGGCGTCTGCGTTGAACCTTGGCCTGGGCGAGGGTGGGGGCCGCACCGCGGGGAGGGATTTCATCAGTCATAGGCGTGGCCGTTCAACGCAAGGGTCGGAGTATTCGGGTCTTCGGCATGGGCAGTGCGCGCCGCCGCGTGGGGATTCTGCCCGGCGGCGTCCCACATCAGGCGCGGATCGAAGCATTCGGCGGCGATCATCGTCACGATGACCACGCCCGCGAAGGAGACGGCGCCGAGGCCTGGCTCGATCGTCGCGATGTTGCCGAGCCGCACGACGCCGACGAGGATCGAGATCATGAAGACGTCGATCATCGACCAGCGGCCGATGACCTCGATGATGCGATAGAGCCGCGAACGGTCGCGCAGGCCGTGGCTCCGGCCGCGATAGGTCGAGATGAGGAGCGCGATGAGACCGAGCAGCTTGAGGACCGGCACCGTGACGCTCGCGAAGAAGACGAGGAGCGCGAGCGGCCACATGCCGGCCTGGATGAGCTCGACGACACCGCCCAGAATCGTCGCCGGCATTTTGTTGCCCAGGGAGACGACCGTCATCACCGGATAGACGTTGGCCGGGATGTAGAGGATGATTGCCGCGATCACGAGCGCCCAGGTGCGCGCGAGGCTGTCGGGCTTGCGGTGATGCAGCGGCGCGCCGCAGCGCGGGCAGTGGGCATCGTGATCCGCCGCCTCTGAAACAAGGCCACAGCATTCGCAGCCGACGAGGTGAGCGGAATTGACATCGACCGGCAAGGTGCGGTGGGCATGCTCGCGCCGATCGATCGCGGCCCACACCGCGTCCGGTTCGAGCGCCATATCCGCGGCGGACATCGTCACCATCACCGCGGCGAACGCGAACATGGCGATGCCGATCTCGATCTGCGCCAGGTCGATGAGCTTCGCGTAGGCGACGAACACCGCAATGAGATAGACCTCGATCATCGACCAAGGCCTAAGCAGGATGTTCCAGCGGAAGACCGCGGCAAGATGGTGCGGCGGTCGGGGCAGACGCAACGCCAACAGCACGTAGGTCGAGGAGGCGAGGCGAATCACTGGCGCGAACAGCGTGGTGATCGCCACGAGCAGCCCGAGTTCCCAGAATCCCTGCAAGTCGAGTTCGATCGACCCCGTCACGATCTCGGCGCTGACCTCCTGGCCGCTCATCGAGATCGACAGGAACGGTGTGAACAGCGCGAGGCCGAACATCGCGATCGCCGCGATCACGAAGGCCAGCGAACGGTCGATCGGGTTGGTGCGGGCACGCACCATGGTCGCGCCGCAGCGTTCGCAGCGTGCGCTCTCGCCGAGTTGCAGGGGGGCACCTGATGGATCAGGCCGCAATCGCGGCATTCGCGCAGCGCGATCGGCCCCGTAGCGGCGGGCACCAGCGCTTCGAGATCGTCGATGACGTCGCTCACATCCTCCTCACGCGCCACGGGCGGGCCACCCGGCGTCGAGAGCATGGGAAGATGCGGGGGCGTTGCGCCAGGGCACGAGCGGGTCCGTCAGTTTCGTTGCCGCGAACGGGGGAGCCTCATCCGGTCCAGCGGATCACGTTCGTTTTAACCCAGCGTGAGGTCCGCGAACAGGCGCGGCGGAGTTGCCACGCCATTTCCGTCGAAAGGACGGCAGGGTGTGGTCGAAAAGGAACAAAAGTTCGATCGGGCGACGCGGGATCGAGGCCGGCGAGGTCGCCCCCGCGCTTGCGCGCGGGGGCGTTCGGGAGCCCTGCTCAGGCCGCTTCGTAGAGGCGGCGCTCGAACAGCGGGTTCGCCTTGAAGCGGGCAGCGAGCTTGGCCACGGCGAGCACGCCGAGATCAACAAGCGGCTCGACGATGATGACGAGCATGTAAGCACCGCCGAACGAGACGATCGACGTCGCGTTCTCCGCCGTGAAGCCGCGGCCGTAGAAGGCCCAGAAGCCGACCCAGGCCACGATGCCGGCCTGATAGGCGGTCGAGAGCGCGAGGGCCTGCCGATATTTCAGGTCCACGTAGGGCGTCTTGGGCGCGATGATCCGGCCGGCGAGCGCCGAAAGGCCGAACAGCGGCACCAGCAGTGTTGTCACGTTCATGCCGTATTGGGGCAGGTCGAACGGGGCGAAGAACAGGCCCTGGACGAGGAGACCGAAGGCGAGTCCGAGGGCCGCCGGCGCGGCGCCGAAGACGAGGAACAGCGTCGAGCCGAGGATCAGGTGCACCTCGGAAACGCCCACCGGATAATGCGGCAGGATCTCGAAGAACGAGAAGACGAGGGCGGTGGTCGCGGCCGTGCGCGCCACGAGCGAGGCGAGGCCGCGCTCTTTCGCCGCGTCGCCGGCGAGCTTCAGCGCATAAAGGCCTGCACCCGCGCCGGTGACATAGCTCAGCCAAATTTTGCCCGCATCGACGAGACCGGGTTCGATATGCATGATTTTCCTCCTGTGCCGCCTCACCCGACGGCCGAGATTGAACACACGCCCATGGCCGGTCTCCTGACTCGCGGGTCGTTGCTTTCCGCCGCCTTCCCAGCCGCTGCCTCATCGAGAACATCGGCCAGTGGCGCTTCGGCGGATCGCTCGCCGCATACAGTCGCGGGGGCGGTCAGGGCTTCGGCGACAATGACTCGTGTGCCGTTCCGGACGTGCCGGACGGTCACGGGCCCGCTTTACCCCATTCCCGTTTCATTCCGGCGCGCGCTGTCGCGGGCCGGAAACCATGTGCGCTTCCATGAGGCGCCATCGCGCATCGTCCGTCAAGGCGAGGCCGACCCGACCCGGCGTCCGTGCCGGATTCGGCGGTCCGTTCCCCGTGTCGGCGATGCGCAACTCAGGTCCGCCGCGTTCGCAGAAGGTGCCATCTTTGACTAAGATGCTGATTCGTCTTGTTCTCTCGGTGATCCTCGGCTCGGTGGCGGCGGCCTGGACGGCTCCGGTCTTCGCGGCGGACGCGACGTCGGATCTCCTCGAGCCGCTCGACCGCTCGAGCCCGAGCGCGACCTATCAGTCCTTCCTCAGGGCTTCGGACGATCTTCAGGCCCTCTTCAAGGGCTACGAGGCTGCGAAGTCGGTGAAGGAGGCCTTGGTCTTGCGCAGCGCGGCGACCCGGACGCGCCGCCTCCTGGACCTCGGCAACGTGCCGCCAGCCGCCCGCGCGCGGACCGGGAACGCGGCCATCGCCTATCTCTCGGATATTCTCGTGCGCCTGCCGCTCGTCGATCCGGCATCCATTCCCGGGGCGCCGGGCCGTGATTGGGGAAAGCTGCCCGACAAATGGCGCATCCCCGGCACCGAGATCGAGATTGCCCGGCAAACGACGGGTCCCCAGGCCGGGGACTATCTCTTCACCGCAGATACCATCGAGAATCTGAAGACCTACTATGCCGAGATCGCGAGCCGTTCGCCGCTGCGCCCAGCGCTCTTTCCGAATTTCAACGAGATCCAGGCCAATTTTACCGGTCCGCTGATTCCGGATAGCTGGGTTCGTGCCGTGCCCGGCCCGCTGCGGTCCATCGTGCTCGACACGCCGATTTGGAAGACCCTGGTGATCGTCGCAGCGATCGCCGTGACCTTCGTCCTCGCGTCGCTATGGGGCTCGTTCGCGAGCCGGAGGGCCGGTGCGGCCGGCCATGTGGGCAGGCTCGTCTGGCGGATCTCCGTGCCCGCGGTCCTGTTCCTGCTTTTCACCGCTGCCGAGACGCTCGTCATCATCCAGGTCGTGCCGTCCGGCAGATTGGCGGTCGGCGAGAGCATCGTCGCCTCGATCATCCATTACGCGGTCGGGGCCTGGGCGGCCTGGATCGGCTGCTTCCTGATCGTCGAAGCGATCATCGCCTCGCCGAAGATTCCGGACAACAGCTACGATGCCCACCTCCTGCGCCTCGCCGCGCGGCTCGCGGCGCTGCTGTCGGTCGGGGCAATTCTCGTCTATGGCGCGAACGACATCGGTATCCCGGCGCTCGGGCTCGTCGCCGGTCTCGGCGTCGGCGGTATCGCGGTGGCGCTCGCCTCGCAATCGACCATCGAGAACCTGTTCGGCGGTCTCTCGATCTTCGCCGACCGGCCGTTCCGCATCGGCGACTCCATCTCGTTCGGCAGCGGCGCCGGGACCGTGGAGGCGATCGGCCCACGCTCGAGCCGCATCCGCGCGTCCGACGGCGCGCTGATCACGGTGCCGAACAGCGACCTCGCCAAGATGCACATCACCAATGGTTCGGCGCGGGATAAATTCCACTTCCGCCAGACACTCGCGCTCCGGGCCGACACGCGCGTCGAGGCCCTCAATGCGCTGCTCACGGACCTGCGCGGGCTCTTGGAGACGGAAGAGGCGATCGAAAAGTGCCCGGGTTCGCCGCGCGTCAGCATCGTGGGGCTCGCGGGTGGAACGATCCAGATCCAGATGTCCGGCGGAATTCCCGGCGTCGATTCCACGACCTTCGGGCTCATTCAGGAAGGCCTGATTCTGAGGACGCTCGCCAGGATCGAGGCCGCCGGCCTACATCTGGCTGTGCCGCCGCCGGTGGTGCCGGCAACGGCCTGAACGGATATCAGCGGGCCGCGATTGCAGCGAGGGCGGCTTCAAGGGCGGCGCGCTCGTAGGGCCGCGCGGTAAAGGCGAGGTAGCCGTCCGGGCGGACGAGGAAGGCGGCGCCGGGCGTCGTCCGGTAGGCGGCTGCGAACGCGCCCTCCGCATCGTGGACGAGCGTGACGCCGAACGGCATCGGGGCGACGGACGCGGGCGCTCCCTCGACGGACGCGAACGCGCTCGCGGGGGCGACGGCGACGAGGCGCAGCGGCAGCCCGATCGCCCGGAGCGCCGCGGCATCGGCCTCGAGCGCGGCGAGGGTCGCCGGGTCCGGCTCGGCGGCGACGAGGAGCACATGTTCCGTGCCGCGCGTCAGGTCGAACAGGCGCAGCGGGAAGCCGACGCCGCGTCGGTGCAGGCCGTGGGCGTCGGGCGCGCGGTCGCCCGCTCGGGGCGCATCCTCCGGCGCCGCTTCACCGTGGTCGGCGAGGCCGGCCCGGCCGCGATAGGTGACGAGAAGCTGGGTATCCGCGAGCCGGTGCGGCGGGGTGCGCGGCCGGCCGAAATTGACGCTCTCCTCGGTGGTGCGGGCGATGACGTCGCGCGCCACCGGCCGGCGCTCCGCCTCGTAGGTGTCGAGCAGGGCGGCGTCGGCACGTCCGGCGAGGACGAGGGCGAGCTTCCAGGCGAGGTTGTAGGCATCCTGGATGCCGGTGTTCATGCCCTGGCCGCCGGTCGGGGGATGGATGTGGGTGGCATCGCCGGCGATGAAGACGCGGCTGTCCCGGTAGCGCGCCGCGAGCCGCATCGAGATGCGGAAGCGCGACGACCAGCGCAGGTCGGAGAGCACGGGCGGGCTTGCCATGATCCGGCCCGCCACCGCCTGGAGTGCGGCAAGAGGGACGCCCAGGCGGTCGGTCTGGAGGCCGTGGGCGACGCCGTCCGCCGCCTCGTCCTCGGCGTCGGCCTCCGCCATCATCGACACCCGGTAGCGGTCGTGCTCCGGCAGGGGCACCGCGACGAAGAGGTCCGGTGGCGCGTCGTCGTGGAGGACGATGGCCCTGAGCGCGTGGCCGCGCTCCAGCGCGCTGCCCGCCGGCCAATCGAGCCGCACGTCGCCCAGCATGAAGGGATAGGGGAAGGCGTCGCCCTCGAAGGCGATGCCGAGGGCGCGGCGCACCGCGCTGTGGGCTCCGTCGCAGCCGACCACGTAGGCCGCCTCGGCGGTCTCCTCGGTTCCATCCGCCCGGGCGAGGCGGACGCGCACGCCGTCCGTTCCCTGATCGAGGGAGACGAAGCTCACCCCCGCTCGACCGCGACGCCGAGGCGGGCGAGGTGCTCGGTCAGGATGCGCTCGGTCTCGGGTTGCGGCAGGCCGAGATTGCCGAACGGCAGGTCGGAGAAATCGGCGGTCAGCGTCCGGTTCGGCATGCCGGCGATCTCGATGCGCACGCCATCGAGCCAGAGCCCGGCTTCGACCATCGCTCGGGCGATGCCCATATCCTCGTAGACCTCGAGGGTGCGCGGGGTGACCCCGATCGCCCGGCAATAGGGCAGGGGCTCCGCCCGCTTGTCGACGATGCGCACCGTCGCGCCGTGCCGCCGGAGCTCCGCCGCCATCACGAGCCCGACGGGACCGGCGCCCACCACGAGAACGTCCATCGGTCACCCCTCCGCATCGCCCGGCGTCGCTGCGCCCGGCTCCTTTGTGGCCACTGCGGGCGGTGCTGGCAATCGGTCGCGCGGGGCGGTTTGGCGAGAGGCGACACCGTTCGCCGTCAGGCGGGCCGTTGACAGGAGCGCTGCGGAGCGACTACCAAGGCCCACGCCGGGCGACCGGCCGTAAGCGTCTAACGTAAAGCAACGCGCTCAACGATCCTCGTCGATCGGAGCGCCGCTTTGCGCGTAGCGACGAGGATAAGCCTGGAGCTCGCCATGGCATCCCGTCCTGTTCGCGACCCCGCGGAGGGTCGCCTCTATACCCTCACCTTCGTCCTCTTCCTGTCCTATCTCGCGGTCGGCATGGCGCTGCCCGTGGTGCCGGTCTTCGTCACCCGCCAGCTCGGCCTCGACAATGTCTGGGCGGGCCTCGCCGTCGGCCTCGCCTTCCTCTCGACCATCCTGACCCGCGGTCCGGCCGGGATCCTCGTCGACCGCCGCGGCGGCAAGGCGGGGGTGCGCCGCGGGCTCGTCTATTACGGCGCCGGCCTCGTCGCCTCGGCGGCCGCCGGGCTGATCCCGAACGCCCCGTGGACGGCCTTCGCCGTTCTCCTCGCCGGGCGCCTCGTGATCGGCCTCGGCGAGAGCCTCGTCGCGGTCGGCATCATCACCTGGGGCATCGGCCTCGTCGGGCCGGCGCGCTCGGGGCGGGTGCTCGCCTTCGTCGGCGCGGCGATCTACGGCGCGCTCGCGATCGGCGGTCCGGCCGGCCTCGTGCTCATGGACCGCGTCGGCTTCGCCGGTGCCATGGCCGCCGGTCTCGCGTTGCCGGCCCTCGGCCTCCTCGCCATCGCCGTCCTGCCGGGTATCGCCCCGCAGAGCACCGCGGCGCGGCCGCCGTTCTGGCAGGTGATCGGCCGGATCTGGGCCCACGGCGCGATCGTCTGCCTCCAGGGGATCGGCTTCGCCACCATCGGTGCCTTCTTCGCGCTCTATCTGATGACGCGGGGCTGGAGCGGCGCAGGCCTCGGCCTCACCGCCTTCGGCGCCGGCTTCGTGCTCGTCCGCCTCTTCCTCGGCAACCTGCCGGACCGCATCGGCGGCCTGCCGGTCGCGATCGGCTCGCTCGCCGTCGAGGCCGCGGGCCAGGTCTTCATCTGGGCCGCGCCGGGGCCGGCGGCCGCCCTCGTCGGCGCGTTCCTGACCGGTCTCGGCTGCTCGATGGTCTTCCCGTCGATGGGCCGCGAGGTGGTGCGCCGGGTCGAACCGCATCTGCGCGGCACCGCGCTCGGCGGCTTCTCCGCCTTCCAGGACCTCGCCTACGGCCTGACCGGCCCGCTCGCCGGCCTTCTCGCCGACCGCGCCGGCTACGACAGCGTCTTCCTCATCGGCGCCGCCTCCGCCGCCCTCGGCTTCGTCATCGCGGTGGGGCTGCGGGGGAGGGGAGGGTGAGGCTCGGCATCAGGGTGCGGTGCCGGCCTTCATGGCTGCCACCGCCCTCGCCAGCGCCGCAAAGCCCTCGATCGGCACGGTTTCGGCGCGGGCCGTGGGGTCGAGGCCGGCAGCTTCGATCAGGGCTGCGGTGTCGCCGCCGAGGCTCTTCAGGCTCGAGCGCAGCATCTTGCGGCGCTGGCCGAAGGCGGCGGCGGTGACGCGGGAGAGGTCGGCCGCGGCGCAGGGGAGCAGCGTGGTGCGTGGGATCAGGCGGACGACTGAGGACGTCACCTTCGGCGGCGGCGTGAAGGCGGCCGGCGAGATGTCGAACAGGATCTTCGCCTCGGTGCGCCAGCCGGCGATGACGCCGAGCCGCCCATAGGCCTCGCTGCCCGGCGGGGCCACGATGCGCTCGGCCACCTCGCGCTGGAACATCAGCGTCAGCGACCGCCACCAGGGCGGCCACGGCTCGCTCTCGAGCCAGCCGACGAGCAGCGCCGTGCCGACATTGTAGGGCAGGTTGGCGACGATCTGCGCCGGCTCGCCCCCGACCAAGGCGGGGAAATCGACCGCGAGGGCGTCGCCGGATATGACTTGGAGGCGCCCCGGATAATGATCGGCGATCTCGGCCAGCGCCGGCAGGCAGCGCTCGTCGCGCTCGATGGCGATGACGCGGCGGGCGCCGGCGGTCAGCAGCGCCCGGGTGAGGCCGCCGGGCCCGGGGCCGACCTCGACGACGACGCGGTCCTCTACCTCCGCGGCCCGGGCGATGCGGCCGGTCAAATTGAGGTCGAGCAGGAAGTTCTGCCCGAGCGACTTGCGCGCGGCGAGACCGTGGGTCGCGATCACCTCGCGCAAGGGGGGAAGGTCGTCGGCCTGGGCCACGTCAGCGATGTCCGAGATGAGCGGCGAGGCGCAGCGCGGCGAGAACACTCGCCGGGTTCGCGGTGCCGGTGCCGGCGAGGTCGAGGGCGGTGCCGTGATCGGGCGAGGTGCGCACGAAGGGCAGGCCCAACGTGACGTTGACGCCCTCGTCGAAGGCGAGCGTCTTCACCGGGATCAAAGCCTGATCGTGGTACATGCCGAGCACGGCGTCGTAGCGCGTGCGGGCGGCGGCGTGAAAGAGGGTGTCGGCCGGCAGCGGCCCGGTCGCGGCGATGCCCTCGGCGCGCAGCGCCTCGACGGCCGGGCGCACGATCTCCTCGTCCTCGCGGCCGAGATGACCGTCCTCCCCGGCGTGGGGGTTGAGGCCGGCGACCGCCAGCCGCGGGGCGGCGAGGCCGAAGCGCTCCGACAGGTCGCGGGCGACGATGCGGCCGACCGTGACGATGCGCTCGCGGGTGAGCCGTTTCGGCACCTCGGCGAACGGGATGTGGATCGTCACCGGCACGGTGCGCAGCATCGGCGCGGCGATCATCATCACCGGGGTCGCCGGAACGCCGGTGTGGTGCTCGGAAAGGGCGCCCAGAAACTCGGTATGGCCGGGATAGGAGAAGCCCGCCTCGTAGAGCGAGGCCTTCTGGATCGGCCCCGTCATCAGGGCGGCGGCGTCGCCGGCCATCACGAGGGCGACGGCCCGCTCGATCGCCTCGACGATCGCCGGGGCGTCGGCGGCGCGCGGCGTGCCCGGTTCAGCGTGCATCGGGTGGCGCGTGGCGAGGACGGGCAAAGCCGGGCCGTCGAGCGCGAGGGTCTCCGGCGTGCTCGCGGGCGCGATCTCGACGCCGAGGCCGAGAACGGCGGCGCGGCGGGCGAGGAGGTCGGGATCGGCGATCGCAAACAGCGGCGGAAGGGAGAGCGCGGTCCGGCGCGCCCAGATCGCGAGGAGGAGGTCGGGTCCGATGCCGGCCGGTTCGCCGACCGTCACCGCGACCGGGCGGGCTCCCGCGCTATGGGTCGGTGCGGCGGTGGTCATGGGGCGGCTCTCGGATGCGCCGCGCGGGCGCGATGGGCGGACGTGCCCGCCGGACGGGTGGGCCGTCCGACTGCCGGCTCAGCGATATTCGATGACGGCGTCGTTCTCGAGCTCGCGCAGGTAACGGCGGGCGGCGATGTCGCCTTCCTGCTGGATCAACTGCTGCTTGATGTCTTGCCGGGCGGCCGCGTCGCTCGCGATGTCCTTCTTGTCGCAGACGGCGACGAGGCGCACCCCATCCGGACTGGCTTCGGGCGGCGTCAGATGACCGACCGCCGTCTTGTTGAGGACGTCCACGGTCGCCTGCGGCAGATCGGACTGGAGACGGCGGCCGACGGGTTTGACGACGACGGCCGGAAGCTCCTTGGCGAAGGCGATGCCCTGGTCGCAGCTCACGAAGCGTTGGCGCAGCGCCTCACCTTCCTTCATGCGCGCCTGAATCTTGCCCGGGCCATCCTTGGCCGGCACGACGAGGATGATCTGGGTCAGGTCGTATTGCATGGTGGTCGCCTTGTCCGCGGCCGCGCCCGCCTTGCCGTCCTTCGACTGCTGCTGCATGGCGGCGACGACGTCCTGGTCGGACACGTCCATATCGCGGCGGAACTTGGCGCGCACCACGTCGCCCCAGGCGATCTGGGCGCGCAGGCGAGCCTTCAGAGTCTGCGCGCTGGTGCCGGAATGGGCCAGCGCGGCGGCGAGCTGGTCCGGCTTCATCTTGACGTGCTCGGCGATCGAGTTGAAGGCGGCGTTGACCTCGGCGTCGCTCACCGTGATGCCGCGCTTCTTGGCCTCCTGCATCTTGAGGCGCTCGTCGATCAGTTCCTGCGTCGCCGCCTGGACCGCGTTGGGGCTCTTTGCCGTGACCTGAAGGAGCTTGGCGCGCTGGGCGATCTCGTAGCTCGTGATCGGCTGGTCGTTGACGATGACCTTGATCTGCGATTGCGCGAAGGCCGGCGCAGCAAAGAGCGGGGCGGCGAGGGCGACGAAGAGGCCGAGCGTGGCGGCACGCGCGGTCGACATGGAGCGCGCTCCGCGGATCGCCGTCGAGAGTCCCTTCATAGGCGGCGGTCTCCTGATCTTCTTGGGCGCCGGTTGCGGTGCCGAATCGGTCGTCGTCAGCCTATGTGCTCCGCCCTTATGGCGGAAGCACGGCTCTAAAGTGCTGTTCTCGGCCAGGATTCGCCCGTTCGCAAGCGTCAGAAGCCGCTCGACGAGGTCGAGATGTCGCCCAGCGTGCGCAGGCCGACCCGGAGATAGGCCGTGCGCGACACCGCCTGGCCGCTCGAGCCGGATCGGTCTTCGGAGAGGGCGAGCGAAACCGAGAACGCCTCGTCGTCATAGGCGACGCCGAGGCTGTCGCCGACGACATCCTTGCCGATCATGTCGTAGCGGATCGCGCCGAAGGTGCGCCACTGGTCGATGAGCTGCAGCGAGGCGGCGGGGTGGATTTCCTCGCGGTCCTTGTCGACGCCGAGATCGGGCTGCTTGGCGAGGTAGGCGTAGATGACCTGCCCCGTGAGCGGACCGAACACGTTGGAGACGGCGATCTCGGCCGAATTGACCGAGAGATCGTTCGACGCGAAGCGGAACGAGCTGCCGATCTTGAACGCCTGCTCGGTCGTCAACATGGCGCCGGCGACGTAGTCGGACTGCGTCGTCTGCAGGCCGGAATCCGCCGTCGAATAGAGAATGTCGGGCACCTGATAGGAGTTGCGCCCGGCGAGCTGGAACGATTGACCGGCGGTGGCGTGCAGGGCGCCGACGCCCGGCATCTGCAGGCTGTATTGCAGGCCGACGTTGGCGCGCGTGCCGCCTTCCGTGCGGTCGAAGCCCGAGAACTTGTCCCACTCGAAGAGGGTCGTCTCGTCGTAGATGATGCTCTGCGAATCTTCGTTCGGCAGATCGCCGATGTTCTGCTCGTCCGGCCGCACGATGATCTGGGCGATCGGCTCGAACACCTGGCTGCCCCAGGTGGAGGCGACGAGCCAGGGATAGCGGTATTCCGCGCCGACCGCCGGCATCGCCCGGACCACCACGGACTGATCGGTCAGCCGCGTCACGTCCGGATCGGCGTTGTCGAGCTGGAAGATATCCCCTTGGGCGTAGGCGAACGGCGTGAAGATCTGGCCCAGGCCGTCGACATATTGCCGCCGCCACTGCGCATAGAGCGAGTAGCGGTTGAAGGTGCCCTCGATGCCGCGGAATCGGTCGATCGTCCCCTCCGGGGTCGTCACCGAATAGGCGTCGGTCGTCTCGCGGGTGAGCGAGGTGAGGTTCGACTTCCACGACAGCTCGCCGCCAGCGATCGGATCGCCCCAGACGCCGTCATAATCCCAGACGGGGTGGACGATCGGCTGCTTCGATTGCTGGTCGAGGCCCGGCGCGGAGAACCCATCCGCCGCCTGGAGCGAAGTGTCGAGCAAGTTCACCTGGCTCACGCGATAAGCGTAGGCGCGCAGGTCGAAATAGTTCCGGTCGCGGACGCCGTTCAGGTAGACCGTCGAGGTGAGCTCGGTCTGACCCGATCCGACGGAGCCGTAATCGGTCAGGTAGGACGGATCGCTGGTCCAGCCGAGATCCCAGCCCCATTTCCAATAATTGTTGAGCAGGAATTCGCCGGTGGTCCGGGCGAAGCCGCGCTGGTCGATATTGGCCGAGGTGTTGCCGAAGGCGCTCGGATCGGCCTGGGAAATGCCGGAGGCCTGGATCGTGTATTGCCCCGTTACGAACCGCTGGCGCCAGGTCGCATCGAGCAGTACGCCCTGCCGGCTCAGCGGGGTCGCCGCGACGGTCAGGTCGTAGTTCGGCGCCGGCGCCCAGAAATAGGGGATGCGCGTGCCGTAGCCGATGTCACTGCCTGCGACGAGGCTCGGCATCAGGAAGCCCGACTTGCGTTTCACCGTCGGGTCCGGCTGCGACATGTACGGCATGTAGGCGATCGGCACGCCGAGGAAGTCGAGCTGTGCTTCATGATAATAAAGCATATGCTCGTCTTCTTTGTGCGTGATCTTCTTCGCCTTGATCTGCCAAATCGGGGGTTTGTTCGAGTCGGTGCAGCTCTCGCACGCGGTGTAGACGCCGCGTGAGAACACGGTGGTCTCGCCGCCTTCGCGGGTCGCCTTGTTGGCGGCGATCATGGTGCGCTGCCCGGTATAGGCGCGCACCGTCTCCATCACGCCGTTCTTGAAATCGTCGGTGAGGTTCGCCGATTCCGCCGTCACGACGTTGCCGTCGCTGTCGGTGATCCGGACCTGTCCCACGGCCTGCACCGTGTTCTTGGTGCGGTCGACCACGACCTTGTCCGCCGTCAGCGTGTTGCCGTCATAATAGATCTGAACGTTGCCGGTCGCGGTGACGACGTTGGTTCCGCTGTCATAGGAAACCTGATCCGACTCGAGCAGCATCTTCGCGTTCGGATCGACCTTCGGTCCGAACACGGCCATGCTGCCGCCCTTCGCCGAGGCGTTGGACGCAGTCGTTCCCGTCTGCGCAACCGTCGTGGTCTGCGCGGCGTTGGTCTGCGGTGTGATGCTGGCGGCAGAAGGCTGTGCCGCCCCTCGCGTGACCGAGAGGGCGAGCGCGCACAGGAGCACCATCGCCGTACCGCTCATCGCGATGCGGCGACGACGAGTCCTGCCGTCCGGAACCCGGTCTGGGTGCGGGCGCGTCATCCGTCCTCCACGTTCAACAAGATCGTCGAGCCCAACAGGGCGGCGACGATCCCGGGCGACCATGCGGAAATGGTCGGGGAAATGATGCCCACGCTCCCAAAGTCCCGCGCGATCTCCGTGGCCACATAAAGCACGAACCCTGCAGCCACACCACTCGCGACGAGACGTCCGGTGCCACCAAAGCGCGACACTCGTAACGAAACCGTTGCCGCGATGACGATCATCGACGACAGCAGCACGGGAAGCGACAGAAGTGACTGGAATTGCAGGCGATACGGGTAAACCGCAAGGCCTGCACGCTCGGCGCGGTCGATCAGTCCCGGTAGTTGCCAGAACGACACGGCGTCGGGTTGTGCGATTTGTTCGAGGATCTCGGTCGGGCGGATCTCGGTGGCGATCTCGGTGGTCGCCATCGGATGCGGCGCCGCATCGGGGGTGTAGACGATCGCCTTGGTCAGGCGCCAATGGTCGCGCTCGTAGACGGCATGGTCCGCCTCGATGCGCTTGAGGAAATTGCCTGCCTCGTCGAACACGAAGATCGTGACGCCGGTGAGCTGGGTACCGCCTGCCGTCACCTGATCGGCGTGGAGCACGGAATCCTCGCCGTCACCCCGTTGCCGCAGCCAGACCTCCTGGGTCGTCTGCAGCATCACGAGTTGCTCACGCCCGAGCAGATCGAGGCTGAGCACGTCGGACTTCTCCTTCAGCCACGCCGCCGCCGGATTGTAGGCGAGGGCGGCGAACAGGCCGATGAACGCGGTCACGAGGACAGCGGGGGCGAGGAACTGCCAGATCGACACGCCGGCGGCGCGGATCACCACGAGTTCCGACCGGCGCGTCAATCCGACGAAGGCCGCCATGCCGCCGAACAGGGCGGCGAACGGGAGCACGCGCTCGGTGAGCGACGGGGTGCGCATCAGCGAGATGAGGGCGGCCTCGGCGATGCTGAAATCGGGCCGGTCCCCGGCGCGCCGCATCAGCTCGAAGAAATCGACGATGAAGACGAGGGCGGC
Source organism: Segnochrobactrum spirostomi (assembly GCF_009600605.1). GTDB lineage: Bacteria > Pseudomonadota > Alphaproteobacteria > Rhizobiales > Segnochrobactraceae > Segnochrobactrum > Segnochrobactrum spirostomi. Next base: position 721,273 of record NZ_VWNA01000001.1, on the reverse strand, counting down.
GCCGACGAGGAAGACGCCGATGATCCAGCGGGCGAACCGCGTGGAAAGATAGCCTGCGAGGGTCCGCCCGATCATGCGAGCCTCACGCGGTGCCGGTGGCGCTCGCGCGGGCGGCGAGGCGGGTCAGAAGATCACTGAAGGCGTCGATGACGGCGGCGATCGGCCGGGGCAGGCCGATACGGGCATCCGAGAGGATGACGCCGCCGGCGATCACGATCGAGGCGATCGGGAGCGCGAACATCAACGCCGCGCCGAGCGGGGAATGGATCGCCATCGTGCTGGCGCCGAAGCCGCCGAGGCGGATCGCCGCGACGGTGAGCACGGCGCCGATGACCGACGTCGCGCGGCTCTGGCGGTTGGTCCTGGGCTCGCCGAGGAAGAGGAACACGACGAGAGCGAACGCAAGGGGATAGAGCGGCTGGCTGAACCGATCGGCGAGTTCGGCGCGGATGCGGCCGGAGTTCATTTCGCTCGAGTTCTCGTCCGGCGGCATCGTCATCAGATCGTAGGTCGAGCGTTCGGACGGCCGGAACACCGGGGCGACGCCGGCCGGTGTCAGCGTCGTCAGATCGAATGCGTAGGTGTCGAACCGGACGATCGAAAGGGAGTGGTCCTTCTTGTTGCTGCGCTGGATCGTCCCGTCCTTCATGACAAGGAGCGTGCGGCCGATGGCCTGGGCGATCTGGCCTTCCTTGGCGAGATAGGTGAAGCCACGCTCGGGGTCGCGCTGGTCGTCGAGCACAAGGCCTTCGATGTCGCCCGAGCTGTTGCGGTTGCGGATGTGGAAGGTGAGCCCCGGCTCCATTTCGATGAAGCGGCCCGGCTTGATGATCGTCGCGACCATGTCGACCTGGACCTGGGTCAGCGCGACACGGACGGCCTGGAGGCCGGTCGGCGCCGCCCACAGCGCGAGGAAGGCCGAGAACAGGCCGACCGCCACACCGAGGATCAGGATCGGCCGCAGGATGAAGCCGCGCGACGTGCCCGAGGCGTGCATCGCGATCATCTCACTGTCTGCGCTCAGGTTGGACAGCGTGACGATGGTGGCGATGACGATGGCGAAGGGGGTGATGAGAAGCGCGAGGAAGGGCACTGCCAGAAGGGTGATGCTCAGGAACATGCCGAGCGCCTGACCCTTGGAGGTGACGAGGTCGAGCTGGCGCAGCGTCTGGGTCACCCAGACGACGCTCGCGAGCACCGCGAGGGAGGCCAGGAAGGCGATCGCGGCCCTTCTGAAGATATATCGCGCGATCAAGCCCATAGTGCACTCGGAACACGGGACGCCCGATATGGCCGTCCCCCAATGCCAAACGAGGCATCGCCTCAACACATACGCCGAGGTGAGGGTATGGTGCAATGCACCGATCGCCCCGCCATGCCGGCCGACGGGGTGATGCCATGCTCTCGTGGCCGAAATGCGGATATACCAACATGTGGAAAAGGTTCGCTTCCCCGGGTTAAAGAAACCTTTTGGTTCGATTTTCTCGCGCCGACGCGCGGCGTCCCCCGCTTGCTCAAGCGCAGGGGAAGCGCCATGTTCTGCCGACTTTCGAAACGTGTCGTCTCAAGCCCCCGTCGAGGTTCTTTCATGGCTCTGCTTCCCCGGATTTCCTTTGCTGCAGCGTCCGTCCCGGCGGCCGGCACGGCGGTCGTTTTCGCGGACGAGGGGGGAACCTTCGGGCCGATCGGCGCCGAGCTCGATCGCGCGTCCGGCGGCGGGCTGACCCGTGCGGTGCGCGCCGCGGGCTTCAAGGGCAAGAAGTTCTCCGCACTCGAGGTCGTGGCACCCGCCGCGCTTGCCCTCGACCGGGTCGTGATCGTGGGTCTCGGGGCGGCGGCGGACCTCGCCGCCGGCGATTGGTTCCGGCTCGGCGGGGCGGTGAGCGGCAAGCTCGCCGGCGCCCAAGCGGCCGAGGTGACGGTGGTTGTCGAGCGGGCCGGCGGCCCGGTGGCGGGGGCGGATGCGGCCGACGCGGCGCTCGGCTTTCTGCTGCGCGCCTATCGCTTCGACCGCTACAAGTCGAAGCCGGGCGAGGACGACGAGCAGGGCACCCAGACGGCCGTGTTCGCGACGGGCGATCTCGCCGGCGCTGACGCCGCTTGGAGCCTGACGGCCCCGATCGCGAACGGCGTGGTGCTGGCGCGCGACCTCGTCAACGAGCCGGCCAATGTGCTCGGCACGGTGGAGTTCGCCGAGCGTGCGAGCGCGCTCGCCGATCTCGGCGTTCGCGTCGAGGTGCTGGGCGAGCCGGAGCTGCGGGCCGAGCGGATGAACGCGCTGCTCGGCGTGTCCCAGGGCTCGGTGCGGCCGCCGCGTCTCGTCGTGCTCGAATGGCGCGGCGGGGCCGAGGGCGAGGCACCGCTTCTGTTCGTCGGCAAGGGCGTGGTGTTCGACAGCGGCGGCATCTCCATCAAGCCGGCGCAGGGCATGGAGGACATGAAGGGCGATATGGGCGGCGCCGCCGCCGTGACCGGCCTTCTCTCCGCGCTCGCCGGCCGCAAGGCGAAGGTCAACGCGATCGGCGTCATCGGCCTCGTCGAGAACATGCCGGACGGCAACGCCCAGCGCCCGGGCGACATCGTAACGGCCCGGTCTGGCACCACCATCGAGGTCATCAACACCGACGCCGAAGGCCGGCTCGTGCTCGCCGACGCGCTGCATTACGCGATCGAGCGCTTCAAGCCGAAGCTCGTCATCGACCTCGCCACCCTCACCGGCGCCATCATGGTCGCCCTCGGCCACCACCATGCCGGCCTGTTCTCGAACGACGACACGCTCTCCGCGAACCTGACCGAAGCCGGCCTCGCGACCGGCGAGGCGGTGTGGCGCATGCCGCTCGGCCGCGACTACGACAAGATGATCGAATCGAAGTTCGCCGACATCAAGAACACCGGCGGCCGCTACGGCGGCTCGATCACCGCGGCGCAGTTCCTGAAGCGCTTCGTCGGCGACACCCCGTGGGCCCACCTTGACATCGCCGGCACCGCGATGGGCTCGCCGGCGACCGAGACGAACCGGTCCTGGGGTTCGGGCTGGGGCGTGCGCCTCCTCGAGCGCTTCGTCGCCACCTTCCACGAAGCGGAGTGATGACGGAGGTTCTCTTCTATCACCTGCAAGGCCGCCCGCTCGAGGCGGTGCTTCCTCCGCTTCTGGAGAAGTCCCTCGAGCGCGGCTGGCGCGTGGTCGTACAGACGGGGTCGCGCGAGCGCCGCGACGCGCTCGACGCCCATCTATGGACCTTTCGCGACGATTCCTTCCTGCCCCACGGCACCGCCTCGGACGGTCCGGGCGCCGACCAGCCCGTGTTCCTGACCGAGGGGCAGGACAATCCGAACGGGGCGACCGTCCGCTTCCTCGTCGACCGCGCCGCGCCGCCCGATCTCGCGCCGTACGAGCGAGCGGTGTTCGTCTTCGACGGCACCGACGAGGAAGCCCTCGCCGAGGCGCGGCTGCGCTGGAAGGAAGGCAAGGCCGCCGGTTTCGCCGTCACCTATTGGCAGCAATCATCCAACGGCCGCTGGGAGCGCAAGGCTTGACGGCAAAGGCGGCGCTAGCGCGTTGAAAACGCCCGCCTTAACCCTCCCCTCGAGGGGGAGGGTCGGCGCGTAGCGCCGGGGTGGGGTGAACGCCCAGGGCACGACCGCACGGCATCCGAGCGCGAGACGACGGTCGTCGTGCATGCCGCCCAGCGCGCGGGGCGCGCCGGACCCCACCCTGACCGGCTGCGCCGGTCTGTCCCTCCCCCTGGCAGGGGAGGGACTCTTGCGGGCGTCGAGCATAAAAGCATCAGAAAGCGGCATCCCGAAGAAAGGGATATGCCTCCCTGAAGGATGTTCCGGATTCCCTTTCTCAAATCAGTTCCGCCCAGCCGGAAAGCCTCCTAAACTGGCGGCGAGAGGCTGCTTCAGGGTGCCCATATGGCGACCGTCAGGGATGTGACGTTCAATCTGCTCCGCCGTCTCGGCGTGACGACGATGGTCGGCAATCCGGGCTCCACGGAAGAGGCGTTCCTCCAGGATTTCCCGAGCGATTTCGACTACGTGCTGGCACTTCAGGAGGCGAGCGTCATCGGCATCGCCGACGGACTGGCGCAGGGGCTGCGCAAGCCGGTGATCGTCAATCTCCACACCGGGGTCGGCGTCGGCAACGGGATGGGCACCCTCATCACCGCGTTCCAGAACCGCACGCCGCTGATCGTCACCGCCGGCCAGCAGACCCGCGAAATGCTGATGCTCGAGCCGCTCCTGACGAACGTCAACGCGACCGAGCTGCCGCGCCCGTGGGTCAAGTGGAGCTGCGAACCGGCGCGGGCCGCCGACGTGCCGGCCGCCTTCATGCGGGCCTATGCGATGGCCGTGCAGCCCCCGCGGGTCCCGTCTTCCTCTCGCTCCCCCTCGACGATTGGGGCCAGGAGATCGCGGGTGACGTGCCGGTCCGCACGGTCACGACCCGGACCGCGCCCGATCCCGAAGCGCTCGAAGCGGTTGCGGACCGCATCGCGGCGAGCCGCAATCCGGTCGTCGTGTTCGGCCCGGAGATTGGCCGCAGCCGCGCGTGGGACGCCGGCATCGCCTTCGCCGAGCGGCTCGAGGCGCCGGTGTGGACCGCGCCCTTCTCGGAGCGCAACCCGTTCCCGGAAACCCACCGGCTCCATGCCGGCGTGCTGCCGGCCGCGATCGGGCCGCTCGCCGGCCGCCTCCAGGGTCACGATCTCGTCCTCGTCGTCGGCGCCCCGGTGTTCCGCTATTATCCCTTCGTCGCCGGGGATTATCTGCCGTCGGGCGCCGCCCTCGTGCAGGTCACCGACGATCCCGATGCCGCCGCGCGCGCGCCGGTCGGCGACAGCGTGCTCTCCGACAGCAAGCTCTTCCTCGAGGCGATCCTGCCCCGCCTAGCGCAGCGGGCGGCGGGGATCGCTGCGCCGCTGCGTCGTCCGCCGGCGCCGGTCGATCTCGAAACACTGCCCCTCGCACCGGCCGCGGTGTTCGAAGCCGTTCGTAAGGTCTGCCCGCAAGATTTTATTCTGACCGACGAATCCCCGTCGAACGTGCCGGCGATGCAGGATCGCTTCCGCATCGGGACGCCGGACAGCTTCTATGCCTGCCTGTCCTCGGGCGGGCTCGGCTGGACCATGCCGGCGTCGATCGGCCTCGCGATGGCCGAGCGCAAGACCGGCCGCAACCGTCCGGTGCTCTGCCTGATCGGCGACGGCTCGTTCCAATATTCCATCCAGAGCCTCTACACGGCGGTCCGCCAAGGCGCGGATGTCGTCTTCGTCGTGCTCCAGAACGAGGAATACGGCATCCTCAAAGCCTTCGCGGACTTCCAGGGGACCCCGAACGTGCCGGGCCTCGACCTGCCGGGGCTCGACATCGTCTCGCTCGCCAGGGGCTATGGCGCCGCGACGTCGCTCGCGACCACCGCTGAGGAGGTCGGCACGCAGGTCGCCGCCGCGTTCGCCCGCAAGGGCACGAGCGTCGTCGTCGTGCCGATCACGCGGAAGCTGGCGGGTCTTCTGGGGTAAGGGGGGCTCCTGGGGTAAACCGGGGGCTGGGGTAAACGGTCACGGCCATTTGCCCGGGCCCGTGTCGCTTTGGGCGAAGCTTTGCGATCGCAGATGCGCTAAGGTCACATCCGTTCGTTTGCGGTCGCCTTTCCGGAATTTTCTCCCATGACCAGCCAGGCTCTGACCCAAGACCGCTCCACTGCGGTGCTGGCTGGAATCGGGCTCGCGATCGCCGCCTATTTCTGCTTCAGCTCCCAGGACGCGCTCATCAAGTGGCTCGTCGACGGCGCCTCGGTCTGGCAGATCCTGTTCATGCGCTCGCTGACGATCTTCGTCCTCTCGCTCGCGAGCGGGCGGGGCAAGGTCATCCGCGCGGTGGCGCGCACGCCGACCTTCCGCGGCCTGATCCTGCGCGCCTCCTTGATGCTGTCGGCGTGGCTTCTCTTCTACAACGCGGCGCGGGAACTGCCGCTTGCCGACCTCGAGACGCTCTATTTCGCGGCCCCGCTGATCGTGACGCTGCTTGCGGCGCCGCTGCTCGGCGAGCGGGTCGGCTTGGTGCGCTGGGGTGCGACGCTGCTCGGCTTCGGCGGCGTCGTCGTCGCCTGCGCGGCGGAGGCGAGCGGGGTCTCGCTGGCGGCGGGGATGGCGCTCGCCGCCGCGGCCTTGTGGGCGCTGAGCTACGTCCTCTTGCGCCGGATCAGCGAGGCGGAGACGACCCAGGTGCAGATGGTCGTCATCAACGGCTTCTTCCTGATCGCCTGCGGCATCGCGCTGCCGTGGGTGTGGACGCCCGTCGCGCCGAGCCACCTCGCGCTCATGGGCCTTATCGGCGTGGTCGGAGGCGGCGGTCAGTTCCTGCTCTACGAGAGCGTGCGCCGCGCGCCCGCTTCGGCGCTCGCGCCGTTCGAATATACCGCACTGCTCTGGGCCTTCCTTTATTCCTACGCGATCTGGAACCACGCGCCGTCCTCGAACGTCGTCGTGGGGGCGCTGATGATCGTGGCGAGCGGCCTCGTCGTGTTCGTGCGGGAAGTCCGCGACATGCGCCGACCGCTCGCCTGATCGCCGCGCCGCCGGGGCGGGTTGAATTCGCGCGGGCTTCCGTCTAGAGCCCTGAGCGGCAGTCCGCTGCGGGGAGGGCTGCCGGGATGGAGGTTCGATCGCGCGGGGCGCGAGCGGCCCCGTTGTGCTGTCAGAACTCCGCCGCGCCCGCGCCCGGGCACCGTCGAAGTTCCAGCCGAAGGGAGCGACCTTGCATCTGATCGCCGATCTGTTCGAAGGCCCGGCCCTCGCCGCGCTCCTTCAGGTTCTCCTCATCGACATCGTCCTCGCCGGCGACAATGCCGTGGTGGTCGGCATGGCCGCCGCCGGCCTGCCGAAGGAGCAGCGCGCCAAGGTGATCCTGCTCGGCATCGGGGCGGCGACCATCCTGCGCATCCTCTTCGCGGCGATCACCGTCCACCTCCTCGCCATCATCGGCCTTCTCCTCGCTGGCGGCATCCTCCTGCTCTGGGTGTGCTGGAAGATGTGGCGCGAAATCCGCGCCGAAGCCGAGGCACAGAAGCACGCCGTCGCCGACGTCGACGCCGACGAGGCGCCGCCGCGCAAGACCTTCCGTCAGGCGGTGATGCAGATCGTGCTCGCGGACGTGTCGATGTCTCTCGACAACGTCCTCGCCGTCGCTGGGGCCGCGCGCGAACATCCGGCCGTGCTCGTCATTGGCCTTGCGCTGTCGGTGGCCTTGATGGGCCTCGCCGCGTCGCTCATCGCGAACCTGCTCGCCCGTTTCCGCTGGATCGCCTATGTCGGCCTCGCGATCATCCTCTACATCGCCCTGAAGATGATCTACGAGGGCGGCCTCGAGGTGCTGCACAAGACCGGCACCTTCTGACATGGGGCCTGAGCCCCGGCGCGATGCGCCGGGAACATCGGTCGTCGGCTCGCATTGGTCTCCGGGAGGCGATCCCGTCCCGGAGGCTCACCATGTCCAACGTCCTGAAATTTCGCTCCGAAGCCGTGCGGCCCTCCGCCGGGGTGCCCGTCGCGCCGCCGGGCGCGCCGATCCGGCCGCCGCGCGACCCCGATCCTTCGCCGTGGTCGCCGACCGAGCCGCCGCCGCGGCCGGACGATCCCGACCGCGTTCCGCTGCCGCCCGACGGCCCCGCGGTGCCGATGCCCGATCCCGACACCCGTCCGATCGAGTTTCCGCGCCGCGAGCCTGACGATCCCGGTCTCGATCCCGCCGAGGACCCGAGCATCGACGAGCCACCGCCCGCTCCGCAGGAAAGCCCGGCGATTCTCTCCGTCCCCCGGACGTGAAGCGAACGGGGGACGTGACCCGGGCTCCTCCGCTCGGCCCGCACGAAGCCGCTCTCCGAAACATCCAGAACGCCAAGGCGCGTGACGCGCCGAGGCCGGGCGGCGCCCTCGACATCGGAGACTGCGAGCCTCCGATGCACAACACGGGCTGCCGCCGCCGTGGCGGCCCGTTTTTGCGAGCCTCTCCGCCGCCCGCCCCGCTGCGGCCTTCGGTTCGTGGCCGTTCTGGTCTAGGATCGCGGGCTATGGATATCCCCGCCCTCGACCCGACCCTCGTCGCCCGATTCAAAGCCCTCGTCGAGCCCGGACGGGCGCTCGACGATCCGACCGCGCAGGCCGCCTATCTCGCCGAGCGGCGCAATCTTTTCCATGGCCACACCCCGTTGGTGCTGCGCCCGGGATCGGTCGCGGAGGTCGCCGCGATCGTGCGCCTCGCCGCGGAGACCGGGACCGCGATCGTCCCGCAATCGGGCAATACCGGCCTGGTCGGCGGCGGCGTGCCCGATGCTTCGGGTCGCGAGATCCTGCTTTCACTCGACCGGCTCGACCGCATCCGCTCGGTTGATCCGAAGGACAACACCCTCGTCGCCGAAGCCGGCGTCATTCTCGACAAGGTCCACGAGGCGGCGGATGCGGTCGGACGCATCTTCCCGCTGACGCTCGCCGCCCAGGGCTCGTGCCGGATCGGCGGCAACGTCTCGACCAATGCGGGCGGCACCAACGTCCTCGCCTACGGCAACACCCGCCAGCTCGTGCTGGGGCTCGAAGTGGTGTTGGCGACCGGCGAGGTGTGGAACGGCCTGCGCCGGCTCCACAAGGACAACAGCGGCTACGACCTGAAACAGCTCTTCATCGGTGGGGAAGGGACGCTCGGCATCGTCACCGCCGCCGTGCTCCGGCTGTTTCCGAAGCCCGCCGCCCGCGAGGTCGCCTTCGTCGCCGTTGAAAGCCCGGCCAAGGCGCTGGCGCTGTTCGAGCGGCTGGGCGAGGCGGGGCCGCTGCTGACCGGCTTCGAACTGATGGCGGGCCTCGCCCTCGAATTCGGCCTCAAGCACTTGGCCGGCGCGCGGCGGCCGTTCGCGGGCGCCCATCCCTGGTACGTGCTCATCGAGGTCTCGAGCCCGAGCACCCGCATCGACGCGCGCGGCCTCATGGAAGCCCTGCTCGCCGAGGCGATCGAGGCGGGCATCGCGCTCGACGCCGCGCTCGCCGAAAGCCTTGCCCAGCAGCAGGCCTTCTGGGGGCTGCGCCACGGCATGTCCGAAGTGCAGGGGCACGAAGGCGGCTCGATCAAGCACGACATCTCGGTGCCGATCGAGGCCATTCCCGCTTTCCTCGCGGAGGCGATCCCCGCCGTCGAGGCGCTGGTGCCGGGCTGCCGGCCGGTGCCGTTCGGCCACATGGGCGACGGCAACCTGCACTTCAACGTCAGCCAGCCCGTGGGTGCCGACAAGGCCGCCTATCTCGCCCGTTGGGAGGAGATGAACGCCGTCGTCCACGCCATCGTCCAGACCTATGACGGCTCGATCGCCGCGGAGCACGGGGTCGGCCGGCTCAAGGCGCACCTGCTGCCGGGCGTGAAGGCGCCGGTCGAGCTCGCGATGATGCGGCAGGTGAAGGCGGCGTTCGATCCGAACGGCATTCTCAACCCGGGCCGGATCCTGGAGCGGCGCTGAAACGCAGAGCGGTGCCGAAACGTCGCAGAAGCGCTTGATCCGCCTCAAGATCCCGCGCGCATCGCCCGTTCATAAAGGTGTCAAAGACGAGGAGCGCGCGCCAAGGCGATGGACGGCAGGCCAATTCCGACAATCCCCGAGCGTGCGCCGAAGCCTGCCGCCGAACCGCTGCCGCGCTCCCTCTTCGCCTTCATCCTGAAGCTCAGCGCGCCGCATCAAGTCGTGCTCGTCGCACTGACCGTCGCGGTCTTCCTCCTCAACGCCGCCCCGCTCGAGGTGCAGCGCCGGCTCGTCAACGACGCCCTCGGCGGCGGATCCTTCGCCACCATCGTCACCCTCGTGTTGGTCTATGTCGGCCTTGCACTTGCCGAGGGGCTGATCAAGCTCGGGCTCAATTATTACCGCGGCTGGGTCGGCGAGCGGGCGGTTCTGTACCTGCGTCGCACCGTGCTCGCCGGCAAAGATGCCCAGCCGCGTCACGTCGCGGCCGAGGACGGCGTCGACATCTCGATCGTGCTCGCCGAATCCGATCCCATCGGCGCCTTCGTCGGCGGTGCCTTCTCCGAACCGCTGCTCCAGGCCGGCGTGCTCGTGAGCGTGATCAGCTACATGGCGTACCTGCAGCCGATCATGGTGGTGCCGGGCCTCGTGGTGTTGCTGCCGCAGTTCGTCTTCGTGCCGTTGATGCAGCGGGCGGTGAACCGACGCGCGGCGTCGCGCATCCTGACCTTGCGCGAGATCGGCGTCGGCATCGCCGAGCACTCGGAGGCGCACTCCCGCCTGTCGCTTCAGATCGACCGCGCCACCCAGGCCTTCGCGCTCAACATGGGCATCTACAAGTTCAAGTTCACCATGAACTTCCTGATGAACCTGTCCTACCACGTGGGCATCGGGCTCGTGCTTCTGCTCGGCGGCTATCTCGTGCTCAACAAGGAGGCCGACATCGGCACGGTGCTGGCCTGCCTGACCGGCCTCGAAAAGCTCAACGATCCGTGGGGCGAACTCGTCAACTGGTTCCGCGATATGGCGGTGACGCGGACCAAATACGGCCTCGTCTACCGCGCTCGCCCGCCGCAGGAGGCGGTCGTGCCCCCGGGGACGCCCTGAGCCGACCTCAGGCCTCGAGCCGCTGGCCGAGCCGCCCGGCGAGATCCTGGATGAACTGCCAGGCGACGCGGCCCGAGCGGGAGCCGCGGGTGGTCGACCATTCGAGCGCCCGTGCCCGGAGCGTCTCCTCGTCCACCTTGAGGTGGTGTCGCTCCGCATAGCCGCGCACCATCGCGAGATATTCGTCCTGGCTGCACTTGTGGAAGCCGAGCCAGAGGCCGAAGCGGTCCGACAGCGAGACCTTCTCCTCGACCGCTTCGCCCGGATTGATCGCGGTCGAGCGCTCGTTCTCCATCATGTCGCGCGGCAGCAGGTGACGGCGGTTCGAGGTTGCGTAGAACAACACGTTGTCCGGCCGGCCCTCGATGCCGCCGTCGAGCACCGCCTTGAGCGACTTGTAGCTGGTGTCGCCCGAATCGAAGGATAGGTCGTCGCAGAACACGACGAAGCGGTGCGGCGCGGCGCGCACCGCCGCCATCAAAGCCGGCAGGCTCTCGATGTCCTCGCGGTGGATCTCGACGAGCTTCAGCCGTTCGGTCGAGCCGTCGCGCGCGAACCCTTCGTTGACGGCGGCGTGGGCCGCCTTGACCAGCGACGACTTGCCCATGCCGCGGGCGCCCCACAGCAGCACGTTGTTCGCCGGGAGGCCGCGGGCGAAGCGCTCGGTATTCTCGAGGAGTTCGTCGCGGGCGTTGTCGATGCCCTTGAGAAGTGCGATTTCGACCCGGTTGACCCGCGCCACCGGATCGAGCCCCTGCGGCGACGGCGACCAGACGAAGGCGTCGGCGACGGCGAAATCGATCAGCCGCGGGGCCGGCGGGGCTGCGCGGGCCAGGATCGCCGCGATCGCGTCGAGCCGCGCGAGGAGGGGGGACAGGTCGATCTTCTCGGACATCGGGTCGGTCAAGGACGCCACTCCACGCATCGCGGGCGCGGGCCGCCTTCCCCGTCGGGACGGCGCGGACCGCGCGTCGGCGAGCCGGTCCCGGCCGGCTCCGCACGCCCCTTAGCACGGTTCGTTGAGCCCCGCGACGCCCCGGCCCGCGCGCCCGCGCCCCGGGTGCCGGACCACCGAAGCGCGAGCGGTTTGCAAAGCAGCCCGTCGTCGTTATAGTCCGCGCCGCTTTGCCGAGGGTTCGTCGGTACGGCGCGATTCCGCGCGAGACCGATGGTCCGGGTGCGACGCGCCTACCGAAATTGTCGACGACAGAAGGACGAAACGATGTTTCTGATCACGCCGGCCTATGCCCAAGCCGCTGGAGGTGCTCCCGCGGGTATGGACCTGCTGATGCAGTTCCTTCCCTTCATCGTCATCATCGGCATCATGTATTTCCTGATCCTGCGGCCGCAGCGCCAGCGCCAGAAGGCGCACCAGGAGATGATCAAGAACGTGCGCCGCGGCGATACGATCGTCACCAGCGGCGGTCTGATCGGCAAGGTGGTCAAGGTCATCGACGACGCCGAGGTGCAGGTCGAGCTGTCCGAGACCGTGCGCGTGCGCGTGCTGCGGTCGGCGATTCAGGACGTCCGCGCCAAGGGCGAACCTGTCAACGACAACGCCTGATCGCCCGATAAGACTCCCGCCGGTCCTGTCGCCGGCCAAAGACTGCGAACCATGCTCTATCTCTCGCGCTGGAAGATCGCCCTGATCCTCGCCGTCGTGATCGGCGGGTTCGTGGTCTGTATTCCGAACTTCTTTTCGAAGGAGACGGTCGCCAAGTGGCCGTCCTGGCTGCCGCACCGGCAACTCGTGCTCGGCCTCGACCTTCAGGGCGGCGTCTATCTGCTCTACGAGGTGGACCGTCAGGACTACATCCAGAAGCGGCTCAAGACGCTGACGGGTGAGATCCGCAACACGCTGCGCGAAAATCCCCGCATCGGCTATTCGGACCTCAAGGTCCAGGGCCAGACGGTGACGCTCCAGATCCGCGATCTCGATCGCATGGACGACGCCCGCAAGCGTCTGACCGCGCTGACGAACCCGCTCTCGAACACGCTGTTCGGCGGGCAGGGGACGACGGAATTCTCCCTCGACCTCGGCTCCGACGGCAAGGCGACCTACGCCTTCACTCAGAACGGCCTCGAGCAGCGTGTGCGCTCGATCGTCGACCAGTCGATGGGCGTCATCGCCCGCCGCGTCGACGAACTCGGCACCGTCGAGCCCTCGATCCAGCGCGAAGGCGCCGACCGCATCCTCGTCGAAGCCCCGGGCCTCGACGATCCGGACCGCCTGAAGCAGATCGTCGGCCAGACCGCCCAGCTCACCTTCCATCTGGTCGATACCAGCGTGAACCCGCAGCAGGCCATCCAGTCGCGGCCGCCGGCGGGCGACGTGCTGCTCTATTCGATGAACGATCCTCCGATCCCCTACGTGGTCGAGGAGACCCCGCTTCTGACCGGCGACGACCTCGTCGACGCCCAGGCGACCTTCGACCAGCGCGATCATCAGCCGGTCGTCTCGTTCCGCCTGTCGACGGCGGGCGCGCGCAAGTTCGGCCTCATCACCCAGCAGAATGTCGGCCGGCCGTTCGCGATCGTGCTCGACAACGAGGTGATCTCCGCGCCCAACATCCGCGAGCCCATCCTCGGCGGCGCCGGCCAGATCTCCGGCAATTTCTCGGTCCAGAGCGCGAACGACCTCGCCGTGCTGCTGCGTGCCGGCGCGCTGCCGGCGAAGCTCTCGATCGTCGAAGAGCGCACCATCGGCCCCGGCCTCGGTGAGGACTCGATCCGCGCCGGCAAGATCGCCTCGATCATCGCGACCGCCGCGGTGTGCATCTACATGCTCGCGACCTACGGCCTCCTCGGCATGATCGCCAACGTCGCCGTGATCGTGAACGTGGCGCTCATCTTCGCGATCCTGACGATCCTCGGTGCGACGCTGACCTTGCCCGGCATCGCCGGCATCGTGCTCACCGTCGGCACCGCGGTCGATTCGAACGTGCTCATCTACGAACGCATCCGAGAGGAGGCGCGACACGGGCGAAGTGCGATCGCGTCGATCGATCTCGGCTTCAAACGCGCCATCGGCACCATTCTCGACGCGAACCTCACCATGCTGATCTCGGCGGTGGTGCTGTTCTATCTCGGGTCCGGGCCGATCCGCGGCTTCGCCGTGACCCATGCCATCGGCATCCTCACCACCATGTTCACGGCGGTGACCTTCACGCGCTTGCTCGTCGCGTTCTGGGTCCGCTGGCGCCGGCCGACGGTCATCAACGTCTGAAGCCGGACGATTCTCAGGAAACCCGCGCCATGCGTCTCCTCCGCCTCGTCCCCGACAACACCAAGCTGCATTTCATGCGGTATTGGCGTTACATGCAGCCGCTGTCGATCGTGCTCAGCGTCGGATCGATCCTGCTCTTCGTCCTGATCGGCCCGAACTACGGCATCGATTTCCGCGGCGGTTCGGCGATCGAGATCACCACCAAGGACGGCAAGGCCGCCGACCTCGCGGCCCTGCGCGCCACGGTCTCGGACCTCAATCTGGGCGACGTCCAGATTCAGGAGTTCGGCAAGCCGAACGACGTGCTGATCCGCGTCGCCCGCCAGGACGGCGGCGAGGACACCCAGCAGGAAGCGGTGTTCCGCGTCCGCGACGCGCTCGGCCAAAGCTACGACATCCGCCGCACCGAGGTCGTCGGCCCGCGCGTGTCGGGGGAACTCACCCGCAACGGCGCGATCGGTCTCCTCGTCACGCTGGCCGCGATCCTCGTCTATGTGTGGTTCCGCTTCGAGTGGCAGTTCGCCGTCGGCGCCATCATCGCGACGCTGCACGACGTGATCCTGACGCTCGGCATCTACGTGCTGGTGCCGTTCGAGTTCAACTTGTCGAGCATCGCGGCGATCCTCACGATCGTCGGCTATTCGCTCAACGACACCGTCGTCGTGTACGACCGCATCCGTGAGAACCTGCGCAAATATAAGCGCATGCCGCTCCCGGATCTGATCGACCTTTCGATCAACGAAACCCTCGGGCGCACCCTCATCACCGCGCTGACGACGATGATCGCGCTCGGCTCGCTCTATATCTTCGGTGGCGAGGTGATCCGCTCGTTTACCTTCGCGATGATCTTCGGCGTGCTGATCGGAACGTTCTCCTCGATCTACATTGCCGCGCCGGTGCTGATTTATTTCAAGCTGCGCACCGAGAAGAAGGACGGGGGCGAGGGCGCCGCGACCGCGAGCGGCGCGGTCTGAGCGCGGCACCATCGACGCGCCTCGTGCGTTGACAGGAGTCCGGCGGCCATCCCGCCGCCGGCGGTGACTCAGAGGGAGGCGCGTGATGTCCGATCAGCGGGGATGGTCCGGTCCGCGCGGGATCGTCGTGCGTGATGCCCACTTCCCGGGCCGTCCGCGCCTCGACGCCTACGGCAACGGCGGCTTTCGCTTCGCCGAGATGTCGCATCGCGGCTCGATCCTCTGCCTGCCGAGCGGGGTGCACGGCTGGAAGGTCGCGACCGTCGCCGATCTCGACGCGGCCGCCTTCGCGCCGGTGCTCGCCGAGGCCGCGGACTTCGAGATCCTGCTCGTCGGCACGGGACCGACACTCGTTCCCTTGCCGCCTGCCTTGATGATGGATCTCCGCGCCGCCGGCCTGCGGGCCGAGGTGATGGCGACCGGCTCGGCGGTCAGGACCTACAATGTGCTCCTCGCCGAGGAACGGGCGGTCGCCGCCGCGCTTCTCGCGGTGGACTAGCCGGCCTGCGAGACCGGCCGAACGGCAATCCGACGGGGAAGACGATATGGACGCGGCAGCCCACCTGACGGCGTTCGTCCGCAGCCACGATCCCGACCGCTACCGCGCCGCGCTGTTCGCGCCGGCGGCGGCCCGCGACGGCCTCGTCGCGCTCGCCGGCTTCGATCTCGAGATCGCCCGCATTCGCGAGGTGGTGCGCGAGCCGATGCCGGGCGAGATCCGCCTGCAATGGTGGCGCGACGCGCTGGAGGTCCCGGACGCCGAGGTGACCGGCCATCCGGTCGTCGATCTCCTGCGCGCCGCCATCGCCCGCCATCGCCTGCCGATCGCGCCGATGATCGCGCTCATCGATGCCCGCACCTTCGATCTCTACGACGACCCGATGCCCGACCTCACCGCCTTCGAGGGCTACGCCGGCGAGACGGCGGGGGCGATCGTGCAGCTCGGGGCGATCGTGCTGACGGGCGAGGGGACGCGGACCGGGGCGGCCGCGGGCCATGCCGGGGTGGCGCTGACGATCGCCCAGACGCTCGCGACCCTGCCGCGCACGCTCGCCCGCGGGCAGATGATGCTGCCGGCCGACGTGCTCGCCCGCCACGGTGCCGAGCCCGCGAGCCTGCTCGCCGGCGAGGACACCCCGCAGGCCCGCGCGGCGCTTGCCGAAATGCGCGACCACGCCCGCCACCATCTCGGCCGGGTGGCGAAGCTGCTGCCCGATCTGCCGCCCGAGGCCCTGCCGGCCTTCCTCCCCGTCGCGACCGTCCCGCGGCTCCTCAAGCGGCTCGAGACGGTGCCGGGCAATCCCCTGCGCACCCTGGTCGACGTGTCGCCTCTGGCCCGCCTCTGGTCGCTCTGGCGCGTGGCGCGGAGCGGCCGGCTTCCGCGCATGTGAAGGCCCGCCTTTCAGGGAGTGCGAATGATCGTCCGACGCATCGTGCCGAACATCGAGGTCCCTGACATGGGTCCCGCCGTCGTGGCGGCGGTGCGCCGCTTTTATTGCGACGGACTCGGGCTGGAGCCCGTCATGGATCATGGTTGGATCGCGACCTTCGCCGGGTCCGGCATGGCGTCGCCGCAGATGAGCGTGGCGTGCGAGGGGGGAAACGGGACCCCCGTTCCCGCCCTCTCGATCGAGGTCGACGATCTCGACGAGGCCCAAAGACGCATCGAGGGCGCGGGCTTCGCCATCGAATACGGACCGACGACGGAGGCCTGGGGCGTTCGGCGATTCTTCGCGCGCGATCCGCTCGGACGTCTCATCAACGTCCTGGTCCATCCCTGAGGATCAGGCGGCGGGCTCCAGCGCGTCCGCCGTCTCGCCGAGCCACCGCTCGACGTCCTGAAGCGCGCGGGCGCTCAGGGCCCGTTTGCGGACCTGGGACTTCGCCGCGCCGCGCAGGCGCACGCCCGGGACCTTCTCGACCGTGATCGGCGGGAAGAGGCCGAAATTCACGTTCATCGGCTGGAACGAGCGCGGCGCGCCTTCGTCCGCGGCTTCGATGTGGCCGCCGGTGATGTGGCCGAGCAGGGCGCCGAGGGCGGTCGTCGCCGGCGGCGGCACCGGCTCCGCCCCGCGCCGCTCGGCCGCCGCGAAGCGCCCTGCCAGGAGGCCGATCGCCGCCGATTCCACATAGCCCTCGCAGCCGGTGATCTGGCCGGCGAAGCGCACGTGCGGCCGCGCCTTGAGGCGGAGCGTCGCGTCGAGCACGCGCGGCGAATTCAGGAAGGTGTTGCGGTGCAGCCCGCCGAGGCGGGCGAACTCGGCGCCCTCGAGCCCCGGAATGGTCCGGAAGATGCGGGCCTGCTCGCCGTGCTTCAGCTTCGTCTGGAAGCCGACGATGTTGTAGAGCGTGCCGAGCGCATTGTCCTGGCGCAGTTGGACGATCGCGTAGGGCTTCACGTCCGGCGCCCGCGGATTGGTCAGGCCGACCGGCTTCATCGGCCCGTGGCGCAGCGTCTCCGGTCCGCGCACCGCCATCACCTCGATCGGCAGGCAGCCGTCGAAATAGGGCGTCGAGGCCTCCCAGGCGTGGAAATCGACCTTGTCGGCGGCGATCAGCGCGGCGACGAAGCCGTCATATTGTTCCTTCGTCATCGGGCAATTGAGATAATCGGCCCCGGTCCCGGACGGACCCGGCTTGTCGTAGCGCGACTGGAACCAGGCGATTTCCATGTCGATCGTCTCGCGGTGGACGATCGGCGCGATGGCGTCGAAGAAGGCGAGGGACTCTTCGCCCGTCGCCTGCCGGATCGCCTCGGCGAGGGGGGCCGCGGTCAGCGGACCGGTCGCGACGATGGTCGAGCCCCAGTCCTCCGGCGGCAGATCGGCGACGAGGCCCGGCTCGACCCGGATCAGCGGGTGCTCCTTGAGCGCCTTCGTCACCGCCGCCGAGAAGCCGTCTCGATCGACCGCGAGCGCGCCGCCCGCCGGCACCGGATGGGTATCGGCGCAGGCGAGGATCAGCGATCCGGCGCGGCGCATCTCGGCATGGAGCAGGCCGACGGCGTTCGTCTCCGCATCGTCCGAGCGGAACGAGTTCGAGCACACCAGTTCCGCGAAGTCGCCGGTGTGGTGGGCGTCGGTCATCGCGGTCGGCCGCATCTCGTGCAGCACCACGGGAATGCCGCGCCGGGCGAGTTGCCACGCCGCTTCGCTGCCGGCGAGGCCGCCGCCGACGACATGGACGGGCGGGGCGGAAGAGGGGGAGTGCGTCTCGGTCATGCAAGCATCTCGGTCATGGCGGTGAGATATCCGCCGCCGCCCGCATCCCGTCAACCGGCGTGGCCGTCGGTGGTCCTCTCGCGTTGCCAGCCCTCACGCCGGGCGGGACTCTCCCGCCCGATAGGCAAAAAGCCCGCGGTCGGCTATAAGCGTCGGCCTCGGACGACGGGACGACCCGTCCGTCCTCTCCCTATTCCTGCGGGGACGACCCTGCCTTCGAAGGAGATCCGCCATGGCGGGTGGTTCGTTCGCTTGGGTCGTGTTGTTCGTCGCCGGTCTGTTCGAGGTCGGCTGGGCGATCGGGCTCAAATATTCCGACGGCTTCACCAAGCTGGTGCCCTCCGTGCTGACCGGCGTCAGCATGGTCATCAGCGTGGTCCTGCTCGGCGTCGCCCTGAAATCGCTGCCGGTCGGCACCGGCTATGCGGTGTGGACGGGGATCGGGACGGTGGGAACGGCCGTGCTCGGCATGGCGCTGCTCGGCGAGCCGGTGACGCTTGCCCGCGTCGTCTGCATCAGTCTCGTGGTGATCGGCGTGATCGGGCTGAAATTCGCCCACTGAGCAGCGCCGTTCAAGCGCATCAATTCTCAATATAAATCAAATACTTCCTGATATCTATAACAGTGCCGTACGAGGTCGGCGCTCGGCCTTTCGCTGCGCCTCGCCGTGGGGGCCACCGCGGAATCCGATTCGAGTCGGTTGCCATGTTCTCATTTTGTTCTAAAATGAGGGGGTGGTCGAGGACGGCCTGACCGGATCCGCTAGCGGTTTCCGGGAAGGCGGTTTTGGGCCGGCATCCTGCGCGGCAGAGGAGAGCGGACGTCCCGGGAAGGGGACGCCTTGGGGAGCGGCGCCTTGAGGAACGGATACCTGGGAGCAAGAAAAGCGCCCGGTTGGGACGGTCCGAGCCCCATCGTCATCCCCGGGCCTGTGCCGGGGGACCCAGGCCACGAGCGTTGTGTCCCCCTTCTGGATTCCCGGGACAGGCCCGGGGATGACGGCGGAGAGGGCGATGGTTCGTTCGAGAGGCGGTGGCGGGGAGAGAGGCCGCAAGTCGGCTTCCTCACCGGACGCTGAAGCGGGTCGCCCCCGCTTGACGGATCGGAGATAGATGGCGACTTCGGGCGACCGGGTTCGGCCGAGGGATTGAGACGGTCTGCATGACAAGTCGGGCGCGGCGTCGCCCGGCGCGCATCCTCGCGCGCCGGAACGGGAGCGCCGTGCCCAAAGGAAGAGGCCCAACGGAAGACGAGGCCCGGAGGCAGGCAGATGTCGGTAGGCAAGCCCGTGCCCGCGGAACGCCGTCGGGAGAGCATATCGGGAAAGTCGGATCAGGCTCGGACGCAAGGCGATGGAGGGCAAGACGGTGAAGACCGGGACCCGTCCGGCGGGCGTCGCAGGCGATGGCCCCGGACGATGCAGGGAGACGGCATGGGCAGCCTACCTCATCTCGAAAGGCGGTCTTTCCCTCTGCCCTCTGCGGAGGGAGAGACCGGCCTCGTCCCCCTTGGCCGGGCGCGCCCACACCCCCTCCGTCGTCATCCCCCGGCTCGTCCGGGGGATCTCGGGGAGGCGACCCGTCCGGACGATATCCGGGGTTCGCCTCGCTCGGGCGGCCCAGAGCACGCGACCCGTCCGGCGGACCCAGGCGTGCCGCCGCGTCCGTCGCCCGTGGCTGATGCCCGGAGCCCTCGGGACGGCCTCCGGCGCCCCCGTCTCGCCGGCCGAGCGGATGGGGAGGGGGAGCCCGGCGACCCCGGCCGAACGACGGCCGTGGAGAACCGTCGGGAGCCGTCTGCCGCCCTCGGGGCGACGCGGGACGAGGTGATCGGCGCGCTGCGCCGGCTGCTGCCGCGGCTCGACGGGGCCGCGGGCGGGGACGTGCTGCCGTTCGGCATCGCCGATCTCGATGCTCGCCTGCCCGGCGGCGGCCTCGCGCTCGGCGCGCTGCACGAGATCGCCCCGGAAACGGCGGCCGATATGCCCGCCGCCCTCGGCTTCGCCGTCGCTTTGGCGGGGCGGCTGCCGGGGCGGGCACCCGTCTTCGTCGTCGAGACGCCGCGTGGCCTCGCCGGCCTCGGTGCGCTGTCCGCTCACGGCTTCGCCGGGCTCGGGCTCGATCCCGCCCGGCTCGTCCTGGTCTCGGCCGCCGACGACCGGGACGGGTTGTGGGCGGTCGAGGAGGCGCTGAATTCGGGTGGGCCTGCCGGCATTCTCGCTGCGCTCGGTGGTGCCGTCGATCTCAAGGCGAGCCAGCGGCTGCAGCGCGCCGCCGCCGGGTCCGGCCGGCCGCTCCTGTTGCTGCGCACCGCGGGCGCCGTCGGCACCAGCGTCGCGATGACGCGCTGGCGCATCGCCGCCGCGCCGGCCGCCCGCGATCCGTTCGGGCTCGTCGCCGCCTGGCGATGGCGGGTCCGGCTCGAACGCTGCCGCAACGGGCGCCCGGGGGCTTGGCTCCTCGAGCGCGATCCGGAGCCGCCCGCCTTGGTGGTTCCGCACACCGAAATCCTGGAAGCCGAAAGCGGGGAGGTCGATCATGCCGCGCATCGTTTCCGTCTGGCTGCCCCGCTGGCCGATCCTGCGCTGGCGGAACGACCGCGCGAAGGCGGGGGCGCCGCTGCCGCCTCCTGAGCGGCCGTTCGCGCTCGCCGCCGACGTGAAGGGAGGCCGTCGGCTCGCCGCCCTCAACGCCGCCGCCGAGGCGGCCGGGCTGCGCCTGGGCGACACCGTCGCCGACGCGCGCGTGAAGGCGGTCGACCTCGTCGTCGCCGACCACGATCCCGGGGCTGATCGCGCGGGCCTGCGCCGGCTCGGGCTGTGGGCGATGCGCTACAGCCCCGTCGTCGCTTTGTTCGGCCCCGAGGAGGGCGAGGACGGCCTCTTTCTCGACATCACCGGTGCGGCCCATCTCCACGGCGGCGAGGCCGGGCTGATCGACGATCTCGCCCGCCGCCTCGTCGGCTTCGGTCTCGCGCCCGAACTCGCGCTCGCCGGAACGCCGGGGGCGGCCTGGGCCGTGTCGCGCTTCCACCCGGCGCCGGGCATCCTGCGCGCGGGCCGGGAGGCGCAGGTGCTGGCGCCCCTGCCGGTCAAGGCGCTGCGCCTCGATCCCGATCTCACCGCCCGCTTGCGTCGGCTCGGCTTGAAGACGATCGGCGCCATCGCCGCCCGGCCGCGGGCGCCCTTCGCGGCGCGGTTCGAGGCGGCGCTGCTGCGTCGGCTCGATCAGGCGACCGGCCGCCTGCCCGAGCCGCTCGATCCGATCGTGCCGGCGCCGGCTTATCGCAGCCTGCGCCGGCTTCTGGAGCCGATCGCCCGCCAGGAGGCGGTGGTCGTCGTCGCCCGCGACCTGATGGCCGATCTCGCGCCGACCCTGGAGCGCGACGGCGTCGCCGCGCGGCGGCTCCGCCTCGATCTCTACCGGGTCGACGGCGGTTTCCAGACCCTCGAAATCGGTGTCTCCGCCGCGACCCGCGATCCGGATCATTTCGCCCGGCTGGTCGATCTCAAGCTCGATCGCGCCGCGGGCCGGGGCGGGGACGGGCTCGATGCCGGCTTCGGCTTCGAGGCGGTCGGCCTTTCCGTCGTCGAAGCCGCGCCCTGGGAGGCGCGGCAGGAGGGGCTCGAGGCGGCCGAGGAGCCGCAGCGGGCGGCGCGCTGCGCGGCCCTGATGGACGGCCTGCGCCAGCGGCTCGGCGCCCGCAGCGTGCGCCGGCCGGTCGCCCGGCAGAGCCACCTGCCGGAACGGGCGGAAGCCTTCGTGGCGACCGAAGCCTTCTTGGCGGCGGATGCGGGCGCCGCTTCGGCGTGGACGGCGGGCTCGGCCCGGCCGCGGCCGATCCTCGTCTTTCCCCGGCCGGAGCCCGCCGAGGTCGTCGCTTTGGTGCCGGAGGGGCCGCCGCAGCGTTTCCGCTGGCGTGGCGGGCAGCACCGCATCGCCCGCGCCGAGGGGCCGGAGCGCATCGCCGGCGAATGGTGGCGGGCGACCGAGCCGCCGCCGACGCGGGATTATTATCTCGTCGAGGATGCCGAGGGGCGCCGCTTCTGGCTCTACCGCGAGGGGCTGTACGGCCGCGAGACCGCATCGCCCCGCTGGTTCGTCCAGGGCCTGTTCGCCTGAGGAGGGGCCCGAAGATGTCCGATCCCGCCCGCCTTTCGCTGCGGCCGCCCCAACCGGCTTATGCCGAGCTCGCGGCGGCGACCAATTTCTCCTTCCTGCGCGGGGCCTCGCATCCGGGCGAGATGGTCGAACAGGCGGCCGCCCTCGGGATCGCCGCCCTCGGCGTCGCCGACCGCAACTCCTTCGCCGGCATCGTTCGCGCCTTCGCCGCGGCGCGGGCGGTCCGGCGGCGGCCCGCGGCGGAGGGCGGCGTCCCCGATTTCCGCCTCGTCGTCGGCGTCCGCCTTCTCACGGCGGACACGTTCGAAGCGCTCGCCTATCCGACCGACCGGGCCGCCTATGGCCGGCTCTGCCGACTGCTCACCCTCGGCAACCGGCGGGCCGCCAAGGGGGAGTGCCATTTCTCCTTCGCCGAGCTGGAGGCGGCGGCAGAGGGTTCGATCCTCATCGTCTTGCCGCCGCCGGCCGTGCCCGGGCGCACGCGCCGCGCCGGCTCGGACTTCGCGGCCCGGCTCCGCCGGCTCGCCGAAGCCCGACCGGGGGCGGTCTTTCTCGGGGCCGTGCACCGCCATGCCGGCGACGAGCCGCGCCGGCTCGGGCGGCTCGACGCGCTCGGCCGTGCCCTCGGCGCGCCGATGGTGGCGATCGGCGACGTGCTCTATCACGAGCCCGAGCGCGCGCCCCTCGCCGACGTGCTGACCGCGATCCGCGAGGGCTGCCCCATCGCGGCGGCGGGCTTCCGCCTCGCCGCCAATGCCGAACGCCACCTGAAGGGGCCCGCGGAGATGGCGCGCCTGTTCGCCGCCTTTCCCGAGGCGGTCGCGCGCACCCTCGACATCGCGGCCGCCTGCCGCTTCCGCCTCGACGAGCTCACATACGAATATCCCGACGAGCCGGTGCCGCCGGGCACGACGCCCCAGGCCCACCTCGAGCACCTGACCTGGACCGGGGCCGCCCGGCGCTATCCCGGCGGTGTACCGGCCTCCGTGCGCGAGAAGGTGGTCGAGGAATTGAAGCTGATCGAGGCGCTCGGCTTCGCCCGTTATTTCCTCACCGTCCACGACGTGGTCTGGTTCGCCCGCGGCAAGGGCATCCTCTGCCAGGGCCGCGGCTCGGCCGCCAACAGCGCGGTCTGCTTCTGCCTCGGCATCACCGAGATCGACCCCAACGAATCGAGCGTTCTCTTCGCCCGCTTCATCTCCCAGGCGCGCGGTGAGCCGCCCGATATCGACGTCGATTTCGAGCACGAGCGGCGCGAGGAGGTGATCCAATATATCTACCGGCGCTATGGCCGCGACCGGGCGGCGATCTGCTCGACCGTCGTCCATTATCGGCCGCGCCGGGCGATCCGCGAGGTCGGCAAGGCGATGGGGCTCACCCCCGACGTCACCGCCGCGCTCGCCAAGACGGTGTGGGGCTCCCACGGCGGGGAGATCTCCGCCGCCCAGGTGCGCGAGGCCGGGCTCGATCCCGGCAATCCCGCGCTCGCCCACGTTCTTGCCCTCACCAACACGCTGATCGGCTTTCCGCGCCACCTCTCCCAGCATGTTGGTGGCTTCGTGCTGACCCGCGAGCGCCTCGACGAGACGGTGCCGATCGGCAACGCGGCGATGGAGGACCGCACCTTCATCGAATGGGACAAGGACGACATCGACGTGCTCGGCCTGATGAAGGTCGACGTGCTGGCGCTCGGCATGCTGACCTGCCTGCACCGCGCCTTCGATCTCATGAAGACCCACATCAAGACCGAGACCGGCGCGCCCCTCGACCTCACGATCGCGACGGTTCAGCAGGACGACACCGCGACCTACGACATGCTCTGCCAGGCGGATTCGGTCGGCGTGTTCCAGGTCGAGAGCCGGGCGCAGATGTCGATGCTGCCGCGCCTCAAGCCGCGCCGGTTCTACGATCTCGTCATCGAGGTCGCGATCGTGCGGCCGGGGCCGATCCAGGGCGGCATGGTGCACCCCTATCTGCGCCGCCGCGAGGCCCCGGAGAAGGCGTTCTATCCTTCGCCCGCGCCGGACAAGGGGCCGCCCGACGAGCTCGAGGCGGTGCTGTCGCGCACCCTCGGCGTGCCGCTCTTCCAGGAGCAGGCAATGCAGATCGCCATGGTCGCGGCCGAGTTCACCGCCGACGAGGCGGACGGCCTCCGCCGCGCCATGGCGACCTTCCGCAATCACGGCACGGTCCACACCTTCGCCGACAAGTTCATCGGCCGCATGGTGGCGCGGGGCTACGAACGCGACTTCGCCGAGCGCTGCTTCGAGCAGATCAAGGGCTTCGGCGAATATGGCTTCCCCGAAAGTCATGCGGCGAGCTTCGCCAAGCTCGTCTACGTCTCGGCCTGGATCAAATGCCACCATCCGGACGTGTTCTGCGCGGCGATCCTCAACAGTCAGCCGATGGGGTTCTATCACCCCGCCCAGCTCGTGCGCGACGCCCGCCGCCACGGCGTCGAGGTGCGCCCCGTCGATATCAACGACAGCCTATGGGAGACCGGGCTCGAAGCGACCTCCGGATCCCACCATGCCGTCCGGCTCGGATTCAATCAGGTCGAGGGCCTGCGCGAGGCGGATATGGAACGGCTCGTGGCCGCCCGCGGCAACGGCTATGCGAGCCTGGAGCGGCTTGCGAGCGTCGTGCCCCGGGCGGCGGTGGAGCGTCTGGCCGAGGCCGATGCGTTCGGCTCGCTCGGGCTCGACCGCCGCGCCGCCTTGTGGGCGGTGCGCCGTCTTCCCGCCATCGCCGAGCCGGCGGCCTGGCTGGCGCCGCTGGAGGAGGGGACTGCCGCGGCCGATCGGGCGCCCCCGGTGCCCCGTCAGCTTTCGCTGCTCGCCGACCCGATGGGCGACGGCCTCTTTCCGGAGCCGGACGTCCACCTGCCGGAGATGCCGGTGCACACCCATGTGGTGGAGGATTATCGCACCACCGGGCTCTCCCTGAAGGCGCATCCGGTGAGCTTCTTCCGCGACCGCCTGACCCGGCTCGGCGCGGTGCCGAACGCCGATCTGCGCGGGTCTACGCTCGGCAGCAACGCCTGGATCTCGGTCGCCGGCCTCGTCATCACCCGCCAGCAGCCCGGCACCTCCAAGGGCGTCGTCTTCATGACGCTCGAGGACGAGACCGATATCGCCAACATCGTCGTGTGGCCGAAGATCTTCGCCCGGGAGCGGCGCTGCGTGATGACGTCCCGCTTCGTCCTGGTGCGTGGCCGCCTGCAGAAGGTCGGCCTCGTCATTCACGTGGTCGCCGCCCGCTTCCTCGATCTCAGCGACGATCTGCGCCGCCTCGACGAGGAGGATCTCTCTCGGCCCTCGGAGGCGGCCGCGATGTTGCCGGTGCACAGCCGCGATTTCCATTGAGCCGCCCGAGCGGCGCGTGCGGCGACACAGCGTTCGCGAATGCGGCCTCCTGTCGGCACCTCCGAGCCCCTACAATGTTAAGCAACAGACGCGGACATCATTCGGGAGGAGACGACATGGGCCAACTCGTGGACGGCCATTGGGAGGTCGAGGAATTCAGCACCCTGAGGACCGGGGGCCGGTTCGTCCGCCCCGCCTCGCCGATCCGCCATTGGATCACGCCGGACGGCGCGCCGGGTCCGACCGGGGAGGGCGGCTTCAAGGCCGAGCCGGGCCGCTATCATCTCTATGTCTCGCTCGCCTGTCCGTGGGCGCATCGCACCCTGATCCTGCGGGCGCTCAAGGGCCTCGAGGCGATGATCTCGCTCTCCGTCGTGCACTGGCTGATGCGCGAGGACGGCTGGACCTTCGCGCCGGGTCCCGGCGTCATCCCCGATCCGAATGTCGGGGCTCGCTTCCTGCGCGACGTCTATATCGCGAGCGACGCCCACTATACCGGCCGCGTCACCACGCCGGTCCTTTGGGACAAGCAGACCAAGCGGATCGTCAACAACGAATCCGCTGACATCATCCGCATGTTCAACAGCGCGTTCGACGGCGTCGGTGCGGCGCCGGGCGATTACGAGCCGGTCGCGCTCAAGGATGAGATCGACGCGCTCAATGCCCGCATCTACGACCTCCTCAACAACGGCGTCTACAAGGCCGGGCTCGCCCGGGATCAGGCCGCCTACGAAGAGGCGGTGACCGGCGTGTTCGCCATGCTCGACGAGTTGGAAGCGCGTCTCGCCGAGCGGCGCTACCTGTTCGGCGACCGGCCGACCCTCGCCGATTGGCGGCTGTTTCCGACTTTGGTGCGATTCGACGCCGTCTATGTCGGGCACTTCAAGTGCAACCTGCGGCGCCTCGTCGATTACCCGAACCTTTGGGGCTATGTGCGCGATCTCTATGCGTTTCCGGGCGTCGCCGGAACCGTCGATCTGCACCACATCAAGCACCATTATTACGAGAGCCACCGGGCGGTGAACCCGTCCGGGGTGGTGCCGCTCGGCCCCGTCCTCGACTTCACCGAACCGACCGGCCGCGCGGCGCTTGCGGCGGGGTGAGGGCGGCTGTTCGGCCGCTCACCCGAGCGTGCCCCCCGGCTCTCCGACGACCGCCCGGACCGAGCGGATGAAGAGCTTGGCCGGCAGCGGCAGTTCGGTGTCGGTCCGCAGCGTCAGGCCGACCGGGCCGACGGTCGCCGCGGTGTCGATCGGCAGCCGCATGAGGCGACCCTGGTCGATCGCCTCGGCGACGACGCCCTCCGAGATGATCCAGATCGCGTCCGTCGCCGCGGTGTAGGCGAGACCGAACGCGTCGGACACCGTCTCGATCTGGTCGCGCACGAGGCCGATGCCGTGGCCGACCAGGAAGCGGTCGACCGTGGTACGGATCGCCGCGTCCGGGGGCGGCATCAGGACCTGGAAGCGTTCGATGGCCGCGAAGTCGAACGGCTCGGCCGCGAGCAGCGGGTGACCGGGCCGCACCACGAAGGCGACATCTTCCGAGTAAAGCGGCTCGAACGAGAAGCCCGTCATCAAGGCCGGCTCCGCCATGCGGCCGATCACGATGTCCACAGCGCCGACCCGAAGCTGCGACAGCAGGAAGGCGTTCGGCCCCGTCACCACGCGGGGCCGCATGCCGAGCGCCTGTTGCGTGAAGTGGGCGACCGCCGCCGGCAGGAGCCGCACGGAGGCGGTCGGCAGCGCGCCGATCGGCACGGTGACGGCGTGGGTGTCCGGCCCCGAGACGACCGATTGCAGCCCCTGGCGCAGCGCCGACACGCTCGCCCCGGCATAGCGCAGGAAGGTCTCGCCGGGATCGGTCAGGACGAGGGTGCGGCGGCTGCGGTCGAACAGCGCGACCCCGAGCAACTGTTCGAGCTCCTGGAGCGTCTTCGAGACGGCGGGCTGGCTGATGCGCAGCAGCGTCGCCGCGCGCCCGACGCTGCCGGCGCGCGCCACCTCCAGGAAGCAGGTGATATGGCGGAGCTTGATGCGGGGATCGATCGACGACCCGTTCATGATAAGCGCTCGTTATAGTTTCGCCCACAAATGTCATTTTACATGAATTTTCAGGCGAAATAGAAATGGTTCGCTCGCGTCTGACGGTCGCGACCGAGGGAACCATGGCCACATTCAAAAGCCTGCACGATTGCGTCGCCGAGAACCTGTCGGACGGCGACGTCGCCGCCTTCGAGGGCTTCACGCACCTCATCCCCCACGCCGCCGGGCACGAGGCGATCCGCCAGGGCCGTAAGGACCTGACCCTGATCCGCATGACGCCCGACGTGATCTACGATCAGATGATCGGCATGGGGCTCGTGAAGAAGGTCATCTTCTCGTATGCCGGCAATCCCGGCGTCGGCCTCTTGCGCCGCATGCGGGACGCCATCGAGAACGGCTGGCCGCGCGCCATCGAGACCGTCGAGCATAGCCATGCGGCGATGGCGAACGCCTACGAGGCGGGCGCCTCGGGCCTGCCCTGCGCGATCTTCCGCGGCTATCGCGGCGCCGAGCTCGCCCGCGTCAACCCGGACATCAAGTCGGTGACGTGCCCCTTCACCGGCGAGGAGCTCGCCGCCATCCCGGCCCACCGGCCGGACGTGGCCTTCATCCACGCCCAGAAGGCGAGCCGGCGCGGCGACGTGCTCATCGAAGGCATCATCGGCGTGCAGAAGGAAGTCGCGCTCGCGGCGAAGCGCGTCGTGGTCACGGTCGAGGAGGTCGTCGAGGATTTCGACGGCATCCATCCGAACCTGTGCGTGCTGCCGCACTGGACGGTGACGGCGATCGCGGTCGTGCCGGGCGGGGCGCACCCCTCTTATACCCACGGCTATTATGCGCGCGACAACGCGGCCTATCTCGAATGGGACCGCATCTCGGCCGACCGCGAGCTCTTCACGGCCTGGATGAAGGCGAATGTTCTCGAGGTCGGACCGGACGTGTTCGCCGAGCGGGTGAAGGATCTCTGACGATGGCGACCCCGGATTTCACGCCCAACGAGATGATGACGATCGCCGCCGCCCGCGCGCTCAAGAACGACGACGTCTGCTTCGTCGGCATCGGCGCCCCGTCGGCGGCCTGCAACGTCGCCCGGCTCACCCATGCGCCGGACATCACCCTGATCTACGAGAGCGGCACCATCGGCACCCGGCCGGACGTGCTGCCGCTCTCGATCGGCGACGGCGAACTCTGCGAGACGGCGCTCACCACCGTCTCGGTGCCGGAGATGTTCCGCTATTGGCTCCAGGGCGGGCGGATCTCGATCGGCTTCCTCGGCGCCGCCCAACTCGACCGCTTCGGCAACATCAACACCACCGTGATCGGTCCCTACGACAAGCCCAAGGTGCGCCTGCCCGGCGGTGGCGGCGCGCCCGAAATCGCGACCTCCTGCCAGGAGGTCTTCATCACGCTGAAGCAGGCCAAGCGGTCGATGGTGGAGAAGATCGACTTCTACACCTCGTTCGGCCACGGCGAGGGCGGCGACCATCGCCGCCGCCTCGGCATCACCACGAAGGGGCCGACCCGCCTCATCACCGATCTCGCGATCTGGCTGCCCGATCCCGAGACCAAGGAATTCACCGTCGTCTCGCTGCACCCCGGCGTCAGCCGTGACATGGTGCAGGAAACCTGCGGCTGGACGGTGCGATTCGCCGAAAGCCTGGAGGAGACACCGCCGCCGACCGAGCTCGAACTCGGCACGCTGCGCGATCTCCAGGCGCGCACCGAGAAGGCGCACGGCGGCAGCAAGACCAAGAGCGCGGCCCCGGCCGGGGCGAGCGCGGGAGCCTGACATGACGGAAGCCTATATCTGCGCCTATGTCCGCACGCCGATCGGCCGTTACGGCGGCGCGCTGTCGAGCGTGCGCGCCGACGATCTCGGCGCCGTCCCGCTCAAGGCGCTCGCCGAGCGCCATTCCTCGTTCGATCTCGAGGCGATCGACGATGTGATCTTCGGCTGTGCCAACCAGGCCGGCGAGGACAACCGCAACGTCGCCCGCATGTCGCTCTTGCTTGCCGGCTATCCGCTCTCGGTCGGCGGCACCACGATCAACCGGCTGTGCGGTTCGGGCATGGACGCCGTGCTGACCGCGGCGCGGGCGATCAAGGCCGGTGACGGCAGCCTCTATGTCGCCGGCGGCGTCGAATCCATGTCGCGGGCGCCGTTCGTGCTGCCGAAGGCGGAATCCGCCTTCTCCCGCGCCAACGAGATCCACGACACCACGATCGGCTGGCGCTTCGTCAACCCGCTGATGCGCAAGCAATACGGCGTCGATTCCATGCCCGAGACGGGGGAGAACGTCGCCGCCGATTTCGGCATCTCCCGTGCCGATCAGGATGCGTTCGGCTTCCGCTCGCAGCAGCGCGCGGTCGCCGCCCAGGCGAACGGGCGGCTCGCCCGCGAGATCGTTCCGGTCACCATTCCCCGCCGCAAGGGCGATCCCGTCGTCGTCGACAAGGACGAGCATCCGCGCGCCGACACGACCCTCGAGGTGATGGCGAAGCTGCCGACGCCCTTCCGCGAGGGCGGCACGGTGACGGCGGGCAACGCCGCCGGCGTCAACGACGGCGCCGCCGCGCTGATCATCGCCTCCGAAGCGGCGGCGATGGCGAACGGGCTCACCCCGATCGCCCGCATCCTCGGCGGGGCCAGCGCCGGCGTGCCGCCGCGCATCATGGGCATCGGCCCGGTTCCGGCGACGCAGAAGCTGTGCGCCCGCCTCGGCCTCACCCCCGCCGATTTCGACGTCGTCGAGCTCAACGAGGCGTTCGCGAGCCAGGCGATCGCCGTGCTGCGCCAACTCGGCTTGGCCGAGGACGCGCCGCACGTGAACGCCAACGGCGGCGCCATCGCGCTCGGCCATCCCCTCGGCATGTCGGGGGCGCGCATCTCGGGCTCTGCCGCGCTGGAACTGTCGCTGACGGGCAAGCGCCGCGCGCTCGCCACGATGTGCATCGGCGTGGGCCAGGGCATCGCGATCGCTCTCGAAGCGGTCTGAGCCCCGGACGGCTTCTCGTTCTAAGAGGGAAGGGCGCCGCGGCGGACATGCCGCGGCGCCTTGATCTGTCCCCGCGTCGTCGCGATGCCCATCTCGAAGCTGTCGGCGATGCGCCGGGCGCGGTCGACGAAGAGGTCGGCTGCGGGGCGGCTCAGCACGTCCGCCGCCGTCGCCTCGAAGAGGTCGAGCCAGCGGTCGAAGTGGGCGCCCTGGAGCGGCATCATCAGGTGCGGCCGCATCGGCCGCCCGTCATAGCGGCCCGTCCGAAGCACCACCGACGACCAGAACGCGCACAGCTTTTCGAGGTGCGCATCCCAATCGGCGATCTTCTCGTTGAAGATCGGCCCGATCAGCGGATCCTGCCGCACCCGCCCGTAGAAGGTGTGCACCAGTCGCTCGATTTCCGCCTCGCTGACCGGGTGGAGTGGATCGAGGGCCGCGCTGGCGGGATCGTTCGGGGACATTTCGCTCGCCATGCTCGGCCTCACCTGCGGGGGGATCGCCGATGGCGGTCTCTTCCGGTTGCGTGCCCTGATATCTGTCGGCCGGCGGGCCCTGCAAGGGCCTGTTGCGGCTCGCCGCGCGCCCCTCGGTTCCACGGCTGGAGTCCTTGCGTGCGCTCGCCGGTCGCCCCGGGAGCGGCGGCCCCGACCTTGTGCGGCTGGCGTCTCGGGTCCCGTGGGCATCGGAGCGCTCGTATTTCGTGCTTCCGTTATTGTGAACAACCTTAAATTGTGTAAACTGACGGCGTCACACCAGATGGGAGAGCCCCATGAATCGCCATCGCCTGCGTGCGTTCGTCGTGGTTGTCGCGTGTGCCATGTCGGGCGGTGTCCTCGCCGCCGAACCCGACGATTTTACTGCCCGGGCCGGATCGGTCACGATCGTGACGCCCGGCCTCTGGTTCACCCTCAAGAACACCTGCAGCGGCGCGGCCTACGCAACCGTGGGGGACGAGACCTGCCAGCTCGCCATCGGCAGTGCCACCTTCCTCCGGAAGCTTCGATCGGGCAAAGTCCCGGCCGGCTATAGCGAGATGTTCAATGCGTGCGCCGGCAGTCCCGGCGGGTCCGGCAAGATCTTGTTCGTGCCGCCGGTCGGCACGGCGACGGCGGCTGTCCTGGTCGACGTCGCGCCCGACAGCACGGTGACGATCCCGAGCAAGTTCTGCGAGTGAGCGGACTATTCAGGCGGTGGTGAAATCCGACCAACCGCGAAGCAAACACGACGCTGACCCGCCCACTTGTCCCGGGAACCCAGGGGGCGGAACACAGTCCGTGCCGCCCCGGGGTTGCCGCCACAAGGGCGGGAACGACGATGGAGAGCAAGGTGTCCGCCGCATAAGAGGGCCGCTTGGATGGTCCGTGGCCAAGCGCGATTGCCCTGCCCTCGCCGGGGAGGGTGAAGGCGTCGTGCCGCGATGGCCGCATTCCAGCACCGACGGAAGCGGTTCCGGACAACGCCACCGCCCACCCCGGGTCACCCGCGCCGGGCGGCGATGGCGGCGATGAGGGCCATAAGGCCCACGGTGCGATCGATTTAGAGCCTTCGTTCGCGGAAAATTCACCGGATCGTCGTCTCTGTTGGGGCGGGCATCCAGGTGGCGATCCATGATCGAAGACAGACGGCAGTTCTCCGGGCTGCCTGTGGCCGCCGTGATTGCGACGTTGGTGATCGCGGCGCATCTCGCGCTCGTGTGGTTGCCGGGGATCAATCTCGAGTGGGCGTTCTCCGGCGCCGCGCGGTCGTTTGCGACCGGCGATGCCGATCTCCTCGCGCGCTATTTCGCTGTCGAGGCGAATTCGCTCGGCCTGCCGATGCTGGCTTATGGCCTCCACGCGGCCTTGCCCTTCATCGGCATCGATCTCGCCCCGCGCCTTTTCTCGATCGCCGGCCTCGCTTTCCTCGCCGCGGCGCTGGTGCGGTTGCGCGGGCGGCTCGGGCTCGCGGTGCCGGACGCGCTTCTCGTCGCGCTCGTCGTCGTCAATCCGCTGGTCTGGACCTTTTCGGGGCGCGGTACGGCGGATTTCCTGCCCGCCGCGCTCGCGATCTTCGCCGTGGCGCTCGCCTGGGAGCGACCGGGCTCTGGGGCGACCAGGGCCGCGGCGGTGGTCGCCTTCGCGCTCGCCATCATTCTCAAATATCACGCCGCGCTGCTGTTGC
The DNA here is from genome assembly GCF_009600605.1 of Segnochrobactrum spirostomi. GTDB lineage: Bacteria > Pseudomonadota > Alphaproteobacteria > Rhizobiales > Segnochrobactraceae > Segnochrobactrum > Segnochrobactrum spirostomi. The sequence goes on along the minus strand of NZ_VWNA01000001.1, from coordinate 688,550 downwards.
CGCTGATCTGGCTCGAAGGCCTCTCCCGGCCCGGCGCGCCGCCCGCCCGACGGCTGTCGAGTGTGGCGCTGATCACCGCCGCCATCCTCGTCTGGCCGTTGCTTTTCCTCGCCGGGATCCGCGCCGCCTACGGCTTCTGGATCGCGCCGCCGCAATTCCAGTCGATCCACGGCCTCGTGATCACACCGGGCTTCGTGGCGACGAACCTCGTCGCCTATGCGGGCTATCTCGCGCTTCTGTTGATGCCGCTGCCCCTTCTGGCGCTGTGGCGCCGGCGGCATTCCCCCGCCGCCTGGGTCATCGTGGTGGTCGGCGGAGCGGGGCTGTTCGTCGCGGGGGCGCTGTTGCTCGCCCCGAACGGGGAGATGAATTTCGGTCCGCTCGATCGCTACCTCGCGGGCGCCGTCGTCGGCGGGGCGTTCGCGGTCTGCGCCGGCTTCTTCGTCGTGACGGCGGCCGAGGGCGTCGCGACCGCCCGGAGCGGGGAAGGGGATCTGCGGCTCGTCGTCTGCCTGATCCTCGGCATCGTCGCCGTGATCGGCGCGCTCGCGCTGACGCGGCCGGCCCAGCGTTATCTCCTGTTCCTGCTGCCGCTCGCGTATCTCTTCGTCGCGCCGCTTCTGGCGCGCCGGAAAATCCTCGCCGGACTGGTGATCGCGGTGAGCCTCGCGCTCGATCTCTTCGTCGCCGCGAACCAGCTCGCCACCGGCCGCGCCGCCGCCGCCATGGTGACGCTTCTGAGCGAAAGCGGGGGCCTGGCCGAAACCGACCCCGGCGCGCTCGCGCCCCAGGTTGGTGACCGCTTTCCCCTGCACCCCGCCGTGCCGCCGGCCTACACGGTCGTCGAGGGACGGGCGGCCGGCGCGCTCGCCGTGGTCGAAAGCGCGCCGGTCCCCTTCGCGCACAAGGTCTATTCCCTGGTGCGGTCGCCCGCGCCGTGAGCGCGGGTCTCCGTCAGCGGGTGTGGCTGATCAGCGAAAAGAACGCGCCCTGCGGATCGAGGCCCTGCACGATCCAACTGTCGTTGGGGACCTGCATCGGACCGTTGAGCACCTGGCCCCCGGCCGCCTTGATCCGATCGAGGGCCGCCTCGGCCCCGTCGACCAGAAAATAATAATTCCAAGCCGGGACCGGCACGCCCTCCGGCTTCGTCATCATGCCGCCGGTCGGCTCGCCGCCGACGGCGAAGGTTTGGTAGGTGCCCATCGGCCCCATGTCGAAGCTGTTGGCCTTGGTCCAGCCGAACAGCTCGGCATAGAACGGAAAGACCGCCTCCCAATCCCCCGCGTGGAGCTCCCGCCAGCCCGCATGTCCCGGCGTGCCCGGCGGCACGTCCGGCATTTCGCCGGAGCCGTCGCCCATGAAGAGCGAAAAGACCGCGCCCTGCGGATCGGCGACGACGGAAAAGCGGCCGACATTCGGGATATCCGCCGGCTCCCGATACACCTTGCCGCCGGCCGCGGAGACCGCCGCGGTCTTCGCATCCACGTCGTCGACCGCGATATAGCCGATCCAGCCCGGTTGCGCGCCTTGGGCGCGGGCCTCGGCGGGGATTTCCATCAGGCCGCCGGCATCGCCGGCTGCGGTGCCGAGCAGGGTATATTCAAAGCCCGGCATGCCGGCGTCATGCATCCGCCAGCCGACCACGCTGCCATAGAAGGCGCGGGCGGCCGCCGTATCGGTCGTCATCAACTCGTACCAGACGAACCGCCCGGCGCAGCCGGACGCACCGGCTGTTTCAGCGTCGCTCATGAAATCCCCTCCCGAGATCGGCCTTGGTCTCGCTCGGCAACGCCCGCGGTCGCTCGGACGTTCCGGATGGATTGATATCAACGTATTTGAGGAGCGTCAAAGTCCGGGAGAGGTGGGTGGAGGGATGAGGGGGCGGACCAGGAAAGCCGATGTGCGATGGTGTGAGGGAGAGATTGAGATAGACCATTGTCTAGTCTAAAATTGAGTGATTAGACGCGAGAAGGGAGGCCATCATGCGGGTTTCCGTGACGGAAGCGAAAGGCCAACTGACGGAACTGGTCCGTCGCGCGGAGGCAGGGGACGAGATCATCCTGACCCGCCACGGTCATGCGGCGGTCCGTCTGGTTCCGGTGAAGACCGTTATCGATGCTCGATCGCGCAAGGCTCTGATAGATTCCGTCCGCGCCTCCGCGGCCGAGAAGCGAACCGCCGGCCCGGGCGCAGCGCGCAGCCAAGATTTTCTGTATGACGACGAAGGCCTTCCCGGATGATTGCCGTCGATACGTCGGCGCTCTTGGCGATCGTTCTGAACGAGCCGGAGGCAGGCTCTTGCGCCGCGGCGCTCGCTGCAGAGGAACGCCTGCTGATTTCGTCCGTCACGGTCGCGGAAGCTATGATCGTCGCCCGACAGCGCGGCGTCGGCGAAGAGGTCGAGCGGCTGATTGATGGGCTCGGCTTCGAGATTGTCAGCGTGACGCCGGCGTCTTCACGGCGCGTCGCGGAAGCTTATCGGAGGTGGGGAAAAGGGTTCCATCCCGCAGCGCTGAATTTCGGCGATTGCTTCGCGTACGACGTCGCGAAAGAGCATGAATGCGCGCTGCTTTATATTGGCAATGATTTTCGCCAGACGGACGTCGCAAGCGTTCTGTGAGTGTCAGAATGCGGCGCGATAAGGGCGTCGTGGCTTTCGTCGAAACCAGAGCGCGACATCTCTTGTGCCCGCGCAGCTGAAACGCAAAAGCGATTTGGGAAAGATGGCTCCCCGAGCAGGGCTCGAACCTGCGACAATTCGATTAACAGTCGAATGCTCTACCAACTGAGCTATCGGGGATCGGAACCGGCTGGCCGGCTCGGGTGCTGCCTATAACAACAGTGCCGCGGGTTGCCAAGCGCGAAGTTGCCGGGCCGCCCCGCACCATGTGCATAAGTTGGGATGGACGGCGGTTCCGCGCAAGATCCGGCGCTGCGGGGCAGAGGGCTCGCGCGTTCCGCCTGGGGCAGGGCGAACCACGACCTTTCTGTCGTCTTCCCCGGGCTTGACCCGGGGATCCAGGAACCACGTGCTCGGTGTCCGCCGCCCCTCGGTTGCCGGGACAAGGCCGGCAATGACGATGGAAAGCGGAGGGCATGGAGCGGCTGGTTGCGCCACCCATCAGCGGTGCTTTCGCGAATCCGGTCCGGGGCCTTATCGTCGCCCGGGCTCGGGCCGTCGTGGGGCCGGCGCAGCCGCGGCAGGGTGAAGGACGGCAAATCGGAATGTGCGACCAGGACCGCGATAGCGCGCAAGGCCGGGAGACGGCGCAAGGCCGGGAGGTCGCCGAGCAGACGAACGCCGTTCGTCCGCGCCTCGTGCTCGTCACCGGCGGCGCGCGGTCGGGTAAGAGCGCGTTCGCCGAGCGGGTCGTCCGCGCGAGCGGGCTCGAGCGCCTCTATGTCGCGACCGGCGAGGCGCGGGACGGGGAGATGGCCGAACGGATCGCCCGCCATCGCGCCGAGCGCGGCGAGGACTGGCGCACCCTCGAGGTTCCGATCGCCCTCGCCGGTTTGATCGCGGCGGAGGCGGGGCCGGGCCGCATCGTGCTCGTCGATTGCCTGACCCTGTGGCTTACCAACGTCATGCTGGCGGATCGCCCCGTCGAGGCCGAGATCGAAGGCCTCGTCGCCGCGCTCGCCGGCGCCGCCGGGCCGGTGGTCCTCGTCTCCAACGAGGTTGGGCTCGGCATCGTGCCGGATACGCCGCTCGGCCGCCGTTTCCGCGATGCCCAGGGCCGCCTCAACCGCCGCGTCGCCGAGATCGCGACCGACGCCTTCTTTGTCGCCGCGGGCTGTCCGCTGCGCCTGAAGCCGGCCGCGGACCCGGTCGCGGCGCTGTGGTCATGAGCGGGGCGGGTATGACCGGCTTAGGGATGACGAGCGGGGGCCGGCCGGCGACGCCGGCCATCATGATCCAGGGCACCGGCTCGGACGTCGGCAAGTCGCTGATCGTCGCCGGGCTCTGCCGGGCCTTCGTGCGGCAGGGGCTCGCGGTGCGCCCGTTCAAGCCGCAGAACATGTCGAACAACGCCGCCGCGACGCCGGACGGCGGCGAGATCGGCCGCGCCCAGGCCTTGCAGGCGCGCGCCGCGCGGGTGGCGCCGAGCGTCCACATGAACCCGGTGCTGTTGAAACCCGAGACCGACCGCGGCGCGCAGGTGGTGGTGCAGGGCAAGCGCCGCACCCGGGCGGAGGCGGCCGCCTATCAGCGCCTCAAGCCGACCTTGATGCCCGACGTGCTCGACAGCTTCGCCCGGCTCGCGGCGGAAGCGGACCTCATTCTGGTCGAAGGCGCCGGCAGCCCGGCGGAGATCAACCTGCGGGCCGGCGACATCGCCAACATGGGCTTCGCCCACGCCGCCGACGTGCCGGTCATCCTCGTCGGCGACATCGATCGCGGCGGGGTCATCGCGAGCCTCGTGGGCCACCACGCGGTTCTGCCGCCGGATGACGCGGCGCGGATCAAGGGCTTTCTCGTCAACCGCTTCCGCGGCGATCCTGCGCTGTTTTCCGAAGGCATGGCGGCAATCGAGCGCTTCACCGGCTGGCCGGCGCTCGGCCTCGTGCCGTGGCTGCCCGACGCCGCCCGCCTGCCGGCCGAGGACGCGCTCTCCCTCGCCGCGGCCGCGCGCTCGGGCGGCGAGGGCGGTCTTCTCGTCGTCGTGCCGATGCTGTCGCGAATGGCGAATTTCGACGATCTCGATCCCCTGCGCGGCGAGCCGGGCGTGCGGGTGCGCTTCCTCGCCCCCGGCGAGGCCCTGCCGGCGGAAACCGGCCTCGTCGTGTTGCCGGGCTCGAAGGCGACGATCGGCGACCTCGCCTTTCTCCGCGCCCAGGGCTGGGACGTCGATCTCGCCGCCCATGTCCGCCGCGGCGGACGGGTCGTCGGGCTCTGCGGCGGCTACCAGATGCTCGGGCGCACCATCGCCGACCCGGACGGGGTCGAGGGGCGGGCCGGGACCGTGCCGGGGCTCGGTCTGCTCGATGTCGAGACCGTGCTTGGCGGCGACAAGGTGACCCGGCCGGTGCGCGGCCGCGACGTCGCAACGAATACGCCCATCGAGGGCTACGAGATCCATCTCGGCCGCACCCAAGGCCCCGATTGTGCCCGGCCGTTCGTCGAGATCGAGGGGCGGCCCGACGGCGCGGTGTCGGCGGATGGACGGGTCGCCGGCACCTATGCCCACGGTCTCTTTTCGGCGGATGGGTTCCGCGCGCGCTTTCTCGCCGGGCTCGGGGTCGCGTCGGACTTCGCCTATGACGAGGCCGTCGAGGCGGCGCTCGACGCGCTCGCCGATCATCTCGAAGCTCATCTCGATCTCGGGCGCATCCTTGCGATCGCCCGCAGCCGCGGGGCGTGAGCGCGGTCAGAGCGCTGCGATCGCCGCGACGATCGCCCACAGCAGGGCATGGAGCGCCGCCGCGCCGAGATAAACGCGCAGCCCACGGCGGATGTCGCGGGCGCCGGCCTCGCGGCGACCCTCGGGATTGAGCCAGGCCTTGTCCGTCAGTTCGCCGCCATAGGGCGTCGGCCCGAGCAGGGCGACGTCGAGGCCGCCGGCCATCGCCGCCTCCGGCCAGCCGGCGTTCGGCGAGGCATGCTTCGGCGCGTCGCGCAGCATGATCGAGAAGGCGTGCCCGATCCGCCCGCGGGCGAGCGGCGCGGCGAGCGCGACGAGCGCGCCGGACAGGCGGGCAGGGATGAGGTTGACGAGGTCGTCTGTCTTGGCTGCGAAGAAGCCGAAGGCGCGATGGCGCGCGTCGTCGTGGCCGATCATCGAATCGGCGGTGTTGATGATCTTGTAGGCGACGATGCCCGGAAGCCCGAACAGGGCGAACCAGAAGGCCGGCGCCACCACCCCGTCGCAGAAGCTCTCGGCCGTCGTCTCGATCGCCGCGCGTGCGATGCCGGCTTCGTCGAGACGGGCGGTGTCGCGCCCGACGACGTGGGAAACGGCGGAGCGGGCGGCGGCGAGGTTGCCGTCGGCGAGCGGTGCTTCGACGACGTGGACGTGATCGTAGAGCGAGCGCTGGGCGAGGAAGATCGCGCCCAAGATGGCGATCAAGACGCTGCCGATCGGCCACGGCAATTCCGCGAACACCGCCTCGACGAAGGCCGCGGCGGCGATGCCGGCGAGGAGAATGCCGGCGAAGGCGAGGCCGCCGCGCCGCCGCCGCGTCGCGAAGGGCAGGCGGGCGTCGTTGAGGCCGCGGTCGGCGGCGCCGATCGCCCGGCCGATCAGCGCGACCGGATGGGGCAGCCGGCGCCACAGCCAGGGCGGATCGCCGACCACGGCGTCGAGCCCGAGCGCGACGAGGAGGATCGCGGGACCATCATCGAGAAAGAGCATGGGCCTGAGGACGCGTTGGAAGGAAACGGGCAGCGCCCGATCTTGTCGCCGGAGCGGTGCGGGGCGCAAGCGCGACGAGGCCGCGGCGCCGGACGGGAGGCAAGATGCCGGACGAGGTCACCGGCCGCCTGCGTCAGAAGCCGCCCGGTTCTTCGTCGTCCCGGGTCGCGGCGGCGATGGCTTGCAGGCGGTCGAGCGCGCCCTGCAGGAGGTAGGCCGCGGCCATCTTATCCACGAGTTGGGCGCGCCGCGCGCGGGAGGCATCGGCCTCCAGGAGGGTGCGCGTCACCGCGACCGTCGAGAGCCGCTCGTCCCAATAGAGCACGGGCCGCGAATCGAGCGTGCTCAGATTGCGAACGAAGGCCTTGGTCGATTGCACCCGCGGACCCTGCGAGCCGTCCATGTTGAGCGGCAGGCCGATCACGAAGCCGCCGACCCGATGCGTCTCGGCGAGCGCAAGGAGCCGCGCGGCATCGGCGGTGAACTTCACCCGCTTGATGGTCTCGAGCGGCGTCGCGATCCGGCGCTCCACGTCGGAGAGGGCGAGGCCGATCGTGCGCGTGCCGAGATCGATGCCGATCAGCCGGGCGCCGGGGGCGAGCCGGGGGGCGAAATCGTCCGGATTGGACAGCGGCGCGGCGGGGGAAGGGGGCGTTGTCATGAGAGAGCGCTATCACGCCGCGGGCCGCCGCACGAGAGCGGCGCTTCGCCGGCTCTGCTCTCGTCACGGCTTCGCTCTGTTGCCGCAGGCGCGAAGGGCACTATATTGCGCCGCGTCATGCGGAGGGCATCGCGCGCAGACCGACGGCCCCGCCGGTCACGCGGAGCGCTTCGAGGCCCGCCTCGGCCATTCCCTCCGCCCTATCCGCGGGCGGCTGCCGGCCGCCAACCCCGACAGGAGATCCCATGCAGATCACGTGGTTCGGACACTCCGCTTTCCGCGTCGAAATCCCCGACGCCAAGATCCTCATCGATCCCTTCTTCACCGGCAATCCGACCTTTCCCGGCAGCGTCGACGCGGCGAGCGCCGGCGTCACCCACATCGTGCTGACCCACGGCCACGGCGATCATGTCGGCGATACCGTCGCCATCGCCAAGAAGACCGGCGCGACCGTCGTCGCCAATCCCGAGATCGTCGGCTGGCTCGGCTCCCAGGGCGTCGAGAAACTCGACATGGGCAACACCGGCGGCACCGTCTCGCTCGGCGCCTTCACCGTGACCTTCACCCCGGCTCTGCATTCCTCGGCGATCGAAGGGCCGGACGGCCGGGCCGTCTACATGGGCAACCCGCTCGGCATCGTCATCAAGGCCCACGGCCAGCCGACCCTCTACCACATGGGCGACACCGACCTCTTCAGCGACATGAAGCTGATCGACGAACTGCACCGCCCCGACATCGGCATCGTGCCGATCGGCGACCGCTTCACCATGAGCGCGAAGACCGCCGCCTACGCCTGCTCGCGCTTCTTCAACTTCAAGAAGGTGATCCCCTGCCATTACGGCACCTTCCCGCTGCTCGCGCAGAGCGCGGACGAGTTCGTCGAGGACATGTCGGGAAGCCGCGCGATCGTCTATGTGCCGGAGCGCGGCGTGGCCTTCGAGGCGCTCGACCCGGCGGTGTGACGCGGACGGGCGGCAGGATGGCGCCGCCCGTGCTTCGACGTTGTTTCGCAACGACGCCCGGTGCTATAGCCGGGCGTCGTTTTTTATGAGCAGTCCCGTTCGAAGCTGGAGCCGAGCGCCCATGTCGGTCGATGCCCGTACCGTTGCCCAGGTCGCCCACCTCGCGCGCATCGCCGTCACCGAGGACGAGGCCGCGCGTCTCGTCGGCGAGCTCAATTCCATCCTGGGTTTCGTCGAGGAATTGTCGACCGTGAACGTCGACGGCGTGGAGCCGATGACGTCCGTGGTCGCCCACGCCCTGCGCATGCGTCCGGACGTGGTAACCGACGGCGGCATCCAGGAGAAGGTGCTCGCCAACGCGCCGCTCTCCGAGGACGGCTATTTCCTGGTGCCCAAGGTGGTCGAGTGAGGCGCGGCCCGCGCCCGTATCCGACCGCCCATCGACGCCTTCGCGCCTGACCGGATTTGAAGATGACCGAGCTCACCGCCCTTTCGATCGCCGAAGCCCGCGCCGGCCTCACCGCCGGGGACTTCACCGCGCGCGAGCTGACCGACGCCTATCTCGCGGCGGCGGAAGCGGGCCGCGCCCTCAATGCCTACGTGCTCGAGACGCCGGACGTGGCGCGCCGGATGGCCGACGCCTCGGACGAGCGTATCCGCGGCGGTGCGGCGGGTCCGCTCGAAGGCATCCCGCTCGGCGTCAAGGACATGTACGCCACCGAGGGTGTGCGCACGACCGCCTGTTCGCGCATCCTCGGCGAGTTCGTGCCGCCCTATGAATCGACCGTGACCGCGCGGCTGTGGGAGGCCGGCGCGGTGCTCCTCGGCAAGCTCAACTGCGACGAGTTCGCCATGGGCTCCTCGAACGAGAGCTCGGCGTTCGGACCCGTGGTCAACCCCTGGCGCCGCACCGGCGACGACACGCCTCTGGTGCCGGGCGGTTCGTCCGGCGGCTCGGCGGCGGCCGTCGCCGCCCGCCTCTGCGCAGGGGCGACCGCGACCGATACCGGCGGCTCGATCCGCCAGCCGGCCGCGCTGACCGGCACCGTCGGCATCAAGCCGACCTACGGCCGCTGCTCGCGCTGGGGCATCATCGCTTACGCCTCGTCGCTCGATCAGGCCGGCCCGATCGCCCGCGACGTGCGCGACGCCGCGATCCTGCTCAAGGCCATGGCCGGCTTCGACCCGAAGGATTCGACCTCGGTCGATCTGCCGGTGCCCGATTACGAGGCGGCGCTCGGCGCGAGCCTCAAGGGACTGCGGATCGGCATTCCCGCGGAATATCGCGTCGACGGCATGTCGGACGAGATCGTGGCGCTGTGGGACCAGGGCAAGGCGTGGCTGAAAGATGCCGGCGCGGAGATCGTCGACATCTCGCTGCCGCACACTCGCATGGCGCTGCCGGCCTATTACATCGTCGCACCGGCCGAGGCCTCCTCGAACCTCGCCCGTTATGACGGCGTGCGCTACGGCCTGCGCGTCCCGGCCGACGACATCAACGGGCTCTACGAGAAGTCGCGCGCCGCCGGCTTCGGCGCCGAGGTTCGCCGCCGCGTCATGATCGGCACCTACGTGCTCTCGGCCGGCTACTACGACGCCTATTATGCCCGCGCGCAGCGCGTGCGCACCCTCATCAAGAAGGACTTCGACGACGCCTTCAGCGCCGGCGTCGATGCGGTCCTCGCCCCGGCGACGCCGTCGCCGGCCTTCCCGATCGGGGCGAACGCGACCGCCTCTCCGGTCGAGATGTATCTCAACGACGTCTTCACCATCACGGTGAACATGGCGGGCCTGCCCGGCATCTCGGTGCCCGCGGGGCTGTCGGGCTCGGGGCTGCCCCTCGGCCTCCAGCTCATCGGCCGGCCGTTCGGCGAGGAGACGCTGTTCTCCCTCGCCGGTGCCCTCGAGCGCGCCGCCGGCCGCTTCGAGCCGGCCCACTGGTGGGCCTGAGCCGCGCACGGGTAGGGCGCGGGCATGGCGGCCTGGTTTGAACGAACGCTGGTCGGCGAGGGCATCGATCTCGTCGTCGAGCCGGCCGTTCACCGCTTCTTCCGCGCCAACCTCTACCGTGTCCGCGGTCGGGATGCCGACCTCCAGATCGATTTCGGCACCGGCCTTAAGAGCTTGTCCGCGGCCGTTCCGGACGAAGGGCGGCCGGTCATCGCGCTCGCGACCCACGTCCACGTCGATCACGTCGGCTCGTTCCATGAATATGCCGACCGTCTCGGCCACGCCGCCGAGGCCGAGGCCTTCGCGACCATGGCCGACGACGGCACGCTCGCGCATCTCTATCGTGCAATCGCCGAGCCGGTCGCCGCGGCGCCGTCACCCGGCTGGACCATCGCCGACTATTCCATCGCCCCGGCGCCGCTGACGCGCGTGGTCGGAGAGGGCGACACGATCGATCTCGGAAACCGGCGGTTCACCGTGCTGCACCTGCCGGGCCATTCGCCGGGTTCGATCGGCCTTCTCGACGAACGCGACGGCACGTTCTTCTCCGGCGACGCGATCTATGTCGGCACCCTCGTCGACGATCTGCCCGGCAGTGACCGCGCCGTCTATGCGGCGACGATGGAGCGGCTGCGGAGGCTCCCGGTCGGCATCGTCCACGGCGGCCATGGTCCCGCCTTCGACGCCGCCCGCATGCGCGCGATCGCGGAAGCCTATCTCGCCTCGATCGGGGCTTGACGGCGCTCCTACTGCGCCGCCGCCTGCTCGTAGCTTTCCGACAATTCGAGCCAGCGCTCCTCGGCGGTTTCGAGCGCCTTGACGGTGTCGGCGCGCTCCTTGGAGAGCTTGGTGCCGCGGGCGGCGTCCTTGGTGAACAGGGCCGGGTCGGCGAGCGCCGCGTCGAGCTTGGCGATGTCGGCGCGCAATTTCTCCATGGCCTTCTCGATCGCCTGGATCTCCTTGCGCAGCGGGGCGAGCTGGGCGCGCTTCTCGGCCGCGTTGCGGCGGCGGTCCTGCGCGCTTTCCTTCGCCTCGTCCCGTCCCTCGGCGCGGCCCGGACCGGCGCCGGCGCGGGCGAGCACCAGGCGGCGATAATCGTCGAGATCGCCGTCGTAGGGCGCGACCGTGCCGTCAGCCACGAGCCACAGCCGGTCGGCGCAGGCTTCGAGCAGGTTCGGGTCGTGGCTGATGAGGATGACGGCGCCGTCGAAATCGTTGATCGCCTCGACGAGGGCGGCGCGGCTGTCGACGTCGAGATGGTTCGTCGGCTCGTCGAGGATGAGGAGGTTGGCACCGTCGAAGGTGGCGAGGCCCATCAGCAGGCGCGCCTTCTCGCCGCCGGAAAGTTCTCCCGCTGGCGTGTCCATGCGGTCGGTGGCGAGCCCGAACTGGTCGACGCGGGCGCGCACCCTGGCCTCCGGGGCGCCGACCATGCGGCGTCGCACGTGGGCGACGGCGCTCTCGGAGGGGATGAGTTCGTCGAGCTGATGCTGGGCGAAATAGGCGACCTTGAGCTTGGAGGCGCGCACGAGCGTGCCGTCCTGCGGCGCGAGCTTGCCGGCGATCAGCTTGGCGAAGGTCGATTTGCCGTTGCCGTTCGGGCCGAGCAACGCGATGCGGTCGTCGTCGTCGATGCGCAGGGTGAGGCGTGACAGGATCGGCTTGCCGGGTTCGTAGCCTGCCACGACCCGCTCCGCGGTCAGGATCGGGGGCGCGACCCGGCCCTCGGCCTTGGGGAACACGAACGGCTTCACCTCGCCGTCCACGATGGCTGCAATCGGCTCCATCTTCTCGAGCCGCTTCAGGCGGGACTGCGCCTGGCGTGCCTTGGTCGCCTTGGCGCGGAAGCGATCGACGAAAGATTGCAGGTGCTTGCGCTCGAGTTCCTGCTTGTCGGCCGCCTTGCGGGCGAGGATCTGCGCTTCGCTGCGCTGGCGCTCGAAGCTGTCGTAGCCGCCGCGATAGGAGACGAGCTTGCCCTGATCGAGGTGAACGATGGTGTCCACGACCCGGTTGAGCAGGTCGCGATCGTGGCTGATCAGGATGACGGTGTGCGGGTAGCGGCCGAGATAATTCTCGAGCCACAGCGTCCCTTCGAGGTCGAGATAGTTGGTTGGCTCGTCGAGGAGCAGGAAGTCGGGTTCGGCGAACAGGACGCCGGCGAGGGCGACGCGCATGCGCCAGCCGCCGGAGAACGATCGGCACGGCCGCTGTTGGGCGGCCGCATCGAAGCCGAGGCCGGAGAGAATCGCACCCGCGCGCGCCTCCGCCGAATGCGAGCCGATATCGGCGAGGCGGAGCTGGATCTCGGCGATGCGCTGCGGGTCGGTCGCCGTCTCGGCCTCGGCGAGCAGCGCCACGCGCTCGCGGTCGGCCTTAAGCACCACCTCCATCAGCGTCTCGTCGGTGCCGGGCGCCTCCTGGGCGACTTGACCGATCTTGAGCCCTCGGGCCAGCGCGATCGCTCCCGATTCCGGCGCAATCTCCCCCGTCACGAGCTTGAACAGGGTCGTCTTGCCGGTGCCGTTGCGGCCGACGAGGCCGATGCGCGCACGCGATGGCACCACGAGCGAAGCGTGGTCGATCAGGGTGCGGCCGGCGATGCGGTAGGTGACGTCGGAGATCGAGAGCATGGCGGCGATAAATGCCGTCTCGTCGCCTCCGGGGCAAGCGCCGTGCGCGGTTCGCCGCCACGCCTCGGTGCGGCGATGCGCGGGCACGCCCCTCGGATCGCTGCCCTTCGGTCAAAACTCGTTGACTTGCGGACCTTTAGCATTCCTTTCCCGGCGCTGGCCATGGACGCCTCGCGCGCGATCATTCTATGACACCGGCTGGGCGATCGGCCAGCAAAGGTCCGGTTCGTCGCGCAGCGCGCCTTGGAGAACGATGCCTCTTTCCGGTCGTCCCACCGGTTCGCGTTTTCCGCGGATCGCCGCCCTCATCCTCTTGCTGCTTCTCGTCGGGTCCGGCTTGTGGCTCTCCGTCGAACAGCGCACGACCGTGCATTGGGTGCGTCACACCATCGAGGTGCAGAACCACCTCTCGGAGCTCAAGGTGCTCCTTCTCGATGCGGAATCGGCGCGCCGCGGCTTCATCATCCGCCGCGATCCCGACGAGGAGAGCCGCTATCGCAGCGCGGCGGCGCGCATCCCGACTGGCCTCGACGAACTCGAAAAGCTCACCGCCGACAATCCTCGCCAGCGCGCCACGCTCGCCACGCTGAAGCCCGCCATCGCCACGAGCCTCGGCAATGCGGAGAAGATCGTCGGGCTCATCAAATCCGACCAGCGCGGCGCCGCCGGCGAGGTGTTCTCGAGCCCGGCCAACCAGGATACCCTCCAGGAGATCGCCGCCTCGCTCGCGGCGATGCGGGCGGAGGAAGACCAACTGCTCGCCGAGCGGGCTGTGCGCGCCGATCGACTCGTCACCATCCTCCAGATCGGCATGGTGCTCGTGGGGCTGCTGATCTGCGCGCTCGCCTATGTCTATATTCGCGACGTCCGCGAGCGCATGATTGCGTTGCAGAAGGCGAACCTCGATCTCGTGACCGAGGCGCGCGAGCGCGCTGCCGCCGAGGCGCAGGTGCGGCAATTGCAGCGGCTCGAGACGCTGGGCCAGCTCACCGGGGGCATCGCCCACGATTTCAACAACATGCTGGCGATCGTGATCGGCTTTCTGGGGATCGCCAAAAGGCGGATCGCGGGCAATGCGCTCTCAGCTGCGGATCAGGCGATCGACAACGCCATGGACGGTGCCCGGCGTGCCGCGACGCTCACGGCCCGCCTGCTCGCGTATTCCCGCCGTCAGCCGCTCGAGCCCAAGGTGCTCGACGTCAACCGGCTCGTCGGCGGCATGTCCGATCTCCTGCGCCGGGCGATCTCGGAGCCGGTCTCGATCGAGATCGTGCAGGGCGGCGGCTTGTGGCGCACCTTCGCCGACCCGGCGCAGCTCGAAAACGCGCTGCTCAATCTCGCGGTGAACGCGCGCGACGCCATGCCGGGCGGGGGGCGCCTCACCATCGAGACGGCAAATGCCTTCCTCGACGAGGCCTATGCGCGGGCACACGACGAGGTCGCCGCCGGCCAATATGTCATGGTCTCCGTGACCGATACCGGCACCGGCATCCCGCCCGACATCATCGACAAGGTGTTCGAGCCGTTCTTCACGACGAAGGGGGTCGGGGAGGGGACCGGGCTCGGGCTCAGCCAGGTGTTTGGCTTCGTCAAGCAATCGTCGGGTCACGTGAAAGTCTATTCCGAGGTCGGTCACGGCACCTCGGTGAAGATCTATCTGCCGCGCCACACCAGCGAGGAGGCGGATCTGTGGGGCGGCACGCCGGCGGACAGCACCGTTCCCGCCAAGGGCAGCGGTCAGCGGATCCTGGTGGCCGAGGACGAGCCGGCCGTGCTCGCCTCGACGAGCGAGGCCTTGCGGGAGCTCGGCTACACGGTGATCGCTGCCGGGGGCGCCCGGGAGGCGCTGCGCCGGCTCGAGGTCGAGCCCGACATCGATCTGCTCATGACCGATGTCGTCATGCCGGAGATGAACGGGCGCCAGCTTGCCGAGGCGGCGCTGGCGCTCAAACCCTCGCTCAAGGTGCTCTACACGACCGGCTATACGCGCAACGCCGTCGTCCACAACGGCGTGCTCGATCGCGGCACGGCTCTGCTCCAGAAGCCGTTCACGCTCGAGGAACTCGCCCGCAAGGTGGACGAGACGCTGCGTTGAGCCGTTGCCGCGGACAAGCTCGGCCTAGCGGGCGGCGACGGCTTCGAGCTCGACCAGCCAGCCGGGGTTCACCAACCCGACCACTTGGCAGCGGGTGCGCGCGACGAGATGAGGGTTGTCCGCCGTTCCGAAGACCTCGGCATAGGCGCGGGAGAAGCCCTCGCTGTCCATCCGCCCGCCGAGCGCCGGATCGCCCACCAGAAGGGCGCGCAACTGCACCAGATGGCCGAAGCCGAGCCCGAGCGAGGCCAGCGATGCGCCGAGCTCGCGCAGCGCCCCGACGGTCTGGGTGTAGGTGTCGCCGAACGCCGCGATGCTGTCGGCGGGGGCCGCGGCATCGATCACCGGCGGCGTATGGCCGCTGAACACGATCAACTCGGTGCCCTGCCGCACCCCGGCGGCGAGCAGGAAGGGCAGCGCCCCGCCGGATTTCAGCCGGGAATCGCCCGATTGCGGCCCCTGGCCGTGATTGCTCTCGGGGAAGGGGTAGCGGGTGATGGCGCTCATCGGATCTCGTCTCCAACAATCCGGGACGCGGCCGATCAGCCCCCGGCGGGTCGGACGATAGCCGGTCGACCGTTCGGCCGGAACCCAAGACCGGGCCGCTGCCCCGCGCCGTACTCAGAGGCGCTTCGTCATGAACACCCGCGGGAAGCCGTCCTGAACCGCCCGATGGGTCTCGACGAAGCCGAGGCGACGGTAGAGGGCGATGTTCGCGGCCATCTTCTCCTGGGTATAGAGCCGCACCTCGTGGTGGCCCCGCGCCCGCGCCGCGGCCTCGGCGAAGGCGATGAGGGCGCGGCCGACGCCGCGGCCCTGGGTGGCGGGGTCCACGGCGACGTTGTCCAACAGAAGGTGATCGGCCGCGTCGATCAGCACGACGAGGCCTGCGATCGTCCCGCCGCTCCCGGCGACGAACAGGTGCCCGGCCGCCTGATGGGCGGCATAATCGTCGAACAGCGGCGCCGGCGGCTTGTCGACCACGCCGAGATGAACGGCATAGGCACGTTCCACCAGCGCCTTCGCGGCTGGCACGTCGGCTTCGGTCGCCGGTCGGATGGCGAGGGGGCCGTCGGCGGCGCTCATGCCGGGACCGGCTCGACGCGGACCCCGCGGCCCGTCAGCCGCTGGAACACCAGGAGATCGAGCGACGGCGCCTCGCCGGTGATCCGGGTGAGCAGCGCGTGCGCCTGGCCGCGGTGGTGGGTCTGGTGGTTGAAGAGGTGGGCGATGGTATCGCCGAGCCGCTGCTCGATGATCATGGGCGTCGAGAGGGTGCGGTAGCGGATCGTCGCCGCGATCGTGTCGGCATCGAGCCCGGCGACGAACGCGATGAGCCGCGCGTCTTCGACCGCGCGCGCCGCGCGCAAGGCCTCGAAGGTCGGGCAGACGATCGCATCGAGCGGATCGCGCGGACCCTGCTCGCCTTGGAAGCGGGCGAGCCAGACCCGGTCGGTGACGACGAGATGGTTGAGGGTACCTTCGAGCGAGCGGAAGAAGGCGCCGTGGTCGGCCCGGTAATCGGCCTCGCTCAGGGCCGCGACGGCCTCGTACAGGCGGCCGTTGGCCCAGGCGTTGTAGTCGGCGAGAAGGGCGAAGGTCTCGAGCACGGCCGTTCTCTCCCTCGGAGATTTGCGCGCCCTTGGAGATGCGCGCGGGTTGGGCTACGCAGGCGGCTCGGTTCCCGGATCAGATCGGAACGAGCGATGGCTGCGACGCGATATCGTTGGTTCGTGGTGTTCCTCTTGTTCGCCGTCACGGTGGCGAACTATGTGGACCGCTCCGCCATCGCCTATGCGATCCCCGCGATCAAGCGGGAACTGGGGCTTTCGCCCGGAGACGTCGGCACGATCCTCGGCGCCTTCGGACTCGGCTACGCGGTGACGACCCTGTTCGGCGGTTTCGCCGTCGATCGCTACGGCGCGCGGTTGGTGCTCACCGTCGCGGTCGCGCTGTGGAGCCTCAGCATCGGCGCGACGGCGCTCGCCTCCGGCGTGATGTCGTTCTATCTCGCCCGCACTCTGCTCGGCGTCGCGGAGGGCCCCAACTTCCCGGCGATGAGCGGCGCGATCAATGTCTGGCTCGCGCCGCGGGAGCGGGCGACCGCCCTCGGCGGCGCCCTGGTGGCGGTGCCGATCGCGCTCGCCATCGGCGGACCGATCGCGAGCACGCTGCTCGTCTGGTTCGGCTGGCGCGGCGCGTTCGTCGCACTGTTCTTGCTGTCGATCGCCTGGGTGCCGCTGTGGTGGCTGTGCTTCCGCGACGATCCGGCGAAATCCGGCCGCGTCGATGCCGCCGAACTCGCCCGCATCAAAGGCGAGGGCCCGTCGCGGCCGAGCCGCCACGGGCCGCTGCGCCTCGCCGATATCGGCGCGCTTTTGCGCAACCCGACGCTGCTCGCCAACGATTGGGCGTTCTTCGTCTTCGGCTATTTCCTGTTCTTCTTCATGTCGTGGCTGCCGAGCTATCTCGTCGAAGCCTACGGCCTCGACATCAAGGCGGTCGGCCTCTTCACCGTGCTGCCCTGGGCGGCGGCGGCCGTCGCCCTCATCGCGGTCGGGCGGCTCTCCGATTATCTGCTCCAGGCGACGGGCCGGCTGCGGGTGGCGCGATCCTACATCATCGTCGCGACGCAGCTCGTCACTGCGCTCGCCGTCGTGCCGGTCGCCTTCACCCACGATCTCGGCGTGGCGATCGGGGCGATCACCGTGGCGGTCGCCGCCTCGATGGGCGGCAACGCGGCCTATGCGGCGACCAATCTCGACGTGACGCCGGGGCGCGCCGCCTCGGCGTTCGGCATCATGGAATTCGCCTTCGCGCTCGCCGGCTTCGCGGCACCCGCCATCACCGGCTGGGTGCTCGGCCTACGCGGCTCGTTCGAGGACTGCTTCCTCTTGATGGCCGCGCTGGCGCTGTCGTCGGTCGCCGTCGTGCTCCTGTTCCATCATCCGGATCGCGATCGGGCGTGACGGCGGACGGATCGGCGGTGCGGACGGCATTCTGCGGCTTGCCGTGCACGGAGGCGCCGGGCTATACGTCCGCCACCTCGAATTCGCACCCAATATAGCCAAGATCCGACGGAGACCACGATGGCGATCGAACGTACCTTTTCGATGATCAAGCCGGACGCGACCAAGCGCAACATCACCGGAAAGATCGTCGACCGTCTGGAATCGGCCGGCCTCAAGGTCGTCGCCCAGAAGCGCATCCAGATCACCAAGGCCCAGGCCGAGGCGTTCTACGGCGTGCACCGCGAGCGTCCGTTCTTCGGCGAGCTCGTCGAGACGATGACCTCCGGCCCGGTGGTCGTGCAGGTTCTGGAAGGCGAGAACGCCATCCTGAAGAACCGCGAAGTGATGGGCGCCACCAACCCGGCCCAGGCGGCCGAGGGCACCATCCGCAAGGACTTCGCCGTGTCGATCGGCGAGAACTCGGTGCACGGCTCGGACGCGCCGGAGACCGCCGCCCAGGAGATCGCCTTCTTCTTCGCGACGAGCGAGATCGTCGGCTGATCGACACTTGATCGCTGACCGCATTTTGCAGCCGGCCGCTCGCCGCGGCCGGCTGTTTCTTTTTCCGCCAGGCGCTGCTCAGAGCGCGCCGGGAAGGCGGCGGGCGCGCCAGAACGGCTTGTCCGACCACCGCGTCTCGGCGGTGTAGAGCGCCGCGCGGAGCCTGAGGTTCGCGGTGAAGCGGGCGAACGCCTCCGCCTGATAGGCGGGAAAGGCCCCCGCGTCGCCGCGCTGCCGGCCCGCGATCGCCGCGCCGGCGGCGAGGCCGTCCATCAGTGCCTTGGTGATGCCCTGCGCGGTGAGCGGATCGCAACTCCACGCCGCGTCACCGACGGCGATCCAATCGGGCCCCGCGACACCGCTCAGGATTGCGGAAGGGGCGCTCGCGCCGCCGACCGAGACGATACCGGTCGGCCGTGCGGCGGCGATCGCCGGACCGACGAGCCGCGTCGCCTCGAAGGCGCGCCGGAGGCTCGCGGCGGTCCTGAGCGACAGCCCGGTGTCCGCCAGCACGTCCCGGTCGGTCGCAAGCATCGCCACCATGCGGTCACCGGGGATGCGCGTCGCATACCACCAGCCATAGGATACGGCTTCGAGAACCGTCCGCGCCGCCGTCACCGCGGCCGGTTCGAGGGCGAGCACGACATAGCGCACCATCAGCTCGTCGACGGGATTGCGGGCGATCCGCAGCCGCCGGAGCGCGGCGGCGCCGACCCCGCTCGCATCGACGAGCAGGGCCGTCTCGATCGTCTGGCCGGCTTCGAAGGCGAGGCGGAAGCCCCCGGCATGGGACCGCCGGATATCCTTGAGGCGTCCGGCGGGTAGGACCGGGATGCCGCGGGCGCGGACCTCGTCGCGCAGCGCCGCGTCGAAGGCGGCGCGGTCGAGGTGCCAGCCGGCCCCGTCGGGATCGAACATCGCATCGTTGTAACCGGGCTCGTCCTTGCCCCAGAGCGAGGTCGAGCCCGAGCTCTCGAGCGGGCGGAGCGCCGCCGTCCGCTCATAGGCGCCGAGCCGCTTGAGCAGGCCGAGCGCGAACGCCGGGATGCTCTCGCCGATCCGGAACGCCTGCTCAGCCCCGCGATCGAGCACGACGACGCCCTCGAGGCCGGCCATCTGCAAAGCGAGGGCGGTGGCGCAGCCCGCGACCCCGGCCCCGACGATGGCGATCGCGACCCGGCGCGCGGCCCCGTGATCAGGGGGCGGGCGGAACATTGTAGGTCGGCCAGCCCGCGACTTTCTGGTCCGGCGTGGTCTCGAAGAAGCTCGCCACTTCGAGGAAGGGATCGTCGGCGGACGCGGGACGGGCGGCGGGATCGAGCCGGCTCGCCTGCACCACGAAGCCGACCTTGTACCAGTTCAGCACGAAGTCGCGCTGCACCTGGAAGCGGCCATGGAGGGCCGGATAATGGGTCTCTGTGCCGGCGCCGCGCACCGCATAGACCTGCTCGCCCGGCGTCCAGCCGTTCGCCGGATCGAAGTGCGAGAGCGCCTGCGGGTGGACGATGTAGGGCCGCTCCGCCGGCCACGACCAATAGAGCGTGGTGTCGTTGTTCGGATTGGGGAAGGGCGGGTGGACGGTGCACTGGTTGAAGTCGGTCAGCCACGGCACGGCCATGAACTTGGTGAGGTCGCCCGGCTCGACCGGCGCGTCGCGGAAGGGCACGTAGCCGACGCCGAGGAAGGGGTGGTCCTTGCGCGCCTTGGAATAATCGAGGCTCGCCGCATTGATGCGGAAGGGACCACATCCCGCCTTGCGCCAATCGCGTCGGAAGAGGTGGGTGTCGAGGATCACGAACGGATATTGGAGGCCCGGATTCATTCGGCCGGCGACGCCGTTCACGAGGGTCACGCGGTCGAGATTTTCCCCGGTGCCGAGCGCCTTGCGGGGCGTCGCCGACAGTTCCTTGCGATGCCACTGATGCAGCATGAAATATTGCGTCGGCGTGATCGACAGGAACGGCTTGCCGGCCGCGCCGAGCGACAGCGGCATCAAGGGCGCGCCGACCGCGTCCTGCGAGGGCACGAACGGGTTGCGGATCAGCGACTTGAAGTTCGGCAGCTTCGCCGTCGGGTCGTCGGCGGGCTTGATGTCGCCGATGGCGTCGTGGGCCATCACCGCGTAACGCGGCAGATGGATGTTCCAGCGCAGCAGCTTCACCGCCTGGAACAACGGTCGGATGTCCTCGTCGAAGACCGGACGGAACCCGGGCATGTAGCCCTTGCCGTCATGGAGTTCCGGCACGAGGCCGAGTTCGCGCACGAAGACGTCGTAGACGTCGTCCCAGACGGTGACGACGTTGCGGATCTGCGGCGCGAAGCCGGGCGCGCCGGCGAGCGCCCACGCCCCGACCACCGTTTCGACAGAGCCGTCCTCGAACACGATCGTCGCATCGACCGGGCCGTCCGAGACGTCGTCGAACCAATTGTCGTGCTCGATGAAGATCGGGCTGCCTTCGAGCGAGGGCGGCTTGCCGTCCACCATGATGCCTGCGGCATTGCCGAAGCCGGGCGCGAAGATCAGCCGGCCTGTCTTCGCCTCGATACGGATGTCGCCGAGGCTGTCGAGCGGCCGCAGCGGCAGGTCGAGCGCGAAATGGTCGGCGGGGAAGCTCTTCGGATAATCGGGCAGCGCCGCGACGGTGCCGTCCGCCGCGACGGCGCTCGCCGGCGTCGCCATGTCGAAGGCGGCGACCTTGCCGGCGTCCCCGCGGGCCGAGAGCGCCCGAGGACCGGGATCGATCACCAGCGTCGCGAGCCGCTTTTCGTCGTCGAGCGGCCCGTCCTTCGGGCGGCGGATAGGCGGCGTCTTGCCGTCGCGGAAGAAGCTCAGGTTGACCTCTTCGGCGCCCTGATTGTGGGAATAATTGTTGAGCTTCTTGTTGGCGACGTGGACGGTCCAGACGATGTCCTTGACCGTCTTGCCGCCGATGGTGCTGCCGAGGACGATTTCCTCGCCTTCGCCGGTGGGCCAGCCGGCGTCGGAGTAGGCGTAGATGCGGTAGCGGGTCGCTTGGCGCTTGAGGCGGCCCTCGGCGTCGCGGAAGCCGTGGGCGTCGAGCGGGGCGCCGGTCACGGGGTCGAGCGGCAGGCCGCCCCATAGGGCCTCGCCATTCGTCGCGAGCTCGCCGGCGCCGGTTTCGGGGGCCAAGTAGAAATCGGTGCTGTTGCCGACCCGGGCGAGCCCCATCGCCGGGTGGATGCGGAACACTGTCCGTTGCGGCGCGGCGGCTTCGCTCGCGTCGGCCGGCGCGGGCGTCAGGGCCTTGAGCGGCGCGGCCACCGCGACCGTCGTCGTGGCGGCGCCCTTCAGCAACGCACGGCGATCGAGACCCGACGCGCTGCGATCCGGACCGCTTTCGCGATCCCGGTCGTTCTTGCGATCCATGGAATGCCTTCCCCAAAAAGGTCGACCATCATCGTCATGGAAGTGCTATCGGGCCGCACTCACGCGAGCAAGCGCCCGCGACGCTCGCCGCGGTTGAGCCTGTGCGTCGCGCCGGCGCGCCGTTTGCCCGCGAGCCGGCCGCGTGGGATAGAGGGGGACGAAGAGGTCTCTCCCCATGAACACCGTCGCTGTCCGCCGCTCCGTCTGCCCGCACGATTGCCCCTCGACCTGCGCGCTCGAAGTCGAAGTCCTCGACGAACGCACGATCGGCCGGGTGCGTGGCGCCGCCGACAACGCCTACACGGCCGGGGTGATCTGCGCGAAGGTCGCCCGCTACGCCGAGCGCAACCACCATCCTGACCGGCTGATGACGCCGCTCGCGCGCACCGGCCCGAAGGGGTCGGGTCAGTTCCGCGAGATCGGCTGGGACGAGGCGCTCGACCGTATTGCCGACGCCTTCAAGGAGGCCGCCGCCCGTCACGGGCCGCAGGCGGTGTGGCCCTATTATTATGCCGGCACGATGGGGCAGGTGCAGCGCGACGGCATCAACCGGCTACGCCACGCGCTCGGCTATTCGCGGATGTTCGACACCATCTGCACCAACACGGCCTGGACCGGCTGGATCGCGGGCACCGGCCGGCTCGCCGGACCCGACCCGCGGGAGATGGCGAAGGCCGACGTCGTCGTGATCTGGGGCACCAACGCGGTCTCGACCCAGGTCAACGTGATGACCCACGCGATCCGCGCGCGGAAGACCCGCGGCGCCAAGATCGTCGCGGTCGACGTCTATCGCACCGAGACGGTGAAGCAGGCGGATGTCGGGGTGATCCTGCGGCCCGGCACGGATGCCGCGCTCGCCTGCGCGATCATGCACGTCGCCTTCCGCGACGGCTACGCCGACCGGGACTATCTCGCCCGCTTCGCCGATTGCCCGGAGGAGCTGGAGGCTCATCTCGCCACGCGCGATCCCGCTTGGGCGGCGGCGATCACCGGCCTTTCGGTCGAGGAGATCGAGGCGGTCGCCGCCCTGATCGGCCGCAACCGGCGCACCTTCCTGCGCCTCGGCTACGGCTTCACCCGCGGCCGCAACGGCACGGTCGGCATGCACGCCGCCCAGTCGATCGCGACCGTGCTCGGCCTCTGGCAATATGAAGGTGGCGGCGCCTTCCACAACAACGGCGCCATCTACGGGCTCAACAAGACGATGATCGAGGGGCTCGACATCGTCGATCCCGCGACGCGGCAGCTCGACCAATCGCGCATCGGCGCGATCCTGGAAGGCGATCCGGACGTTCTGTTCGGCGGCCCGCCGGTCACCGCAATGCTGATCCAGAACACCAATCCGATGACGGTGTGCCCGGAGCAGACGCGGGTCCGCCGCGGCTTCGCGCGGGAGGATCTCTTCGTCGCCATCCACGAGCAGTTCATGACCGACACCGCCCGCATGGCGGACATCGTTCTGCCGGCGACGACCTTCGTCGAGCACGACGACGTCTATCGCGGCGGCGGCCACCAATACATCCTCTACGGGCCGAAGCTCGTCGAGGCGCCGGGCCAGTGCCGGACCAACCACGAGGTGATCGTCGCGCTCGCCGAGCGCCTCGGCGCCGAGCATCCGGGCTTCGCCATGAGCCCGCGCGAGCACATCGATTGGATGCTGAAGGCGTCGCGCCGCGGCTCGCTCGCCGAGCTCGAAGCGGTCGGCTGGAGCGAATGGCAGCCGCCCTTCGAGGAGGCCCATTATCTCAACGGCTTCGCCTATCCGGACGGCAAGTTCCGCTTCAAGCCGGACTGGACGGCGATCGCTGCGCCGAACAACGGGCCGATGGGGCCGTGGTCGGCGCTACCGTCGCTGCCGGATTATTGGCCGGTGACCGAAGAGGCGACGGCCGATGCGCCGTTCCGCCTCGTCACCGCCCCGGCACGCTCCTTCCTCAACACGAGCTTCAACGAGACGCCGTCGTCAGTCGCCAAGGAAGGGCGGCCGACGGTGAAGATCCATCCGGACGACGCCGCGGCGCGCGGCATCGCCGAAGGCGATCTCGTCCGCCTCTTCAACGCCCGGGGCAGCGTGCGTCTCCACGCGGAGATCTTCGCCGGGCTGAAGCGGGGCGTTCTGGTGACGGAAGGCCTCTGGCCGAACACGGCCTTCGTCGACGGCGCGGGGATCAACACCCTGACCGCCGCCGACCCCGTCGCGCCCTATGGCGGCGTCGCCTTCCACGACAGCCGCGTATCGCTGGAGAAGGGGTGAGGCTCCGCCGGAGCTATCGAAGAGGTGGCGTCAGGTGGTACACTACGCCGCCAGATCGGAGGCCATGATGCCCCGCCTTGTTCAGCTC
This sequence comes from Segnochrobactrum spirostomi, assembly GCF_009600605.1. Lineage (GTDB taxonomy): Bacteria > Pseudomonadota > Alphaproteobacteria > Rhizobiales > Segnochrobactraceae > Segnochrobactrum > Segnochrobactrum spirostomi. The sequence goes on along the minus strand of NZ_VWNA01000001.1, from coordinate 664,651 downwards.
GACGAAGACCTCGATGCGCGTGTCGCGGAGATCGCGCGCGCCCGCGAGCTTTCGCCCGACCAGGTCGTACGCGAAGCCGTGTCTGAATTCGTTGCCCGTGAGGATGCCCACGAAGCGTTCGGTCGGGAAGCGGTGGCGTCGTGGGAAGCCTATCTGGCGACCGGCCGTCATCTCACGTCGGAAGAAGTGTTCGATTGGCTGCGGACTTGGGGGACCGATCGCGAGACCGGTATTCCCGAGTGTCACGACTGATCGTCACCGAGCATGGGGCGCGGGGTCTGGCGCGCTGCCGAAAATTCCTCGCTGCTGAAAATGCGATCGCTGCCGAACGGGCGGCACTCAGGATCGAACGGTCTTTCCGCCTGCTTCAGGCCTCGCCACATATCGGCAGACCCTATCGCGGCTTCCCCGCGATGCGGGAGCTCATCATTCCGTTCGGTCACACTGGCTACGTCGCGGTGTATCGCTATGAAGAAAGCCTCGACACGGTCTTCATCGTGGCGTTCCGCCATATGCGCGAAGCCGGGTATTAGCGCGGCCTCGCGCCCTCACGCCTGTCCGTAGGGCGGGGTGGGGATGGCCTGGTGGGCGTCGCGTAAGGCGCGCGACCAGCGCTGGCGGAGGTCGGCGAAATAGGCGTCGTCGGAGCCGATGCGGTGGCGCAGCGCCGATTGCAGGGCGTCACGCCGCACCATCAGGGTGTCGATCGGCAGCCCGACGCTGAGGTTCGAGCGGATCGTCGAATCCATCGACAAGAGGCCGAGCTTCAGGGCGTCGTCGAGATTGGTCTCGAACGTCGCCGCGCGGTCGAGGATCGGCTTGCCGTATTTGTGCTCGCCGATCTGCAGATAGGGCGTGTCCTCGGTCGCCTCGATGAAGTTGCCGGCGCGATAGACCATGAAGAGGCGCAGCCGGCCGCCTTTGATCTGGCCGGCGACCAGCATCGTCACGTCGAAGCTCGCGGCGCTCTGCTCGAGCGCCCGGCCGTCGACGCGGTAGACTTCGCGGATCGCGCGGCCGACGAGTTGGGCGGCGCGGAACATCGAGGGGACCGAGTAGATCGTCTCCGTCTCGCCGGTCTCCGCGTCCTCGAACCCTTCGGTGACGAGGGTGACGACCGATTGGGTAATCGCGAGATTGCCCGAGGTGGCGATCGCCACGACGCGGTCGCCCGGCCGCTCGAAGACGTGCAGCTTGCGATAGGTGGCGATGTTGTCGAGGCCCGCATTGGTGCGGGTGTCGGAGATCATCACCAGTCCGTCACGGACAAGAATGCCCACGCAATAGGTCATGTTCGCATCTCTCGCGCCGCCGCCGCCGGTCCTCCGGATCTGCCGATCCGATCGCGACAAGCGCCGGTAATGTTCGATCGGGGGCGCGTCCCGGTCGGCGGAGATCCGCCGAACCGGAGCGCGCTCGAAGGCTGTGGTCGTCGCAGGCCGCCGGGCGGAGCGGTGCGGCACTCTTGCCCGTCCGCGCCATCGCCTTCAAGGCGTGCCGCCGCAAAAACGGCGGGAGACGCCCCTCGAGCGCCGGCCCCGGGGGGTTACGACGTCGCATCGGTTTGACTGGGAATGAACCCGGCGGACCAAGAGGTCCGAGCGCACTCCCGTTCTTCCCGTCATCTTCCCCCGTGTTCTTGAGCACGGGTTCGATCGTCCTCAGCTAGACTATTGAGCTTGGCTCTGGCTGGTGGGGCGGCCGCCAGCCGAATGGGCGCGAATGATCTGCGTCAGGGTTTCGCCCTCGCCGCCGGTGCGGGCGCCGCGGATCGGCGCCGCACCGAGCCAATCGAGCCCGATCCCGAGCCGGACGTGATCGTAGGTCGGGCATTGCCCGTCCGACGGATCGAACGCGATCCAGCCGAGCCCCTCCGCATACCCTTCCGCCCACGAATGGATGGCGCGCACGCTCTCGACATCGTCGCGCCGACGATAGCCGCAGACGAAGCGCGCCGGAACCCCGGCCCGCCGTGCCGTCGAGACGAAGAGGTGGGCGAGATCCTGCGCGCTCGCCTCATCTTCGCCCGCTTCGATCTCGCCGGCATGACGGGTCGGCGCGGGTGGGTTCTCGGTCGCTTCGAAGCGCTCGTGCAGCGTCTTGTTGAGGCGGTGCAGAAAATCGAGCCGGTCCACCGCGCCGGCGAGCACGCGGTCGGCGAACTCGGCGATCCGCGGCGTCGGTTGGGTGAATTCCGTGTCGCGCAGGAACACCGCGACCGGCAGCCGCTCCACCGCCTCGCGCACCACGCCCGCGGTGTCGTCGGTCGCGACCTCCCCGCTCGCGATCACGCTGAAGCTCTCGATCGGCCCCTCGATCGAGACAGAATGGGCGATATTGCCGAAGCCGTCGTCGATCCGCGTCAGCCGGCCGTCGCTCGACACGTCGAGCCGCCAATCGACGATGAACTGGCCTTGATGGTTCTGGGGGGTGAGCCGCAGCACCTCGATCGCCCGCTTCGGCGCGGATTTATAGCGATAATGGATCTCGTGGCTGATCTGCAGGCGCATGATCGGTGCGTCTCGCTCAGGTCAGATATTGTTCGGTGATCGCCATGCCGAGCTTGTTGTTCTCGGTGACGAAGTCGATGAGGAACGCGTGGAGCCCGGCGGCGGTGATCGATGAGATGTCGTTCGCCTGCAGCCGCGCATGGGTCGCCCGGGCGATGCGCTGGCTCGGCCCCTGGCGGCCATAGGACCGCGACAGGGATTCGAGGTGGCGCGTCACGTTCTCGTAGCAGGCCGCGAGTGAGCGCGGCATCTGACGGCGCAGGATGAGGAGGTCGGCGACCTTCTCCGGCTTGATGTTGTCGCGATAGACGAAATGGTAGCTCGTCAGCGCCGACACCGAGCGCAGGATCGACGAAAGCTGGAAATAATCGAGGCTCGATCCGGCGATTTCGCCCTCATGGTGGCTCAAGGCGTCGCGCTTGGCGTCGAGAATGCGGGCGGTGGCGTCGGCGCGCTCCTGGAATACGCCGATCTGGAAGAAGTCGAACGCGTCGTCGCGCAGCATGGTGCGGTAGGCGGAGCCGTCGAAGCGCAGGCAGGCCTCCTTCACGAGGGTCAGGAACTCCGTGAGCTTGGACCGCGTCAGCGCGGCGCCCTGGAAGCGCTTCACCTCGATCCACGCGCCGTTGATCGCCTCCCACATCTCGATGGTGAGGGCGGTGCGCACGGCGCGGGCGTTGGCCCGGGCGATTTCCAGGCAGGAGCGGATGCTCGAGGGGTTCTCGGCCGAGAAGACGAGGAAATCGACCACGCTCTGCTGGGTCGCCTCGCCGTTGAGCCGGGCGAACAAGTCCTCGGCACCGGTCGAGGCGACGGCCGATTGCCAGGGGCCGCCATCGGGGCCGTAGCCCGCGGGCAGCGTCGACATGCGCGCGGCCGCATCGACGATGCGGGCGGTGTTCTCGGCGCGTTCGGCGTAGCGGGCGAGCCAGTAGAGGGTATCGGCGGTGCGGCTCAACATCGGGGCGGATTCCGTTGAGGAGAGGGGCGAGACGGCCTTGGGCCGGGTCGGCTGCGGTCGGCGATCCGGAGTTAGGCCGGGTCCGCGACGATCCAGGTGTCCTTGGTCCCGCCTCCCTGGCTGGAATTGACGACGAGCGATCCCTCTTTCAGCGCGACGCGGGTGAGCCCGCCCGGCACGATGCGGACCTTGTCCGACCCCGTCAGCACGAACGGGCGCAGATCGACGTGGCGCGGCGCCACGCCGGATTCGACGAAGGTCGGGCAGGTCGAGAGCGCCAGGGTCGGCTGGGCGATGAACTCGTCGGGCTTGGCGATCAGCTTGGCGCGGAACGCCTCGATGGTGGCGCGGTCGGCGTGGGGGCCGACCAGCATGCCGTAGCCGCCGGATCCCGAGACCTCCTTCACGACGAGTTCGGAGAGGTGGTCGAGCACGTAGGCGAGGGCGTCCGGCTCGCGGCAGCGCCAGGTCGGCACGTTCTTCAGGATCGGCTCCTCGCCGAAATAGAAGCGCACGATCTCCGGCATGTAGGTGTAGATCGCCTTGTCGTCGGCGACGCCGGTGCCGACCGCGTTGGCGAGCGCGATGTTGCCCGCGCGATAGGCGCTGACGAGGCCCGGCACGCCGAGCACCGAATCGGGGCGGAACACCAGAGGATCGATGAAATCGTCGTCGAGGCGGCGATAGAGCACGTCGACCCGGCGCGGCCCTTCGGTGGTGCGCATGTAGACGATGTTGTCGCGCACGAAGAGGTCGCTGCCCTCGACGAGATCGACGCCGAGGCGGTCGGCCAGGAACGAGTGCTCGTAATAGGCGCTGTTGTAGGGGCCTGGGGTCAGCAGCGCGACCGTCGGGTTCATCGGCGCCGACGGCGGCGCAATGGAGCGCAGGGTGGCGAGCAGTTCGTCGGGATAATTCTCGACGGGCGCGATGCGGTGATCGAGGCAGAGATCGGGCAGGAGGCGAATCATGACCTCCCGGTTCTCCAGCATGTAGGAGACGCCCGAGGGGGTGCGGGCATTGTCCTCGAGCACGTAGAAGGTCTCGGAATCGACCCGCACGATGTCGATGCCGGAGATCGGGATGAAGATGCCGCGCGGCGGCATGAAGCCCGCGACCTCGGGCCGGAAATAGGGGTTGCGGTAGACGAGGTCGGCCGGGACGACGCCCGCCTTGACGATCTCGCCCGGCCCGTAAACGTCGGCGAGGAAGGCGTTGAGGGCCTTCACCCGCTGCTCCAGCCCTTTGGCGAGGCGCTGCCATTCGGACTGGGTGATGATGCGCGGTACGATGTCGAACGGGATCAGGCGCTCTTCCGCCGCGGCGTCGCCGTAGACCGCGAAGGTGATGCCGATGCGGCGGAACAGGACTTCGGCTTCCCGGTGATAGCGCTGGAGCTGTTCGGTGCTGGTGTCTCGGAGCCAGTCGTTCACGTGCTTGTAGCCCGGACGGCACGCCTCGCCGATGCCGGCCATCTCATCGAACGCCACTTTGCTCATGCCACCCGTTCCCATCCGCGTGTACGCCGCGTCTTGGAACCGATTTAACGGACAAATCCGTGCGAGCCGCAAGTGCCTGCCCGGCCTCTGTGCAATTTTGCTATGAGAGTTCGGAGGTTGCTTAGAGAATAGGCTGGGCTGCCTTGATTTCGATCAGGTGCCCCGTTCAAAGCAGTGCCAGACCTTTGAAGCTCGCGTGGCCGTCGCGACCGACGATGATGTGGTCGTGGAGGACGATGCCGAGCGGCCTCGCCACCTCGGCGATCTGGCGCGTCATCTGGATATCGGCCTTCGACGGGGTGGGATCGCCGGACGGATGGTTGTGGACAAGGATGATCGCGGTCGCCGAGAGTTCCAGCGCCCGCTTCACCACTTCGCGGGGATAGACCGGCGTGTGATCGACCGTGCCGGTCTGCTGCACTTCGTCGGCGATCAGGGCGTTCTTCTTGTCGAGGAAGAGGATGCGGAACTGTTCTTTCTCGGCGAAGGCCATCGTCGCGCGGCAATAATCGAGCACCTCGCTCCACGAGGAGAGGACGACCTTGCCGCGCACCCGGCCGCGGGTAAGCCGCTGGGCGGCGGCGAGCACGGTCGCGAGATCGAGCGCGATCGCCTCTCCCACCCCGTCCACCTCGCGCAGTTTGGCTTCGGGCGCGGCGAGCACCTCGGCGAACGAGCCGAACCGCGCGATCAGCTTCTTCGCGAGCGGCTTCGTGTCGCGGCGCGGGATCGAGCGGAAGAGGAGGAGTTCGAGGAGTTCGTAATCGGCGAGGGCGTCGGGACCGGCGCTGCGGAAGCGCGCCCGAAGCCGTTCGCGGTGGCCATCGGCGCCGAAGGCAGGCTCCGACAGCGCCAATCTCGGTTCGCCGAAGCTGTCCTTGTCGTCCGCCCCCATCGTGCCCCGCGAACGCCGACGAGTGCTGCTTTATGCGGCGAGGGTGGCGGGCCGGTCGAGATTGCGCGGAGAGAGGGTGAACACCTCGCAACCCGTTTCGGTCACGCCCACCGCATGCTCGTATTGCGCCGACAACGAACGGTCGCGCGTCACCGCGGTCCAGCCGTCGGACAAAATCTTCACCTGGGGGCGGCCGAGATTGACCATCGGCTCGATGGTGAAGATCATCCCGGGCTTCAGCTCGATGCCTTCGCCGCGCCGGCCATAATGCAGGATGTTCGGCACGTCGTGGAACAGGCGGCCGACGCCGTGGCCGCAGAAATCCTGCACCACCGAGCAGCGCTCCGCCTCGACATAGGACTGGATCGCATGGCCGATGTCGCCGGTTGTCGCACCGGGCTTCACCGCGGCGATGCCGCGCATCAGCGATTCCCAGGTGACCTCGAGGAGGCGCTCGGCCGAGCGGCGCAACTCCCCGACCGGGTACATGCGGCTCGAATCGCCGTGCCAGCCGTCGACGATATAGGTCACGTCGATGTTGACGATGTCGCCCTCGCGCAGCGGCTTGTCGTTCGGCTGGCCGTGGCAGACGACATGGTTGATCGAGGTGCACACCGAATAGCGGTAGCCGCGATAATGCAGCGTCGCCGGCAGGGCACCGTGGTCGAGGCCGAAGGCGTAGACGAAGCGGTCGATCTCGGCGGTGGTGATGCCGGGCTTCACCATGTCGTGGAGTTCGTCGAGGCAGAGCGCGGCGAGGCGTCCGGCCTTGTGCATGCCGACGAACGCCTCCGCGTCGTAGAGGCGGACCTGGCCGGTGTTCTTGAGCGGCGCCGTCGCCGCGTCCACATAGGTGACCATTCGAAACTCGTCGCCTTCCTGGAATGGGACCGGGGGCGGGCGACGATCGAGCCGTGCCCGGACGCTGACCGGTCGCCGTCGTTCGCCTGCCGCCATCCGCGGGTCCGCCCCGTCTTCATCGCGTCCTGTGACATATAGACCGGATCGCGTCCGATTGCAGGGGGAAAGCGCCACTGGACCGTGCGCCGAGAGTGCGCGTCGGGGCCGGCGGCGACCTCAGCCGACGATCGGCACGCGCGTAGTCACCGCGATCGCCTCGGGCGTCACCGTGCAGCGATAGGCGAAGGCTTCCACGCCGCCGGACCGTGCGGCGGCGAAGGCGGCCGCATAGACGGGGTCGATGTCGGCGGCGAGGGCGAAGCGGTCGCAATCCTCCCGCTGGATCACGTAGAGCATCACCGCCCGGTGGCCGAGGGCGACCATCTCGGCGAGTTCGGCGAGATGCTTGGTGCCCCGCGCGGTGCGGCTGTCGGGAAATTCGGCGAGCCCCTCGCGACGGCGCAGGTGGACGTTCTTGATCTCGACATAGGCCGAGGGGCGATCCTCCGCCTCGAGCAGGAGATCGATGCGGCTGTCGCGGCCGTAGCGCACCTCGCGACGGATCGTGGAATAGCCGGCGAGTTCGGGGATGCGGCCCGCGGCGATCACCTCGGCGGCAAGCGCGTTCGGCAAGCCCGTGTTGAGCCCGACGAGGACACCGTCCGCCTCGACGATTTCGAGGGTCAGCGGCAGCTTGCGGGCGAGGTTCGCCGACCGCGAGACGAAGGCGCGCGAGCCCGGCGCGTCGAGCCCCAGCATCGCACCGGGGTTGGGGCAATGCACCGTCTCGATCCGGCCGTCGGCGAATTCCACGTCGGCGAGAAAGCGCTTGTAGCGCCGCAGGAGGCGGACCTCGATCAGGGGAGAGCGGGCAGGCTGCATTGAGAAAATCGACGCTTTGTTCTAATGTATCAACATTGGCGGCGTGCCTTGGAGGCCCACCATGACGATCACGACCTTATCCAGCCGGGCGTTTCAGCAGAACGCCAATCAGGCGCAGAAGGCGACCCAGTCGGGTCCCGTGTTCATCACGAACCGGGGCAAGCCCGCTCATGTGCTCCTGAGCTATGAGGACTATCTGCGGCTCAAAGGAACGCGGCGGAGCCTCGTCGAGGCTTTGTCGATGCCGGGGCTCGAAGACATCGAGCTCGAAATCTCGCCCTCGCGGGAGTTGCCGCGCCCGGCGGACTTTTCCTGATGTACCTCCTCGACACGAACGTCGTGTCGGAGTTGCGCCAAGCCAAGGCGGGCCGAGCGGACAAGAACGTCGTCTCTTGGATCGGGAGCCGCAGCGCCGAGAGTTTCTACATCTCCGCCGTGACCCTCATGGAGCTCGATCTCGGTGTCCTGATGATCGAGCGTCGCGATCCGGTCCAAGGCGCGCACTTGCGCGCGTGGATGGACAAGCTCGTGCTCTCCGAGTTCTCGGGTCGCGTCCTGCCGGTCGACGAGATCGTCGCGCTGCGCTGTTCGCGATTGCACGTGCACGATCGACGGCCGGAGCGCGACGCCTTCATCGGCGCCACGGCGCTCGTGCATGGCATGAGTGTCGTCACCCGCAACGTGGCGGACTTCGCACCGATGGGTGTTCCGACTATCGACCCCTGGCAGCCGTCCGAGGGTTGACGCCTTCGCCGTGACGAAGGCGACGATGCGTCCACGCCGCGGCTCAGTCCATCAGAAGCGCGTCGTCCTCGATGTCCTGCCCGCGTACCTTGCGGAACATGGCGACGAGGTGATCGACGGTGAGCCCGGCACGCTCGGGGCCCGAGACGTCGAGCACGATGTTGCCCTCGTGGAGCATGATCGTGCGGTCGCCGACCGACAGCGCCTGCTTCATCGAATGCGTCACCATCAACGTGGTGAGCCGATGCTCGGCGACGAGCCGCGACGTCAGGTCGAGCACGAAATCGGCCATGTGCGGATCGAGCGCGGCGGTATGCTCGTCGAGAAGCAGAACCTTGGAGGGCGACAGCGTCGCCATGACGAGCGAGAGCGCCTGACGCTGGCCGCCCGAGAGCAGGCCCATGCGATCCTTCAGGCGCCCTTCGAGCTTGAGCCCGAGGGAGGCGACGCGCTCGGCGAAGACGGCGCGGCGGCTGCCCGACAGGGCGGCGCCGAAGCCTCGCGGCCGGCCGCGGGCGGCGGCGAGCGCCAAGTTCTCCTCGATGGTGAGACCGGCGCAGGAGCCGGCGAGCGGATCCTGGAAGACGCGGGCGACGAGGCCGGCGCGCCGCGCGGTCGGGCGGCGGGTGACGTCGGTGCCGCCGATTTCGATCGAGCCGGAGGTCGGCAGCACGTCGCCGGCGAGCGCGCCGAGGAGGGTCGATTTTCCCGCCCCGTTCGAGCCGATCACGGTGACGAACGAGCCGTCCTCGATGGTCAGGTTCAGGCGATCGAGTGCGCGCTTCTCGAGCGGCGTGCCGCGGCCGAAGACGACGCCGAGATTGCTGACGCGGATCATGCCGCCCTCCCGGCCTTGCTGAGGCGCGGCAGAATGAGCGCGACCGCGACGAGGAGCGCCGTCACCAGATTGAGGTCCGAGGCCTGGAGGCCGATCGAATCCGCCGACAGCGCGAACTGGATGCAGATGCGGTAGATCACCGAGCCGGCGACGCAGCCGATCAGCGCCGGCAGGATCGCCCGGCGCGGGATGAGCGTCTCGCCGACGATCACCGCGGCGAGGCCGACGACGATGGTGCCGACGCCCATGGTCACGTCGGCGAAGCCGTTGATCTGGGCGAACAGCGAACCGGCGAGGCCGCAGAGCGCGTTCGACAGCGCCATGCCGACATAGATGTGGGTTTCGGTCGAGATGCCCTGGGCCCGCGCCATCCGCGCGTTCGCCCCCGTCGCCCGCATCGCGAGGCCGAAATCGGAGGCGAGGAAGCGCGCGATCAGCGCCACCGCGATCGCGACGAAGACCGCGAGCACGATCGGCCGTGTCCAATAATCGCGCAGGCCGAAATGCGAGCCGACCGCGATGAACGGATCGAGCACCGTCGAGGCGGTGATGAGGGCGACGTTCGGCTTCCCCATCACCCGCAGATTGACCGAGAACAGCGCGATCATCGTCAGGATCGACGCGAGCAGGTTCAGGATCTTGAAGCGGACGTTGAGGAGCGCCGTGACGAGGCCGGCGAGCGCCGCCGCGATCATCGCCGCCAGCGTCGCGAGCCACGGATTGACGCCGGCGAGCAGCAGCACCGCGGACGTCGCCGCGCCGAGCGGCAGCGATCCGTCGACCGTCAGATCCGGGAAATCGAGGACGCGGAAGGAGAAATAGACGCCGATGGCGACGAAGGCATAGACGAGCCCGAGCTCGACGCTGCCGAGGAATGCGATGAGGGACATGAAAGGGTCCGGCTGTGCGCAAGACCCGCACGAGGTGCGGTCAACATTGGTCTGCCCGGACCCTTACGCCATTCGGCCGGGGGGAGGGAAGGGCGGACACATGTGCCGCCCTTCCGGATCACCGCGTCAGTTGATGACCTTGGAGGCCTTCGACAGCACCGCCGGCGGAATGGTGACGCCCATCTTCTGCGCGGCCGCGGTGTTGACGACGAGGTTGGTGCCCTTGGCGACCGTCGCCGGCATGCGCGACGGCTTCTCGCCGTTCAGGATGCGCACGACGTAGCCGCCGGTCTCCTTGCCGACGTCGTAATAATTGAAGCCGATCGCCGCGAGCGCGCCGCGGGCGACCGAATCCGTATCCGCGGTGTAGAGCGGGATCTGGTTTTCGTCGGCGACCTTCACCGCCGATTCGAGCGCCGAGACGATGGTGTTGTCGGTCGGCACGTAGATCACGTCGACCTTGCCGACGAGGGAGCGCGCCGCCTGCTGAACGCCGGCGGAGTTCGCCGCAGTCGCCTCGACGATCTTGTAGCCGCGGTCGGCGGCCATGCCCTTCAGCGCCTCGAGGGTCGAGACCGAATTCGCCTCGCCGGGATTGTAGAGCACGCCGATGGTCTTCGCGTTCGGCGTGATCTCCTTGACGAGATCGAGCTGGTCGCTGAGCGGGGAGAAGTCGGAGACGCCGGTCACGTTGCCGTTCGGCTTGCCGAGGCTCTCGATGAGCTGGGCGCCGACCGGATCGGTGACGGCGGAGAACACGATCGGAATCTCCTTCGTCGCCGCCGCGGCCGCCTGGGCGGACGGCGTCGCGATGGCGACGATCACGGCCGGGTTCTCGCCGACGAACTTGCGGGCGATCTGGGCAGCGGTCGCCGGGTTGCCCTGCGCCGACTGATAGACGAAGCGAATCGTCTTGCCGTCCTCGAAGCCCGCCGCCTTGAGCGAATCGCGGACGCCGTCGCGCACCGCGTCGAGCGCCGGATGCTCCACGATCGCGGTCACGGCGACGAGCGGTTGGTCCTGGGCGGACGCCGGCGCGGCGAGAGCGGTGAAGGCAAGAAGGCCGGCGGCGAACGACAGCGCGGTGCGGGCGAGGGCAGAGCGGGGGGGCGCGGCGGCGCGCATGATGAAGACCTCCTGAGGTGTCGTGGCGGGGCCGTTCATGCCGGCGCCGTCCAATGATTGCAGCGCGCATTGTCTCGCGCGCCGGATGAGCCGACGAAATCGAAGCGGGAGAGCGCTGTCAATCGATCGCAGCGCCAAGCAATCTCGTTCGCGTGGGGATAGCGCGCGCCTGATCGCCGATATGTGCGATGGCCGCACCCCCGCTGGAGGCGCGGCCCTCGTCAATCTCGTTTGTTTCCGTCGGCGATCGGCGTCAGGCCGATTTGCCCGCGGTCTTCCGCGATGGAGCCTTGCGCGGCGCCTTCGCGGCGGGCTCTGCCTTCACCGGCTCCGGCACGGGTTCGCTCGCCGGCTCGTGCGCCTTTCCGTTCGCGGCGCGAACGCGTCGCGTGCGCTTTGCGGCGGCTGTGGCTTCCGTCGCGGGCGCGGGTTCGGGCGCCGGCTCCTCGGCCTTCTCAACCTTCGCCGGAGCCTTGGCCGCTGCAGACTTCGCAGCCGGCTTCGCGGCAGCCTTGACCGGCTTCTCCGCGCTCTTGTTAGCGCTCTTGCGGGCCGGCTTCGATGCCGCCTCCGCCTCGCTTGCAACGAGCGTGGCGGCCTTGTGCCAATGCTCGTCGGCACGCCCTTCCGGACGGCCTTCGTCCTCCCACAACTGATGCGCCCGAGCGCGTACCAGGGCCTCGTGGTCTTCGCTCGTCTTCCGCGTTCTCGGTGCCATGCTTCACTCCCGTCGGACCTGGACGCCAGAAAATCAGTCCCGAAGGAAAATTGCCCCTAGAATGGCACCGACCGCAAGAGAAAGTGCGCACGAAGTGAGGGGTTGCGCGCGAACACTTTCACGAAACTCGTCCGCTCGCTCGTTGGTCCATCGCTCTACGTCCTCCGCGGCGGCCTTGGTGCGGTCCCGCGCGAGGGTGGAGACGTCCTCCACGAGGCGCGATAGATCCTCCCTGAGTCGCTCGATCTCGGCCCGCAGCGCCGCCGTGTCCGCGCCGGTGGAATCGTCGGCGGCACCCTCGAAGGTGGTTTGATCGACCATGATGTCTGTCCTGTCCCGACAAGGCCGCGCAGTACCCGCCGGCCTTGCAGTTTTCATTGGGGGATGAATAGCCGACTAAGTTAAAATGCGGCACGAGAACGGTGCTTTACTGCGCGTCCGTCAGGAGCGGCGCGTGAGAAGCGCACCGATCGTCACCGCGATCGCGCCGGCGATCGCGACTGCCGTGAGCGGGTTGCGCTCCACGGCCGCGCGCGCTTCGCCGAGGCCGCGCACCGCGCCGATCCGCGCCTCGTGGACCACGTCGTGCACCAAGCGGCCGCCGTTGGCGCCGAGCCGGTCGAGGCCGTGGCCAAGAAAGTGCGCGGCGTCGTCATAATTCCGGCGGACCCGCTTCTCCATGCGGCGTCGATCCACCCGCGGCAGCTCGTGGCGCAGCGCTTCGGTGAGGCGGCTGATATCGGCGCGCAGGTGCTTGAGTTCCCGCGAGACGGATTTGGAACGCCCTAACATTTGAACGGATCTCCTATCTGCTCCGACGTAGCGGCGTGATGCCGGCGAAAGGTCTGCCGACCCGCCACGTACCGGTCGTCAGCGCAACGGCGAAGCGGAGGATTCGGTTCCCGGCGGGAGCCCGACGGCGCTGGGAACAAAAGGTCCGCCTGGGACTTTTCCCCACCGCAGCGAAGCCCGCCGGGGACCGGTCAAGTGCCCGTACGGGCTTCTCATCGAGGGAGAAGCAAACATGTCCGCAAGCGAGTCCGAAGAGGTGCGTCGCCGGGGTGGGGCCGGGAATTTCGCGGCCGATCCGCAGCGGGCGGCCGAAGCCGGCCGCAAGGGCGGTCAACGAAGCGGCGGCAATTTCCGCAACGACCCCGCGCGTGCCGCCGAGGCCGGCCGCAAGGGCGGTCACGAGAGCGGCGGCAATTTCCGCAACGACCACGCCCGCGCCGCCGAAGCCGGCCGCAAGGGCGGCCACGCCAACGCGACCGGCCGCACCTGACCGTCGAAGGAGAGAGGAACGCGGAGAGGGGCGATGGCGCAGGTTTCCCGCTCGCGGGTGCTGATAGTGGAGGGTGCGGGCGGCGGACGATCGGAGACCCACGATCGGCTCGCCGCCGCGGGGGCTGAAATTGTCTGCTACGAGGCCGACGAGACCGACCTGTCGGCGCGCTCCGTCGATCCGGAACGCTTCGCCGCAGTGGTCTTCGTCGGCACGCCCGCCGCCGTTGCGACGGCCGGGCCGGAGCGTCCGCTCGAAGCCATCGTCCGCGCCTTCTACCAGACCGGCCGGGTCATCGGGGCGCTCGGCCCCGCCGTCGCCTTGCTGACACGGGCAGGCATCGCCCGGGGCCTCACGATCGCGGCGGGAGGGCGCGTCGCGTCCGACTTGGTGGGGGCGGGCGCCGTGCTCTCGGAGGCCGCCGTCGCGGTCGATCGCGGCATCGTCACCGCCCGGGATGCGGCCGACGAGCCGATGTTCATCGCCAAGCTCATGACCGAGATCCAGGTCGGCCTTCATCAGCGTTGACGACGCTCCCACCGTGCTGCTTGGTATGCGCAACCGAAGCTCGACCCGATGCGGCGGCGACGGACAACGAAATCCGCGGCGAGACCGCGGCTGAGCGGGGCGGACACCATGGACATCACCGAAACCCGCAAACTCGGGCGCACGGACGTCGCGGTCACGGTCGCGAGCTTCGGTGGTGCGCCGATCGGCAACCTCTTCGCGCCGGTGTCGCGGGAGGCCGCGGAAGGGGCGCTCGCCTTCGCGTGGGACGCGGGCCTGCGCTATTTCGATACCGCGCCCTATTACGGCTTCGGCCTCAGCGAACGGCGGATCGGCGATTTCCTGCGCGACAAGCCGCGCGGCTCCTACGTCGTCTCGAGCAAGGTCGGCCGTCTGCTTCTACCGCTGCGCGGCAAGCCGGTGCCGGACCGCGGCTTCGCCGAGCCGCTGCCGTTCGAGCCGGTCTACGATTATTCCTATGACGGCGTGATGCGTTCCCACGAGGCGAGCCTGCATCGCCTGGGCCTCGACCGCATCGACGTGCTGCTTCTCCACGACATCGGAACCGTGACCCACGGTGCCGAACATCCGCGCCATTTCCGCGATGCGATGGAAGGCGGCGTACGGGCCTTGCAGGAGCTCAAGGCCGCCGGTGACATCGGCGCCTACGGCATCGGCGTCAACGAGGTCGAGGTTCTGCTCGAAGCGCTCGGGCACGCCGACTTCGATTGCTTCCTGCTCGCCGGCCGCTTCACGCTGCTCGACCAGATCGCGGCACAGGGTCTGCTGCAGACCTGCCACGACCGAGGCACCACGCTCATCATCGGCGGCGTGTTCAATTCGGGAATCCTCGTCACCGGCCCGGTTCCGGGCGCGCGCTACAATTACGAGCCGGCCCCGGCCGACATCCTCGCGCGCGTCGCCCGCATCAAGGCGGTGTGCGACCGCTTCGGTGTGCCGCTGCCGGCGGCGGCGCTGCAATTCCCGTTGAGCCATCCGGCCGTCTCGACCGTGCTCACCGGCGTCACCGATCGCGACATGCTTTCGCGCAATCTCGAGGGCTTCCGCGTCCCCGTGCCGCCGGCGTTGTGGGACGCCCTGGTGGAAGACGGCCTGCTGCGCGCCGAGCTGCGCCCGGCCGCCTGATCGCCGTCTTCCGCGCCGGATCTCCGGCACGGCCTCGTCACAGGAGCCGACCATGACCTCGCGCCACCAGACGTCCTTCCTGTTCGATCTCGACGGCACGCTCGTCGACAGCGTCTACGATCACGTGCTCGCCTGGCACGAGGCGCTCACCGCGGAAGGCATCGAACTCTCGGTCTGGCGCATCCACCGCAAGATCGGCATGAGCGGCGGCTTGTTCGCCAACATGCTGTTGCGCGAGATCGGCGCCGACATCGGGGCCGAGCGGGTCGAGCGGCTGCGCCACCGCCATGCGGAAGCGTACAACAGCCGTTCGCAGACGATCCGCCCGCTGCCCGGTGCGCGGGAGCTCCTCGCCTACCTCACCGAGTCCGGTATCCCCTGGGCGATCGCTACGAGCGGGCGCATGGAGACCGCGGGACGGGTGCTCGATCATCTCGGCGTCGATCGCACCAAGGTCCCGGTGATCACCCGCGACCTCGTGAAGTATGCGAAGCCCGATCCGGACCTCTTCCTCGCCGCGGCCGAGGCGCTCGGCGTCGATGCGGCTAATGCCTGCGTCGTCGGGGATTCGATCTGGGACATGCTCGCCGCCCGCCGCGCCCGCGCGCTCGGCATCGGCGTCCTCTCCGGCGGATATGGTCAGGAAGAGCTCGAGCGCAGCGGCGCCTACCGCGTCTATGAGGACCCGGCCGATCTGCTCTATCATATCGACGAAGTCGGTGGTCGCCGCTGAGCGCGCCGACGCTGCGATAGCACTTATGTATCTAGTGCTTAGGTCCAAAGTTCGTCATGTCGAGGCAAGCTGACCGGGCATAAGGTGTGCCCGCAACACGACCCCGCATGTCGGGGCTGAGACGGGGATGATCATGGCCGAGACCGAAAAGCCGATTGCGACGCGCCTTCGCGGCATGGAGCTCATCGACACGCCGCTGCTCAACAAGGGCAGCGCGTTCACCACCGAGGAACGCGCGGCGCTCGGCCTCGACGGCCTACTGCCGCCGACGGTCGAGGATCTCGACACGCAGGTCCGCCGCGTCGGCGAGGCCTACAAGGGCAAGACCACCGATCTCGAGCGCCACATCTATCTGCGCGCCCTTCAGGACACCAGCGAGACGCTGTTCTACAAGTTCCTGATCGATCACGTCACCGATCTGATGCCGATGGTCTACACGCCGGTCGTCGGCCTCGGCTGCCAGCAATTCAGCGAGATCTACCGTCGCCCGCGCGGCCTCTTCGTCAGCTATCCGCTGCGCGACCGGATCGACGCCATTCTCGAAGGCGCCGGTGATCTCGACGTCAAGGTGATCGTGGTCACCGACGGCGAGCGCATCCTCGGCCTCGGCGACCAGGGCGCCGGCGGCATGGGCATCCCGATCGGCAAGCTGTCGCTCTACACCGCCTGCGGCGGCATCGCGCCAGAGAACACCCTGCCGATCCTTCTCGATGTCGGCACCAACAACAAGGAACGTCTCGAAGACCCGCTCTATATCGGCTGGCGCCACGAGCGCATCGCCGGGGCGGAATACGAGGCGTTCGTCGATGCCTTCGTGCAGGCGGTCAAGCGCAAGTGGCCGAACGTTCTCCTGCAGTTCGAGGACTTCGCCCAGAGCCACGCGACGTTGTTCCTGGAGCGCTATCGCGACCAGCTCTGCATGTTCAACGACGACGTCCAGGGCACGGCCGCGGTCGTCGTCGGCACCGCCTTCTCGGCGGTCAAGGTGGCCGGCGGCTCGATCGCGGATCAACGGGTGGTCGTCGTCGGCGCCGGCTCGGCCGGCTGCGGCATCGCCGAGCAACTCATCAAGGCCGCGGTCGAGGAGGGCGCCGATCCGGCGGAAGCCCGCAGCCGCTTCTACATGATCGACCGCGAAGGCCTCGTCCTGGACGACATGCAGGGGCTGTGGCCGTTCCAGCAGAAGCTGGCCCAGAAGACGTCCGCGGTCGCGGCGTGGCCGGCCGGCGAGAAGCCGGGGCGGTTCTCGCTCGCCGAGGTGGTCAAGATCGTGAAGCCGACCATGCTGATCGGCGTCTCGGGGCAGCCCGGAATCTTCACCGAGGCCGTCATCAGCCAGATGGCCGAGACGGCGGCGCGCCCGATCATCTTCCCGCTGTCGAACCCGACGTCGCGCTGCGAGGCGCTGCCGAGCGACGTGCTCGCCTGGACCGACGGCCGCGCCGTCATCGGCACCGGCAGCCCGTTCGCTCCGGTCGAATATGGCGGCAAGACCTACCCGATCGCCCAGACCAACAATTCCTACATCTTCCCGGGCCTCGGTCTCGGCGTGCTCGCGCTCGGCATCCCGCGGGTCAGCGACGGCATGTTCATGGCGACGTCCCGCGCGCTTGCGGAAACGGCCCCCGCCTCCGACGACGTGCCGCGGCTGCTGCCGTCGCTCGCCGACATCCGCAAAGTGTCGCGCCACATCGCGATCGCGGTCGGCAAGGCGGCGGTCAAGGAAGGTCTGATCCCTGCGATCGGCGACGACGAGATCACCGCCCGCATCGACGCCGCGATGTGGCAGCCGGCTTACCGGCCGATCGTCGCGGCATAAGGCGCGACAAGAGCACACGCTTCCTTCTCCCCGCGTGCGGGGAGAAGGTGGCCCGCAAGGGCCGGATGAGGGGCGTCGTGCCCCCTCATGATTATTGATTTGAATGGAAACATCCCCTCATCCGCCCCTTCGGGGCACCTTCTCCCCAGCGGGGAGAAGGGAGGCCGCGGCCGGCGATGTTCCCAACGCGTGGTGCAAGTCCGCGTGGCAGTGCAGGTCCGTTGCAACGTCCCGCGCGCCAGACGCAGCGATCGCATTGCGCCGCCGTCCCAGCCGACCGCCGCTCACTCGGCCGCGTCGACGCGTTCCCAGCCGCGAGCGCCGAGGTGCTCCTGGGGGGTGAAGCGGGCTTTGTAGCCCATCTTCGGCGAGCCCTCGACCCAATAGCCGAGGTAGACGTAGCGCAGGCCCAGACTCTTGGCCCGGCGGATGTGGTCGAGGATGATGAAGGTTCCGAGGCCGCGGCTCGGCGGTTCCGGATCGAAGAACGAATAGACCATCGACAGCCCGTCCGAGAGGCGGTCAGTCAGCGCGGCGGCGACGAGCGGGCCGGTGCCGCGCCCGGTGATGCGCGAATCCGGGCCGCGGCGACGGTACTCGATCATCATCGTATCGACGTGGGTGTCCTCGACCATCATCGCGTAGTCGAGCACCGACATGTCGGCCATGCCGCCGTCGGCGTGGCGCGCGTCGAGATAGCGGCGGAACAGGCTATATTGCTCGGACGACGGATTGGCCGGGATCGGCAGGCCGATGATCTCGTCGTTGTCCTTGAGCGTCCGGCGGAACGACCGCGTCCAGTCGAATTCGTCGACCACGATGCGCACCGAGACGCAGGCCCGGCAGCCCTCGCAGGCGGGGCGATAGGCGATGTTCTGGCTGCGCCGGAAGCCGCCCTGGGTGAGGATGTCGTTGAGCGCCGAGGCGCGTTCGCCCACCAGATGGGTGAACACCTTCCGCTCCATCTTGCCGCGCAGGTAGGGGCAAGGTGAAGGCGCGGTCAGATAGAATTGAGGGTTCTCGGTGACCTGCCGGGTCATGTCACCTTATTCCCACTTGGCGGGCCGCTCGGCGGCCCCGATTTGATCAACGCTGAGGCGAGCATAACGAGGTTTGGCGCGCGGCGGAACTGGCGAAAATCGTCCTGGTCCCGCGGCGCGACCGCGCAAGCCGGCTCACGTTCCCGTTCGAAAAGCGGAGCGCTCAGAACCCGCTGCGCCGCATCGCGTCGCTGTCCACGATCACGGTGCCGAGCAGGAGATCGTGCAACGTCCGCTTGCGGTCGTCGATGAGCGAGATCGCGAGCACGAACGGGGTCAACAGCGAGACCGAGAACCAGAACAACAGCGAGTGCGCCACCGCGAGGAGTGGGTACGGCCGCCCGCCGTCGCGCAGCCGCATCTCGATGCCGAGCGCGCGCATGCCCGGCGTCGCGCCGCTCGGGCCGCCGAGCGTCGCCGCGGCATAGATGAGCGCGATGCCCTGCCACAGGAAGAGATAGGCGAACCAGCCGAGGCCGAGCGTGAAGATGCCGAGGAAGAACACCGCGATGCCGGCGACGAAAGTCAGGATCGCGATCAGCACGACATCGAGGGCGAAAGCGAGCATCCGCCGCCGCCTGACGCCGTCGAACAGGCGCACGTCGTAGAACGGCTGACCGTCTGCGAAGCGGGTGGGAATGGGCTGGCCGTTGGCCGCGTCGCTCATTGCTCTCTCCAAACGGTGTCCGGACGCCGAAGCGGTCTCCCGGGCACGGTGTGTTCCGTGTCGATCGGATCGCGTCCGCGCTTGACGCACGATGGCGGGGCGCAGGGAGCGATCCGGTGTCTTTACGAGATAGGAAGCGCTGGCGGGGTTGCAACGCCGCGGGTCAGTGTCCCGGCGGAAAAAGCGTGCCGTCCACGATCACGCCCGCGACCGCCAGGTCGGCGGTGAGCAAGGTGAGGGCCGCCCGCGCGCCCGGCGCGATGCGGCCGAGTCCCGGCGAGAGGCGGGCGGCGTCGGCGGGGACGCTCGTCGCAAGCGACAGGGCCGCCGGCATTTCGATTTCCATGAAGCGGATGGCGTTGCGAACGCTCTCGATCATCGAAACCTGGGCGCCGGAGAGCACGCCGTTGGGATCGACGAGGCGGCCGTCCGCGAGGCGGATCTCGCGGCCGTGGATGAAGAAGCGGTCCGAGGTGCCGGCGAGCGTCGGCATGGCGTCGGTGACGAGGAAGAGCGCGTCGGGCTTGGCGCGGTGGGCGAGCGCCAGGTTCGAGGGATGGACGTGGATGCCGTCGGCGATGATGCCGGCCCGGATGCGGCGGTCGTAGAGCACCGCGCCGACCGCGCCCGGCTCGCGGTTGCCGAGCTGGCTCATGGCATTGAAGAGGTGGGTCGCGACCGTGATGCCGGCATCGACGCCGCGCGCTGCCTCTTCGAGGGTGGCGTCGCTGTGGCCGAGCGAGACGGTGATGCCGCCGGCGGCAAAGATCGAGATCACGTCCTCGGTCACCCGCTCCGGTGCGAGCGTCAGCAGGGTCGGGATGCCGCGCGTCCGCTCGACGATGTGATGGGCGTCCTCCGGCTCCGGCATGCGGATGAAGGCGGGCTCGTGGGTGCCCTTGCGGGACGGATTGATGAAGGGGCCTTCGAGGTGGATGCCGGCGATCCCGGGCACGCCCTGATCCATCGCGGCGCGCACCGCGTCGATCGCATGGTCCATCGCCTCGGCGGAATCGGTGATGAAGGTCGGCAGGATCGCCGCCGTGCCGCCCTGGCGCGCGCCCCAGGCGATGGCCCGCAGGGCCTCCACCGTCGGGGTGTCGTTGAACATCACATCCGCGGCACCGTTGATCTGGAGATCGATGAAGCCGGCCGAGACGATGTCCGCCTCGGCGACGATCTCGGCGTCGTCCGGCAGCGCCGAGCGCTCGACGATCCCGCGGATCGTGCCGGCATCGAGGAGGACGGCCCGGTCGGGCGCGGCCACGCCGCCGCTCACCAGAATGTCGGCGAGAACGGCACGGGGGCGGGCGGAGGAGAGATCGGCCACGGCGGGGCTCCTGAAGGCATCCGGAACGGAGCAGCGCGCTCCTTGTGGCGCCTCGCTGCCGTCGGCGCAAGAACGGGTTGGCGCGGGGCTTGTTTCAACCTTGTGTGGCTGCGGCCGGTCCGAGGCGCAGACAGAAAAAAGGCCGGCGCTCGCGCACCGGCCGAAGTCTGGAGATCTTCACATGGAGCTCTGGCAAAGGGCGTCATCGCACGCGCCGGAAACTCACATCGCACGTCTTTAGCCAAGCAAAGGTAAATTCGAAGGGCGGCACCAAGGCTTCATCGGGGCAGGTGCGGCAGCTTGATGGCGGAGCGGGGAGGCGATAGACACCCTTGCATGACCCTTAAGACCCCGCCGGCGACGCCGGAGCGCACGTCCCGTCCCGCCGCCTCGGACGCCCCTGCGGGCGGTGCGGCGGTCCGTCCCCGCGTGGCGCTCTATGGCGGCTCGTTCGATCCGATCACCAACGGCCATCTCGATATTCTCCTGAAGGCGCTCGCCTTCGCGGACCGGCTGGTGGTGGCGATCGGCATTCATCCGGGCAAGGTCCCGCTGTTCTCCTTCGAGGAGCGTGCCGCCATGATCCGCGAGGCGGTGGCCGAACACCGCGGCGAGGTGCCCGGCGGTGCGGTCTCCGTCATCGCGTTCGACACGCTCGTGGTCGAGGCGGCGCGGGCCGAAGGCGCGACGCTGCTCATCCGCGGCCTGCGCGACGGCACCGACCTCGATTACGAGATGCAACTCGCCGGCATGAATTTCTCTCTCGCGCCTGAGATCGAGACGGTGTTCCTGCCGGCGTCGCCCGGCGTCCGTCACATCACCGCCACCCTCGTGCGCCAGATCGCTGCCATGGGCGGTGATGTCGGCGCCTTCGTGCCGCGCAGCGTCGCCGAGCGGCTGAGGGCCAAACATTCGAAGGCCTGATCGTCGTCAGGCCGAGCGCTTGATGCCGCGTCGCGTCCGATCCGACTGCCCCGAGACCCGAGCCTCGTCCGCGCCCTGGCGGCAGGCCCACACCGGAGTTGCCCCTTCATGATCCGCCTGATCTCCGCCTTCGTCTTCGGCGTCGCCCTGTCGGTCGCGTCGATGGCCTCGGCCGCCACCCCGCCAGCGAACGCCAACGTGCTCGTGCTCCAGCTCAAGGACGGCATCGTCAAGATCGCCCTCGACACCAAGGACGCCCCGAAGGCGGCCGAGCGGCTGAAGCAGCTCACCGTCGACGGCTTCTACAACGGCGTCGTGTTCCACCGCGTGATCGACGGCTTCATGGCGCAGACCGGCGATCCGACCGGAACCGGCATGGGCGGCTCGAACTATCCCGACCTGCCGGCCGAGTTCTCGAGCCAGAAGTTCGTCCGCGGCACCGTCGGCATGGCCCGCGCCCAGGACCCGAACTCGGCCAACTCGCAATTCTACATCATGTTCGCCGACGGCCCGTTCCTCGACGGCAAGTACACCGTGGTCGGCCACGTCATCTCCGGCATGGACGTCGTCGACAAGATCAAGAAGGGCGACGAGGCCAACAACGGAATGGTCACCGACCCCGACAAGATCATCAAGGCGACGCTCGCCACGAAGTGACGCGCCGCCCACCCCATCCGAACTGCAAGGAGGACGATCCATGTCCGATCTCGAAAACACCCTCATCATGGACACCACCCAGGGCCGCGTGACGATCGAGCTGCGCCCGGACCTCGCGCCGACCCATGTCGCGCGGATCAAGGAGCTGGTGCGCCAGGGCTTCTATGACGGCATCGTGTTCCACCGCGTGATCGAGGGCTTCATGGCCCAGACCGGCTGCCCCCAGGGCACCGGCACGGGCGGCTCGGGCCAGAAGCTCAACGCCGAGTTCTCCAAGGAGAAGCACGAGCGCGGCACTGTTTCGATGGCCCGCGCCGCGAGCCCGAATTCCGGCGACAGCCAGTTCTTCATCTGCTTCGGCCGCGCGCCCTGGCTCGACGGCCAGTACACCGTGTGGGGCAAGGTGACGGACGGCATGGAGGCGATCGACAAGGTGAAGCGCGGCGAGCCCGTGCAGAACCCGGACAAGATCACCAAGCTCGTCGTCGCCGCCGACGCGGCCTGATCGGCCGGCATCCTTCGGGGCCGCGGACGGGTTCGCCCGCCGCGGCCCTTCTCTATTGCAGACCGCCGATTGGGGACGCCCGATGCGGACCGACGACTTCGATTTCGACCTGCCCGAGGACCGCATCGCCCTGCGTCCGGCGCGCCCGCGTGACGCGGCGCGGATGCTCGTGGTTCGGCCCGGCGAGACGCCGCTGCTCGACGATCGCGGCGTGCGCGACCTGCCGTCGCTGCTGCGGCCGGGCGACGTCCTCGTCCTCAACGACACCAAGGTGATCCCGGCCCGGCTCGACGGCTTCCGTGCGCGCGAGGGCGGCGAGGGTGCGCGGATCGAGGCGACCCTGATCGAGCGGCTCGACGCCGCGCGCTGGCGCGCACTCGCCCGGCCGGGCAAGCGCCTGAAGCCGGGCGACCGGGTACGCTTCGGCGCCGCCCATCAGACCGCGTCGCCCGTCTGCGCCATGGAGCATGTCGATGCGGTGGTCGAGGCGAAGGAGGAGGGCGGCGAGATCGTGTTCGCCTTCGACCTCTCCGGTCCCGACCTCGACCTCGCGCTGATCGCCCTCGGCCGGATGCCGCTGCCGCCCTACATCGCGGCGAAGCGCGCCGACGACGAGGCCGACCGCAGCGATTACCAGACGACCTTCGCCCGCGAGCCCGGTGCCGTCGCCGCCCCGACCGCCGGTCTGCATCTCACGCCGGAGCTCTTCGCGGCGCTCGAGGCGAAGGGCGTCGGCCGAGTGTTCCTGACGCTCCATGTCGGCGCCGGCACCTTCCTGCCGGTCAAGAGCGACGCGACCGAAAACCACCGCATGCACGCCGAATATGGACACGTGAGCGTCGAGGCCGCTGCCGCCCTCAACGCGGCGCGCGCTGCCGGCGGCCGGCTTGTCGCGGTCGGCACGACGGCCCTGCGCCTCCTCGAAAGCGCCGCGGCGCCGGACGGCACGGTGCGGCCGTTCGACGGCACGACCGACATCTTCATCACGCCCGGCTACCGCTTCCGCGCCGTCGATGCGCTGATGACGAACTTCCACCTGCCGCGCTCGACCCTGTTCATGCTGGTCTCGGCGTTCGCCGGCCTCGACGTGATGAAGGCGGCCTACGCGCACGCCGTCGCCGACCATTACCGCTTCTATTCCTACGGGGATTCCTCGCTGCTCTTCCCCGCGAAGGGCTGAGCGCCGCTCACAACGCCGCCGGATCGGGATGATCGGCGCGCGGGCGGATCAGGAGGCCGCTCGCCTGCTGTTCGGTCGCGTGGGCGATCCAGCCGACGCTGCGGCCGATCGCGAACAGCGCGAGGCCGCTGCCGCGGGGCAGCCCGTAGAGCCGCTCGATCGTGGCGAGCGCGACGTCGAGCGTCGGCTTCAAATGCGTCGCGGCGGCGCCTTCCGCGATCCCGTTGGCGAGGATCGGCGGCGGCGGATAGGCGGCGAGGAGTGCCGTCGCCCGGGGATCGCCATCGGGATAGAGCGGGTGGCCGAAGCCCGGCAGGGGATCGCCGCGCCTGAGGCGCTCCCGCACGGCGACGACGCCATCGCCGACCCCGATCATTTCGTCGAACAAGGCGGTGACGCGCGCCGTCATGCCGCCGTGGCGCGGCCCGCTCAGGGCCTGGAGCCCCGCGATCAGGCAGGCCGTGAGCGAGGCGCCCGTCGAGGCTGTGACGCGGACCGCGAAGGTCGAGGCGTTGAGCTCGTGGTCGGCGCAGAGCACCAGGGCGCGGCGGATCGCGTCGGCGGCGTCGGGCCGGCCCCAGGCGAGCGCCAACCCCTCGTGGAGCGGGACGCCCGGCTTGAGACGTCCCTCGACCGCCGCCGCCGCGATGCCGAGCACGAGCCGGGCGCGCTTCAGCGCGTCGCGGCCGCCCGGCGTGTCGAGTGGCGCGATGCGGGCGAGGAGGAGGGTCGCGCGCTCGGTCGCGCTCATGCCCTCGATCGCCTCGGCCGGGAGGACCCAGCCGGTCATCGCCGCGACCTCGTAGGACGCCTCCGCGAAGCGTGTCTCGCCGCTCTCCCACAGTCGGGCGGCGACGGCTTCGAGATCGTCCTGCTCGGCGAGCCGCGTGGCGTCGCGGTCGCGGTAGAACAGGCGGCCGTCCGCGATGCGGCTGATGCCGGTCGTCAGCACCGGCAGGCCCCAATCGAGCGCGCGGGCCGCGGCGATGCGCGGCTTGCGCTCGGTCTTGCGGCGGATCAGGGTCTCGATATCGGCGACGGAATAGAGCCGCCCGCGGGGATCGTCCGGGTGCGGCGCAGTGCGAATCTGGCCACGGCTCACATAGGCGTAGAGGGTCGCGCGGCTGACCGCGAGCTTCGCCGAGGCGGCGGTCGCGTCGATATAGTCTTTGTCTGAAAGGGCTTGATCCATGAAGCTCGCGCGCCGTTCGAGGATGGCTGGAATATTGATATATTGATTCAAGATTGACGCTCAATCAAGCTCGATCGATCGTCTCCCCGTTGTTGAGGAGACCTCTGAAATGCCAGCAGCCATTGGATTGGACGATGTCGTCGCCGCCGAGACGGTTCTGAGCCACGTCGACGGCGAGGCCGGCCGTCTCGTCGTGCGCGGCCACGACATCGAGACCCTGGTCGGCCATGTGCCGTTCGAACAGGCGACCGCCCTGTTGTGGGACGGCCTGATCGACCTTCCGGCGGAGGGTCTGGCGCGCGCCCTCGGCGCGGCCCGGCTCGAGGCCTACGACCGGCTCGCACCGCTCGTGCCCGCGACCCGTGCCCTGGCGCCGGTTCCGGCGATGCGGTTCCTCCTCGCCGGGCTGCCGACGATGGAGGCTCCCGTCGCCGTGCGCCTCCTCGCCGCTGCCGGCGTCGCGGCGGCGTTCGCGATCGCGGGGAAGGCGGTGCGGCCCGATCCGAGCCTCGGCCACGCTGCCGATCTCCTGCGCATGATCCGCGGCCGGCCGGTCGCGGCGGCGGAGGCCGCAGCGCTCGATGCCTATCTGGTGACCATCCTCGACCACGGCCTCAACGCCTCGACCTTCGCCGCCCGCGTCGTCGCCTCGACCGCGGCCGGGCCGGCGGCGGCGTTGATCGCCGGCCTCTGCGCGTTGGAAGGACCGCTCCACGGTGGCGCGCCCGGACCGGTGCTCGACATGCTCGACGCGGTCGGCCTGCCGGAGAACGCCCCCGCCTGGGTCGCGGCGGAGCTCGATGCCGGCCGCCGCCTGATGGGCTTCGGCCACCGCATCTACCGGGTGCGCGACCCGCGCGCCGACGTGCTCAAGGCAGCGCTCGCCCGCCTCGGCGGACGGAGCGCGCGGCTGACGCTCGCCGAGGCGGTGGAGGCGGCCGCGCTCGCCGCCCTCGAACGCCGCAAGGCGGGGCGGCGGCTCGACACCAATGTCGAGTTCTACACGGCGCTCCTGCTCGATGCCCTCGGGGTGCCGCGGGCCGGCTTCACCGCGCTGTTCGCCGCCGGACGCACCGCCGGCTGGCTCGCCCATGTCCGCGAGCAGGAGGCGCGTGGGCGCATCATCCGCCCGCAATCGCGCTATGTCGGTCCGCTGCCGGCGGTCGCGGCATAAGGGAGGCCGCCTCTTGAGCCTGCGGCGCCGCCGGTCGAAGATCGGCGGTGCCGGTGACCCATCCGCGCCGTGCGGGATCGCGTCATCAGGCTCGCGAGGCTACCGATGCTCGATGAGGACTTTCTGTTCGAAGTGTTCGGCCCATTCGGCCGCGTCCGCCTCAAGCGGATGTTCGGCGGCCGGGCGATCTATCTCGACGGCCTCGTCGTCGCGCTCGAGATCGGCGAGGTGGTCTATCTGAAGGCCGATGCGGTCACGGAGGACGCCTTCCGGGACGAGGGGCTCGACCAATTCGTCTACGAGGCGAAGGGGCGGGTGGTACGGCTGCCTTATTGGCGCTGCCCGGAGGCGGCGTTCGACGACGCGGAGGCGCTCCGGCCCTGGATCGAACGCGCCCGCGGCGCCTCGCTGCGGGCGGAGGCCGCCAAGGCCGCGAAGGGGCCGCCGAAGCCGCGCGGCCCGGCCAAGCGACCCAAATCCAAGACGACGCCCGGCTCCGGTCAGCCGACGGCGTAGCGCTTGGTCACGCTCGGTTCGGGGTCGGTCTCGCAGACGACCCGGTTGCCGCCGCACCATTGGGCATCGCCCAGGCAGCGGGCGGCACGGGCGAGCAGAGCGGCGGATTCGTCCGTTTCCCCGAGCGCCGCGGCGCCGATCGAGAGCGACAGGCGGCCGAGCGGGGTCGCCGACGAGCGGCGGATCAAGGTCTTCGCCGACACGGTGCGGCGCAGGTTCTCGGCGACCGCCACCGCCTGGCGCAGTGGCATGTCCGGCAGGATTACCGCGAAGGTGTCGCCGCCATGGAGATAGGAGAGACCGAATTCGTGGAAGCACGCCTCGATGGCGCGGCCCGCCGCGGTGCGGATCTCGACGCCGACCTCCGGTCCATATTCCGCGGTGAGGAGGCCCATCCGGTCGAGCGACACGATCAGCACCGAGAGGCGGCGGCCCTCCGCGTGAGCATGGGCGATGCCGGCGGCGAGTGCCCGTTCGAAGGCGTCGCGCCCGGGCAATTCGTCGGCAGCACGGGGGAACAGTTCGGCGATACGGGCACGCTCCCGCGCGAGGAGGGTGCCCACGCGGCCGTGGGCGGCGAGCGCGGCATCGATCTCGAGCCGCATTCGCTCGCCGAGCGGGCGGGCATCGCCCGGACGCACGTCTTCGAGGTGATGCAGGACGTCGGTGAGGACGGTGGCGCGGAAGCGGGTCAGTGTCGCCAGATCGTCTTCGAGCGCCTCCGCGAGCGCGGCAACCGCGGTGGCGAGGCCGCGCCCACCCACCAGCGCGGCGTCGTCGCGCGCGTGGCGCGGCTGCGACGGGTCTTCCTGTGCCTTCGCGGTGTAGCCGAGCAATTCGGCGCGGGCGTCGTCGATCGCGGAGAAGGCGGCGGCAAGGGCGGGGTTGAGGCCGGCATGTTCGGCGGCCTCGTCGGGGCTCTCGACGGTGGACGTGATCTCGTCCCGTTGCGTCCGACCCGCCTCGCTCATGCCGCTCGCCCTTGAATCGCGGCGGACCCCGTCGGTCCGCCCGAGCTTCAGGCTAGGAAAACAGCGTTAACGGGCGGTGAAAATGGCAGGTGGAACGCGGTGGAGAGGCGGGCTCAGCTCGCCTCCGCCTCTTCGTCCAGTGTCTCGGCGAGGTCGTCGATCTTCGTCTTGCGCAGGCGGACGGGGCGCAGCAGGAAGGCCGGCACGTGATCGCCGAGGCCAATCACCGGCGGATCGCGATCTTCTGGGTCGCGGCGGCGGCGATTGCGCTCCGGCGCGGCCTGTGACACCGGCTCGGCCTTGGGGCGCTCGCGCTCCGGACGGGGGGCGCGCGGCGCGCGGGGCGGCGGCGGTGCCTCTTCGGCGTCCACGATCGCCTCGACCGGCTCGGCGTGACGACGGGACTCGCCGCGGTCGCGCCGACGGTTGCCCTGGCCCTCGGCGCGGTCGCTCCGGCCTTCAGGCCGCTCGCCCTTGCGGCGGCGATCGCCGCCCGAACGCCGGCGCGGCTCACCCTCTTCCTCGCCCGTCTCGGGAAGCGGCTCGGACCAGGGAATCGCATTGCCGATCAGCTTTTCGATCGCAGCGAGGGACTTCTGATCCGAACTTGACACGATCGTCACCGCCTCGCCGGAGCGGCCGGCGCGGCCGGTGCGGCCGATACGATGGACATAATCCTCGGCGTGATGCGGCACGTCGAAATTGAAGACGTGGCTGACGTCCGGAATGTCGAGGCCACGGGCGGCGACGTCGCTCGCGACGAGCAGCGTCAGGTTGCCCTTGCGGAACGAATCGAGCGTCGCCGTGCGGGCGTGCTGATCCATGTCGCCGTGCAGTGCGCCGACCGAGAAGCCGTGGCGCTCGAGCGAATGGAACACCGTCGCGACGTCGCGCTTGCGGTTGCAGAAGATGATCGCGTTCTTGAGGTTCACGGCGCTGCGGACGAGCTGGCGCAGTACGGCGCGCTTCTCGTGCTGCTCGCCACCGGAACCGATCAACTTCTGCGTCACGGTCTCGGCGGTGCTCGCCGGGCGGGCGACCTCGACCTTGATCGGGTTCTGGAGGAACTTGTCGGCGAGGCGCTGGATCTCTGGCGGCATCGTCGCCGAGAAGAACAGGGTCTGCCGAGTGAACGGGATCAGCTTGCAGATGCGCTCGATGTCCGGGATGAAGCCCATGTCGAGCATGCGGTCGGCCTCGTCGATGACGAGGATCTCGACGCCCTGCATCAGCAGCTTGCCGCGCTCCTGATGATCGAGCAGGCGGCCGGGGGTCGCGATCAGCACGTCCGCGCCGCGGCCGAGCTTGCGGTCCTGCTCGTCGAACGACACGCCGCCGATGAGGAGGGCGACGGTCAGCTTGTGGTTCACGCCGTAGCGGCTGAAGTTCTCCTCGACCTGGGCCGCGAGTTCGCGGGTCGGCTCGAGGATGAGGGTGCGCGGCATGCGCGCCCGGGCGCGACCGCGCTCGAGCAGCGTCAGCATCGGCAGCACGAACGAGGCGGTCTTGCCGGTGCCCGTCTGGGCGATGCCGAGCACGTCCCGGCGTTCCAGGACATGCGGAATGGCGCCGGACTGAATCGGAGTCGGCTCGCGATAACCGGCGGCGGCGACGGCGGTGAGCACTTTTTCGCTCAGGCCGAGGGAATCGAAACTCATTGAACCCGTTGGTCGCTCGGGGTAGGGCTGTGCGGTTCGCTCCGACGGATTGGTCGCCGCCACGCGCTATCGAGACCGCCAGCAGGCTGATACATCCAGGGTTCGATGCCGGATTTTATCGTCGGCAAGCGAACCGGGATCGCCGGGAGGCTTCGGTTCCAACAGAACATCGCGACGGCGCCGGGAGAGAGACGGCCGCGTGATACGCCGATACCCACGTCGAGCGCCCATCGCGCCCGATCTACAGGGCGCAAAATATGGTTATGCGCCTGAAAGTCAATGTCTTCACTCGACAAATCGCGACTTTCTCAAGCCCGCCGCAAGCAAGTGTCGCTTTGGAGACACGACCGCACGCCCGCTGGCCGCATCCATCGCCTGTCTTTCCCGGCCGGGCGACGGCCGCGCAATCGGCTTGCGGTGGCCCGCCGCCATCCGCTAAGCCCGGAGGCGGGGGACGTTCATCTTGCAGACCTCCCGAGACCACAGGAACAGCGTTCGTGTCAGAATCCGCACAACCGGCCGAGCCGCGTCCGTCGGACGCGATCTACTATGCCATTGCGCTCGCCGCCGGCGCCGTCGTGGGCCTGATCGGCTCCTACTTTCACCTCGGAACGGTCGCCATCGCCTCCTGGATCACGCACCTGAAGCCGGTCTTCAGTGGCGGCTCCCTCATCCTCGCCTCGTCGGTGACGGCCGCGATCATGGTCGTCGCCGCGGTCTGGCTGGTGCGCACCTTCTGCCCCGAGGCGGCGGGCTCGGGCGTGCAGGAGATCGAGGGGGCGATGGAGGGGCTGCGTACGGTGCGCTGGAAGCGCATCCTGCCGGTCAAGTTCGTCGGCGGCCTGCTCGCGCTCGGGTCCGGCCTCGTCGCCGGGCGTGAAGGGCCGACCATCCACATGGGCGCGTCCGTCGCGCAGGCGGCCTCGGACTGGTTCCGGCTGCCGGTGCGGGATACGCGTGGCCTGCTCGCCGCAGGCGGTGCCGCGGGCCTCGCCGCCGCCTTCAACGCTCCGCTCGCCGCCATCCTCTTCGTGATCGAGGAGACGCGGCGGCAATTCCCCTACGGTTTCCGCACCTACACGGCCGTCATCCTCGGCTCCTTCGCGAGCGCCGTCGTGTGCGAACTGATCACCGGCACCTCGCCGGCGCTCGAGATGTTCGCCCCGAAATTGCCGCTCGTCTGGCTGCCGGCCTTCTTCGGCCTCGGCATCGTGCTCGGGGTCGTCGGCGTCCTGTTCAACAAGGCGCTGATCGCCTCGCTCGACACCTCCCTCAAGATCGGCCGGCGCTGGTCGCCTTATCTCGTTCCCCTCGTCGTCGGCGCGGCAATCGGCGCGCTTCTGATCTTGCGTCCCGAAGCGACCGGGGGCGGCGAAGTGCTCGTCATCGCGCTGGCACAGAAGAATCTGCCGCTCGCCGCGCTCGCGATCGTCGTCGTGATCCGCTTCGTCATGACGATGTTCAGCTATTCGACCGGCGTGCCGGGCGGCATCTTCGCGCCGATCCTCGCGCTCGCCACCTCGATCGGGCTTCTCTACGCGACGGTGCTCCAACTCGCCCTGCCGCTGCCGGAAGGGGCTCAGGCCGCGTTCGCCATCGCCGCGATGGGTGGGCTGTTTTCCTCCACCGTCCGCGCGCCGCTCGTCGGCATGGTGCTGGTGGCCGAGCTGACCGGGGCCTACACCCTGCTCGTGCCTGTCATCCTGACCTGCGTGACGGCGAACATCGTCGCCGAGGCCCTGGGAGGCCGGCCGATCTACGAGGTTCTGCTGGAGCGGACGCTGCGGCTCGCCGGCCTGACGCCGCCACCGGCGGACGCCGAGGACGCGGTCGGCGGCTGGGACGCGCGCGAGCGGATCGCGTCGAAGGACTGAACTCGGGACCGATTTTTCGGCAGAGCTGCCTGCCCGTTGGGCGCCGTCACCGAGCGGCGCCCACGCGGCGCGCCATCCGCGACGATCCGCACAAACGAAAACGCCTGCCGACGGGAGGATCGGCAGGCGTTACAGCTGGACATTGCCCAGAAGGAAGAGGGCTATGCCCCTATCTCGGTCGGGCGGCACCGCAGCGCCGTCCGTAATCTTGAAGTCGGTCGCTGGTATTCTCAGCGGGCCGAGCGGCGGGCGATCGACGGGATCTCCGAACGGGAGATGCCGAGGTCGTCGAGTTCGCGATTGTTGAGCTGCATCAGCTGCTCATAGGTGTCGCGATACTTCCGCCAAGAGCGATAACGGCTGACAATGTTGTCGATCATTTTAGCACCTGTGACTTTTTATCCCGCGGGGGCAAACCGTCTGAAGCGTTTCGCTCCGGCTCGCCGCGCCCTCTCGGGAACGACCTATATTTATGCGATTGCACTCGATTGAGGCAGGGTCCCGCCAGCATGGGAGCCATGCGCGTTGTGCAGAGCGCAATGAATGAGCAATTCGTGAGCTCTAATCGGGCAAATGGGCGTGCGGTGCAGCATAAACAAGTCGGGCGCCCGGTGAGGGGCGCCCGTGATGCCGGCCGGGGAGGCAGGGAAATCGCGTCGGCCTATTCCGCTGCCGAGGCCCGCTTGCCGGGGCGCCGCGCCAGGAGTTCGGCGAGGAAATGGCCGGTGTGGCTGCGCTTCGTGGCGGCGATCTTTTCGGGCGGGCCGACCGCGACGATCTCGCCGCCGCCGTCGCCGCCCTCGGGGCCGAGATCGACCACCCAGTCGGCGGTTTTGATGACCTCGAGATTGTGCTCGATGACGGCGACCGTGTTGCCCTGATCGACGAGTTCGTGCAGCACCTCGAGGAGCTTGGCGACGTCGTGGAAGTGCAGGCCGGTGGTCGGCTCGTCGAGGATGTAGAGCGTGCGCCCGGTCGCCCGCTTCGACAGCTCCTTGGCGAGCTTGACGCGCTGCGCCTCGCCGCCGGACAAGGTCGTCGCCTGCTGGCCGACCTTGATGTAGCCGAGGCCGACCCGCTTCAGCGTCTCGAGCTTGTCGCGCACGCTCGGCACCGCCGAGAAGAATTCCGCGCCCTCTTCGACCGTCATGTCGAGCACGTCGGCGATCGACTTGCCCTTGAAGGTGACGTCGAGCGTCTCGCGGTTGTAGCGCTTGCCGTGGCAGACGTCGCAGGTGACGTAGACGTCCGGCAGGAAGTGCATCTCGATCTTGATGACGCCGTCGCCCTGACAGGCCTCGCAGCGCCCGCCCTTGACGTTGAACGAGAAGCGGCCCGGACCGTAGCCGCGCGCTTTGGCCTCCGGCAGCCCGGCGAACCAGTCCCGGATCGGCGTGAACGCGCCGGTATAGGTCGCGGGGTTGGAGCGCGGTGTGCGGCCGATCGGCGATTGATCGATGTCGATCACCTTGTCGAGGAATTCGAGGCCCTCGATGCGGTCGTGGGGCGCCGGGTTCTCGCGTGCCCCATTGAGGCGGCGGGCCGCGGCCTTGAACAGGGTGTCGAGCAAGAGCGTCGACTTGCCGCCGCCCGAGACGCCGGTGACGCAGGTGAACAGGCCGATCGGGATTTCGGCGCTGACGTCCTTCAGATTGTTGCCGCGCGCGCCGACGATGCGGATCGCCTTGCCCTTCTTCGGCTTGCGCCGGGCGCCCGGCACCGCGACCTCAAGCTCACCGGAAAGATAGCGGCCGGTCAGCGAGTTCGGATCGGCGAGGATTTCGGCCGGCGTGCCGTGGGCGACGACGCGGCCGCCGTGGATACCCGCCGCCGGCCCGACGTCGACGACATAATCGGCGAGCAGGATCGCGTCCTCGTCGTGCTCGACGACGATCACCGTATTGCCGAGGTCGCGCAGCCGCTTCAGCGTGTCGAGCAGGCGCGCATTGTCACGTTGGTGGAGGCCGATCGACGGCTCGTCCAGCACATAGAGAACGCCGGTGAGGCCGGAACCGATCTGGGACGCGAGGCGAATGCGCTGGCTCTCGCCGCCCGACAAGGTGCCGGAGGCGCGCGCGAGGGTCAGATAATCGAGGCCGACATCGACCAGGAAGGTCAGTCGCTCGCGGATCTCCTTGAGGATGCGCGCGGCGATCTCCTGCTGCTTCGGCGTGAGGCGCGCCTCGAGCCCGCCGAACCAGGCTTGCGCCTGGCGGATCGAGAGGGCGGCAGTCTCGCCGACGTGACGGCCGTCGATCTTCACCGCGAGCGCTTCCGGCTTCAGCCGGTAGCCGTTGCAATCGGGGCAGGGGCGATCGGACTGGTAGCGCGACAATTCCTCGCGCACCCATTCGGACTCGGTCTCGTGCCAGCGCCGCTCGATGTTGCGCAGCACGCCCTCGAACGTCTTTTTGGTTTCGTAGGAGCGCAGGCCGTCTTCATAGAGGAAGGCGATTTTCTGCGCGCCGGACCCGTAGAGGATGGTGTTGCGCACCGCCTCCGGCAGGTCCTTCCACGGCGTCTTCATCGAGACCTCGAAGTGCCGGGCGATCGCTTCGAGTGTCTGGTTGTAATAAGGCGAGGTGCTGCCGGTCCGCGCCCAGGGCAGCACGGCGCCGTCCTTGAGCGAGAGCTCGTCGTCGGGAACGATCAACTCGGCCTCGAACGAGAGCGTCGTGCCGAGGCCGTCGCAGGTCGGGCAGGCGCCGAACGGATTGTTGAACGAGAACAGGCGCGGCTCGATCTCGGGGATCGTGAAGCCGGACACCGGGCAGGCGAACTTCTCCGAGAAGATGACCCGCCGCGGCTCGCCGTTCGCGTCCTTCTCGTCGGCGAATTCCGCGACGGCGATGCCGTCCGCGAGGCGCAGGGCCGTTTCCAGGCTGTCGGCGAGACGAGCGGCGATGTCGCCGCGCACGACGATGCGGTCGACCACCACATCGATGTCGTGCTTGATCTTCTTGTCGAGTGTCGGTGCCGCCTCGATCTCGTGATAGGCGCCGTCGATCTTGACGCGCTGGAAGCCCTTCTTCTGGAGATCGGCCAGTTCCTTGCGATATTCGCCCTTGCGGCCGCGGATCATCGGCGCGAGCAGGTAGAGGCGCGTGCCCTCGGAGAACTCCAGGATGCGATCCACCATCTGCGAGACCGTCTGGCTCTCGATGGGGAGCCCCGTCGCCGGGGAATAGGGGATACCGGCGCGCGCCCATAGCAGGCGCATATAATCGTAGATCTCGGTGACGGTGCCGACGGTCGAGCGCGGATTGCGCGAGGTCGTCTTCTGCTCGATCGAGATCGCTGGGGAGAGGCCGTCGATCTGATCGACGTCCGGCTTCTGCATCATCTCCAGGAACTGGCGGGCGTAGGCCGACAGCGATTCGACGTAGCGGCGCTGACCCTCGGCATAGATGGTGTCGAAGGCGAGCGAGGATTTGCCCGAGCCGGACAGCCCGGTGAAGACGACGAGCTTGTCGCGCGGGATGTCGAGATCGACATTCTTGAGATTGTGCTCGCGCGCGCCGCGGATCGAGATGCGCTTGCCCTGCGCGAGCATGGCGGCGCCGTCTTCGATCGGGGAGGGATCGGCCATCGTCTTCGTCCTTGCGCGGAAAGGCCTAGCTGGCTCGGAAGGCCGGACCGGGAGCGGCGCCGGGGCGTCGAGCCGCCCTTAAACTAGGGCGAAATGCGAACAAAGCAAGCACAAACCCGCCGGGTGCGCGGGTCCATGCGCTAAGCGCGGCTCGCGGGTGGCTCCACCGCAACGCGGCGGCTTGCGCCGGGGTCGCACCTTCAAGTAATTCAAGTCCGATGGATGAAGCGTCGCGGCACCCTCCCGGCCGCGAGCCCTCGCGAAGGATTGCTCGATGGTCGATTTCTTGGGCCTGCGGCAGAAGATGATCGATTGCCAGCTGCGTACCAACGACGTCACCGATTATGACGTGCTCGGTGCCTATGCCGGCGTGCCGCGCGAGCGCTTCATCGCGCCGGAGCGGTCGGTGCTCGCTTATGTGGACGAGGACGTGCCGGTCGCGGCGAAGCCCGTGCCGCGCTACCTGATGCGTCCCGCAACCTTCGCCAAGATGCTTCAGCTCGCACTGATCGACGCGGACGAGAAGGTGCTCGTGATCGGCAGCGCGTCCGGCTACGAGACGGCGATCGTCGCCAAGCTCGCCCGTGAGGTCGTCAGCCTCGACTCGGACGCCGCCCTGTCGGCGGCCGCCGCCGAGCGCCTCCAGTCGCTCGACATCGGCAATGTGACGAGCGTGGTCGGCCCGCTCGCGGCCGGCTGGTCCGCTGCGGCTCCCTATGATGTGATCATCGTCGCCGGTGCGGTTGAGGCCGGGACGGAGGCGCTCGCCTCCCAGCTCGCGCTCGACGGCCGCATGGTGCTCGTCGAGGGCGTCGGCGGCGCCGGCGAGGCGCGGCTCTACGGGCGCTCCGCCGGCGGCGTCAGCGCGCGATTCGCCTTCAACGCGGCGACTCACCTGCTTCCCGGATTTGAACGCCCCAAGGCCTTCGTTTTCTGATCGACCCCTCTCGACGATCCCGATCGAGCCCCGTCGCGGCCGCCGCGGCGGGGCTTTTTCGTCAGCCCGTTGAGGCCTTTCGGGGGGCCGCTGTTGCATCGAGGCCGCATCCTTAACCTTCCACGTGATCCGTTCCCGCGACGGCTTCCGGGACGGCCCGTTCCCGCCTATAGGTAACGTTCCGTTAAGGGTCGGCCTCTTCACGGGATGCCCTATCTTCGCGCTTGGCCTAAGTTGCTGAGCCGCGGGGGCGAAGGTCCGGCCCCACGGATGTGTAGAGTAAAGGCGTGTGTCTCCGCGTCGGCGTCGCCTCGGGTTCGCTCGAGGGAGGCTTGAAGGCGCAGACTGTCCGCGCGATGGCGCGAACTCGGAGGGTTGCCATGGATCGTTCGTCTGCACGTCGTAATGGAGGGTCCATGATCAGATGGCTTTTCGCCGCGTCCGCTCTCGTCGTGGTGGCGCATCCGGCGTCGGCCCAGACGCTGACGGAAGCCCTAGTTTCGACCTACAATACCAACCCGCAGCTCAATTCGGCGCGGGCTCAGACGCGGGCGACCGACGAAGGCGTTCCCCAGGCGATGGCGAATTATCGGCCGTCCGTTTCGGGCACCGTGCAGGTCCAGGGGCAGGCGTCCTATAGCGCGGGCTTCTACGGCAGCTCGCAGGGATCGCAGGCCCAAGGTTATGCCGTCCCGCTCACCATGGGTCTCCAGCTTACCCAGCCGCTATTCCGAGGCTACCAGACCACCAACGGCGTGCGTCAGGCCGAATCGAACGTGCTCGCCCAGCGCGAGCAGCTCCGCGATACAGAGCAGACCGTGCTGCAGAACGCCGTGTCGGCGTTCATGAATGTCATCCAGCAGCAGGCGTTGGTGCAGCTCCAGAAGAGCAACCTCGACTTCCTCACCCAGCAGGTGAAAGTGAACGAGGAGCGCTTCAAGGTCGGCGAGGGTACGACCACCGATGTTGCCCAGGCGCAGGCGAGTGCCGCCCAGGCGCAGGCGAACGTCAACGCCGCCCAGGCGAATCTGATGTCGGCCCAGGCGACCTTCCGTCAGGTGACCGGCCTCGACGCCAAGAACTTGAAGCAGCAGCCGCTCGGCGCCAAGCTCCGGCCGCGCTCGCTCGACGTCGCGCTGACGGCGGCCCAGGAGAAGCATCCGGCGATCCAGGCGGCCGCCTACAACGCCGACGTCGCCGCCTTCAACGTCAAGGTGATCGAAGGCGGTACGCTGCCGACCGTCAACCTCCAGGCCGGCGTGCAGCAGGGCTATAACTGGGCCTACGGCAACCAGGACAGCAGCGGCCAGCGGTCGCAGACCAGCGCCACCGCCGGCGTGACGATGAACATGCCGTTCTATACCGGCGGCCTCGTGTCCTCGCAGGTCCGGCAGGCCAAGGAGCAGCTCGGCTACGCCCAGATCCAGATCGACCTTTACCGCGATCAGGTCCGACAGAATGTCGTCGCCGCGTGGGGCAACCTCCAGGCGTCCGAGGCGTCGATCCGCGCCGCCAAGTCCTCGGTGAGCGCCAACCAGCTCGCCTTGAACGGCGTCGTCGACGAGCAGAAGGTCGGTCAGGCGACCACCCTCGACGTGCTCCAGCAGCAGAGCGACCTCGTCCAGGCGCAGACGACCCTCGTCCAGGCGACGTTCCAGCAGGCGATCGCGCTCTATCAACTCGTCGCGGCCACGGGCCGGCTCGATGCCGTTTCGCTCGCCTTGCCGGTCCGCGTCTACGACCCGGTCTCCCACTACAAGCAGGTCCGCGACAAGTGGTACGGCCTGACCACGCCGGACGGCCGCTGAGCCGGACGTTCTCCTGAGGGCGTGAAGGCGGGCGCCGTTTCCTTGTGAATTGTGGCCCCGTCGACCTCGCCATCGCTTGCGATGCGTTGGCCGGGCGTACACTTTGCGCCTTGAGCCCTATCCTCTCGGTGGATCCGCGGGGGAGGGTGATCGCTCGGATCTGTCGGTCCCGGCCGCCCTCGATGGGCGGAGACGCGGAGGGTGCCTCATGCCGCCAGCGAATGCGGCCCGTGATCAGACGCTCGAGGACATCCTCTCCACGATCCAGCGCATGATCACGGATGGCGTCGATGCGCTCGAGAACGGCCAGAGCCGGCCGGCTGCCGCAGCGCGCGATTTCGTCGATCGCTTCGGCGCTGGCGACGAGGACGTCGCGCTCGTCGACGGTGATGAGATCGGCACGCCCGTTCTCGGCTATGTCGATCGCTTTGCCAACGCGCCTGCGGCGCGGTCCCCACTCGGCGGATATGCCGGGCAGGCTCATGCCCCGTCCCACACGGCGGCGCCGTCCCATCGTGCGTCGAGCGCCGGTCTCTCCTCCGGCCCGGCGCCGGCGCGTGGGGCCGTGAGCGCGCCGCCGCGCGACGAAGGGCTCCTGTCGGACCGGGCGGGCGCGTCGGTCGGCCACGCCTTCGATGCGCTCTCCCGCACGGTCTCGGCGCAGACGCCGCGCAGTGTCGAAGAGTTGGTCGCCGACATCCTGCGCCCGATGCTGAAGAGCTGGCTTGATCAGAACCTGCCGGGCCTCGTCGAGGACCTGGTGCGCCAGGAGATCGAGCGGATCGCGCGCAGCCGGCGCTGACGCCCGGCAGCCGACGGGCCGGCGCAGGCCCTGTCGGACGGTGGCGTGCCACCGATCATGCCGTTCTCGTCACCCTCGGGATCATTCCCCCGAACGATCCTGCAGCAGATGGCGTAGGCGAGTTGACTCGCACCGCCTCCACGCTCTCTAAAGGGCGCTCGCGCGCCGGCCCCGGCCGGCCGCCTGTCCGATCGTTTCGAGAGCGCAGCAGACTTCACCATGCTCGACAAGACCTACGAGGCGGCCGCCGTCGAGCCGCGTATCGCGTCCCTGTGGGATGAGGCCGGAGCGTTTCGCGCCGGCGCCGGCAAGCGCGGCGACGCCGAGCCCTATTGCATCGTGATCCCCCGCCGAACGTGACGGGATCGCTGCACATGGGCCATGCGCTCAACAACACGCTGCAGGATATCCTGATCCGCTTCGAGCGCATGCGCGGCCGCGACGTGCTGTGGCAGCCGGGCACCGACCATGCCGGCATCGCGACCCAGATGGTCGTCGAGCGTCGCCTGATGGAGCGCCAGGAGCCGGGACGTCGCGCCCTCGGCCGCGAGAAGTTTCTCGAGAAGGTGTGGGCCTGGAAGGCGGAATCCGGCGGCACCATCGGCAACCAGCTTCGCCGTCTCGGCGCCTCGTGTGATTGGTCGCGCGAGCGCTTCACCATGGACGAGGGCCTGTCGCAGGCGGTGCGCGAGGTGTTCGTCACGCTCTATAAGCAGGGCCTGATCTACAAGGACAAGCGCCTCGTCAATTGGGACCCGAAGCTGCTCACCGCGATCTCGGACCTCGAGGTCCAGCCGGTCGAGGTCAAGGGCAAGCTCTGGCACCTGCGCTACCCGATCGAGGGCGAGCCGGGCCGCGTCATCATCGTCGCCACGACCCGTCCGGAGACGATGCTCGGCGACACCGCCGTCGCCGTCCATCCGGACGACGAGCGCTATCGCGACCTGATCGGCAAGAACGTCGTGCTGCCGCTGACCGGCCGCCGCATCCCGATCGTCGGCGATACCTATGCCGACCCGGAGACGGGCTCGGGCGCGGTGAAGATCACGCCGGCCCACGACTTCAACGACTTCGAGGTGGGCAAGCGCAACGGTCTGCGCATGATCTCGATCCTCGACATCGAGGGTGCGGTGACGCTCGTCGGCAACGAGGACTTCCTCGCCGGCCTCGTGCCGAGCGCCGATCTCGACGAGGTCATGGCACTCCACGGCGTCGACCGCGCCGTCGCCCGCAAGCGCATCGTCGAGATGCTGGAGGCGCGCGAGCTCGTCGAGAAGATCGAGGACCACGCCCATACGGTGCCGCACGGCGACCGTTCCGGCGTCGTCATCGAGCCGTTCCTCACCGACCAATGGTATGTCGACGCGAAGACGCTCGCCGAGCCGGCGATCGCCTCGGTGCGCGAGGGGCGCACCACCTTCGTGCCGAAGAGCTGGGACAAGACCTATTTCGACTGGATGGAGAACATCCAACCGTGGTGCATCTCGCGTCAGCTCTGGTGGGGCCATCAGATCCCGGCGTGGTACGGCCCGGACGGCACTGTCTTCGTCGAGCGCAGCGAGGCCGAGGCGCAGGCCGCGGCGGATGCCCATTACGGCGCGCCGAGCAAAATCGTGCGCGACGAGGACGTGCTCGACACGTGGTTCTCCTCGGCGCTGTGGCCGTTCTCGACGCTCGGCTGGCCGGCCGAGACGCCCGAGCTCGCCCGCTATTATCCGACCTCGGTGCTGGTCACCGGCTTCGACATCATCTTCTTCTGGGTTGCCCGGATGATGATGGCGGGCCTGCACTTCATGGGCAAAGAGCCGTTCCACACCGTCTACATCCACGCCCTCGTCCGTGACGAGAAGGGGGCGAAGATGTCGAAGTCGAAGGGCAACGTCATCGACCCGCTCGAGCTGATGAGCGAGTACGGGGCCGACGCACTGCGCTTCACCTTGTCGGCGATGGCCGCCCAGGGCCGCGACATCAAGCTCGCCACCGGCCGCGTCGCCGGCTACCGCAACTTCATCACCAAGCTGTGGAACGCCGCCCGCTTCGCGGAGCTCAACGGCTGTGTGCGGGTCGAAGGCTTCGATCCGTCGTCGGTCCGCTCGACGCTCGGCCGCTGGATCGTCGTCGAGGCCGGTCGCACCGCCGCGGCGGTGACCGAGGCGCTGGAAGCCTATCGCTTCAACGACGCGGCAGATGCGATCTACCGCTTCACCTGGAACACCTTCTGCGATTGGTTCGTGGAGCTCACGAAGCCGACGCTGATGGGCGAGGACGGCCCGGCCAAGGACGAGATCCGCGCGGTGACCGCCTGGACGCTCGACCGCATCCTGACGCTGCTGCATCCCTTCGCGCCGTTCGTGACCGAAGAGCTGTGGCAGCGCACCGGCGAGACGGGACCGAAGCGGGAGAGCCTGCTCGCCCACGCCGCGTGGCCCTCGACGGCTATCGATGACGCCGCGGCGGATGCGGCCGACGAGATCAACTGGCTCGTCGCCCTCATCACCGAGGTCCGCTCCGTGCGCGCCGAGATGAACGTGCCGGCGGGCGCGCTGCTGCCGCTCGTCGTCGTCGCTCCGGATGCGGAGATCGAGCGTCGTCTCGGTCTTCACGACGCGGTCATCAAGCGCCTCGCCCGCATCGAGAGCATCGCGACCGCCCCCGTCGCGCCGCCGGCCTCGGCGCAGATCGTCGTCGGGCGCTCGCTGGTCTGTCTGCCGCTCGCCGGGGTGATCGATCTCGGCGCCGAGCGCGCGCGGCTTGCGAAGGAGCTCGGCAAGATCGACGCCGACGTCGTCCGCATCGACGCCAAGCTCGGCAATCCGAGCTTCATCGAGCGCGCGCCGGAGGAGATCGTCGACGGCGAGCGCGAGAAGCGCGCCGAACTCGTGGCGCGCCGGCAGACCGTCGCCGAAGCCCTCGGCCGTCTCGAAGGCGTCTGAGGGCACTCGCGCTTCGGCTGCGATGCAACAAGCCCGGCGGCCTATCGCGCCGCCGGCGCTACGCCTCAGTCTGTCGGGACGGTCGCGTGATCATGGACAGGTGGTGACGTCCGTGTGAACGAAGTCTTCGCCCTTGTAGAGAAGCGGCGCGCCGAGGCTCATGGCGAGCGCATATGATGCGCAATCCCCCATGTTGAGACGTGCCTCGGGGCTGATGCGCTTGCCGAAGCGGGCATAGGCTGCAATCGCGGTTTCGCTCTGGCTGCGATCGAACGGTACGACTTCGAGATGCAAGGCGTCAGCGAGTTCGTGCAGAGCGGCGAGCCCAGAGAGGCCTCGTCGGCGCAACAGGACGATGCCGGTCTCGTACAACGTGATGGTCGAGACCAAGCGCCGCGAGGCTGCTCGAAGTGCCTCCGCAAAATGATGATGTTCGGGTTCTTCCTCTAGGATCGCGACGAGGGCGGAGGAATCCACGACAGTCATGAAAGATCCGTCCAGGCCTCGTCGAGAATCTCTTTCGCGCTACGGCGGTCGAGAAGAGGGCAGCTAGTGTTTCGGCGGCTGATCTCTTTCACGCGCTCCATGTCGACGGCGCGCACCTCCGGCTTCCCGGCGACATCCGATGTCGACGCATATCGCTCGATGGCCTCGCGCACCAGCGCATCGGGAGTCTTCCCCGCGACCGCGGCCCGAGCCTTCACCAAAGCCTCGGTCTCGGCAGAGAGCGTGAGCATGGCGGTTCTTCCTCTGTTGACGGTCACGGTAACCGAACTCGCGAGTGGCAAACAAGCTCCGGTTCGCGAGAGGGGCCGACCTTCGCTGCATGTTCCGGGGGCGAGCCGTTTCTCGCGTTCACGGTCAAATGAGTGGCGGGACGGAACGAATGGGCGCCGTCGCCATTGCTCTCCCGGCTGAACTTCGTAAGCGGCCGGGGAGATCTTCGATGACCTTAACGACGATTATCATCATCATCCTCATTCTGCTTCTCATCGGCGCCTTGCCGACGTGGCCTTACAGCAGCGGATGGGGATACGGGCCGGGCGGCATTGTCGGTCTGGTGCTGATCATCCTGATCATTCTCGCCCTCATGGGGCGGATCTGACGCGTAGCCCTCCTCCGCTGCGCGGGGGAGGGCGCGCCCCTTTGCTTGCACTTCGCGTCCTCGTCCGCGGGGACGTTGATGATATGGCGCTGGATGCGTGATGCGTGTCTGCGCTCAGCTCCATTTGCTCATCTCGGATATGTGACTGGCCCGCGGCGAGATCCAGGTTTTTACTAACCCCAAGCGTAGCCATATCTCCCATAAGGCTTTCGCTCTCCAAATTCGACAGCGCGTGGTCTTCGTCGGTCTTCCGGCGGAGGGATGAATTCGTTCGCCTCTCGTGCGTCGCGTCCGCGCGACGCGCAGGGTGGTGGAACCGTCTGTACCGACAAGCGTTTTTCCGTCTGTCCGCGGGCGGTTCTTTTTCGGTGGCGGTGTCGCAAGGCTGCGATCTGCGACGGCTATCGTCGCGATCTGCCCGTCGCGTGCCGCGTCTCCACATTGGTGTTCCATGCGTGTTCTGTTCGTCACGAGCGAGATGGCGGGCTTCTCGAAGGCGGGAGGGCTCGGCGACGTGTCCGCGAGCCTGCCGCGCGCGCTGCGCGCGCGGGGGCTCGATATCCGCGTGTTGATGCCGGCTTATCCGGGGGTGCTCGCCAAGATCGGACCGATCGAGATCGTGGCGCAGCTTCCCGGTCTGTCGGATGTGCCGGCGGCCCAACTCGGCTACACGCTGCTCGACGACGGGCAGGGGGTCTTCGTGCTCATCTGTCCGGAGCTCTACGAGCGCCCCGGCACCTCCTATGTCGACGCCCACGGCCGTGATTTCGAGGACAACGACGTCCGCTTCGCGCGCCTCGGTCTCGCCGCCGCGCAGATTGCCGGCGGCGTGCTCCCCGGCTGGCAGCCGGAGACCGTGCACGCGCACGATTGGCCGGCCTCGTTCGCGCTCGCCTACACGCGATGGACCCAGGCTCCGGTCTCGACGGTCCTGACCGTCCACAACCTCGCCCATCAGGGCATCTTTCCGAAGGAGCGCCTGGGCCCCCTCGGCGTGCCCGACTACGCCTTCGCGATGGAGGGCGTCGAGTTCCACGATCAGATCTCGTTTCTCAAGGCGGGCCTGTTCTATGCCGACCGGGTGACGACGGTCAGCCCGACCTATGCCCGCGAGATCACGACGGAGGCCCTCGGCTGCGGTCTGCACGGCCTTCTCGCCGGCATCGCCGACGCCGGACGGCTCGACGGCATCGTCAACGGCATCGACGAGCAATGGGGCATTCGTGACGGCGTGCGCCTGCCGGAGCGCAGCAGCGCCCGGGAGGCGGCGCGCCGTGCCCAGGCCCGCTTCGTGCGCACGAGCCTCTGCCTCGCGCCGAGCCGCGGTCCCTTGTTCGGCATGCTGTCGCGCCTCGTGCCGCAGAAGGGCATCGATCTCGTCATTGATCTCGCCGGCGAGATCGTGCGCCGCGGCGGCCAGATCGCGGCGATCGGCATGGGCGATCCCGACCTCGAGCGGGGCATGCTCGGGCTCTCCAAGCGCTATCCGGGCTCGGTCGGTACGCTCATTGGCTATGCCGAGCCGCTCGCCGCCCGCATCACCGCCGGCAGCGATTTCCTTCTGATGCCGTCGCGCTTCGAGCCGTGCGGCCTCAGCCAGATGTATGCCCAGACCTGCGGCTCGTTGCCGATCGCCCATGCGACGGGCGGCCTCAACGACACCGTCCGGGACGGCGTGACCGGCTTCCTGTTCCGCCGGTTCTCCCGGACCGACTTCCGCGGCGCGCTGGAGCGGGCCTTCGAAACCTATGCGGATGCGCCTCGCCTGCGGGCGATGCGCGCGGAAGCGGCGGCGCAGGATTTCGGTTGGGGCCGCTCGGCCCATGCCTACGAGAACATCTACCGCGCCAGCCGGGGATTGCCGCCGGTTGCCGCCCAGGCCGCGGAGGCCGGGCAGACCCTGTCGGCGCGGGTGGTGGCGCCGGTGTCGCGGGCGAGCACGAACCGTGGCTTGTTCGGGCGCGGCCGGCTGAAGCTGGTCGGCTGATCCGCCGTCATCCCGTTGGGCCGGCATTGCCGGCCCAACGGCTGCTCAGGCGGCCGAGACCGGTGGTGCTTGGTCCGGGGCGCCGGTCGCCTCGCGAGGCTCCGGCTCCTCATTCACCGACGCGGTGGGTTCGGCAGATCCCGGTTCGTCAGGTCGCGGTTCGCCGGCCTTCTTCTCGGCCTCGTGCGTCCCCACGATGTCGAGCATGCCTTGCGCGATCTCGCGCTCCCCCATGATGACGTCGGTGATGCCGTGATCGGCGAGGTGCTGCACCTCGGCGTCGGAGTGCGCACGCCCCACGATGATGATGCCGGGATTGAGCTCGCGTGCGCGATCGCCGATGTGGGCCGCCTCGAAACAATTCGGGATCGCCAGGAACAGGCTGCTCGCCCGGGCGATGCCGGCCGAATCGAGAATGCCGTCCTGGACCGCATTGCCGAGGAAGACTTCGTCGCCCTTCGCCCGCGCCTCCTTCGCCAGCACGTCGCTGTCCTCGATGACCAGGAAGGGTTTCGCGGTCTTGCGGAGCGTTTCGGCGACGAGCCGTCCGACCCGGCCATAGCCGACAACGATGGCGTGGTTGGCGAGCTCCGTGTCGGCGATCGCTTCGCCGGGCGAGATGGGGGCGGCTGAGGTCCCCGCGGCGGGCTCCATCCGCTTGCGCACCACGTCGAGCAGCGTG
Source organism: Segnochrobactrum spirostomi (assembly GCF_009600605.1). Classification (GTDB taxonomy): domain Bacteria; phylum Pseudomonadota; class Alphaproteobacteria; order Rhizobiales; family Segnochrobactraceae; genus Segnochrobactrum; species Segnochrobactrum spirostomi. Next base: position 619,671 of record NZ_VWNA01000001.1, on the reverse strand, counting down.
AAGGCGAACGGGTTGAACAGGATCGAGAGGATCGCGCCGGCGAGGATCAGGTCCCGCCCGGTATCCGGCAGGAAGCCGAGCTGGCCACCGAGCGCCGCGAGAATGAACGAGAACTCGCCGATCTGCGCGAGGCTCGCCGAGATCGTCAGCGCGGTCGCGTTGCTGTGGCCGAACAGGCGGACGATGCCGTAGGCTGCGAACGACTTGCCGAACACGATGATGAGCACGGTCGCCAGCAGCGGCAGCGGCTCGCGCACGATGATCGACGGGTCGAACAGCATGCCGACCGACACGAAGAACAGAACCGCGAACGCATCGCGCAGAGGAAGCGTCTCGGCGGCGGCGTCCTGGCTGAGCTCGGACTCGCTCAGCACCATGCCGGCGAAGAAGGCGCCGAGGGCGAAGGAGACGCCGAACAGCGTCGCAGCGCCCCAGGCGACGCCGAGGGCGATCGCAAGCACGGCGAGGCGGAACAGTTCGCGGGAGCCCGAGGCGGCCATGATATCGAGAAGGCGTGGGATCACGCGCCGTCCGACGATCAGCATGATGGCGACGAAGGCTGCGACCTTGCCCAGCGTCAGCCCGAGCGTCGTCGCGATCTCCTGGAGGCTCATGCTGGCGCCGCCGTCTGCGGTCCCGAGCAGGCTGCCGATTGGCGGCAACAGGACGAGGGCGAGCACCATCGCGAGGTCTTCGACGATGAGCCAGCCGACGGCGATATGGCCGCGTGTGGTGTCGAGAATGCGCCGTTCCTGAAGGGCGCGCAGCAGCACGACCGTGCTGGCGACGGAGAGCGCAAGGCCGAACACCAGCATTCCGGCAGGTGGCCAGCCCATCAACCATCCGAGGCCTGCGCCCATCGCGGTCGCCACCGCGATTTGGACGAGCGCGCCGGGAATGGCGATGGCCTTCACCGACAGGAGCTCGCGCAGCGAGAAATGCAGGCCGACGCCGAACATCAGCAGGATCACGCCGATCTCCGCGAGCTGCTGGGCAAGTTCCATGTCGGCGTTGAAGCCGGGGGTCGCCGGGCCGACTGCGACGCCGGCCAGAAGATAGCCCACCAGGGGCGAGAGTTTGAGCCGGTTCGCGATGGCACCGAAGATGAAGGCAAGGACTAGGCCGATGACGATCATCGAAATGAGCGGTGTATCGTGCGGCATCACGTCTCTCTTGTTCGGGGCTGGAACGGCGGGTGGGCTCTCCAATGTGGCCGTTCCACAGCAACAGATCAATGCGGCGACGTCGTGTTGTTCCGCAGCGCGGCGGTCCGTCGCGCTCCATTAGTCGGTTCACGCAGCCTGTTCGGGCGCCGGCTCCGCAACGCGACCTTCGGCGCCGCCGCGCGCTTCGGCGAGGCGGGCGGCGGCATCGTGCAGCGTGCGGACCTGGCGCTCGACGCGCATCAGCGTGGCCACCATCATCTCGTCGCTCGTCGTGGGGATGGCCGTGTGAGGGGACGGCCAGGAGATCGCATCGGGCAGCGGCGGCGGCGGCTCGACCTGTTCGAGTGCGGTGGCGATCGCCGTGAACGCCGCGTCGAACCACGCCCGCGCGGCCGCGGCGACGGGCTGGAGCGCCGCCGAGGGGCACGCCTCCGGAACGAGGCTCAGGTCGATCGAGAGGACCGAGATGCGGCGGGCGGCGGTCGCGATGGACATCCCCGGTTCGATCGCCTTCGAGGGGATGAATCGAGGCTCGTTGAGGAGCCGCTGAATGGAGGCTTCGATGTTGCCGCAGGCGAGACCGCAGGCGCGCTGGCAGGCTGCAATGACGGCGCGCGGCTGCGGCGGGCGGGTCATCGCCGTGAGAATGAAATCGCGGCCTTGCCGCACCCCCTTCGCCGCGGCGAACGAGAGGGTGTGCTCTTCCCACCGCGGCCAGATGAGGAAGCCGATCGCCGTCGCCAAGGCTGCCCCGATCAGGCTGTCGACCAGACGCAGGAAGGCGAGCTCCCAGCCGATGCCGCCGCCGAAATAGAACAGGTCGGCGATCATCAGGAAGCCCATGGTCATCCACGTCACATAGAACGCATAGCCGTAGCCGCGCACCAGTTCCGAGCCGACCAGGAAGACGAAGGCGAGGAGCACGATTTCCATCGGCTGATCGACATAGATGAGGACGATGGCGGCACCGAGTGCCCCGAGCATCGTGCCGAGAATGCGGTCGAGCATCCGTCGCCACGTCGTCGCCATGTAGGGCGTCAGGATCATCAGGGTGGTGATGACGAGCCAATAGCCGTGGCTGAGATGGAGTGCGTCGGCGAGATAGAGCGCCGCCGCTCCGCCGATGGCCGCACGCACGGCGTGGCGGAAGGCGACGGATTGGATGGTGAAATTCTCCCGCAGCGTGCGCCCGATGTCGGCGAGGGAGAGGCGCGTCGCCGGCTGCGCGAAACGCTCGGCTAGGTGTTCCGGCACCCGCACCGCCGCGGTCAGGTCGCAGCTTTCCTCAAGGCATTGCACCATCTGACCGATCGTGACGGCGAGCCTGCTTTCGACGGGATCGCCGGCATCGAGCGCCTGGGCCGCCGCCTTGAGGCGCTGGACCGACGTGGAGAGCGCCTCGACGCGACGGTCCATGCCGTTGTTCGTCGCGTCGGCGAGAAAGCGCAGAGTGCGGCTGACGTTGCGCAGGACGGGCTGGAACTTGTCGCGCGGTCTGCCGCGGGACGCCATCAGCTCGAGCGCGCTCGTCAGGGCGGGAAAAAGCTGAAAGGTCTGCTCGGCGTTGCCCCGGAGCGCGATGAGGGCTTCGCCGCGCCCACTCTTGCCGCTGCGTCCGCGGCGGAGGGCGGAATAGGCGAGGGAAGTGTCCTCGATCGCCTGCCGGAGCGGAGCCCAATGATCGGTCGGCAATTTGGCCCAGGCGTTGCCGGGGGTCGGCATGGCGTTGATCGCCTCGACCTGGCTCGAAAGGTCGGCGAGCTTGGTCCAGACCTTGGCGAGGGCGCTGCGCGCCGGCGCATAGGGCGCGATCCGCCATACCACGATCGCGAGCAGCATCGCCCAAAGTCCACCGACCAGGATAAAGCCCGCCGTTTCCAGGGCCGATGTGATCCCGATCGCCGGCATGCAATAGAGCACGCCGAGTTCCGTGAAGAGCATCAAGCCGACGGTGCTTGCCGCGGTCCCGAACACCATCGTGTAGCTGAGCGCGAACCCGAAGAGGCCGAGGATCGCCATCGACACCGGCAGGGGCGGCGCATAGGAGAGACTGATCACCGCCACGAGGGCGCACAGGCCGGTGAAGAGGCCCATCGAGGCGATCCGCAGCCTCAGGGCGCCGCCGGGATCGGCGAGAGAGCAGAGAAAAGCGGCGACGCCGGTGAGCGAGAGCTCCGGCAGATGAAAGAAGCCTCCGATCGCCACCGGTACGATGCAGGCGGTCGCCGTGCGGAGCGCGAGCGAGAAGCGCACTTGGCTGTTCAAGGTCCAGTGTGGAACCAGACGGGCCAGGGCCTTGTTGAGGGTCATCGGGGCAGTGTCCTCGCTTCGTACCTCGCCCGTCCGCGCCGCTTGTCAGCCGCGCTTTCGGACCCGCACCTTGTCGGTGCGGTCCTAGCGCGCGAAGATGAAGAGCTTTCGATGGCCTGTCGACGGCTGTGCGGTCGCGACGGACAAGCGGAACCAGGCGGTGCGTCGGCCGTTCCCGACAGAAGCCCCGACGGGGCGGGTCGGGGGAGGGAGTTTCATGCGGCTTGCCGTTGTGCTGAACGTGGCCTCGGGGTCCCTGCTCGGACGTGAGAGCGCGGCGGAGGAGGTCGAGACGGCTCTCCGCGCGCTCGGCCACGATTATCGGATGTTCCTCGACGGTCCCCTCATGGAGCGCATGGAGCAGGCGCTCGCGTGGCGGCCGGATCGTCTCGTCGTTGGCGGCGGCGACGGAAGCATCGCCGCCGCCGCGACCGCGATCCACGGATGGCGCAGCCACGGCGAGGGCCCGGTGCCGCCGCTCGCGATCCTGCCCCTCGGCACCATGAACATGGTGGCGAACGACCTGAAGCTTCCGCTCGAGCTGCCGGCGGCGGTCGCCGTCGCGGCCGGAGGGCAGGAGAAAGCCATCGATCTCGGCGAGGTCAACGGGCGGCTGTTCCTCTGCAACGCCGTGCTCGGTCTGCCGGCACGGGTGGCCCAGCACCGGGAGACGCGGCGTGGGCGGCTCGGCTTCCTGGCGTGGGCGGGGATCGCGCGGCGCACCATTCTGTCCATCCTGCGCGAGCCAGCCCTCGGGGTCGCGATCCGCCTGCCGGCCGGCTGGCGGCGGATGCGGACCCGGGCCGTGATGGTCGCCAACAACCGCTACGACGACGCGGTCGGCAGGCCCTTCACTCGCACCAGCCTCGACGGCGGCGTGCTCACCCTCTACATCGCCCGCGGCGTCGGGGTGTGGAGCCTTCTCCACACGGCGATCGACTCGCTGGTCTGGGGCCTCGCCCGGGCGCATTGGCTTGAGACCCATGAGCTCCGTCAGGTCGCGATCACCGCGCACCGTGCCGCGGTGCGGATGATGGTCGACGGCGAGGTTCGACTGATGAAGCCGCCCCTGCGGTTCCGCATACGGCCCCGGGCGCTGACGGTGATCGTGCCCGCCGAGGAAACCGCGTCTGCGGCGCCGGCCGGCCCCGGCGGTGTGGAGGTTGCAGCGTGAGCTATCCCGCAGCCGGGCCGCCGGGCACGACCACGCTCGTCCATCTCTCGGATCTCCATTTCGGCCGCGTCGATCCTGTCGTCGTCGAAGCGCTCGTCGCGGAGGTGCGGGCCGCGGCGCCCGATCTCGTGGTGGTGAGCGGCGATCTCACCATGAGCGCGCGCTCGGCCGAGTTCCGCGCGGCCCGCGCCTTTCTGGATGCGCTCGATCGGCCGATCCTGTGCGTGCCGGGCAACCACGATTTGACGCCCTATCTGCTCCACGAACGCTTCTTCGATCCCTATGGCCGCTGGCGGCGGTGGATCGACGAGACGGTGGAGCCGATCTGGTTCGACGACGCGGTCGCCGTCGTCGGGCTCAACTCGGCCCGGCGGGCCTCGCTGCACTGGGATTGGTCGCGGGGGCGCTTACGGCGCCGCCAGCTCGACCGTGCGCGCCGGCATTTCGCGGCGCTCGGCGAGCAGCGGGTGCGCATCGTCGTCGCCCATCATCCGTTCCTGCCGCCTGAGGATGCACCCGAGACGAGGCTCGTCGGGCGCGCCGAGGCGGCGCTCGCGCTGTTCTCGGGGCTCGGCGTCCGCCTCGTCCTCGCGGGTCACCTGCACCGGGCCTACAACAGTCCGGTCGTCTCCGTGTCGCCGGCCGCCCCCGCGCCGCTCTATGTCGTGCAGGCCTCCACGGCGACCTCGACGCGGGTGCGCGGCGAGCCGAACGCCTTCAACATCATCCGGATCGCATCCGGAGGCATCGAGGTGCGGCGTTCTCTCTGGACGGGACGGAGCTGGGTCGTCGGCGAAGACGCCGCCTCGCGCTTGGTCCTCTGAACGTCGGATCGCGCCGGAGAGGAGCGCGCGGATCCGACGCGCCTGTCACGAAAGGTTCACTGCGATCGCGGATGCGTGACGGAATCGTGCGCCGGCTCGCGAATGTCGGCGCCGCCGCCTGTGCATGGAGAGATCGCCGTGGCCCATACCCGCAAGAACGAGCGCCGCCTGCTCACCGACACCGAACTCGAATTCGTCGAGAAGGCGCGCCATCCGGTGCTGGCAGAGCTCAGCCACGCCGATCTCCAGGCGCTCATCCATCACCTGCGTGACCGCCGCGACCGCGCCCAGTCGATCGCCAACGATCAACGCCGCGCCTTGCGCGGCAAGGGCCGCCAGGAGATCCGCTTCGATCAGGCCGATGCCGGCAACCGCCAGAAGGCTGCCGTTCTGACCGACGCGCTGACCCGCGCCCGCCGCGAGGCGACACGCCGCGCCGACAAGGCGGCCCGCGAGGCTCTGACCGCCAATGCCCGCCGTGCGCTGGCGATGAAGCGCGCCGCTGGCGGCGCGCACCATCCCGACGCCGGACTGCACGCCAACACCGGCATGCACCTCAAGGAAAAGACGCGGATCGACAAGATCGGCGCGCCGGGCGAGGCCGGTCGCGTGACCAAATTCGTCGCCGTCGCCCAGGCCAAGAAGGATGCCCGCGGCTCTTCTTGAGTAATATTTCGAGATGATAGGCTAATAGAAAAATCAATGAATGCTCCTGCAGCATCATTTTAATAGATAGCAGCACGTTAGAATCAATAAAGGCGTTATTTTTTAGTTTCTTTAGATAAAATATATTAAGATCTGCGCCGAATTTGACGGGTATCCAGAATGCTGCTTCTATCAGCGGTAGAGATGCGCTCGGCTTAGTTGTCTAAGTGGGGAATCTCGATCTGGGAATTTAATCCGTACGGGGGTGGCATATGAGGACAATTCTTGCCTTTTTCTTCATATATGGAGTAGCAACGGTTACTGCTCAGGCCCTGGATTGCGTGAGCACAAAGCGCCTCAGTGTCGATGCAGACGGTGCGCCGGACTCTTACCGCGTTGATGGTCGGGGGCTTTCAAATACTTGCGATGGCGTATTTGCCATTGTAGACGGCGTGGCGCGCACCCCGCTCAATGATCGTAAACACTGGTATGCCCTGTGCAGATCTTATTGGCAGAATGCTGAGAAGACGAAAGATTATTCAAAAGTAAAAATCGTTGGATTTCTGACTGAAAAGTCTGGAGAGCCGAGGATTCAAGGAGTGGGCGATCCGTTGCCTGGTCAAGCCTATGTAACGACGACAAAGTTGACGATTCAAAATACCCCTGAAAACTCGCAGCGGCACTATGTTAATGCCAGCGAGATTCCGTACGTCGTTCTATCTTCTTCTTATGCGGAGAAATATCGCCTTTCACGAGGTGACCTCGTGGCGGTCTACCGCCCGAAGACGGGTGCCATCGCTTATGGCGTATATGGCGATTGTTGCCGGCTGGGCGAGGCTTCGATCCGACTTCACCAAGATCTCGGCAGTAATCCTATCGTCGTTCAGAACGGTGTGCGACGGGCCAAACGAAACATCGAAGATCCCGTTTACTTTATCGCCTTGACAGGGGCGCATACCACTCCGACGCTGGATTCCGCGGCGTGGCGGAAGCAGATCGCAGAGCGCGGACAGCAGGCCCTAACGGCCCTTGGCGGCATCAATGCCGTGAAGGCATGCAACGCGGGAAAGCCTTGACGGGCCGCCTCGGCGCAACAATGCGGATCTGATCGGCCTAACGATAGCTGCGCAGTGTTCTCTCGCGCGAGGCAGTGTTCTCTCGCGCGAGAGAGAGCCGGGCGGAACGCGCTGCCCGCCCGGCCGGGTCGTCACTTTCAATCGCCGGCGTTCGCGGCGGTCTTGTAGGGCCAGCTCCACTCCTGGATCTCCGGCATGTCCTCGCCGTGCTCGCAGACATAGAGCTTGTGCTGGGTGAGCTTGTCGCGAAGCTGCTGGCGCAGGTGCGCCGCCTTGACCGCGAGGCCCGGGACCCAATCGATCGCGGCCATCGCGAGATGGAAGCGGTCGAGTTCGTTCAAAACGACCATGTCGAACGGCGTCGTGGTGGTGCCTTCCTCCTGGAAGCCGTGAACGTGGATGTTCGCGTGGTTCGTGCGGCTGTAGGTCAGCCGGTGGATCAGCGCCGGATAGCCGTGATAGGCGAATACGACGGGCTTGTTCGTGGTGAAGATGCCGTCGAACTCCCGGTCCGGCAGGCCGTGGGGGTGCACGTCCTTCGGCTGAAGCGTCATCAGATCGACCACGTTGACGACGCGGATCCGGAGGTTCGGCAGCGCCTGGCGCAGGATGTCCACGGCCGCGAGCGTCTCGAGCGTCGGCACGTCGCCGGCGCAGGCCATGACGAGGTCCGGCTCCTCGCCGTCATGGTCGGTGCTCGCCCATTCCCAGATGCCGATGCCGGCCTCGCAATGGTTGGCCGCGGCCTCCATGGACAGCCATTGCGGCGCGGGCTGCTTGCCCGCCACGATGACGTTGATGCGGTTGTAGGTTCGCAGGACGTGGTCGGTGACCCACAGAAGGGTGTTGGCATCCGGCGGCAGATAGATGCGCACCGTGTCGGCCTTCTTGTTCGCCACGAGGTCGAGGAAGCCCGGGTCCTGGTGGCTGAATCCGTTGTGGTCCTGACGCCAGACGTGGGACGTCAGCAGATAATTGAGCGAGGAGATCGGGCGGCGCCAGCCGAGCTCGCGCGACGCCTTGAGCCACTTCGCATGCTGGTTGAACATCGAGTCGATGATGTGGATGAACGCCTCGTAGCACGAGAAGAAGCCGTGGCGCCCGGTCAGCAGATAGCCTTCGAGCCAGCCCTGGCAGAGGTGCTCGCTCAGGATCTCCATCACCCGGCCTTCGTGGGCGAGGTGGACGTCGTAGGGCTCGATGCCCTCCATCCAGACGCGCTCGGTGACGTCGAACACCGCATCGAGCCGGTTCGACGTGGTCTCGTCCGGACCCACCACCCGGAAGTTGCGCTCCTCGGCGTTGAGGCGCAGCACTTCGCGGAGGTAGACGCCCATCACGCGGGTCGCCTCGGCGATGGTGCCGCCGGGTTCCTTCACCTCGACCGCAAGGGTGTGGAAGTCGGGAAGCTTGAGCTCGCGGCGCAACAGGCCGCCGTTGGCATGCGGGTTGGCACCCATGCGGCGGCTGCCCTCCGGCGCCAGCGCGGCGAGCTCGGGCTTCAGCGTGCCCTTCTCGTCGAACAGGTCGTCCGGGCCGTAGCTCTTCATCCAGTCTTCGAGGATGCGCAGATGGGCTTCGTTGCCGCGCACGTTCGACATCGGCACCTGATGGGAGCGCCAGAAGCCCTCGACCTTCTTGCCGTCGATCTCCTTCGGGCCGGTCCAGCCCTTGGGGCTGCGCAGGATGATCATCGGCCAGCGCGGCCGGCCGTGGAGCTCCGCGCTCTCGCGGGCCCGTGTCTTGATGGCCCGAATGCGGTGCGCGACCGTCTCCAGCGTCGCCGCCATCGCCTGATGCATCGCCGCCGGCTCCTCGCCCTCGACGAAGAAGGGCTCGTAGCCGTAGCCGATGAACAGGCTGCGCAATTCCTCGTCGCTCATGCGACCGAGGATGGTCGGATTGGCGATCTTGTAGCCGTTGAGATGCAGGATCGGCAGCACGACGCCGTCGCTGACGGGGTTGAGGAACTTGTTCGAATGCCAGGAGGCGGCGAGCGGTCCCGTCTCCGCCTCGCCGTCGCCGACGACGCAGGCGACCACGAGATCGGGGTTGTCGAGCGCGGCGCCGTAGGCGTGGACGAGGGCGTAGCCGAGTTCGCCGCCTTCGTGGATCGAGCCCGGCGTCTCGGGCGCCGCGTGGCTCGGAATGCCGCCGGGGAAGGAGAACTGGCGGAACAGCTTCTTCAGGCCGGCCGTGTCGCGGCTGATGTTCGGATAGATCTCGCTGTAGGTGCCTTCGAGATAGGTGTTGGCCACCATGCCGGGGCCGCCGTGGCCGGGGCCGCAGATATAGATGGCGTTGAGGTCGTGGGCGCGGATCGCACGATTGAGGTGGACGTAGATGAAGTTGAGCCCGGGCGTCGTGCCCCAGTGGCCGAGCAGGCGCGGCTTGACGTGCTCCGACTTCAGTGGCTCGCGCAGAAGCGGGTTATCGAGCAGATAGATCTGGCCGACGGATAGGTAATTTGCCGCCTTCCAATAACGATCGATCAGATGAAGTTCGGCTGCGTCGAGCGGCTCGCGGCGCGTTTCGGCCGGGGAATGGTCGTTCATCGTCGTACCTCTCTTGAGCGGTCCCGTCTGTTCAATGACGAGTGTCGCCCTGTTCGGCACTGACGTGGATCAAAGCCCCGTGCGTACGGCAGAAAAGCGCTTCGAAAGCGCATGGAGTGCGCCGAAAAGCGGGACGCACCGTAGATCTTTGGAAGATCGGTGGATGCACCCGGCCGCTTCGCGCGGAAGCGGCCGGGATTTCGGCTTGTGCGCTGTCCCGTTCGGGACGACGAGCGTCTTCAGCCGCCGCTCGGCCGGTAGCCGGCGTAGCCTTGGAGCGGGTCGTAGAGGACGTCGAATCCGTTGATGAAGTGGAGGCCCGGATTGACGAAGATGCGGTACCCGGCCGGCTTCTCCCGGATGCCCGCGGGCGTCATCGGGTTGCCGTCGCCGGGGCTGAACGCATAGGCGGCGGCGGGCTTCGCGGGGTCGCCGATGCTCACCGCGATCTTCTGCGCGTTCTCCGCCCCAGGCACCGCGACGAGCATGCGCACGATCCCCGTATCGACACTGATCGGTCCGCAGCCGGCCTTGCGGCCGTCGACCGCCACGCAGGCGTTCGGAAGCGACCAATCGCCGGAGCGCCGCCGGATCAGCTTCACGAGGGAGAAGTGGTTGGTATCGCCCGGCGCGAGGCCGACCTGGACGCCGCGCGCGGTGACGATGTAGCCCGGCCGCACCGGTGCACCGAGCTTCGCCGTCTGGTCGGCCGCGTGGATGAACGGGTTGCCGAGGGTGCCGTTGCGCACCGCGTCCGGCCGGCCATGGCCGTAGCCGATGCCCATCATGGCGGTGCGCGCGCCGGTCCGGCTTGGCCGGCAGCGCAGCGCGTCGGGCCGGCATGTGATCCGAGAGACTGCGAGGACGGGAATCGGATTGGTCGTGATCGTGGCACCGTTGGCGCCGCGGATCGTCACCGGCACGAGAACGCGGAACCCGACCAAGGTGACGCCCGAGCTGCCGTAGGTGAGGGTGGCGGGGCCGAGATTCGGCAGCGAGGCGAGGTTCGGAATCGCCCGGGAATCGACGGCGATGGAGGTCGAGCCGGTATCCATCGTGAAGCGCCGCCATTCGCCGCCGAACGAGGCCCACAATTGCGGCTGCCGCTCGAGCGGCGAGCCGGCATCGACATAGGTCAGAAAGGTCGGCTGAGCGGCAGAGGCCGTGTTGGTCGCCGCTAAGGCGACGAGGCCGGCGGCGCAGAGAACCGCGGCGCGGAGAGCGCCGGACAAACGCGAACGAAACACCATCTCACTTCCCCAAAAAGCTTGTGGTCCGGGGACTATGGCGCGTCGCGGGGAGGCTTGGAAGGGTTGCCGCTTCGTCGCGCTGCTGTGCCGCAATGCGATGGGGACGCGGGCAAAAAAAAGCCGCGGCGTTGCCGCCGCGGTCTGAAGTCTGGGAGGAAACGCCCAAAGAGGGCATGAGCTTTATAGCCCGATCGACGGCCCGGCAGGTGTGCGAAGGTCGGGAGGCCGCTATGCGCTCCGCGCGGAACTCCGTGAGTGTATTAATTATAATATGCAATCAGGAGATGCTTTTCTAGGCTATTTCTACCGCGTCGACGCGGCTTGCTCAGCCACTTGATGCGGATCAATGCCCGAAAGCCGTACCTTTCTTTAATGGGGTCAATCGGACGCCGGGGATATGGGACGTCTGAGATCGAAGCCGACGCATTCGCCGCTTCGCCGAGACCGGCCTAACGACCGGACACCCAAAGCGGACCACACGCGCCGACTCTTCATGATGGAGAGACCGATGGCCGAGACTGCAACCAAGCTTCCGATCCAAAACGAGACCAAGGCGCCGGCTCCGGCGCCCTTCACGCCGTGGGCGCCGTTCGACGCCCTGCGCCACGAGATCGATCGGGTGTTCGAGGGCTTCGCCGGCGGCGCCTTGCGCAGCCCGCTCGCCCGCCCGGCTTTCAATTTCGATATCGCCTGGCCGCGCGATCTGCGGCTGACCGGCGTCGCCCTCGCGGTGGACGTGGCGGAGAAAGATAAGTCCTATGAAATAACGGCGGAAGTGCCGGGCCTCGATGTCAAGGACATCGAGGTGAAGGTCGCCAACGGAACGCTGACGATCCGCGGCGAGAAGAAGGCCGAGAAGGAGAAGCACGAGAAGGATTATGTGCTCTCCGAGCGCCGCTACGGCGCCTTCGTCCGATCGTTCCGCCTGCCCGAGGGCGCGGACGCCGACCGGATCTCCGCCGCTTACGACAAAGGCGTGCTCACGGTGACGGTGCCGAAGACGGACGAGGCCCGTCGCAGCGAGAAGACGATCGACGTGAAGACGTCGTGATTGCGTGATCGCGGCGGGCCGCGGTGCCGGCCCGCCAGCTCTCCCGTCATGCCGCGCATCGCGGCCAACGATCCGCGCCGCTCGTGTACGCGGCCTCCGGCGTATTTTCGGAAAAGGAATGGACCATGTCCCATCAAGCGATCGAACTCGTCCGCAACAAGGGCGGACTGCCCAAGCAATACGGCAACTTCATCGGCGGGCGCTGGGTCGACCCGATCGAGGGCCGCTTCTTCACCGACCACAGCCCGGTCAACGGCGAGGCGCTCGCCGACTTCGCCCAATCGACGCCGGCCGACGTCGAAGCCGCGCTCGATGCCGCCCACAAGGCGAAGGACGCCTGGGCGCGGGTGTCGCCGGCGCAGCGCGCCAAATATCTCAACAAGATCGCCGACCGGATGGAGGAGAATCTGGAGCTCCTCGCGCTCGCCGAGACGCTCGACAACGGCAAGCCGATCCGCGAGACGCGCAATGCCGACGTGCCGCTCGCGATCGACCATTTCCGCTATTTCGCCGGCTGCGTGCGCGCCGAGGAAGGCGCGATCTCGACGATCGACGAAGACACCATCGCCTACCATTTCCGTGAGCCGCTCGGCGTCGTCGGCCAGATCATTCCGTGGAACTTCCCGCTCCTGATGGCGGCGTGGAAGATCGCCCCCGCGCTCGCGGCGGGCAATTGCACGGTCATCAAGCCGGCTTCCAACACGCCGCTCTCGCTCGCGATCCTCGCCGGCCTCACCGCCGACATCCTGCCCCCGGGCGTACTCAACGTGGTGACGGGGCCGGGTGGCTCGGTCGGCAAGGCGATCGCCGTCAATCCGCGCATCGCCAAGGTGTCGTTCACCGGCGAGACGACGACGGGCCGCGAGATCATGCGCTATGCGGCCGAACATCTCATCCCGCAGACGATGGAACTCGGCGGCAAGTCGCCGAACATCTTCTTCGCCGACGTGATGGACGACGACGACGGCTTCCTCGACAAGGCGCTCGAAGGCTTCGCCCTGTTCGCCTTCAACAAGGGCGAGGTGTGCACCTGCCCGTCGCGGGCGCTGGTGCAGGAATCGATCTTCGACAAGTTCATGGAGCGCGCGGTCGCCCGCGTCGGCCGGATCAAGGTCGGCGATCCCTTGTCGCCCGACACCCAGATGGGCGCCCAGGCCTCCAAGGACCAGCTCGAGAAGATCCTCGACTATATCGAGATCGGCAAGGCGGAAGGCGCCGAATGCGCGGTCGGTGGCGAGCAGGCGAAGCTCGGCGGCGATCTCGACAACGGCTATTATGTGAAGCCGACCGTCTTCGTCGGCCACAACAAGATGCGGATCTTCCAGGAGGAGATCTTCGGCCCGGTGCTCTCGGTGACGCCGTTCAAGACGATCGACGACGCCATCGCGATCGGCAATGATACCATGTATGGCCTCGGCGCCGGCGTATGGTCGCGCAACGGCAACAACACCTACCGGGTCGGCCGGGCGATCCAGGCCGGGCGGGTGTGGACCAACTGCTACCACGTCTATCCGGCGCACGCCGCCTTCGGCGGCTACAAGGCCTCGGGCTTCGGTCGCGAGACCCACAAGATGATGCTCGATCACTACCAGCAGACCAAGAACCTCCTGGTCAGCTACTCGACCACGTCGCTCGGTCTGTTCTGACCCGAGGTCTGTTCTGACCGGAGACGATCGCTGTCGGCGATCTCGGCGCCGCCCGAGCCATCGGTCCGGGCGGCGTCGCGCGCTTTGCAACCGTCACGCCGCGGCGACGCGGTGCAGGAAGTCCTCGATCAGCCGGCCGAGATCGGCGGTGCGCTGATCGACCTGGCCGGCGGTCCGCTCGACGTCGCCGACCGAGCGGCGCGTCCCCGTCACCGCGGTGGACACGCCCGCGACGCCGTCCGACACGACCGTGGTGCCTTGCGAGGCGCGCACGACATTGACGCCGATCTCCGCCGTCGCGGCGCGCTGCTCGGCCATCGTCTCGCCGACGGTGGCGGAGAAACGCTGCACTTCGAGGATGCGCTCCGAGATCGCCGAGATCGCCGCCACCGCATCCGCCGTCTCGCGCTGGATCTCGGTGATCTGGCGGCCGATCTCCTCGGTCGCCTTGGCGGTCTGGTTGGCGAGTTGCTTGACCTCGCTCGCGACCACCGCGAACCCCTTGCCCGCCTCGCCCGCGCGTGCCGCCTCGATGGTGGCGTTGAGGGCGAGCAGGTTGGTCTGGCCGGCGATCGCCTGGATCAGGCTGACCACGTCGCCGATGCGCGCGGCGGAGTGGGCGAGCCGCGCGATGGTGGCGTCGGTCGCCCGCGCGCCGTCGGTCGCCGCCTGTACCACCTCGCCGGTGCGAGCGACCTGGGACGCGATCTCCTCGATCGAGGCGACGAGTTCCTCGGTCGCGCTCGCAACTGTGTTGACGTTGTAGGAGGCCTCCTGCGACGCCGTCGCGACCGCGCCGGTCCGGCTTTCCGCCTCGCCGGCGACCCGACCGAGCGCCTCGGCCGTGGTGCGCAGGTCGGTCATCGTGTTGCCGACGGAGGCGATGAGCGCGGTCGCACCGGCCCGGAACTCGGCGATGAGGCCTTCGGTCTCGGCCTGACGCTGGGCCTTGGCCGCCGCATCCTCGGCCTGCGCGGCCGCGAGCGCCCGCCGGCTCGCCTCGTTGTCGCGGAACACGGCGACGGCGCGGGCCATCTCGCCGAGTTCGTCGCGCCGCTCGGTCTCGGGCACGGCGTCGAGATTGCCGGCGGCAAGACCCGCCATCGCGGTGCGCAGGCGGCCGAGCGGCCGGGTGATGCTGCCCGAGATCGCGAACGAGGAGAGCGCGCCGCCGACCACGATGAGGCCGATGAGGATGGCGATGGTGAGGGTGGTGCGGTCGCGGAACACGGCGAGGCGGGCCTGCGCCGCGTCGGCCCCGGCGCGGGCGCGCTCGAGGAGGGCGTTCGCCGACGGATCGGCGACGTCGAAGGTGAGCAGCAGCCGCTCGATCAGGGGCTGCCGCGCCGCCATCAACTGAGAATAGGTCGCGAAGGTCGTGCGATAATCGCCGACCGGGCCGGCGAAGCTCGCCTTGACCGCATCGTCGATCTGCGCGCGCTCGACATTGCGGGTGAGCCGGTTCGCCGCCGCCTCGAAGTTGCCGGCGGCGAGGTCGTTATGGTTGATCGCGAATTGGGCGCGGGCGAGGTCCATCTGGCCGAGCGCGGCGGCGAGCTTGATACCGTCCGCTCCGAACAGGCCGCCCGGAACGCTCTTGATCGCGCGGGTCACGGCGGCCGATTGATCGTCCATCTTCGACCACAGGCTCGTCGCATCGTCGAAGCCGAGCTTGCGGTCGTCGGTTACGACGTCCGAGAAGAGCGGGCCGACGGTGACGATCATCTTCGCCAGGGTCTCGACCTCGCCGCCCTGGTCGCCGGCGGCCGCCGCATCCGCCCGCAGCGTCGCCAGCGCCGCATCGACCTCGGCGAACTTCGCCTGGGCCGCGGCGGCGGTCTGCTCGCCGGGGGCGGCGAGATAGGCCCGAAGCGCCGCGATGGTGGCCGAGGTCGCCCGGCCGACCGAGACCGCCGAGCGGGCCACCGCGGTGAAGGCGCTATCCTCGGCCGCGACGCGGGCGATTTCCCGTTCGCCGATGAGATAGCCGCCCACGACGGCGATCACGCCGAGGAACCAGAGCACCGACAAGGCGGCGATCCGGGCCCGGATCGACAGGGTGCCGCCGCGCCGCGCGACCGCGGCGCCGGCCCGCCGCCGCCGGGCGGACCCGGACGATGGCGAGGACGAGGGGGCCTCCGTCGGGCCGGCGAGCGTGAGGGCGGCAGACGACATCCGGCGAGCCTTTCCAGCGGCGCGGACCGCATCGCCACGGATCGCCCCCGAGGCCTCGGGCTCGAGCTTACCCGAGGAGGAATCGCGATACGTCTGCGATGAGCACGGTGTGTTGCAGAACTGAGCCGGGTGGGACGCTAGGTTGCGAGAATGGTGTGAAGCTTGCGTCTCGCGTGCGCGGCACGCTCACGCCGAAGAGCCTTCGGCGTGACGAAGAGTTTCCATGATGCCGGAAGGATCTTATCGGCCGGCGGGCTTCGCCTGCGTGAGCCACTTGGGGTCGAACCACGTGTCGGCATCCCCGTCATAGGGCAGGCGGTTGATGTCCCAGTGCCGGATCAGATGGGCATAAGCCGACCACACCGCCGGGCCGCCGCCGATATAGACGACGCGGCCGGGGAAGCGGGCGATCACCTCTTCGGGCACGTCGCCGGAATGGATCTCGACGATGGTGCGCTCGGCGTAGGCGAACTCCGGCACCCAGTGGATGGTGCGCGCGCCGGCGACGAGGACGTGGCCGCGTGTCGCCGCCCAGAAGGCTTCGACATCGGCGAGGAATTCGGGCCGCGTGTCGCCCTCCCAGGGCAGATGGCCGTTGAGGCCGAGCTGGCCGGAACGGCCGATGGCGCACATCGCGCGAACGTCGGTCATGATCATGCTCCTCCGGGTCGATCGGGCGACACTTTAGATCGATCGGCGGCGGACAGGCGAGGGGACCTTTGCTGATACTTCCGGCTCTAGTGCCATGTCCTTGTCCCAGCACGCGATTCGACCGGAACCCGCGGCTCCCTCGATCGTTGATGAGACGGTCGGGGTTAACGCTCGGACCGGGGCTGGCGTCGGGCACTCGACGCCCCGAAGGGCTCGGCGCCAGCTTCCCCCCGCTTCGCGCATCGGTTTGGCGAAGGGGATCAGAGATCGCGCAACGTGTCGATCTTGCGCAGAGCCGGAAAAATCACCGCCCAGATCAGGACGACCGCAATCGATCCGACCCCGCCGACCACGACGGCGGGGATGGCGCCGATGAGCGCGGCGGTCAGGCCGGATTCGAATTCGCCGAGCTGGTTCGAGGCGCCGATGAAGAGGAAGTTGATGGCGTTCACCCGTCCGCGCATCGCTTCCGGCGTCGCCATCTGCACCACGGTCGAGCGGATGACGACGCTGATGACGTCGGCGGCACCCATGACGAAAAGGGCCGCGAGCGACAGCGTGAACGAGGTCGAGAGGCCGAACGCGATCGTCGCGGCGCCGAACACGGCAACAGCGCCGAGCACGATGGGTCCGATCCGGCGCTCGATCGGGAGCCGGGCGATGACGAGCGACATCAGAAGGGCGCCGGCGGCCGGCGCCGCACGCAGCACGCCGAGACCGGTCGAATCGACGAACAGGATGTCCTGGGCGTAGATCGGCAGGAGGGCGGTCGCCCCGCCGAGCAGCACGGCGAAGAGGTCGAGGGAGAGTGCGCCGAGGATCACCGGATGGGTCCGCACGAACCGAACGCCCGAGAGGAAGCTTTCGAGGCTCGGCGGGGTGCGGTCGGGGACGGCGCTCTCCACCGGCTTCAGCGACCAGATGAGACAGCCTGCGGCAGCGTAAAGCGCGGCGACGCCGGCATAGGCGATCGGCGCACCGGCGAGATAGATCACGCCGCCGAGCGCCGGGCCGACCACGAGCGCCGTCTCCATCGCGGAGGTGGCGAGCGTCACGGCGCGGGGCAGCAGGGTGCGTCCGACGATCCGGGGCAGCAGTGCCGCGGTCGCCGCCATCTCGATGGTGCGCGTGCCGCCATGAACGGCGGCGGCGGCAAACACCATCGCCGGGGTGATCGTGCCGGTCGCCGAGGCGGCGCCGAGGCCGAGCATCACCGTCCCCTCGATCCAGAGACACACCCTCGCGACCACGGCGCGGTCGTAGCGGTCGGCGATGTGCCCGGCCGGCAGGGTGAGCGCCAGCATCGGCAGGAACTGGCAGAGACCGACGAGGCCGAGGGCGAACGGGCTCTTCGTCATCGAATAGAGCTGCCAGCCGATCACGACGGCCGCGATCTGAAAACTCGCATAGGAGAAGGCGCTCGCGGTCCAGAACCGCTTATAGCCGGTGTCGGCGAGCCGGGTGGGAGGGGCGTGATGCGTGGGCGCCATCAACGGGGGGCCATGAGGGGGACGCGATGCGCTCCGAGGACGACGAAACCAGATCGCCATAGGCGATGCCGTGGGTTCGTCTGCGTAGCACGAACGGCAGCGGAGGAAAGCCCTCCGCCGATGCCGCGGCATGAGAGGGTTGTTACGCCGCCGTGGAACGCGGCCTCTTTGCCCTCGATGCGTAGAGGCCGACGGCAGCCGCGACGAACCCGGCCGCGGCTCCGACGCCGAGCGCCCAGCGGGGGCCGAAATGGTCGGCAGCCCAGCCGACGATGGGGCACCAACAGGTGTGGCTCCAAGGCCCACGCCGACGCGCAACGCCATGACGCGCCCGCGCATGGCGGGTTCGGTCGAGAGCTGCATCAAGGCGTTGCTGCCGTTGACAAAAGTGAAATAGCCGATGCCGATCACGGCCAGCGACGCGGCGAAGGCCCAGTAGGTCGGCGACACCCCGCCGAACGTAAAGCCGAAACCAAGCAATGCGGAGCTCCAGATCAGCGTGACGAGCGTCGGCCGAGCGCTGCCGGCGCTCCACAACGCGGCCGCCATTGCGCCCACCGCCATCGCCGAGGACAGCATTCCGAAACCTTGGGCATCGGCATGGAAGACCTTCGTCGCCATGGTCGAGATGAAGATCGGAAAATTGAGTGCGAACGTGCCGATCAGAAAAAGCATGACGAGGATGGCGATGAGATCGAACCGGCCCGCGACATAATGCAGGCCCTGCACGAAACTGCCGCGCGCCCGCTTCCTGTCGGGTGGCGCATGGAGTTCCTCGCTGCGCAGCAGGAGCAGCGACGCAAGCACGGCAAAGAAAGAGGCGCCATTCAGGACGAACGCCCATCCTGTCCCCACCGCCGCGATCAGCGCGCCGGATAGGGCGGGTCCGACGAGGCTCGCGAGATTGAAGGACATGGTGTTGAGCGTGACGGCGTTGGGCAGGTCCGCATCGCCGACAAGCTGCGAGACAAAGACTTGGCGAACCGGGGCGTCGAACGCCGCGGCGGTGCCGAACACGAATGCGAACGCATAGACGTGCCAGAGACGCACGGCGCCGGTCAGCGTCAGCGCCCCGAGCATGAGGGCCAGGATGCCCATGCTCGCCTGCGTCGCCATCAGCAGCTTGCGTTGGTCCGAATGATCCGCCGCGGAGCCTGTCCACGGCAGGAACAGGAGCTGCGGTGCGAACTGCAGGGCCATGACGACGCCGACGCTCGCCGCACTGCCGTGCGTCAGCACGACGAGCACCAACCAGTCCTGGGCCGTGCGCTGGATATTCGTGCCGATGTTCGACGCGAGGGCGCCGGCCGCCCAGATCCGATAATTGCGAATTTGGAGCGACCGGAAGGCACCGGCCCCGATCGCCTTCACGGTTTGGTCGCCCCGTTCCCGCCGTGGAAGCGGCCGAAATGCCGGGCCGAGAAGAGCGAGATCAGCAACATGCCGAGGCCGAGTGCGGCCGCGTCGCCCGTGCTCTGGAGATCGAAGCGCGCGACCCGACAGATGAGAACATAGGCCAGGACAAGATTGGCAAATCCCCACATCACATTGACGGTCGATGAGGAGAGGCCTTCGCCGGCTGGCTTGGCGAACGGGCTTTGGAAGGAGCGGCCCATCGTCCCGCTCACGAGATGCGGAATCGCGTTGGCGAGGAAGAG